>NZ_JACJQB010000048.1 GCF_014696385.1 Pseudanabaena mucicola FACHB-723
TATTTGGTTGTCTAGGTTCTTGGCGCTTCTCTTTTCAGGTCGGGTTGCTTCGCTTTCGCTTCGCTTCCCTTCAGCGCTTTATTAAGTTAGCAAGGTTATTTTGGTTTGTCAAGCGTTTTTTGAAGAAAACCTCAAAAGATTTTACTAAAAATCAGTGAAATACTTGTAGGGAAAGGCTTTTAAGACAAAAAAGTTTTTCTAGGATTATGGAAAATTAAGTAGAACTAGAAAAGGAACACACTTAGTTAACCTAATAACTGTGTTCCTTTTTTTAGAATCTACACTTTAGTTAACGATGTAAGGCGAAGGTGTTGCGGGAATTTGTCCCGATCGCACTAGGGCTTGGTAAATTAGTGCTGCTACTTCAGCACGAGTAGCGGTTTGATTTGGGTTGAGCAGCTTAACATTTGGGTGGTTAACAACCATACGGTTTTCTGTGGCTGCGGCAACACTGTTGCGAGCGTAGTTAGGAATTGTTACGGCATCTGAATATTTTTGTAGAGTATTTTCAACGGGCTGAGATGGATTGTAGTTAAAGCCATTAGCCAGGGCGACGAGGATTTGGACACGAGGAATATTCAGGTCGGGACGAAATGTTTTGTCAGGATAGCCAGACACAAAACCAAGGGTATAAGACTTCTGAATAGCGTTGTTTGCCCAGTATGTTGAAGCAACATCGGTAAATTTGGTATTGCCTCGAATAGCAGGCTTATTCATGGCTTGGCTAAGCATTGCCGCAAATTGCGCTCTGGTGACAGGAGCATTAGGGCGAAAGCTACCATCGGGAAAGCCTTTAATGATTTCTTTTTTGGCTAGCTCTTTAATAAAGGTTTGCGCCCAGTAATCCGCAGGAACGTCACTGAATGTCACGTTAGCAATCGCTGGTGTAGTTGGGGGTGTCAATCGTGATGATGGCTGCACAATTTCTATGGAGCCTTGAGTCCGTTTAGGATCGATCTGGTTACCAATCGCAATTACCTTAACTCCAGAAGCGTTGTTAACCTCTGACTGTTTGTTGTCTTGAAAAATATTTAGACCAAGGCTAGCCTCTGTACCGAGATCAACCGTGGGTTGACCACTACGATCTTTGAGAATTGTCAATCCATTTTCTTTATTGTTAGCAATGAGGTTGCCACGGAGGGATGGAGTAGATACGTTGGAAACAATAATGCCCCCACGGTTATTGGTTATACGGTTAGCAAGGATTGCAACTTGAGATTTTTGACCGATTGCAATACCAAAACCTGTGTCATCGAAAGTGTTGGATTGGATTTTGCCTGTGCTTGTACCTAATGCGGAGAGACCGTTTGCTCCATTTCTGGTGAAGATATTATTGATGACATTGGCAGAGGTCTCGCCTGTTAGGAAGACTCCATCATGGGTAGAGTTAGCAAAGGTGTTGTTAGTAATCGTGACATTTTGTGCGGACTCTACCCACAGAGCATAGCCTCTAGGATTGCTATTGGTGATGGTTACGCCTTCAATACGAGAATCAGTACCCGCAATCACAGCAATATTTTGGCGGGCGAAAGTGGGGCTGACAAAAACACCTCCCCCTGAAATAATCGTTTCTTCGCCTAGGTTGGCAACACTGCCACGGACGGTTACACCTGAAGGAATCACGATAGGGAATTTTTCTCCAGTTTCCGCGGAGTAAATTCCGGGAGCAAGTTGGATGATTGCCCCACTTTGAATTTGTTTTGTCAAAGCTGCGGTTAGGGAGCGCAAGGGCTGATCAGCCCCCCCCCCTGAATTTGTATCAGTGCCATTTGGAGACACGTAAATAATCTTATTTGCCTGAGCAATTTGGAGGGAATTTGCATCGGCGAGTTTTGTGTTTTGGGCGATCGCAGGCAATGTCGATAAAGTAATTTGTGATGCGCCCAATACGAAAAAAAATGTAAGTCTCAGAGATGTCTGTAAAAACGACATGGATTTATCCTCTACAATTGTCAAAACACGAGCTTTTGGGTGTGCCGAGGTTGACGCGAAGCTGCTCAAATAGTTTCTTGAGATGCTGTGTGTCATGGCTATGTCCCAAAACTCCAGACAAATATACAGCCAATCTTTGATTTTCGTTTTGTGTCGATCGAGGTATTTGTGACTTCACTTCCTGTTCCATCGCATATTCACTATGAGCTTTTGCTTCAGTTACTTGAGAGGCAAACGTTACCGACACTACATAGTGAGATGAATCAACCGCAGATTGCGGCAAAGATGCATATTTCTAGAGAGCATCTCCAGTCTGCAATTATTAATTTACGCAAGGCGTTTGCGTTGCAAAAACAGGTTGAGGATTTGTGCCAATATCATGGCATTGAGATTTCCTATCGCTGGTCTTTGACTGAATCGGAGCAAGAAATGGGCAAATCTCTCAAGGATTTGTCTCTTCCTAAGAATAAAGATCCGCAGGAGGAATAAGGAAATGTCGATCAAGAAATTTAGATAGCAGAGATCATAATTATGACGAAATTGTTACAATGTTAAGGAAATTACTAATGAATATTTATGGTTCAGGCTGTATCAAATACTTTTTCGCGTGAAGATTGGCAAAAAGGATACGAGTCTCTGCGTACTGAGCAAGCTTATTGGATTGATGACATTGAGGGGCAAATCCCCGTAGAGCTAGAAGGAACCCTATTTCGTAATGGTCCTGGTCAGCTTGATATTAATGGTGAAAAGTACGGTCATCCATTTGATGGGGATGGGATGATTTGTGCGATCGCATTTAAGGATGGTAAGGCTCACTTCACAAATCAGTTTGTGAAGACACCTGAATTTTTAGCGGAAAAGAAAGCGGGGAAAATCCTTTACCGTGGCGTATTTGGCACTCAAAAGGCTGGGGGATGGCTGAGCAATATTTTTGATTTGCGGAATAAAAATGTTGCGAATACCAATGTGGTGTACCAAGGTGGCAAGTTATTGGCTTTGTGGGAGGCTGCTCATCCCTATGCGATTAATCCCAAGAGTCTAGATACGGTGGGCTTAGAGGATTTTGATGGTCAGTTAGCGAAGGGACAGGTTTTTACAGCCCACCCTAGACGTGATGATCGCACTGGCGACCTATGGGGATTTGGAGTGCAACCAGGGCCTAAGTCTACGATTTCGATTTACCAAGTGACTGCTGATGGCAAATTATCCACGGAGTCACAGGTCAAGGTTTCGGGATTTTGTTTCCTGCATGATTTTGCCTATACGCCGAATTATCGAATTTTCATGCAAAATCCTGTGTCTTTTAAACCTTTGCCCTTTATGTTGGGCTTAGCGACCGCAGGCGAATGTATTGAATTAAAGCCTAATTCACCGAGCCAGTTTCTATTGATTGATCGCCAAGGTAATTTGCAAACCATTGAAACTGATCCTTGTTTTGTGTTTCACCACTGTAATGCGTATGAACAGGGTGATGTAATTATTGTCGATTCGGTTTGTTATCCTGACTATCCCAAACTGGAGCCAAATACTGATTTTCGGGAGATTGATTTTGACAAGGTAATTGCAGGTCAGCTATGGCGCTTTGAGATTAATCCCCAACTTGGTACAGTCAAGCGGGAACTGATTTTAGAGCGTTCCTGTGAGTTTCCTGTGGTGCATCCCCGTTGTATGGGTCAGAAATATCGCTATGCCTATATCGGTGCGATCGCTAAAGAATCAGGCAATGCCCCTTTGCAAGCGATCGCTAAAGTGGATCTGGAAACTGGCAAGCAAGAATTTCATAGCTTTGCGCCAAGGGGCTTTATTAGTGAGCCGATTTTTGTACCTTACGATCGCAATCCCGACAGTGCCGAAGATCAGGGCTGGGTCTTGACACTAATTTTTAATGCTGAGCATAACCGCTCAGATTTGGTAATCCTTGATGCTCAAAATATTACGGGTAAACCAATTGCCACCTTGCACTTAAAGCACCATGTCCCCTACGGATTGCATGGCAGCTTCACGCAGGAAGTTTTCTAAAATCACACAAGAACAAAGCGGCGCATTGCACCGCTTTGTTCTGAGGGTTGCGCTTAGAAAAGATCTAATGGGAAATGCCCCTGAGTACCGCTATAACCATCGGTAAAATCGGTATGGAAGGAAATCAATACGCCGCGATATGTGCCTTGGTAATTATCGCAATGGTAACGCCGACTGCGGGGATTGTATTTTAGATAGATACCGTCTGCGATATCAGGGAGATCGACTGCGGGCAGTTCATAACGAAAATGCACCGTATAATTTTGCAAGGCCTGCATTGCATCTTGGGTAGTTTCGGCACAGATACCAAAGATATGGTAGTCAGCTTGTTTGGTTAAATAGTCTAAGGCTTCACAAATTTGAGATCGACGATCTGAGGTTGCCGTGTCTGAGTCTAAGTCACTTAATTCCCATAGAATGCGTTCAGCATCGGCGATAGTTAGATGATTGCTCATGGGTTGCAAAGTTAAGGAAGAGCTAGATTATATTATGAACATCAATGAAGAAATTGCCCGTCTCCGAGATCTCTTACCTGCATCTTGGCGCATGACCACATCCATTAAGTCAAAGCCTGAGCAGATTGAAGTAATCTCTAGCCTACAAATTTTACCTTGGCAGAAAGGAACACAGGTAAATATCAATTTTCGGTTATGGCGACAATTGCCCGAAGCCCATAGAGATTTATTGTTATTGCATGAAATAAGCTGGCGACAGGAAACTAAATGGCTACAAGCAGGAGTTTATCAGGGTGTTGCGGCGGTGTCATTAGTCGGTGGCATCATTGAAGCGGTGCAGGGAGATGCGGCTGGCATTGCGATCGCTTTTTTGTTGGGAACCATCGGCATTAACCAAGTTGTGAGGAAGAATCAAGGAGCGCAGGTACGCATTCAATGTGATAAAGAGGCAATTGAGGTTGCCCAAAAGCGTGGTTATCGCGAAGATGAAGCAGCTAGAGCCTTATTGGAAGCAATTCCTGCGGCGGCAAAATTAGTCGGGCGCAATAATCCCGAATTTACAGAATTAATTCGTTGCCAAAATTTGCGATCGATCGCAGGCTTGTCGAAGACAACGGTTCCTGATAATTACGACACTTTATAAAAAGATTATAGATAGCAAATAGATGGAAACCTTAACATTCCCAACCGAGGTTCGGATCCTTCATCCTGAAAAGAGTTTAGGTAAAATACATTTAGATTGGATGCCGCAACCAGGGAATTATCTGGATGTGGATGGAAAAACCTACATAGTTTTAGAACGTCGACATCAATACCAATTAAGGCGCGGTAAATATAACTTATTTAGAATTTTAGTATATGTCCAGATTGCTCCAGAGAATTTGGAAAGAAGTTTTATCGATGGACGTTGGATTGTTGGCGATGGAACTTGTTTTTATAATGCGCGTTCGGAAATGATTCGCTGTGCCGTCAACCCTAATGGGCCTTGTGAAGGATGTCGATCTTGGGAAGCAATTATCTAAAAATTTATGCCGCACGCTAAGCGTACGGCACAGGCTTTCTAGAATTTAGAACTGTAGACCAACACCTGCTTGGAGAGAAGTGCCAGCAGAACCAACTTTTTGACCATTAAAAGGAATCACTGCGTTGCTATAGAGCAGTACGCGATCAGTGAGACTGACTTCTACGCCAGGTTGGAGAGCAAACGCAGTTTGGTTACCAGTGAGGCTCGTATCTCCACCAACCTTGAAGGATGCACCAGCACCAAGATAGACATTAGTCCGATCGCCCACAGGTAAATCATAGGAAATAGTAGGAACAATTGAAGTTCCTCCATTACTAAATAGAACAGAACTTCTCACGGAAAGAGGTACATCGTCAAATTTGTAGCGACCTGCTAAGTTTGCACCGACTACAGAAGGATTAGTTGCAAAACTTTGGAGGGAAATGCCAGCACCAACATAACTACCCGGCTGTTTGATTTCTCCTGCGGAAACAGCGGCACCAAAAGAGGTGATTACAGAAGTTGCGATCGCAATACCTAGAGAAATTTTTGTAAGAGATTTCATGAGCTTGATTTCCTGCATTGAATTGCTATGAGATATGGCTCTTTTGACTAGGGGAAATTAGTAATGTTCCCTAGGTTCCCAAACACATAAAAGAGATAGAAGTCCTTGATATCAAGGACTTCTATCTCTTTTGTAGAGTTTCTATTGCTAAACAATCATGCTAATGGGTGACCCCACATAGAGTTTCTCCACCTAGGGCGGGGAAACTCTATGAATTACTTAACAAGCTGTCGCAATCTCCCTTAGTTGCAAATCACAACTACGCCAGACTTGACCATCAAGAGCAGTTTGCTCGATCAGACTTGCCAAACGCAAAGTTTTGAGTGCTTGATCGCCACCAACAGAAGGCTGCTGTTTGTCTCGCACGCAGCTCACAAAATGCTCTAGCTCGGCGTGTAGTGGTTCAATGTTACTGGTATAGACTTTTTCGATAAAGCCATCTTGACGATATAGGACTTGACCATAGTCAGTTGTCCAGTTGGCGGTAGTTTGGCGATGAATCAAAATTTCATTATTGAGAAAGTCGGATTCAGTGAGGGAATTTTTACAATGGGCAGTAATTTTGCGCTTTTTCCGATGAGTGACCTTGCTAGCTGTCAGGGTAGCAATTACCCCGTTTTCAAAGCCAATCGTAGCAGTCACATAATCGAGATAACTGGAATCTGGCGAAACCCGATTACCATGGGCTGAGACCTGAACAATTGCTGAAGGAACTAACTCTAGTACCAAATCAATATCATGGATCATCAAGTCAAAGACAACGGAGACATCATTCGCTCTTTGGGAGTAGGGACTCATGCGATCAGCTTCGATCGCTAAAATAGTCTCATGCTTCAAAACTTTGCTTAACTCTTGGAAAGCAGGATTAAAGCGCTCAATATGACCGACTTGGAGGATACGATTCTGTTCAGTCGCAGTTTTAACTAAAAATTCGGCTTCCTCGATGGTGGCGGCAATTGGTTTTTCGATCAGCACATGCACACCTGCCTTGAGACAAGTCGTGCCAACATCGTAATGTAACCTTGTTGGTACGGCGATACAAACCGCATCGACTAAGGGCAGTAACTCTCGATAGTCTTCAAAGTAAAGGACACGGTGTTTGCTAGCGGTATCGCGCCCCCGCTCAACACTGACATCAGAAACCCCAACTAGTTCAGCATCCTTAAGCAAGCTGAGCACCCTTGCATGATGCTGCCCCATATTACCGATACCTATAACACCAACCCGAATGGGATCGTGGAAATTACGATTGGGGCTCATATTCCTCACACACGCTCAGTAAACACGCTCAGTTTGTCCAAAATCGTAACATGGATATATAACGCTTTGCGCTTTAAATAGAAAGCACCCTGTGGGTACTTTCTATAGTTAGCCTGTATTTCGCATACCTGCGGCAATACCGTTAATAGTTAGCAATGCGCCACGCAATAACTCATTTTTGGAATAACGCGATCGCAAATCTACGGTATCGGGGCGATGCTGGCGTAACCGTTTGAGCAATGAGGCTTGAATGAAACCCAGCGGAACAATCGAGCCATTGCGTAACTGGACTGACCTTTGCAAATCGCGATCGCTATCAAGGATTTGCTTCTGACCTGTAATCGACTGAATTACGGTACGGGTACGCTGAAACTCCTCTAAGATTTGGGCAAACACCTCCACAAATGCCTCTTCATAGCCTTCTTTGGTCAGCTCTCGCATGTAATGATGGGCAATTTGCAGATCAGTTTTGGCGAGCGTCATTTCCACACGAGAGATCGCAGTTTTGAAGAATGGCCATTTACTGTAGAAATATTGCAGTAGTGATAGGTGTCCTTCGGGATTTTGCTGGAGAAATTCCTCAAGGGCAGCACCGATACCATACCAAGATGGCAATAAAAATCGGCTTTGCGTCCAACTAAATACCCAAGGAATAGCTCTAAGACTTGCCAGATCACGTTTACCTGCACGACGGGCGGGACGGGAGCTAATTTGTAACTGACTGATTTCTTCGATCGGAGTAACCTGATGGAAAAATTCGACTAGGTTTGGTTGCTCGTAAATTAACTGGCGATAGACTTGGCGAGATCGCACGGAAATTTCTTCCATGGTGTCCAACCAACAGTCAAGGGTATCGGTGCTGCTGGGCAATAGAGCCGCCTGCACCACGGCCGTGGCAATCGTTTCAAGGTTGTATAAAGCAATTTCGGGTAACGAGTATTTAGAAGCTAAAACTTCACCCTGCTCCGTGATCTTGATCCGTCCTTCAATGCTGCGCCCAGGTTGCGCCAAAATTGCCTCATAGGTGGGGCCGCCACCACGTCCTACAGATCCACCACGACCGTGGAACATTCGCAACTCAACCTGATATTTTTGGCAAACATCCTGCAAAGCCCTTTGTGCTTTATAAATTTCCCAGTTGCTACTTAAAAAGCCTGAGTCTTTATTGCTATCAGAATAGCCGAGCATCACCTCTTGCAAATGGGCATGACTTTCTAGATAGGCTCGATAGAGGGGCAGTTCAAATAATTCGGTCATGATGGGTGGGGCGCTGCGTAAATCCTCCACCGTCTCGAAGAGAGGGGCAATACTGAGCGATCCCTTGCCTGTAGCTGGATCGTAAAGCCCTGCTTCTTTGGCAAGCAGTAAAACTTCCAAAATGTCACTGACACTACGATTCATACTGATCACGTAGTTATTGCAGATCTCTACGGAAAATTCCTGCTGCACATTTGCCACCATCCGAAAGGTTTCGATGATTTCATTGGTTTTGGCGCTAAAGTTTAGCTTTGCAGGGATCATCGGGCGACGAGTTTTTAACTCTTGGGTGAGCCATGCCACCTTTTCTGTTTCGGTGAGTTCGTCGTAGGGTTTTGGTAATAGTTGTAGCGATTCCGCTACCTCTGCGATCGTGTTGCTATGCTGTGTACTTTCTTGGCGAATATCTAGGTGAGCAAGGTGGAAGCCATAGACTTCAACTTGACGGATCAGATTTTCGAGGGGCTTAGGATTGAGCTTGGTTTCAATTAAGCTCGCTTGAATTAGTTTTAATTCGGCTAAAAATTCGGAAACATGAGTATAAATTTGATGTTCTTGACCTTTAGTCGATAGCTCCATTTCTGAAGCTTGCCAACCACTATGACGCAGCCTTTGGTTGCGATCGCGAGTGCTTTCAAGACGTTTTTTGACATAGGCAAGTTTGAGACGATAAGGCTCTTGACGAAATTTGATCGAATATTTTTCGTAAATTTCTGGCAAGTGAATTTGATCGTCACCAAGGGAGTTGAGCAAGTCTTCGGAGACATCACTGAGGCTTTGGGATAGCGATAGCAAGCGGCTGAGATGATCGATCGACTTAATGTATTTATTAATGACAAGATTACGCTGGTAACAAGCGGTTTGCCATGTCACTTCGGGGGTGACGTAGGGATTACCATCACGATCGCTACCTACCCATGAGCCAAACTTACAGAAATCGTAGCGAGGCATGGTGAGTTTTGGGAAGGAGACGGAGATGGCGGAAGTAATGCGATCGTAAAGGATGGGAATCGCATCAAAGAGAACTTCTTCAAAATAGTGGAGTGTATAGTCCGCTTCGTCTAAAACCGTGGGTTTAATCTGATTTAGCTCATCGGTACGCCACCAGAGGCGAATTTCTTCAGCGATTTGTTCTTGTAAGGAGGCGGCTTCCCAATTTACGGCAATGGATTGTGGTACTAACTCATCGCCCTTAAAACCAATAATGCGATCGAGTTCCTTGAGCATCTTGGCGATGGTGCGTTGTTTTTCGCGAATCGTATGCCGCACGATCTCAGTGGGGTGGGCAGTGAAGACAAGCCGAATATCAAGATTATCAAGCACTTGCTGAATTTGACGTGGCGGCACATTCAGCTTTTTTAATTCGGGGAATAACCAGCGAAATGTGCCGACAGGATATTGAGCTTCGCTATTGACAGGGCTAACTCGATAAATACTAGTTTGTTCCTGTTCATGGTCTTGTTCAACAATATTAATTAACTGAAAAAATAGAGCAAAGGCACGGGCAGCAGTAGTTGCTTCATGCAGGTCAAGACTCTCCACAATCTTGAGAACTTCTTCCGCAGGATATTCAGGAGCTTGTCCTTCGGGTGAACACATTGCCCTTAGCTGTCTTAATAAATCTACTAATTCTTGACCGCTTTCTCTTAATAGGACTGATTCCCACAGATCCTCAACCAGCTTGAGACGATATCGCAGGCGAGAATTGGCGGCACGCAGATCGCTTTCTAAATTAACCATCTGTACCAATGACGCTGATAGTGCTGCTGGGGAACTCATCCAACTTTCTCCAAAATTTTCTTTCTAGTCAAAGATTTTCCCACCTTGGTAACCCCTATTCTGTTGCTCAGGTTGCAGTTAGCAACTCTGGTACTTTCAGAATTAGAAATCGTGAGCAGGAAGCACGCATAAAATCTCTATTGTTTTCTATACCATACCAACTGACAGGTTGGTTAGCCCTGTCGCCAACCTGATGAATTTTGTGAACAGTTAGGGGAGGTTAAAAAATATCTGGGATTCAGCAATATTTCTTTACAAAGTATCCATAATAGTAATGGAGGACTGCGCTAAGCGTGACTCTCTATTACCCAATTAGGGTTTTAACAGCTAAACCATTTAAAAACAACTTAAGCAAATGTTTGATGTGCTAATTGTCGGTGCGGGTATGGTGGGTGCGAGTTTAGCCTGTGCGCTAGGCGACAAAAACTGCGCGGCAAACCGTAATCTCAAGGTGGGCATTATTGAAGGTAATCCTAGTTTCTTGCGTGGTGAATTTACTGCCGATGGTCGTGCCAGTGCGATCGCCTATGGCTCTAGTCAAATTTGGCAGCATATAGGTGTTTGGGGAGGAATGCAGCGTCGTGGCGTAACGCCAATGCACATGATCCAAGTTTCTGAAGGCGATCTGCCCTATCAAGTGCAGTTACGCCGTGAGGACATGGGGCGCGAGGCTCTAGGTTATATTGTCGAAAACTCAGTAACTCTGGCTTCGTTATGGGAATTTGTGGGGGAATGTCGCAATTTAGAGTTAATTTGTCCTGCGCGACTTTTGGAGATCGAACATGTTTGCGATCGCAATATAATGCGGGTCAAGATTAGCTCCGAGATCGGTGATCAATATTTAGAGACAAAACTGTTAGTGGGTGCGGATGGGGGACGGTCACAGGTACGCCAAATGGCAAATATCGATATTTCGGAGCGCCTTTACGAACAGACCTGTATTGTCACCACGATTCAATCAGAACATTCCCATCAAAACTTTGCTTACGAACGCTTCCAAGCCAGTGGGCCCTTCGCAATTTTGCCATTAGGTAGTGACCAAGCCTGCATTGTTTGGACTGCTACCAAAGAGGAAACGCCAAAGTTATTAGAACTAGATGACGCAACGTTTCTGCAAGAGCTAACTAC
The DNA here is from genome assembly GCF_014696385.1 of Pseudanabaena mucicola FACHB-723. GTDB lineage: Bacteria > Cyanobacteriota > Cyanobacteriia > Pseudanabaenales > Pseudanabaenaceae > Pseudanabaena. Next base: position 11,399 of record NZ_JACJQB010000048.1, read on the forward strand.
ACGCTTTGGTGTACCACTAATGGCACAACTGGGCAAAATCAACGTAATTTCGCGGCAACGGGCTAACTATGTACCACGCTGGCTGCATAGCAACACCTATATCCAACCCCGCATCGTTTTAATTGGTGATGCCGCCCATACGACCCACCCAATCGCAGGGCAAGGGATGAATTTGGGCATTCGGGATGTCAATGTTCTCGCCAATGTACTAAAGTCGGCTCATCAAAACAATGAGGATTTAGGTGCGATCGCAGTTTTAAATCGCTATCAATCAAGGCGTAAATGGGATAATTTGGGCGTAATTTGGTTGACTGACTTCTCTAATCGTCTTTTTTCTAACCACAACTGGCTTTTTAAAGGATTAAGACGACTGGGTTTATTAATTTTAAAAATATCTTTATTTAAGAGAATTTTAATGTATTTTATGATGGGCTTGCATCAAAGTCCTAGCAGTTCCGAGAACTAACCAAATCAGTCCCCAAGCCACCGTGAAACTCCTTCAGATTTTTCAGGTATTGCCATTTTTTGATCGCACTGTCGATAAATGGGCAACAGAAGCCCGTCTCCTGCGATGGCTGACTTTTTTATGGTTATTTGTCGGTCTAGCAGTACTATTTTCCGCATCCTATCCCGTCGCTGATAATGCCTTTAAAGATGGGGCTTATTATTTCAAGTACCAAGCCGTTTGGATCTTAGTCGGGCTAATTGTGATGAAAGGAATTGTGCATTTGCCTTTGCGGTTTATGCTCAAAATCAATCCCATTTTTCTATTTATCACGCTAATCCTGTTATTCGCCACCTATATCACAGGAACAACAAGGGATGGGGCAACCCGATGGCTATCCCTTGGCTCAACGTCATTACTATTACAGCCATCGGAGCTAATTAAACCCTTTTTGATTTTGCAGGCTGCTCAAATATTTGGCAACTGGAAGCGTCTCGCCACTAAAACTAAAGTTTTCTGGATCGCAATATTTTTGTTATCGCTTTTGGGGATTTTGCTCCAGCCCAGTTTAAGCGTAACCGCACTCTGCGGCATCACCCTCTGGCTGATCGCCTTGGGCGCAGGCTTGCCCAGCTTTCCCCTGTTTGCCACGGCGGGATTAGGTTTATTTGTCGGATTCCTGAGTGTGAGCTTTCGCAGGTATCAAATGATTCGGATTATGACTTTCCTTGATCCTTGGAAAGATCAACAGGGAGATGGGTTTCAACTGGTGCAGAGCTTGATGGCGATCGGTTCGGGCGGGCTGTGGGGAACTGGCTTTGGGCTATCGCAGCAAAAGCTATTTTTACCGATTCAATACACAGACTTTATTTTTGCAATTTTTGCCGAGGAATTTGGCTTATTTGGCTGCCTTTGCTTGCTAATTTTAGTTTTTATCTATGGCACAATCGGTCTGTCCGTTACCTACAAATGCAAAGACCCGATCGTGCGTTTAGTTGCACTTGGCTCAACCTGTTTAATTACTTTGCAGTCAATTTTGAATGTGGGCGTGGCAACTGGTGTATTACCAACCACAGGGCTACCCTTTCCCTTCTTTAGCTATGGTGGTAGCTCGACCATCTCTTGTTTAGTGATTGCAGGGCTATTAATTCGCTCAGCAAGGGAAATGGCTGCTGCCGATGTCCTGCAATTCCCTCAAGGTAATGGTGATGTACAGACAGCCAAAACAAAGCCAAAACGGCAGGAAAAAACCGAGGCATCACGACGACGATCGCATACAGTAGGTTAATGGCTAGTAGGTTGTTATTGTCTAGTCGTAAATCATTGTTTGCAAACTGTCTCTCTAACTGATGTCTGAACCCAATCTCGCCGCAACCGCTAGCTATTTAGCCGTTTTGCGTAATCGTCAATTTTTAGCGCTCTGGCTCGCTCAGGTCATTGCTCAGCTAGTCGATAAAGTTGTCTTAATATTACTAATTGCGTTGGCTGTAGCTGATGGGGGAAGCGACGTAAACACAAAGGAATCATCGGTAATGATTGCCATGACCTTACCTGCAATATTTTTAGGTTCGATCGCAGGGATTTTTGTGGATTGGAATCCTAAACGCGAAGTTTTAATTTTGTGTAATTTTTTACGGGCGGCTTGTTTATTTGCCATTCCCTTTGCCCCTAAATCTCTAGCAATTTTGCTATTGATTACCTTCATGATTTCGACCTTTACCAATATCTTTGCGCCTGCGGAACAATCTGCGATCGCATTAGTTGTGCCGAAGCATGATCTCATGCCTGCTAATGCCCTATTCACGATTACTGAGGTCGGATCACTGATTGTGGGATTTGCGATCGGCGCACCTTTGCTAGCAATGACCTTGGGGTTGTTTCCTGAAGCTAGAGCCTATAGTCGGGAAGTCTTGTTGGGTAGCTTGTATGTTATTTCGGGTTTATTTTTATTTGCCTTACCGCAAGATGAGGTAATTCATCCTAAAAAAGTGGGGTCAGGGATTTGGACAGATCTGCGAGATGCTTTTCAGTATGTCCGCCACAATCACTTAATTGGTGGGGCAATGCTGCAACTAGTTTTGTTGTATGCCGTATTGGGGGCAATGCAGAAGTTGTCACTCAACCTTGCCGAAGTGGTGACGGGGAATCGGGAAGAGTTTGGATCGTTTGTTGCCTCGGTGGGTGTGGGGTTAGCGATTGGTTCGCTGATATTGGGCAAGTTTGGTAAGAAATTTGGGCGGAGGCCTTTACCATTTATTGGTTTTATTGGCATGTCTCTTGGGCTGATGATGTTTGCCTTTGTCACTAATCAATGGGTGGCTTGGCTAATTGGTGCTTTTATTGGTATCAACGGGGCTTTAATTGTGATTCCGATGCGAACTGCAATCCAAGAACATACACCCGAAAATATGCGCGGTAAAGTGTTTGGATTACTGAACAATGGAGAAAATATTGCGGCTAGTTTGCCCCTTGCTCTAATTGCGGTTTCCTTAGATTTTCTAACGGGGGTATTTGGCACTCAGAACGGGGGCAAGCAACAAATCGGCTTTCAAATTGTGTTGATCGTTTTTAGCTTTCTAGTGTTCGGTTTGGGTTCTTGGGCTTGGCAACGTACCAAAAAAGCTTTGCAAAGTACACTCTAGAAATACAAAAAAAGGGAGCGTTGCTCCCTTTTTTTATAAATGCGGTAGAAGATACTATGAGATCGCAGATTGAACGATCTGCGCGAGTTCACCACGATTATTGAGTTCCATCACGATGTCGCAACCACCGACAAATTCACCATCAATGTAAACTTGAGGGAAAGTTGGCCAGCTCGAAAACTCTTTCAAACCTTGCCGCAAGTCGCCATCTTCCAAAATATTGGCAGTTTCGTAAGGATGTCCCAGTCCATTAAAGACCTGTACAACGGCAGCCGAAAAACCACATTGGGGTTGTTGGGGAGTGCCTTTGATGTAGAGCATGATCTTGTTATTGCTGATCTGGCTCTCGATCTTAGTTTGCAGAATAGGGCTAAGCATGGTGATTAGGTTAATGCAATTATGAATAAATTTACTATTGCTACTATAGCGTTTTCCAGTCTAGCGAAATACAGGATTAGATCACGCGATCATTGCCGCCATCAATGGGAACTTGCGCCGCCGTCGTACAGGCAAATAAAGCACCACACATCTCGGCAGCAAGTTCCGCCACATGGTGGCTCGTCACTTCCACTTTCAGCAGATTATTAGTTTTATATTCTTCAACCGTTAATCCATAATGTTGAGCGCGTGAAGTTAAAATTTCTTCTGTCCAGATTCCCGTATCAAAGACGGCGTTGGGATGCAGGGTATTAATGCGAATGCGATCGCAACTCCATTCTAAAGCCGCCACGCGCATTAGTTGGGTGAGTGCTGCCTTGGATGCGGAATAGGCCGCCGCCGCAGGACCAGGCGCAGGCACATTTTTAGAGCCGATCGCCACAACGCGACCGCCTTTGGGGGCAAGTTTGAGTAAGGGATAACATTCACGCAGCAACACCAAATTTGCATCAAGATTGATCTGCATCACCTTTTGCCATGTGGCGGTATCAAGGTTAGCAATGCGGCAACCAGAGGGGAAAATTCCTGCATTGAGAATGAGCATGTCTAATCCCCCAAAGGCGGTTACGGCTTGATCAAGAGCCATTGCGATCGCAGTTTCATCACTGACATCGCAGGTCACACCCACAAAATCAGGACGATCATACAGTTTCTCAATGGCGGGATTAATATCTAAACCCACGACGGCTGCACCGCGTTTTAGTAATGAATCGACACAGGCCTTACCAATTCCCGAAGCTGCACCCGTCACAAGGGCAACTTCCCCGATAAAGGCGGGAGCAGAACCACCTTTTTTAAGTTTTGCCTGTTCCAATTCCCAATATTCCACCGCAAAAATATCACTGGCTGGTAGGGCTTGGTAGCCACCCAGCATTTGCGATCGCAGAATGATTTCCATCGTATGGGCATAGATATCCGCCACAATTGCGGCATCCTTTGCCGATTTGCCGACCGTGACTAAACCTAATTTGCGATCGAGAATCACCCTTGGCGCAGAATCAAGAATCGTTACAGGTTGCACAGATTTGGGAGACTCTTCGGCAAAATAAGCTTGATAGGATGCCGCATAAGCCTTAACATCTCTGCCCACTAAAGGCAAGCGCTTAGTACGAATCACATGATCGGGAGTTGCACAGCCCTGCTGCGAAATTTCATGGACATCTTCTCTTTGGGCAAAAGCTAAACTTGGCTCATCCGCATAGGAACTCAAAACCACGGGAAAACCTGCAATTTGGGAAACTTCCGCTCTGAGTTGGGCAATCGAGCCTCTTTCCTCATTTTCCCTAATCAAAGATGCAGGGGGAACTATTTCCCAAGCTTTCTGCTCTTGCAAATAGACTTCCGCACGATCCACTAAGGCAATCATCCGCTCATAGGATTCTTGCGCGGTTTCGCCAAAGGAGAAAATACCATGATTCATTAACACCATGCCGATGGTGCGATCGCATTTCTCCGCCGCAAACTTCTCGGCACAGACTCGCGCCAAATCAAACCCTGGCATCACGTAGGGAATGATCACCACATCATCACCATAGATTTCCCGAATCCGTTCCCATCCATTCGCTGTATTCGTTACGGAAATGACTGCATCCGCATGGGTATGATCGACGAATTTATAGGGCAAACTAGCATGGAGAATGGTTTCTACCGATGGCGCAGGGGCACTTGCTCTCGTCATTTGCGTTTTCAGTTCATTCACCATTTGTGAATCCGAGAGAACTGATAACTTCGCTAACTTCAATAAATGCGCGATCCGTACAGGTGCAAAACCTGCCTCAGCGATCGTTTCTAAATCCCAACCACTTCCTTTTACATAGAGAATCTCTTCCGATTCTCCCACAAGATTCTGTTCAATTATTTTGACAGAAGTATTTCCACCACCATGTAAAACGAGCGATGGATCTCGTCCTAATAATCTGGATGTATATACTCGTAATCCCAAGTCACCTTTGTATTCCGCAGCCTCACGATCATTCCATAAACTTTTCATGGTTAGCTCCCTATAATAACTCTAGACAATTTAAAAAAGCCCTGCGAAGCAAGGCTTTAGACAAATAAAGAACCAGCAATCCTTTAGATAGCAACAATGCACTCGATTTCTACAAGAGCATCAAGGGGAAGTCTCGCAACTTGCACAGTGGAACGGGCAGGAAATGGAGCTAGAAAGTATTTGCTATAGATTGCATTCACCTTAGGGAAATCTGCCATATCTGCAAGAAATACAGTGGTTTTAATCACATTGGTGAGGTCTGCCCCTGCCTCAGCAAGTACCGCTTTAATATTGGTGATTACCTGTTCAGCTTGGTCTTCGACAGTGGCAGCAACAATTTTACCAACCGCAGGATCGATCGCAATTTGACCTGCCATAAACATTAATTTGCTAGTCGCAGGAATTGCGATCGCTTGGTTGTAGGGGCCAACGGGTTCAGGAGCGTTAGCGCTACGAATTACTTCTTTTTGACTCATTCTGAATAAAGTTTTTGATTGGTGAACGCCAATTATAAAATCTTTTGGTGATTGCCTGACTAAAACCAAAGCTTATGACTTCTGCTACATGGAAGGCACAAACCTCTGGGCTTTTATAGCTGCCGCCAGTTACGTTAAGCCCCAAATAGAGTTGCGGCGCGAAGCGCCGCAACTCTATTTGGGTTTATGTCTTAACTTGCTTGGCTATAGCTATATCTCTGATTTCGATGCCCAAACAGGCTAGGATACAAAGACAACATCAATCTAATTTAACTAGGAATCAAAATGGTAGAACGTCCTATCAAAAAGGCAGACCGTCAGCCTAAACCTGAAGGTAATGACAGTACCAATGCTAAGCGGTCTGATGACTCTGACAACAAGCGTTCTAGTCGCAGTGGTGGCAGAGATAAGCGAGATAAGCGTGGTTCTAGAGACGAAGAGCCAAAAGCACCTGTAAATCTCGCTTTGGTGAGAGGACCAAAACCAACTAAACCCCAACCAGTCGTAGAAGAAGTTGTGGCTGAAGCTGCCCCCGAAGAAAGCGCCACAGAAGAAAGCACCCCCGAAGAAACCGCAGAAGCATAAACATAAATTGCTAAAAGCCTGTGCTTTTGCATAGCAAAAGTACAGGCTTTTAGTTTTTCAAAGCTATTTAGTGAGTAAGCCATGGCTAGGGCTAAACACTAAAGTAATGAGAAATAACAGCAGCACCGACATCACGATCGCGGGGCCAGAAGGCAAATTGAGATAGTAACTGGCATACAAACCAATTGCCGTGGCGGCAACACCCACCCCAGAACCTAAAAAAATCATTTGATGCAGTTCCTTAACCAAAAGATAGGCGGTAATCGCGGGGCCAACTAAGAGCGATACGACTAAAACTACTCCCATCGTTTGCATACTAGCAATGATCGTCAGGGTCACACCTGCCATTAGCCCCAGATAGATCAGGTTAACAGGTAGTCCCAGAGCCTTCGCTCCAATTCGATCAAAGGTGTAAAACAGTAATTGCTTATAAAACATAGCTATAGAAATCAGCACAATCACGGTGATCACCAATGCCCTGATCGTGTCCGTTGAGGTGACGCTGAGAATATCGCCAAACAAAAATCCATGCAGATCAATCTTGATTTTGAGTAACGAAATTAGCAAAATACCGATCGCAAAAAAACTAGAGGAAGTAAGCGCCATGGCAGCATCGACTTTAACTCGCGTTTGCGATCGCAATAGAGCAATTAAAAAGGCACTGCCCACGCCCGATATAAATGCCCCGATTGCCACATCAATCTTCAGAAAAAATGCGATCGCCATCCCAGGCATAACCGTATGGGTCATCACATCCCCTAGCAATGCCATCCGCTGCACGATCAAAAAGCAACCAATCGCGGGGCAAACCAAACCTGCCAAAGTACCTGCGATCAAGGCATTTCGCATAAATTCTAAGGTCAATGGCTCAGCGATCCATTGCCAGATGGGAATCTGAGCAATTATCGTCGTAACTAAGATGTAATCGGGGTGAAGCATTAAAGAAAATTAAAAAGTCAAAATTAAATTTGGGACAGTTCCCAAGAGTCTTTCTTACTTTACAAGGAATCGCCGAGAGGATTTTGATGAAGGCGGCAAGCCTGTCAAAAAGATGTAATAATTTGTAACAGAATTACTAAGCGATCGCATTTTATACGGTCAAACTTATGGAACCCGAATTACCAGTTACGGAAACCACCAATGCCGAAACTAGCGCCGAAACTAGCACACAAAATATTGCTGAACCCGTTACTGAAATAAGTAGTGCGGAAGTAACTACTCCCACCGTAGAAGAAGAGTTACATCGTCATGAATGTGGCGTATGTGGCTATATATATGAACCATCGGTCGGTGATGCAAAGCGCAATATCCCTGCGGGGACAGCCTTTGAAAGTATCGATAATGACTGGCGTTGTCCTGTTTGCAACACCAAGAAAAAAGCCTTTGCAGATATCGGTATCGCCGCCAAGCCCTCTGGCTTCACAGAGAATCTAGGCTATGGCTTTGGGGTTAATGTCATGACTCCCGGTCAAAAGAATTTACTAATATTTGGCTCTCTAGCCCTCGCAGTTGCCTTTTTCATCAGCCTTTACGCCCTAGATTAATTGGTCATCAATAGATGGAGCTTTGCGATGTCTAGTCTGACCTAACCCTATAGATCATTAATTTTTATCGGATTTTCAAAAAATTTTATGAATAAAAGCATAAAACGCTTACTTAGTTCCTTATCACTGTGCCTAGTTCTGATTTGCACGATGGTATTTGGCGCAGGAATGCCTAGTGCCTCAGCAAATCATGGCAATTGGCACAAGGTGGATTTACCTGTTGCCATCACCCCCCTCGACCTCTGGTTTGATAAAGATGAACCGAGCCACGGCTGGCTGGTTGGCACTGATGCCACCCTGCTAGAATCCACCGATGGCGGTAAAACTTGGGAAGAGCGCAAACTCGATCTTGGTGATAGCATTTATCGATTCTCATCGATCAGCTTTTCGGGTGCTGAGGGTTGGATTACAGGACAACCCGCATTGCTATTACATACCACCGATAGCGGCAAGTCTTGGTCAAGAATTGGGCTTAGCTCCAAACTACCCGGCGACCCCTTTGCCATCGTTGCTTCTGGCAAAAATTCCGCAGAAATGGTCACGGACTTAGGCGCAATCTATAGCACTCAAGATGCTGGCCAAAATTGGAAAGCGTTGGTCACTCAGGCAGTTGGTAATGCGCGGAATATCTATCGCAGCCCTGACGGTCGTTATGTTGCCATCTCTGCGAATGGTAACTTCTATTCGACATGGCAACCGGGGGATGAGACTTGGATTCAACACAATCGTAATAGCTCGCGCCGTGTACAGAATATGGGCTATACCCTCGACAATCGCCTATGGATGCTCAATCGTGGCGGTCAAGTCCAATTTAGTGAAGTTGGCGATTTTGATAAGTGGGAGAAAAAGCAAACTCCTAGAGAAGGCGGCGGTTTTGGGCTGTTAGATCTTGCTTATCAAGATGAGAATAACGTCTGGATTTCTGGTGGTAGCTCACGGTTGCTACATAGTGAAGATGGCGGCAAGACTTGGAAACGTGATGAATCTGCGGCAAATGCAGGGGCAAATCTTTATAAGCTTTATTTCTTCTCTCGCGATCGCGGTTTTGTAATTGGTCAAAATGGCACATTGTTAGCCTATTCACCAGATTAATTTAAGTGGCTAGGCATCATAATTAAAACCCAGAGCTAAAACCTGTGGCGCACGCTGCGCGTGCGCCACAGGTTTTAGGGTTTTATATTTAATTGCACCTAGCTACTTACCTATAAAAAAGGAGTTGTTCGACTTTATGGAACAACTCCTTTTTTTATAGGTGAACTAAAGCTAGATTGGAAGCGTAGGATTCTCTAACCCTTAATTTTTATGGCTTTACCTCAACACTTAACCAAAATTGTGGCGACGATTGGCCCCGCAAGCAGTGCGCCTGAAGTTTTCCGCAAGATGGTGGAGGCGGGCGTGACGGTGGCGAGATTGAATTTTTCCCATGGTAGTTATGCCGACCATGCCAAAATCATCGCCATGATCCGTGAAGTATCGGAGGAAATGAATGTACCAATTACGATTTTGCAGGATCTCCAAGGCCCAAAAATTCGGGTGGGCAAGTTGCCTGATGCGGGGTTTGAGCTAATTGAGGGAGCGCAAATTACACTTGTACCGATTGAGCATTGGCGGGATTCACAACAAACTTATGCAAATGCGATCGCAATTGATTATGCCTATGTTGCCGAAGAGGCAACTATTGGCACACCAATACTTTTAGCTGATGGTATTTTTGAATTGACGGTCACTGGAATTGAGGGCAATGTCGTTCATTGTGAAGTAATCAAAGGCGGCATACTCACAAGTCATAAAGGCGTAAACTTTCCTAGCCTAAATTTACGATTGCCTTCGATGACCGACAAAGATCAACGCGATCTCGCCTTTGGTCTAGAGCAAGGCGTAGATTGGGTCTCACTGAGCTTTGTCCGACAGGCTGACGATGTGCGGAAACTCAAAGCCATGATCGCAGAATATGGTAAGTCGGTGTCGATCATTGCCAAAATCGAAAAACCTCAAGCGATCACAAATCTTGAAGAAATCCTCACCGTTGTTGATGGCATTATGGTAGCGCGGGGTGACTTGGGTGTAGAGATGCCACCTGAGCAAGTACCAATGATGCAGAAGCAAATTATCCGTCGCTGTAATGAAAGTGGTATTCCTGTAATCACGGCGACGCAGATGCTAGAAAGCATGATTCAAAATCCGCGCCCCACCAGAGCGGAGGCGAGTGATGTTGCCAATGCGATTATGGACGGGACAGATGCCGTGATGCTCTCTGGCGAGTCGGCGGTGGGAGACTATCCTGTGCAGGCGGTCGAAATGATGACCCGCATTGCCGCAGAAATAGAGAAAGATGCCAAGTTTGCCAACTATCCCGCATCCCGCACCGATGAAGTCCACGCTGTGAGTGAGGCACTCAGGGCGATATCAGATGTTGTCGATTTACATTGTATTGTCGCCTTTACGGCCAGTGGCTATACTGCCATTCTTGCCTCAAAAGAACGCCTCAAATTGCCGATTATTGCGCTATCTCCCAACATTAATGTCTATCATCGCCTCAATTTAATCTGGGGCGTGAAACCTTTACTTTTAAAAGAAGAAGCAACTTCCTTCGAGATGGTGTTGCAACAGGTGGAGTCCTGTCTGTTAGGGCAGAAGTTAGCCGCAAAAGGCGATCGCATTTTGATTATTGGTGGCATTCCCATGGGCATTCAGGGAGGAACCAATTTTTTAAAAATCCACATTCTCTAAATCTAAATGAGAAAGAGGTTCGCTTAGCGAACCCCTTTCTTCTATCTTCCTAAAGCATGAAGTGCATTAATTGCATCAGCGCATCTTTGGGTATAGGCTTCGAGCGTACTGCGATCGCTAGCATCGGGTGGCGGAATTAGCTCACCGATTCTGACGGTTACGGGCTGGAATATTTTCGGAAACTTTGCCCCCTTAGGCAAAATTGTTTCTGTTCCCCAAATACTAATCGGCAAAAATGGCGCTTGGGTCTTTGACGCAATCATCGCTGCCCCTAACTTTGGTTCAGTCACTTTACCGTCAAGGGTGCGCGTCCCTTGCAAAAAAATCCCCGTTGCCCAACCTTTTTCAATTGAGCCAATCGCCGCCCTAATGGCAGCACGATCCCCTGCACCACGCTTAACAGGATAAGCTCCAAATGCTTGAATTGCTTGCTTCAACACTGGCACTTCAAATAGCTCTTCTTTTGCCATAAATGCGACAGGGCGACCCATGCAACTACCCACAATCAAAGGATCGAAGTCACTAGCATGATTGCTAACTACAATCAGATTGCCTGTTAGGGGGACATTTTCAGTTCCATAAATCCGCTCTTGGTAAAAGAGGTACAGCAGTGGTCTGACTACTAGCCACTTAAACATCTTGTATAAGATCGGATTGCCACCCTTATCTTTTGCATGATTTTTGGTAATTACAGGGTTTATGTCGTTTTCCATGTACCAATTTTTCCAGAACAGTGCTACTTAAACTTAATACGAATTAGGCGCATAGACACTTAAAGCTGTTGCCATTGTTCTGGGGTATAGGTTTTGAGCGATAGGGCATGGATTGTGGTTTGCATTTGGTCGGCGAGAGCCGCATAGACCATGCGATGTTGCTGCATCATCGTTTTGCCTGCAAAGCTCTCGGCGACAATCACAGCATCGTAATGACCACTCCCCGCAGGGGCATTCATCCGCCCTTGATGGTGTTTATGTTGTTCGCTGCGATCGACAATTTCGACGATGGTTGCCCCAATTTTTGCCTGTAAGGTCATTTTGATAGCGGCGATATTATCCATGTTTGTACTAGTTTGTTGACTAATTAAGTATTTTTATGAAGATTTGGGATTTGTCTATAATTCTGAATTTTATAGAATCAAAGGGTGATATATTTACGATAAAGGCGCAAGTTTTCTTGTCTAGTTAAACAAAGTAATAACATTTATGACTCTGATTAGTGTGTTTCCGCAATGCCAAGACTTACAGGCGCAAGTTGAGTCAATTTTACAGCTTTTGCAGCAGGAGCCAACCCTGCGATCGCAACAGGATGGCAGCATTGTGCAGTCATCTCTGAGAAAAGCGATCGCACCGACCTTTGAGATTGTGTTTGCGGGGGGCTGTTAGTGCGGGTAAATCGATGTTGATTAACGCACTATATAGAACGGGAATTGCTTTACAGTGCCGAGGGACATGCTACGGGGACAGAATGCAAAATTGCCTTTGCCAAAGCTGGTGAAGAGCGTGTGGTCTTGACATTTTTAAATGAAGTGGAAGTTCGCGAACAGATTCAATCGTTAAGAATCAACTAAAAAAAGAAAAACATGAAGAAATATACTTTCGCATTTGCATTAGGGGCGATGACTTTGCTTATCGGTTACTTTGGAGAAAAAGCCTATAAGGAGAAATCGTCTAACAGCGGTACACCACAAGTAGCCGTTAAGAAATCTACGGAAGTTTATGGCGCAGCCGAGGCTCAAATTGTATGTGATAAATTCAAATTGGTTACTAAGGTTACAGGTTCTACACTAGATTTTCCGAGGCATTGCAGAATGTGGCATGAAATAAACGCTCACACATAACTTGAGGATATCGTCAAATCTAATTTTTAAAATTTGAGCAATCAGCAATTCATACCTAAATCAGCAACGCCGATTTTCCGATAGATACAGACTTGCCTGATAATACAGTTGTCATAGTTAACGTATCACGTTCTTATTTGGAAAATGGTAACTCTGAAACCTACTCCATAGACTATTTCTCAGAGAAGAGTACCATCGAAAAATGGAAATCTAAACAGAGTATTTTCATTGCCAGCGAAAAATGGAAAATGGCACTCAAAGACAAGCAGGAAGAAATGTCCAATCTTGGGCTTGGTTTTGATGTTGCATCCATCAGTAATAAGATCAATGTGAGGATGGTAGTTCCTATCAATCAATCAGATCCTAAGTTTGGGAATCGCAATCAAAATCTTATAGGTAAAGCAGTAAAGACTGAAAATATCCGTGTTGTCGAGGATGAAATTGAGATAAACTAACCATTTAACACACCACCTGTGGGCAAGTCGCCATTTCCCAATCTGAACCCTCTAGATCTCGAAGTTGGTCAGACATACGTCGTTTCAAAACAGACACCCCTAATGTTCTCTCTCAATCCTGCCGATGCTCCTATAGTAGACAGACAAAAGATGAAACAGATTCCTCAAAATGGACGTTTCAAGATTCTTCAAGTAAATAAAGAGAAAACGAAACCTTGGTAAGTAGCCATGCAGAATTATTTACACATATCCGAACTAATGGGAAGATTCTAAGAATCACCATATCCGAACTAATTACTGTGAGACTAATTGAGCCACTT
>NZ_JACJQB010000049.1 GCF_014696385.1 Pseudanabaena mucicola FACHB-723
TTCCCTATGCTTGGCAAGAGAAAGGGACGGGTTTAAGCTTACCCAGTCAACGCAGTAAGAGGTTAAATGTCGTGGGTTTGATGAATCGAAACAATGACTTATCTGCTTATGTTTTTGAACGCAGTATCACCAGTGCAGTCATTCTCGCTTGTATCGATGACTTTGCTCGTCAATCTACCAAGCCAACAGTGATTGTTATGGATAAAGCCTCTATTCATACCAGTCAACTGATTCAAGAGAAATTAGAGCAGTGGAAGAACCAGCAAGTTGAGATTTTCCAGTTACCCCCTTATAGTCCCCAGTTGAACTTGATTGAAATTTTGTGGCGTTTCATGAAGTATGAGTGGATTGAACTCAATGCATATGAATCTTGGGAAAGTTTAGTCTCTTATGTTGAAAAAGTTCTTCGAGACTTTGGTTCAACTTATGTAATTAATTTTGCTTAGCTACTTAATTCCTGCCATAGTGCCAGCCGTACCACCACCAATGACAAGAACATCGGTGATGAGGCGTTGAGTGTTGATGTTGAGATTGGAGATCGACATGGTGATTGGGAATTGATGATTGGGAATTTGTCTCGTGGTTGGAGGTTTCGATCCCCCTCAATCCCCCTTATAAAGGGGGAAGAAGATTAAAAATCATATTCTCCCCCCTTTACAAGGGGGGCTGGGGGGATCTTTAACATCTTGTGAAAGAAGAAAAAAATAAGTCTTACTTCCAGTCCCAAACTGCTTCCTTCACAACGATGGGCTGAGGAATCAGCTTGAGTCTGGCGAAGGTATCAGCGATATCCTGCTGTTTTGTAATCACTTCTTCAGTGAGGGGCAGGATGTCATAATCACGGCGTTTCTCTGCCTTTTCAAGAATGGCAGCATCAACACCAAGAGCAGGAGAAAGGAATTTAGCGACTTCTGCGGGATTTTTCTTGACATATTCACTTTCTTTCTTGAGTTCATTCAAGAAGGTTTTTACTGTTTCAGGATTCTTCTCAATGAATTCCTTAGAAGCCAAATAGTAACCACGATTGGGGGCTAGTCCTTTAGCACTGGTGAGAACTCTTGCTCCTGAGTCTACTTCCACAGCCGCAAGAAAAGGGTCCCACACTGCCCAAGCATCAATATTCTTTTTCTCAAAAGCCGCACGACCATCGGAGGGTTTTACAAAGGAAATTTCTACATCACTAACTTGTAAACCTGCGGATTCGATCGCTTTTACTGATAGATAGTGAGCATTAGATCCCTTCTGCACGGCAAGCTTTTTGCCCTTAAGATCAGCAAGGGTCTGAATAGGCGAATCCTTATGAACGACAATACCTTCAGCTTCAACACCATAGGGATCGTAGGCAATGTAGCGCACAGTGGAACCCTTAGCTGCTTGGGCGAATACAGGCGGCGCTTCACCAACATAGGCAACATCGATCGCTCCAGCATTCAATGCTTCAACCATTGGTAAACCCGCAGGAAACTCTGACCAAGTAACGGTTCCATCGGCGGCTTTAAAAACCGTTTCCAAAGTTCCTTTACCTTTCAAGGAAAAAAGAACCGTTGCCGATTTTTGAAAACCGATTCTCAGCTTAACACCTGTAGCGCTTGGGGCTGGACTATCAGTTTTTGTAGCTGTGGTTGGACTTGTGGCTGTAGTAGGCGTAGAAGTGGTAGTGGCATTGTTGTTAGCTTGAGGGGCGCAACCTGACGCAAATAAGCTCACACCAACGACAAATGCGGAGAGTTTAGCAAGCGCTTGAATCGGCGATTTCTGAAATTGACTAAAAAGAATAGTTGTAAACATCAAATGGACTCCTCACGAGTAAAATTAAAAAATGCGCGAAAAATGTGTGTTAGTGCTTGGCAGATTTGACCAAAGTCTCCAAAGAATTCTTCAATCTTTGATCGATTTCTTCTTCGAGAATCACAGTCTGGGTCTCGCTCCAAGTTACTTGCTTATCCACGGCATAGACCACACCGAGAATATGACGCGCTCCCAACTCAGCTAACACAGGTTTGAGAGTGAAGTCGATCGCTAATAAATGGGCGATCGTGCCGCCAGTGGCGATGGGTAGAATTACCTTGTTGGATAAAGCCTTTTGCGGTAATAAATCTAGAAAAGTTTTGAGTAACCCAGTATAGGAAGCCTTGTAAATTGGGGTGGAGATAATCACCGCATCAGCTTCTGCTAGTAAAGCCTTGATTGGCTCTAGGTTAGGGCTGTTGTACTTGCCAAACACCAAATCTTCGGCGGGTAAATCGCGCACCGAGAGCAGGTCAGTTTTTACGCCTTGTTCATTGAGTAAGGCGATCGCGTACTCCAAAATGCCTTGCGATCGCGAAGGCGCAGAAGGACTTCCATTGATCAAGAGAATATTAGTCATAATTCAGATTAAAAATTAAATTGAGGAATAGATTTGATGGATTTAGGCAGCATTTAACTGGAGGTCAAAATCATGATGACCTGTATTATTTCCCATGACGCGATCGCGGATGCGATCGACGAGAGAAGCAAATTCAGCATTACCCCTTGCTCTAGGTCGGGGTAAGTCAATCTTCACATCCAGCACAACTCGACCTTCTTCGAGGAGAATTACGCGATCGCCTAGGGCAACAGCTTCTTCGACATCGTGGGTAATTAAGAAAGCGGTGAATTGTTGCTCTTGCCAAAGATTTTCTAAGAGCCGTTGCATCTCAATGCGAGTTAAGGCATCAAGAGCGCCTAAAGGCTCATCTAGCAAGAGTAGACGAGGATTGCTTACCAAAGCTCTAGCAAGGGCTACTCTTTGTTTCTGCCCACCTGATAGAGTGGATGGATATTCCTTCGCTTTGGGAGCTAATCCGACATGGTGCAGCACTTCCATTGCTTTGGAGCGTGAATCTTTTGTTAGTCCCAGACGCACGTTATCGAGTACCTTTTGCCAAGGTAAAAGACGAGAGTCCTGAAACATGATTTTGATTTCTGGATGGAGAGAAGTCGTGATTTGATCATCAAGAAAGATACGACCACTGGAAATCTTTTCTAACCCTGCAATCAGTCGTAATAGGGTAGTTTTGCCACAACCACTACGACCAACAATCGTCACAAATTCGCCTGCATTGATGTTCAAATTCAGATCATGCAATACGGTATGATTTCCAAAGCTTTTTTCTAGATTTTCAACCTTTAAGCTGATTCCATCAACAGTTGCTACAGATACAGTCATAGCCTTTATCTCCTAGATTGTTATTGAATGTCTAAATACCCTCACCCCTAGCCCCTCTCCCATTAAGGGAGAGGGGAACCCAAAAGTTTAAACTAATTTAACTGTCTTACTCCCCTTCTCCCGTTCTGGGAGAAGGGGCTGGGGATGAGGGCAATCTTTACGCCGAAGCATAGGAAGGATGCCATTGCAGCAAAATTGATTCTAAAAATCGGGCTGCGACATCAGCTAGTTTGCCAAGTAAGGCATAGAGGAGAATCGCAAATACCACCACATCGGTTTGCAAAAATTCCCTTGCATTCATCGCCAGATAGCCAATCCCTGAATCCGAGGCGATCGTCTCGGCAACAATCAGAGTTAACCACATGATCCCTAGGGCAAAGCGCACACCGACAAGAATGGAAGGCAAAGCTCCCGGAAACACGATCTTTGCAAATATTTGCAGGGGATTCAGACCATAGACTCGACCCATCTCAATTAAGCCTGAATCGACGGTGCGAATACCGTGATAGGTATTGAGATAAATGGGAAACATTACGCCGATGATGACGAGAAATATTTTTGCTTCTTCGCCAATGCCAAACCAGAGAATGACTAAAGGAATCAGTGCAAGGTGAGGAATGTTGCGAAGCATTTGCATTGAGGTATCAAGCAAAGTTTCCGCGATCGCAGATGAACCGTTGATTAATCCCAACAAAAAACCAATACCACCACCGATCGCAAAACCAATAAAAGCCCGCGTACCACTAATAGCTAGATGCTTGACTAGCTCGCCTGATTGGGTTAGCTTGATCCCAACTTGCAAGACCTCAAGGGGAGCAGGCAAAACTTTTGCCGAGATTACCCCTCCTTGCGAAAGAATCTGCCAAACAATTACCGTAATGATTGGTACTAGCCAAGGCAAAAAGCCACGCCAGACTTTGTAGACAACATTTCCCGATCGCTGTTTAAAAGAGGAATTACTAGATTTATTGGGCGATCGATTATTAGGCTGATCGATGGGATTATCAAAGGAATGCTGCATTTAATCCACCGTTGGTTGAAGTTCTTTGGAAGGAGATTTGTTTTGAATGGGCTTAACCGTCTGGGGAAGCTCATCATTAGCCAAAATCTCGCCGAAAGGTCCCGTCATCACTTGGCGATCGCGATCGGGAACATGATCCAAAGGCAATCGTGGGAATAACAACTCGGCAACACGATAGGCTTCTTCTAAATGAGGATAGCCAGAGAAAATAAAACTCTCAATGCCAATATCCGCATATTCCTGCATTCTCTTAGCGATCGTGTCAGGATCACCTACTAAAGCCGTCCCTGCACCACCGCGCACTAAGCCAACTCCTGACCACAGATCGGGACTGATTTCTAAATTCTCACGTTTCCCGCCATGTAATTGAGACATCCGTTGCTGTCCAACGGAATCCATCCGCGCATAGACCTGTTGTGCTTTTTGGATAGATGCTTCATCAACATAGCGAATCAGATTATTGGCAGCTTCCCAAGCTTCGCTCTTCGTCTCACGCACAATTACATGGAGACGAATACCAAACTTAATTTCTCTTCCCTCTTGATCGGCGAGTTTCTTAACAGCATTAATTTTTTCGGCAACCTGTGCAGGTTGCTCACCCCAAGAGAGATAGGTGTCAATATGCTTGCTAGCTATTTTTTGGGCAATTTCTGAAGAGCCGCCAAACCAGAGAGGAGGATGGGGCTTTTGTACTGGTGTAAATAGCAATTTGCCATCGCGAATATCTAAATATTCACCTTTGAAATCAGAAGTTCCCGAACAGATTTCACGCCAAGCGGTTAAAAACTCATCGGTTAATTCGTATCTTTCTGTATGACCGAGGTGTAAGCCATCGCCCGCTAATTCCACAGGATCGCCGCCTGTGACGACGTTAATTAATAACCGACCACCTGATAGGCGATCAAAAGTTGCCGCCATTCTTGCCGCTACCCCTGGAGACATTAGCCCCGGACGCACAGCAACCAAAAACTTCATGCGTTGCGTAACCGAAATCAACGATGAGGCGACTACCCACGCATCATCACAGGAGCGCCCCGTTGGTAAAAGTGCGCCCACATATCCAAGGCGATCGACTGCCTGAGCGATTTGTTGAAGGTAGCTCAGATCGGTTGAGCGTCCGCCAATACTTGTTCCTAGATAGCGTCCATCACCATGGGTAGGAATAAACCAAAAAACCTGCACGAAGATCTCCTATTTCTAAACTACGGTAAATACACGGTGAAATCGTAGTTATTAAGAGAGTATTACACAAACAATTGCATAAAATCAACAAATATACGGTTTATACATAGGGGTTTAGATGATTTATATGTTTGAGTCTTAAACAAGGTATTTTTACTGAAATTTCTATCCGTAATAACTGAAAAAATGTACGCGATTAATATCTATGAGATGTGGATATTCATCGCGTACATTGAAAACTATTCAAATTTACTCAATTTCAGACAATCTACAAATACACACCGTACAAACCGTGAATTTTGTTTGTACATTGTCCAAAGTTATTGTATGGTATTTAAATACGGTAATCCCACCAAGATATCGTAGATTAAAACTTGGAGATATAAACACATGAGTTCAAGGCAACAACATCCTTTAGGTAAGCTGCGATCGCAAATTAATGCGATCGCAAATCTATTCAGCATCATAAATCGTCAATTTGGACGTAAATTTATTTCTTTCTTCCTCGCAGGCGCACTCATCAGCGTCACTATGGCAGCCTGCACCGCCACCACAGAAGCACCTACTACAGGCAGTCAAGCAACCACGGCAGCAGCCCCCGCAGGTGAACCAAAAAAGGATGTTGAACTAACTCTTGTATCCTTTGCTGTCACTAAACAGGCTCACGAAGCAATTATTCCTAAATTTGTCGAAAAATGGCAAAAGGAACAAAATCAAAAAGTCACCTTTAGACAAAGCTATGGTGGTTCAGGTTCTCAAACTCGTGCAGTCATTGATGGACTTGAAGCCGATATTGTCCATCTGGCGCTAGCGGCTGATACTAGTAAAATCGAAAAGGCAGGACTAATCGACAAAGGCTGGGAACAAGAATATCCCAATGATGGCATTGTTTCTAAGTCTGTGCCTGTAATTGTGACTCGTGATGGCAATCCTAAAAATATTAAAGATTGGTCAGATCTAGAGAAAGATGGCGTTAGCCTAATTACGGCTGATCCTAAAACGTCAGGTGTAGCTCGATGGAACTTCCTTGCACTTTGGAATGCTGCTGTTAAAAAGGGTGGTAGTGATGAAAAGGCTTTAGAAGCATTAACCAAGGTATATACCAATGTTCCGATTCTGACTAAAGATGCGAGAGAAGCCACCGATGCTTTCTTTAAGCAAGGTCAAGGCGATGCTCTAATTAACTATGAGAATGAGATCATTCTTGCTTCTCAAAAAGGAACTAAGGTTAATTATGTAATTCCTGAGGTCAACTTCTCTATCGACAATCCGATCGCAGTTGTTGATAAGAATGTTGCCAAGCATGGCACTAAGGATGTTGCTGAAGCCTTCGTCAAATTCTTGTATTCTCCTGAAGCACAAACCGAATTTGCTAAGGTTGGTTTCCGTCCTGTCGATGAAACTGTAGCCAAGGAAAAGCAATTTGTTGACCTTTATCCAACAGTTAAAGACCTATCTACAGTTAAAGATCTTGGCGGTTGGGATGCCATCAATAAGAAATTTTTTGCAGATGGTGCAGCCTTTGACCAAATTCAAGCCAAAATCAAGCGCTAGAAGTTAACTAGACTAGTGATTCTTAAACAAGGGACATTAATTAGTCCCTTGTTTATCGTACCCAAGCTTTTGAAATAGAACATATGGTAACAATAGCTTCATCTGAAAGGAATGAAAGGAAAAGGACAACTAATCCTATTCTAAAGTTCATCTCCAAAATTCCTTGGACATGGGTAATCACTTTTACCTATCTCGCATTTCTACTGATTTTACCGATCGCATCTTTAATCACCAAAGCTGCTAGCGAACCTTTCGATAGCTTCTGGAAAACTGCAACATCTCCCCTTGCCCTCTCTAGCTACGAAATTACCTTTGTCACCGCCTTCGCCGCCGCCGCCATTAATGGCATCTTTGGCACGCTGATCGCATGGGTAATTGTGCGTTATAACTTTTTTGGCAAACGCTTCCTTGAAGCCGTAGTTGATTTACCCTTTGCTTTACCCACTGCCGTAGCTGGTTTGACCCTCGCCACTGTCTATAGCGACAATGGTTGGTTAGGTTCCCTACTTGCTCCTTTAGGCATCAAAGTTGCCTTCAGTCGCCTTGGTGTATTCGTTGCAATGACCTTTATTTCTCTGCCATTCATTGTGCGTACAGTACAACCTGTACTCACCGATTTAGAAAAGGAAATTGAAGAGGCAGCTTGGTCATTGGGCGCATCACAAATCCAAACTTTTATTAAAGTAATTTTGCCACCGCTTACGCCTTCGATCTTGACAGGGATTGCTCTTGGCTTTTCCCGCGCTGTCGGTGAATATGGCTCCACCGTAATTATTGCCTCTAATACTCCTTTTAAAGATTTGATTACACCAATTCTGATATTTCAGAGGCTAGAGCAGTACGACTATGTGGGAGCGACCGTGATTGGTGTGGTGATGTTGGCTATTTCCTTTGTGAGCCTACTTGCCATCAATTTATTACAAGCTTGGAGTAGAAAATATGGCTAATCTGAATAACACTGCAAGTAATTATTCTCAAGACTTACCTGAATCTCAACAAAGAAAAGAAAAAAAGAGTATTGCTCCTAAAATCTTAATTGGAATCGCCTTTTTATATTTGGGTTTAGTGCTGTTAATTCCTGCGTCAAATGTGTTTGTCCAAGCCTTTGCCAAAGGATTAACACCATTACTAGATTCTTTTAAACGTGAAGATTTTCTTACGGCAATTAAACTAACCGTAAGTTTAGCAGTTGTTGCTTTACCGCTAAATACGATCTTTGGTTTGAGTGCGGCATGGGCGATCGCTCGTAATAAATTCCCTGGAAAAGCATTATTACTTAGCATTATCGACTTGCCCTTCTCGATTTCGCCTGTGGTGGCAGGTTTGATGATCGTGCTACTCTATGGTCGCCTCGGTTGGTTTGGTTCATTTCTCGAAGCGAACAACATCAAAGTTGTATTCGCCTTCCCAGGGATGTTGCTCGCGACCATCTTTGTGAGTATGCCATTCATTGCCCGTGAAGTTATTCCCGTATTAGATGAAATGGGAACTGAACAGGAAGAGGCGGCACGTACCCTTGGAGCTAATGACTGGCAGATTTTCTGGAAAGTTGTTATTCCCAATATACGATGGGGTTTGCTCTATGGATTGGTGTTGACTAATGCCAGAGCGATGGGCGAGTTTGGTGCAGTTTCGGTTGTATCTGGTAATATAGCTGCAAAGACACAAAGCTTGCCTCTTTTTGTTGAGGAAGCCTATAAGAACTATGAGAATGAAGTCGCTTATTCAGCAGCAGTTTTACTCGCTCTACTAGCTGTTGTTACCTTAGTTCTCAAGGAGATCTTGGAACGTAAAACCCACAATCCTAATGAACGCGAATAGCTATACTGTGTAGCGCTCTGCGCCACACAGTATAAAATCCTAACTACAAGGAGTTTAATGTGATGACTATTGATACTCGCCCTGTGACTAAAGATGTCAAGATTCGCATCCCCGAAGATTTACACAGTGAGCCTGTAATTTCCAACTTAATTTCCCAGCATGGTGTAACTGTAAATATTGTTTCTGCAACCTTGGGTGTGAACGCTGGTAGTGGTTGGTTCCATCTCGACCTCAAGGGTAATATTTCCCAAATTCAAACCGCGATCGCCTATCTCAATGACCTTGACATCGAAATTTGGGAAGACAATAGTGAACCCAATACGTCTCTATAACTTTCCCCCAAAAAAAGAGCGGCGCTTAGCGCCGCTCTTTTTTTGGGGGAAGTTCAAATATAAAACATTACATCTGAATGTTTTTTCTCTTCACATTTTCTTACTAAGTCTTCTAAGGTGTGATTGCTCAATACATCAGCAGCACCTTTTCTAGCCATCTCTCGCATATCCAAAATTACAGCTTTCTCAGGTGTAGTTTGATAATTATTTGGAGATTCTCTATAGTCGTTACCATTGAGAGCAATCACCACATCAATAATCTTAATTTGCCAAGGTTCTTGAGCAAGGTGATAACCGCCCTTGGCTCCCCTTTGACTATGAATAATCCCTGCTCGCCTTAGCATTCCCATAACTTGATCGAGGTAGCGAATAGGAATATTTTGACTATGGGCAATTTCGTTAACAGAAATTGGTTGTCCTTGTCCATGCCGTATGGCTAATTGCATCAGAGCAATACAGGCGTAATCCACCTTACAAGATAGTTCCATTGGTTTTCTAGACTCGGTTTATAGATATTTTTAAAATCAATTAATACTGTGCGTAGCACAGTATTAATTGATTTAGAGATGAATGCTTTTATCTAGTAGAAGTAGCAGTCGCAAATTCAGGTTCTTGGAATAGAGGTG
Organism: Pseudanabaena mucicola FACHB-723; assembly: GCF_014696385.1. Lineage (GTDB taxonomy): Bacteria > Cyanobacteriota > Cyanobacteriia > Pseudanabaenales > Pseudanabaenaceae > Pseudanabaena. The sequence continues at coordinate 9,727 of NZ_JACJQB010000049.1, forward strand.
TACTAAGATAGCGCTCACCAAAACTTGGTTGAATTACCACTATTAAGCGATCGCGACTTTCTTCACGCTTACCCACCGCGATCGCTGCCGCCACAGCCGCCCCTGAAGAGATACCTGAGAGCAAACCCTCCTCACGGGCTAAACGACGACCATAGGCGATCGCCTCATCATCAGAAATACCAATAATTTCGTCAATCAAATCCGTGCGTAAAACTTGGGGGATAAATCCTGCCCCAATTCCCTGAATACGATGCGCCCCTGGTGTACCACCCGCCAAGACGGGGCTGTTGAGAGGTTCTACAGCGATCGCTTTAAAACTCGGTTTACGCTGCTTAATCACTTCCGCAACCCCAGTAATCGTGCCGCCAGTTCCCACACCCGCAATCACAATATCCACTTGCCCATCCGTATCATTCCAAATTTCTTCGGCAGTAGTACGCCGATGCACGGCAGGATTGGCTGGATTATTAAACTGTTGCAGCATATAAGCATTGGGCGTAGAGTTAGCAATTTCTCCCGCCCGCCGAATTGCGCCACGCATCCCTTCACTAGCATTGGTCAACTCTAGCTCTGCACCATAGGCTCTGAGCATAGCTCGGCGTTCTAAGCTCATAGTTTCAGGCATCGTTAAAATCAAGCGATATCCCTTAGCCGCCGCCACCATTGCTAAGGCAATTCCTGTGTTACCCGAAGTTGGTTCCACCAATATAGTTTTGGCAGGACTAATCAAGCCTTGAGCTTCCGCATCCTCAATCATCGCTAAACCGATGCGATCCTTAACTGAAGAAGAAGGATTAATACTCTCTAATTTCAAAACAATTTTGGCGAGAGAACCATCTTTTTTAGGGATGTTATTGAGAGCAACGAGGGGCGTACCGCCGATGAGTTGCGTGATATTTTGAGCAATTTTCATAAAAGTTGTTGGGGGGTGAGGACTCTGTGGAGAGCAAAAAGTAGAAATTAATAAAAATACGGTAACTTCGTGGGAATACCGTACTTAGTAAGATACAATACTTTTCAACGCAATACAAATAAAATCTACTGTTTGTCGATAGGGTATCTGATGATTTATCTTGAAAAGACCACTGGCATTACCTATAAGCGTCGTGAAATGCTACCCCGTAGAACTAACTATCTCTGGAAAATTGAGTCAGGGGTGGTGCGATCGCTCACATGGAATGAGGATGGTCAAGTAATTTGCTCAGGGTTATGGGCTGAGGGTGATCTAATTGGCAGTGAATTATCTAACTTGCATCCTCATGAAATGGAATGCTTAACGGATGTGCAGTTAAGCGAAATTCCGCGATCGCAGTGGGGAGATCATATTGATTCAATCATTCGCCGCAATCAAACCAGTGAGTTTTTGTTAAAAATTGCCCATAGTCGAGCTAAGGATGAGGCTTTAAGGTTGTTATTAGCTTGGCTAACTGATCGCTTTGGCGAAGAGGATCAACGCCATGGCAAGCTGATTAGCCTGCAATTAACCCATCAAGAAATTGCGGAATTAATCGGCTCTACTCGCGTCACGGTCACCCGCATTATTAATGATCTTGAAAAGATTGGGTTCTTATCCCGTAAAGGGCGCAAGCTCAGATTTTTAGCAGAGTCTACCGAACAATGGCACTATGAGATTTAAACAAAAAAGCACCCTTTGAGGGTGCTTTTTTGTTTTTTGGCTAAGCAACTTCAGCAAAGATTTTGGTTTTTAGAGGTTTGACATAGACTTCTTTGTGAGGATGCAGAGAGAGACTGTCGAAACGATCGCGATCTAGTTTGACGACGAGCTTTTGATTGTCTTGTAGTAGCAATTCCGCATGACCTTCACGACCAAGATTAAAGGCATAGTTGACAGTTGCAGGGGCAAAGGTTTCTTCTGGTTCGGATCTAATCGCCAGATCGTGAGGACGTAAGAATACTTGATGATGATCTGCAATTTCAAGGTCGGGGAAATGGCGACGCGCACCTGAGATAACATTGGTTTCACCGATAAAACGCATCACAAATTCCGAAGTAGGATTATCATAAATTTCGGCTGGTGTACCAATCTGTTCAACCCTGCCATTATTCATAATTACCACGCGATCAGCGACTTCCATCGCTTCTTCTTGGTCATGGGTTACAAAAATTGTGGTCACATGAACTTGTTCATGGAGTTGGCGAAGCCATGTGCGTAGCTCCTTTCGCACCTTCGCATCCAATGCGCCAAAAGGTTCATCGAGTAGGAGAGTCTTGGGCTGAGCCGCTAGCGATCGCGCAAGGGCTACGCGCTGACGCTGACCGCCCGATAGTTGAGATGGATAGCGATCGCCCAATCCCCTCAGTTGGATTAAGTCCAGCAATTCATCAACCTTTTGTTTAACTAGGCTTTTAGATGCCTTACGAATATTTAAGCCAAAGGCAATATTGTCACGCACTGTCAAATGCTTAAACAAAGCATAGTGCTGAAATACGAAACCGATCTGACGTTCTTGCACTGATCGATAAGTTGCGTCTTCATTTTCAATCCAAACTTGACCGCGATCTGGAGCCTCTAAACCAGCCATTATTCTCAAGAGGGTTGACTTACCTGAACCTGATGGACCTAGCAAAGCCACCAAAGAATCACTCTCTACTTTCAAACTGACGTTATCAACTGCTAAAAAATCGCCAAACTGCTTGGTAATATCTTGAACCAGAATGCTCATTGTGACTCACAGCATCAAAATTATGTAACTTAAAATATTTCTAGCATTAAAAATACGTTATGTCTATGTATTTACCGTAGATTATACGGTAAACTACAGTAAATTAGCTGCGATCTTGCTAAGTACCTGTATGCAAATACCCGAACAAGCTCCCGAAATCTCCCCCAACCCTGTGCAGATTAATCAACAAGTTAAGCGTCAACGCGATCGCAAAGCGGCGGATTTTGCCATGTTTCAATTTGTGGCAGGGCTAATGATCTTGACCGCTTTTGTGTGTTCATTTTTTGTGGTGATCAATGCGGGAGAGCGTGGGGTCTTGATGAAATTTGGGCAAGTGCAGCCGCAGGTTCTAGAGGAAGGCATTCACCCGATCATCCCGATCGCGCAAACCGTCAAAAAAATGAGTGTGCGTGTCCAAAAGCAGGAAATTACTGCCGAGGCATCATCTAAGGATTTGCAAGAAGTCTTTACCGATGTGGCGCTCAATTGGCATATTTCCCCAGACCATGCCAATACGATCTACCAACAAATTGGGGAGAAATTGGCAATTATCGATCGCATCATTGATCCTGCTGTAGAGGAGGTTTTGAAGGCAGTAATGGCGAAATATACTGCCGAAGAAATTATCACCAAGCGTGGCAATGTTAAGGATGAAGTGGATACTTTGCTCACTAATCGACTATCGGGCTACAACATCGCTGTCGATGATATTTCCTTAGTTCATGTGCATTTTTCGCCAAAGTTTCGTGATGCCGTCGAAGCAAAACAAATTGCCGAACAGGAGGCAAAGCGGGCGGATTTTATTGCCCTGAAAGCGATTAAAGAAGCAGAAGCAAAGGTGAATCTCGCACGCGGTGAGGGAGAATCCCAGCGTATTTTGCGGGAGACACTATCGCCTGAGTTATTACAAAAACAAGCGATCGATAAGTGGAATGGTAATCTCCCTCTAATTGTGGGAGAAAGCAATACTAAGGTATTGGATATCAATCGCTTGATTGAGAGTAATCTTCCTAGAGCTTTGCCCTAAAAGAGAAAGTTGCGCTTTGCGCTGCCTTCTCTTTTAACCAGTAAAATCGACACCTTCATAAATTGCGTCAATAGGAATTTCGATATTAATACTTTGAAGTTCAACAGCTTCATCTGTCGTGTAGGTCTGTAGTAACCAAAATTTGCGATCGCGGCGGCGAAACACTTCCACTCGTTGTTCCCATTGGCTGACTAATACATATTCCTGCAAAGACTCAATAGTTTGATAATGGGCAAACTTCACCCCACGATCCTTTGCTTCTGTAGATTCTGATAGCACTTCAATGATTAGGCAGGGATAGTTTTTGTGTTTTTTATTAATGCGATCGCGTTCATCACAGGTCACTAGCAGATCGGGGTAGTAGTAGATATTTTGATTTCGTGCAGTTATATAAACCCTCATATCTGAAGAAAAAGATCTACATTGACTACCTCGAAATTTAGGCACAAGAATTGTCGTGAGATTATCAGTAATCACAATATGACTCTCACTGGCTCCCGCCATTGTATAGATCAATCCGTCAACATATTCATGCTTTTCTTCTTGCTGGTCTTCCCATCGCAAATATTCATCAGCAGAAAAGTAGTTAGCGATCGCAATCATTGTTTTTCCCTAGTAAAAGCTAAAGATATTTTCTCATACAGCAGTTTTTAAATGGGTATGCACTCATTACGGGGAATTGGTCTTGATCTGATAACATAAAATACGGCATCTACACGATAATATAGTAGATTAAAGCTAGGTAAGCTTTTACTCCCCAAAATTTAAACACCATGACTATGATCCGCAGAAATTCTAGAGCAAAGTCGCTCAGATTTAAGTTTAAACCTCTCGCCTTTATCGCCGCCGTCATTATGTCTGTGGTTGTTGCGATCGCCTTCTTCTCTAACTCCCCCATCCTTGCCCAAAGTTCTGCAACGAAGATTTCCTTCGTTCCGCCAAGTTGGGTAAAAGCGAATGCCAATGATCCCAACCTACGGATTTTAGATGTGCGGTGGAATCCCCTCGACTATTTCAAAGAACATCTTCCCAATGCCGTTAACTTTGCGGATAACCTTGTTCGTGTGCCTAAAGACGGCTTACCAGTACAGCTTTTAGACTCTGATAAGCTTGGTGATTTACTTGCCAAGGCTGGAGTTAATGACAAAAGCAAAGTTTTGGTTTACTCCGAAGGTAATAATATCCTCGGTTCTAGCCAAATTGCCTATGCTCTAGAGCGGATTGGTTTTAAAGGACAGGTTGCCGTACTAGATGGTGGCTTTAATGGCTACAAAGATGCTAAAGAACCTCTCACCAAAGAGTTTCCTAAATATAAAACAGGCAAACTCAACGTCAATGATCAAAAAAATATCCGTGTTACCCTTGCCCAAGTAAAAGACTTGCTTGATAAGAAAGACGTAAGATTTATCGATCCTCGTCCCGCTAATGCTTTTGCTGGCGAAGTTGATCTCTTCGTTCGCAATGGTCACATCCCTGGAGCGAGAAATATCCCTTGGCCGACCTTCACCGATCCTCAAAATCCTCACAAGCTCAAGCCTCTAGCCGAAATCCAAAAGATTCTTGACGAGAAAAAGATTGATAAGTCCAAGGATATTATTGTCACTTGCACCACAGGTCGCGAAGCATCTTTGCAATATGTGGTCTTAAAGCATCTATTGGGCTATCCCAAGGTTAGAGTATATGAAGGTTCTTGGACAGAATATAGTCAGTCCGATTTGCCTGTAGAGACTGGTGCAGAGCGTCCATTGGCATAGTATTTCGCATTTGCTGTTAAACCTAAAAATAGAAAAGCGGTGCAAAGCGCCGCTTTTCTATTGCATAAAAAATTGAGGTAATTTTGATGGAAGAAATGTTTGTTAATTCCCATGATTTCTGGAAGTTGTCATTTCGTCTGGTTTTAGCCTTGATCGTAGGTGGAATTATTGGTTTTAATCGTCAGAAAGGAGGCAGATCCGCAGGAATGCGAACTTTCATGATGGTTAGTATGGGAGCTGCTTTGTTTGTGATGATTCCTTTGCAAGCAGAAGGTGATTCTAGCTTTGCAACTACTAATGCATTAAGTCGGACGCTACAAGGTGTATCTACGGGCGTAGGATTTTTGGGAGCAGGTTTAATTTTGCAACCAAGTTCCGATCGCAGCAATCCTAAAGTAAGAGGTTTAACGACGGCGGCTACAGTCTGGGTTGCAGCAGCATTAGGGGCAGCAACGGGTTGTGGTTTGTGGCAAGTGAGTTTACTTGGCGCTTTTCTAACGCTGTTCACTCTCAGTGGAGTCAAACGAGTACATCGGAAAGTCAAATTGCACACATTGGGAGAGAAGCGATCGCTAAAAGTTGGCTGGACTAAGAAGAAGCGAGAGAGTTTACCTAATGATTCTGAAAAATAGTTGTTCCTCAAAATTCAATTTTTGCATCCCAAAAATGAGAGTCAGCCCTTTAGACTGACTCTCATTTTTATTTTAAGTATTTGTATCAAATGTAGCTATTTAGTATAAAATACGGTAATTACATGACTATACCGTAGATTTATGACAAGTCAGCCAGTCACAAAAACTATTGAAATTCCTGCAAACCTACATACAGCAAAATTAGCGATCGCACCGCTTGAGCCAAATTGTGAGGTGCAAACCACTGAAAACCCTACTAACAACCAATTAAACAACGGTAACAAGGCGGGGATTCTTCAAAAAATTAAGGGGGGAATTCTGTTGGTGGTGGGTTATCTGCTGTCACCGCTTTGCTGGTGGAATGACTTGATTATTAATTTGCCGATCGCCTATGGATTTGGCTATGTGATTTCACTTTGGCGATCGGATTGGTTTTTTGGCGCTGCGATCGCAGGCTATTGGCTATCAAATCTGGTGGGTATCGTCCTGATGCAGATGGGGACAAAGGATATTTTGCAAACTACGGGAAAGAAGCGGAGTTTCAGTCAGGAAATTTTTTCTGGAGTGCTGACTTCCACAGCTTACACAGCCGTGATTGTGGCGCTAGTTTATTTTCATGTTCTCGACCTCAACGCGATTTTACCGATTGAGGTTCAACTATGAATTATTTTTTGCTTACGGGCTTTAGTTTTGTTGTTGGTGCAGTTGTAGGATTAACGGGCATTGGTGGCGCTTCCTTGATTACGCCAATGTTGATTTTTGTGTTTAATGTACCTGCGGCGATCGCTGTTGGTTCGGATATTGTCGCCGCCACGATGATGAAGGCTGTGGCAAGTATTAGCCATTGGCGGCAAGAAACCGTAGATTTATCGGTGGTGAAATGGTTGGCTACGGGCAGTGTTCCAGGTGCTTTATTAGGAGTATTCATTTTGCATTTACTCCAATCCTATGGATGGAGTTTAGATAGTTTTCTTTTACCTTCCATCGGTACGATGATTCTATTTGTCACCGTTGCAGGTTTAGCGCAGCTATTGCTCGCCAACTTTGCGCCCGATTTATCATTGCCAAGTCTACCTACCTTTGATTTGGAAACTGTAAATGGCAAAGTCAAAACGGTAGTTGTCGGGTTTGTCTTGGGTTGCATGGTAGGCTTAACCAGTGTTTCTTCAGGTTCCTTATTTGCTCTAGTGTTAATGACCTTCTTTAAACTAGATTCAAGAAAGTTAGTGGGAACTGATATTACTCAAGCCGCAATTTTATTAGGCTTCACATCCCTCGGACACCTTAGCCTTGGTACTGTCGATTGGCATATTGTGATTCCGATTTGGATTGGTTCCGTTCCAGGGGTATTGCTTGGTTCCAAACTTTGCCAACACGCTCCCCAACGTGCCTTACGCTATTTAATTTTTGTGATCTTAATTACGGTTAGCTGGAAATTAATCCATTCTGCTTAGCAAGTTCCAATTTAATTCATTTCACTTCGCTGTTTATGTTTAATTATCTGCCACTATCCATATTTAAATTACAAGAGAAAATTAGTAAAAGCTTGGGGGGAATTCTCTCGTCATTTCTTGCCTTTAGTTTATTAGCGATCGCTATAAATACTTTGCCATTAATTACTCAATGGGACAGCATAATTCTCGCAAAAATCCATAATTCCCAAAGCCTAGAACTAGATAAAATTGCGATCGCATTGACCCAAAGCGCTAGCGGCAGAGGCATCACGGCTAGTGCTTTCTTCCTGAGTATTGGGTTGGTCTGGCGGAAACAATGGCGATCGCTAGGTCATATCTGGCTGGCGATCGGCGGTGGCGGCTTAATTACCTTTCTTGCAAAACTTCTATTTCATCGTCATCGCCCTGATGTATGGATTTCCCCTCTACCACAACCCGACTTCTCTTTTCCCAGTGGTCATGCGATGCTTAGTATGAGTCTCGTAATTGCGATCGCAATTCTGATTCCTCAAAAACATTGGCGATTAATTTGGTTAGTTACGGGTGGAGTTTGGTTTATAGCGATCGCTTGGACAAGGCTATATTTAGGTGTGCATTATCCCAGTGATATTCTCGGTGGTTGGTTATTGGCAATCTTTTGGGCGATCGCTGGTGGTTACTTAACCAAGGTGAATGCTAAGCTATAGCTAAGCTGATCGCGTTTGCTCACCTAAGTCAAAGTCCTATGTTTACTGAAGTTCAAATCGAGAACTATAAGTCTATCCAAAGTCTCAAGATAAATTTGGGTCGGGTTAATGTGTTCATTGGTGAGAATGGTTGTGGTAAGAGCAATATTTTAGAAGCGATCGCTTTAGCGGGTGCGGCGGCAGGTAACAAGTTAGATAATGAGTTTTTAGCTCCTAGAGGGATTAGAGTTACTGAACCAGAATTTATGCGCTCGGCTTTTGATAGAGAGAATGTGACAAAAGAGATCAAAATAAATTTAAAAGTAAAATACGAAACTGTTTTTAAGTTTATATTACAACACGACAATCAAGCCTATTCTAGCTGGATCAATACTAGTACACTTAACTCATATGAGAAATTATCCGATTTCATGAAAGATCTACAGACTGAGATTATTGCAGGTAAAATTAAAATTAGCGATAATAAAACATTAGATCATGTAGATTCCATAACAGAAACTGCAAAAGAATTAATTCAAAATGTAATCAACGAATATGTTTTTAATCTAAATACTAATGATGAAAGAAAAGGAAGCTCAGTAATCAAAGATTTTTTAATATATTCGCCTGAAAATTTTCTTTTGAGAACTTTTGAAGAAGAAGGACAAATTCAACCATTAGGAACTAAAGGGCAAGGTTTGCTTAAACTTTTAAGGGTTTTAAATAGTAATTCAGATAAAATTAATGAGATCAAACAAAGACTTGAATTAATAGATTGGTTTGATGATTTTAAAATACATCAAGATTCTGACATAGAGAGAACTATTCAAATTAAAGATAGATATTTAGATAAAGGATTACCTTACTTTAATCAAAGAAGCTCTAATGAAGGCTTTTTATTTTTGATGTTTTATTTCGCATTATTTGTCAGCGATGATACACCCAAGTTTTTTGCTATAGACAATATAGAAAATGCACTAAATCCTAAGCTATGCACAAGACTAATTCAAGAATTAGTGGAACTGGCAAAAAAATATGATAAGCAAGTTATATTCACAACTCATAATCCTGCGATCTTAGATGGGTTAGATTTACATGATGATGAACAAAGGCTTTTTACGATTTATCGCAACATTGACGGGCATACAAAAGCCAAACGAGTCTATGCACCTGAACCATTAGATGACGATGATCCTGTACCATTATCAGAAGCTTTTATGAATGGCTATATTGGAGGACTTCCTAACAACTTTTAATATGAATAATCCGAAGAATACATTTGCAGGAATTGCCGAAGGAATAACCGATCAGAAAGTAATCAATAATATCTTAGTAGGATATTTTAATGATCGAGATATTAATGTCAACTGGCTTCAGCCAGCAAAAGTTGGTAAAAATGGAGGGCATGGAGAAGTAAAAAACTATTGTCGTTCAAGAAAATTTAAAGCAGTATTTGATCTTAATGAATACGTCATTATTCATATAGATACTGATATCTCTTCAGAATTGGGTATACCTCAACAAGATGAGAATGGTCAACTAATTTCACCCGAATATTTGATTGAAGGAGTCATAGATAAGTTTAGAGAAATAATTGGTGAAGATTTTTATGATCAGTATGCCGAAAAGATTATTTTTGCACTCGCGGTTCACACAATAGAATGCTGGCTACTTCCTTTACATTGTCAAGAAGCAAGATCAGCAACTATTGACTGTCACACCATCTTGAGTAAAGTTTTTCCTGAGATTAAGCAAGGAAAGGACTATAAAGATTATCAGAAAATATCTATGGAATATGCTAATAACAGTTCTCTATTAAGACTTTATCCAGAAAATCCTAGCTTGAAGATTTTTATTGAACAGCTTGCAAGCAAAAATATTGAAATTTCTGAAGAATCATGATTTAACGAAAGGCAGTAGTTGATAGGTTTCACTTTCGTAGAGGATGTAAATACCTAGCGCAATTAAGACAAAAGGCACGATCGCGTCGCTATATTTTGTTAAGAATTTAGCGATCGCAGGATGATTACTGATAATTTTAGCCGCATAACACCAGACTGTGATCATAACCCCAAAAGTAGCAAGTGTAATTGAGAGACTAACTGCATTACTACTCGCAAATAAAGGAATATAAATGCCAATATTATCGCCGCCATTGGCAAAGGTGACAGCCGCCACATGATAAGTCTGCGGGGTGATCAGAGACGACTTTCCCTGCTCAAAAATCGCGCAAGTTTGTACAGTTACTTCTTCTTCTTTTTGAAATAAATGCTTAATCCCGATCGCGATCGGTAATAGCCCTAAAAGTCCAATCCATTTAGGGTCAATAATCAGACCACCAAAATACCCTGGTAAACTTGCTAAGAGAATTAGTCCAAAACCTAAATACTGGCCAATCAGAATATGACGCGGACGAAACTTATCATCAACTTGAGCAAAGAAGATCGTAAGAATGAGAATGTCATCGATATTTGTGGCAGTAAAAGCAGTAATTGCGATCGCCACCGTACCAATAATCCATTCCATATTTTCTCTCAAGTTAATAGCCAGTAGAAGTATAGCAAAGAGAGAGATACTTTACGCCACAGTTCTCTCTACTATTCACGGTTAATCAGCGTTGTTTGAGAGTGATGTAAGATGCTTTTCACTAACTTTTGACGCTCCAGCAAGATTGAATGACGCTCGAACAATTACGGATTTTTTTAGAAGTTGCCAAACAATTACACTTTACTCGCGCCGCCGAAGAACTCTATATTACACAACCTGCTGTCAGTGCAGCGGTGCAGAGTTTAGAAACATATTTTGGTGTGAAATTATTTCATCGCATCGGTCGCCACATTGAAATCACTGATGCAGGACTGTTGCTCCAAACAGAAGCTAAAGACATTCTCGATCGCGTAAAGTTAATGGAACGCGGACTACGTGAGCTAAATGATTTGCAAAGAGGTGAGTTAAAACTAGGCTCTAGCCTGACCATCGGCAACTATTGGCTCCCCGCAAAAATCAGTCAATTTCAAGAACAATATCCTAATATTTCAATCAAATGCACCTTGGCAAATACTGAAGAAATTTGTGATGGAACTGCCGCAGGGTTATTTGATTTGGGACTGATCGAAGCTGATGTAAAGCCCTCTCTGCAAAAGGTGCTTAAATCCGAGGAGATTGGCAGCGATCGCCTAGTGATTGTCGTTGGTAAGTTACATCCTTGGTATGAGCATCCTGAAATCACCCTCACGCAACTGTACGAAACCGCTTGGGTAATGCGCGAATCGGGTTCAGGAACACAGCAGGTTTTTGAACAAGCATTATTAGACTGGGGCGTTGAGTTATCAAGGTTAGAAATTATGCTGGTGTTGAGTAGTGGTGAAATGGTGAAAGCTGCCCTAGAAAGCAGTGTGCGAGCCGCCGCCATTTCCGAATTAATGGTGCAGAAAGAATTTCAATTGGATATATTACGCAAAGTTACCGTTATTAAGCCTGATATTGATGGTGAGCCAGAAACTGAACTCAAAAGCGATCGCCTTCAGCAATTAGAAATTAAGCGCCCATTTTTGAAACTAACCCACAATCAACGTTTTCAAACCAAAATTGCAAGGGTATTTGGCGAAATTTTATGCCGAAATGTCTCCTAGATAACTTGACTTTCAATGACTAGTCAAACTAATCTACGGTAAACACATCAAGATAACGTAAATTTAGGTTTTAGCCAAAAATAAGGCAGGTATTCCCATGCTCAACACTAAGCTCAACATTGTTCAAGGACTTGCTATCAGCACTAATTCACAAGTAACCATCACTGCCATCAATGCATATACTGAACAATGTTTGAGCTATGGGAAATTTGCGGAAGCCTGCATTTTAGGAGCGATCTCGGCTGATCCTGAATGCGTCTTAGCAAATACCTTTGCCGCAGCGTACTATTTATCCCAAGAAAACGCCAACGATGCGAAGACTGCTAATTCTTATCTTGTGCAAGCGAGAAAGAATTTTACAGATGCTAATGAAAGAGAAAGATTACATTTACTTGCAACGGAAGCATGGGCTGAGCGCAAAATCGATCAAGCAATTCTCCATTGTGAAGAAATAGTCACAAGGTATCCTCAAGACCTATTGGCAGTCCAGCAAGCCCAATATCACTACTTTTATACAGGTAATAAGTCAGGTTTAACTTCCGTAGCAGGTTCCGTTCTTGATGCCAATGTGGGTAGTCATTACCTCATGGGAATGCTTGCTTTTGGCTTAGAGCAAAGTCATCACCTTGCTCAAGCAGAACGCCTTGCTCGTTTTGCCCTCGAAATTAATCGCGCCGACCCTTGGGCGCAACACGCCGTAATTCATGTCATGGAAACTCAAAAACGTTATCTTGAGGGGATTACATGGATGGAAAGTTTTGCCGACACTTGGGAATCTTGCAACTCGATGCTCTATACCCATAACTGGTGGCACGTTGCGCTCTCCTATCTTGCCCTTGGAGAAATTCGCCATGTTCTATCTATTTTTGATCGACATATTTGGGGTAAAGCCACTAAGCGATCGCCAAAGGATCAAGTAGGCGCAATCTCTTTGCTTCTACGTCTTGAATTAAGTGGGATTGATGTCGGCGATCGCTGGGAACAGGTTGCTCATTATCTATTTGAGCGTATCCATGAACATTCTCTTCCCTTTCAAGATCTGCATTATATCTACGCTCTAGCCCGTACTAATCGGATGGATGTAGCTAGAGAAATGTTATTTAGTATGGAAAGCTATGCCCATGATGCTCAACTCTGTCACCAAAAGACTTGGCGAGAGGTTGCTTTACCTGCTGCGAGAGGAGCGATCGCTCATGCTATTTGTGACTATAAAAAAGCCCGCAAGGAATTTAAGCCCATTTTGACCAGACTGCAAGAGCTTGGGGGTAGTAATACCCAGCGTCAACTGTTTGAGCAAATATTTGAAGATGCTCACCGTGAAGTGATTATTAACAATCACTATCGCCGAAATTATGAGGCGATAGCTTCATAAAAAATAGCAAGTGTAGCTAAGCTGCACTTGCTATTTTTATAAAATATTGAAATTTGTGGCGATCGCCACATCATAAGCAAAACCAATCTCTGCGTAATCATCCATACTCGCAGTTGTGTAATGACTCACCTCCGCTAGTTGCATCGCCTCGCGTAAAGATTGATCAGGTTCGGTTAAAGGTTGGCGCATTTCTTGAATAAATTTATCGCCAAGTTGATCATAAAGTCTGGATGAAATCGCGATTGGCGGTATTGGAGAAGGAATTGAGTCAATTACTCTCAGAGATTGAGCAAGTTTAGGAAACTGTCGCAACTCTGCTGCCATCACTACACTATCGATCGCCGCGCAATCAGCAAGCCCAGATGCAATCCACTGAAGAGAATTTTGATGGGAACCAGATGCTTGTGATGATTGGAAAAACTGATGATTAGCGGGTAAAGTTTGAGATTTTAGATGTTGCAAAATTCGGTAACGTATTAAGTTATAGCCACTATTAGAACCACGATCATTATAGCAAAACCGACTTCCTGCTAAGTCCCCAAGCTCATAAAAATTACTATCTGCACGAACAACAATATCAGCAAAATAAATTGGTTGCTGCTGATATCGATCGCCTTGCATTACAGGCACAGCTAATATTTCTAGAGGTTGTTTAGCAATGCGGTTATGGCGAATTAACGGCAATCCACAGATAAAAGCGATATCAACTTGATCATGCTCTAATAGAGGATCATCAAGGGGATCGCAAGTTGCACCAATTAATTCAATAAGGCAATCACATCGCCTTGCGATCGCTTGTACAACTTCTTGATACAACCAAAATAAATTCGGTGATAGATACGAAATAGCCTTGAGCCTTGTCATCTGCTGCCTATATCATTCCATTACTCAGGAATAATATAATTCAATTGCTCTAATGGGGCAGCAAACACGTAAAAGATTACCCCTGCGCCAATCAGTGTAATCGCCAAACTAAACAAAACTACCCAGCGATCGGGGGGATCAAAAGTGTCTGTATCAATATCATTCCGCACTGCAAAGTAATGATAGGTCGATAGCCAAACAGTCAACATTCCTATCACTGCAAAAGCCAAACCCAACTTCCAGCCATTGCCAACCGAAGGCATCATTGGCGGTTTTAAAATTCGTAACCTCACCACGATTACACCAACACCTAAAAGAGCGATCGCCATTCGCATCCATGACAAATAGGTTCTTTCATTGGCTAAGTGATCACGAACGCGGTTAGGATTTTGCTTACCCAGAAGCACTTGTTCTTCAGTTGGTTGTTTCGGTTTGAACAGTGAGATCATTATGTAGCTGCTGAATCTTTGACTTGATATTATAGAACCCATTTGGTATCTTAGGAAGCTTTGGCAAGGCGCTTAAGCATAAGCCTAATAAAGCAAAGATGAATTCTCGCATTAGCGTTGTCTAAAGTTCT
>NZ_JACJQB010000005.1 GCF_014696385.1 Pseudanabaena mucicola FACHB-723
CATTGGTTTAGAAAGATGGTAATTTTAAGCTAAAATCACCATCTTTACAGGAATAGTGTGCCCGATTTTAGGCTGATTTCATTTCTGATTCAACACTTCTGATATTAAATATTAAATTCGATCAAAAGCAAATGGCAAAAGCGAAACAACCTGTACAACTCTCTGGCGAAGCATTATTACAGAAGGTCAAAGAACTAGAGCATCTCTCTAAAGAAGAAAAAGCTAAAGCTTGTGGATATGCCACCATCACGAAAAACAATCAAGCTCGCGTTAATTTGATGAAGTTCTATAATGCCCTAATGGAGGCTGATGGTGTTGAGCTAGAATCAAAAGGTAGCGGCAAAGGAGGGCGTAGTGCCAGTTATCGCGTCAGTGTTCAGAAAAATGGCAACCTACTAATTGGCTCAGCCTATACTCAATTGATGGGTCTAAAGGCTGGTGATGAGTTAGAAATTCGCCTCGGTCGTAAGCATATTCACTTACGTCAAGTCGGTGCAGGTGACGACGACGAATAACTCAAAATACAGACAGTTTTGTAATTCTGAGATTAAGAAGCAAAAAACAAGATGTCGCCGATTCATGAACTGGTGACATCTTGTTTTTTTAGCTTTTTTAGACTAAAATTTTTCCCCTATCAACTTGAAAAATTCGGGCAGAATCTAACCACTGAGCATCAAAAGAACCTAAATGAGTGGTGGTAATTACTGTTTGCACACGATCGCCGATAGCATTTAGTAGCTGGTCTTGTCTTTGTAAGTCGAGTTCAGCTAACACATCATCTAACAATAAAAGTGGTGGCTCACCAATTACTGATTCTAATAACTCTAGCTCCGCTAATTTTAGGGCTAGAACCAAAGTGCGTTGTTGCCCTTGAGAGCCATACTCACGCGCAGGCGTATCATTAATTGTGAGCGAAACTTCATCACGATGGGGGCCAACTAAGCTTATCCCTTGATGTTGCTCAATAATTGATTTCTGTAAAATTGTTTCAAAAAAAGCATGATGAATTTGCTCGATGGTATCGTTTGGAGCAAAGACAAATTTGGGTACATAGGTAATTGCTAAATCTTCGCTACCGCCACTAATGGCTTGATGCCAATGCCTTGCGATTGGAGTTAATCTTTCTAATAAACGCGATCGCCTTCTGATTAGTCTAGTTCCTGCTGTTACTAATTGAGCATCCCATAGAGCCATTTGTTGTGGTTCATAAGCAATTTGTCCTTGTTTAATTGATTTTAATAGTGCATTACGTTGACGTAGAACTTGATTATATTGTTGCAATAGATTGATATAAATCGGCTCTAGTTGAATTAGTACCGTATCTAACCAATTACGCCGACTCTCTGGACTGCCACGCACTAAATCTAGATCTAAGCTAGAAAACATTACTGCATTCAGATTTCCTAAAAAATCTAGATGTCGTGACTGACTAACACCATTTATACTCAGGGTGCGCTTACCACTTGCTCGCATCCGCATCAATAATTCTACAGGATAGCTTTCAGGAGATTGCGATCGCAAACAGATTGCGCTAATTTCTCCCATTACTTCACCATTGTGTACCAAGTCCCGATCTTTGCTAACTCGGTGAGATCGCAAAGTTGCTAATAGTAAAATCGCCTCTAATAGGTTGGACTTGCCCTGAGCATTATTACCAACAATCACTGTTTTAGGAGTAGTGAAGCTAACTGCTTGATCGGTATAATTCCGAAACTGTTTGATATGGAGAGATTTAAGATACATTCACTTTCAAATCACGGCGATTAATGCGACCATTGGGAGCATCAATATAGGGGGGCAATGTGGTCTGGTCAACTACTTTGAGCGTATCCATGTCGTAGGTTGTGTAGATCACGTCATTGGTTGTCCAACTAATATCAATGACGGTAATGGTACGACTCGGAGCAAGGTCGCCACTTAGCAAACGTCGAGGTCCATCGCCTAATACCCCTGCATTGAGAAGTTCTAGCTTGCCCTTATAGGCAGGATAGTACGCATGGTGATGTCCACTCACATAGGTATGGACATTGTATTTTTCAAGCAAGGTTCTGAGACGCTCTGCATCATTGAGATAATTGCCGCCTGTCTCACGACCTCTAGCCACTGCATAAAGCGGTAAATGTCCGATCGCTATCCGTAGTTTCGAGTTTTTCGCGACTTCACTGGCGAGACTTTTTTCGACCCATTGCAACTGCTGATCAGAAATAGTTGCAGTAGAAGCATCCCAAGCTAAAAAGAAAATATCATTTTGCTGGAATGTGTAGTTGAAGGGAAAGTTACTGCGATCAATAAAATTTAAATTGGGATCATGTTTAGGATCTTGCCAATAGGTACTGACGGCTTTGCGATCGCGATCAAATGTATATTTACCATTGTAGAGAGAGCCTGAGCCGTCGTGATTACCAATCGTAAATCCAAAACTGAGCTTAGCTTTTCGCATGGGTGCGGCGATATGCTTGTCAAAGCCTTGCCACATTGCCTTAATTTCGGCATCGGATAAGTCCGTATCCTGCCCAGCCACCATATCGCCGCCACATAACACCAAGTCTGGTTCCCAATCTGGCAAAAATTTGATTGCTTGTTTAACCTGATCGATATAATCAGTCGAGCCATAGGCACTGTTCAGGTCGCTAATCACAACAATTCTGACATCACCACGGGTTGGGGCAAATAATCCCTTTGGTGCAGGTTTTTGCGATCGCAAAGCTGTTGGGCTGTTCGTTGATGTATTTTTTGCGATCGCAGTTGGTGATTGGAGTGGGGATGCTGTCGTTGCGATCGGCGCATTCTGGCGACCCCAACTACCTGACAACGCCGCACCGCCCAAACCAGCGCCAACCGCTAGTCCACCAAACATCAATAGTTGCCGCCGCTTTAGTGCCATACAAAATTAAGTATCTAAATCAATTAACTTAAGTCATAAGTCATACAAGTATATAGCGCTTTGCAATCAAGCTAAGATTTGCAAAGCGTTGTAGGATGTTATTTACGGCGGTATCGACACCGCTTGGTAATGACATCCTCAAACAAAAGAAATTCATGGCTCCTCAACTGCGCGTATACGTCCCCCCCCATCCCGTTATCCGTCACTGGCTGACGATCGCACGGGAGAAGCATACCCCAGTTCCCCTATTTCGGACAGCAATGAATGAAATGGGTAAATGGCTGACCTACGAAGCAGTACGAGAGTTTTTGCCTGTACAACCTGTAGATATCGAAACGCCTTTGGGAACTGCATCAGGACATTTAATCGATGGTTCTATTCCTCTTGCTTTTGTGCCAATTTTGCGAGCGGGTTTATCGATGTTAGAGGGTTGTCAAAGTCTATTACCAACGGCAAATGTTTATCATTTGGGTTTGGTGCGTAATGAAGAAACCCTTGAAGCTAGCTGTTATCTCAATCGCTTACCCGAAAGATTTGCCCCAGAAACCAGAGTGTTCATTGTTGAGCCAATGATGGCAACGGGTGGCTCGATCATCACAACCTTGCAAATGTTAACTGAAAGAGGCGTTGATGCTTCCCTAATTCGGATTATTAACGCTCTTTGTGCGCCCCCAGCATTACAACTGATTAACCAACAGTTCCCTGCTATCCAAATTTATTCAGGTTGTATTGATGAAGTCGTCGATGAAAACGGCTGGATTGTTCCGGGTTTAGGTGATGCAGGCGATCGCTCATTTGGAACTTAGATTTAGGACTTACGCAAAAATGAATTAAGCCCTGTATTTTACCGTAGGTGCAATTCATGAATTGCACCTACGGTAAATCTTTTTGTGTTTAGGCGTAATCTTGAAGCGCCGTGACCGAGATTGCTCCAGATTGTAAGGAGCGAATTGCTTCAATAGCCGCTTTTGCCCCCGCAAGGGTCGTAATCACAGGGATTTTGTAAGCAAGAGCAGTACGACGAATCATTTTGCCATCGGTTTTTGCTTCTTCACCACTAGGAGAATTAATGATCAGTTGAATCTGACCGTTCTTCATGGAATCGCCAATGTGAGGACGACCTTCATGGACTTTGAGAACTTGCTTTGATGGAATATTGCTACGACGCAGAATCTTATGAGTTCCTTCTGTTGCCACAACATTAAAGCCAAGCTCAACAAAGGCTTCAGCAATTTTGGTGATACCACTTTTATCACGATCGTTGACCGATAAAAACACAGTTCCTTCAAGCGGCAAGTGAGTTCCTGCGGCAATTTGTGCCTTAGCAAAAGCCCGCCCAAATTCGGTGTCGATACCCATGACTTCACCCGTCGAACGCATCTCAGGGCCTAAAATGGTATCTGTGCCAGCAAATTTGGCAAACGGAAGCACGGCCTCCTTAATTGAAATGTGTTTAGGAATCACTTCTTCAGTTAAGCCAAGTTCGGCAAGGGTTGCACCTGCCATGATTCGCGAAGCATAGTTAACGAGAGGAACATTAATCGCTTTACTGACATAGGGAACAGTGCGCGACGCACGGGGATTGGCTTCAAGAATAAAGACTTTACTGTCTTTGGGATTGTTATTATTCAACTGCACGGCATATTGAATATTCATCAAACCAATCACATTCAAGGCTTTAGCAAGACTAATTGTCCATGTGCGAATGGTGGTGAGAACATCGGCAGGCAAAGAGAAGGTGGGAATTGCACAGGCGGAGTCACCAGAGTGAATTCCTGCCTCTTCAATATGCTCCATGATGCCGCCAATGGTGACATTGCCCTCTTGATCGGCAATCGCATCAACATCGACCTCAATTGCGCCTTCAAGGAATTGATCGATTAAGACAGGATGTTCTGGCTCAATGATGATGGCGCGACGCATGTAATCCTCTAGCTCCGCATCAGAGTAAACCACTTCCATGCCACGCCCACCCAGTACATAGCTAGGACGGACAACTACAGGATAGCTAACTCTCTGTGCCACTGCGATCGCTTCTTCTTCAGAACGGGCTAAACCATTGTTAGGTTGTAAAATGCCCAACTTTTGGCAGATTGCTTCAAAGCGTTCCCTATCTTCAGCCGTATCAATGGAATCAGGAGAAGTACCCCAAATTTTAGTAGTGGAATTATTTTCTTCAAGATATCGCAATAGTGGCACAGAAAGTTTCAATGGAGTTTGTCCACCAAATTGAATGATCACGCCTTCAGGTTGTTCAGCTTCGATAATGTTCAACACATCTTCGCGAGTCAGTGGCTCAAAATAGAGGCGATCGCTAGTGTCATAGTCTGTAGAAACAGTTTCAGGATTGGAGTTAACCATAATCGTCTCAAACCCAGCCGCACGCAGCGCATAGCTAGCATGACAACAGCAGTAATCAAACTCAATTCCTTGCCCGATGCGGTTAGGGCCACCACCGAGAATCATCACTTTTCTCTTACTAGAAGGCATGACTTCTGATTCTTCTTCATAGGTGGAATAGTGATAGGGTGTGAGCGCTTCAAACTCAGCCGCACAAGTATCGACAGTCTTGTACGAAGGAATGACACCAAGTGATTTGCGATAGGTACGGACTGTATCTTCATTTGTGCCTGTTAGATAAGCAATTTGGCGATCGCTAAAGCCTAGACGCTTAATCTCTAACATTTCTTCCTTAAGCAGACTATCCAACTTCCTCCCCTTAATCGAGAGTTCCACATCCGTAATCTCGCGCATTTTTTGTAAGAACCAAGGATCAATATTGGTTAGTTCAAAAATAGCTTGAACTGATAGCCCTGACAAAAATCCATCACGAATCGAGAAAATGCGATCGGGGTTAGGAACTCGCAAACTGTACTTGATTTTATCGAGGTCTGGTAAAACTTCTTCGCGATCGCCACCAAAACCAAAGCGTCCGACTTCAAGGGAGCGCAATGCTTTCTGGAAAGATTCTTGGAAAGTTCGTCCGATTGCCATGGCTTCGCCAACGGACTTCATCTGTGTAGTTAAGACTGGCTCAGAACCTGGGAATTTCTCGAAGGCAAAGCGCGGAATTTTGGTGACGACATAATCGATAGTTGGCTCAAAGCTTGCAGGAGTTTTCTTGGTGATGTCGTTAGAAATTTCATCAAGGGTATAACCAACAGCTAGTTTTGCTGCAAATTTTGCGATCGGGAAGCCTGTCGCTTTTGACGCTAGTGCCGAACTGCGGGATACACGAGGATTCATTTCAATGACGACCACTTCGCCATTTTCAGGATTGATTGAGAACTGAATATTTGAGCCACCAGTCTCCACGCCAATTTCGCGAATAATCTTGATCGAATAGTCACGCAGGCGTTGATATTCCTTGTCCGTGAGGGTTTGAGCAGGCGCAACCGTGATCGAATCGCCTGTATGGATACCCATGGGATCAATGTTTTCAATGCTACAAATAATCACCACGTTATCAGCGAGATCGCGCATCACCTCTAGCTCATACTCTTTCCAACCAATGAGCGATCGCTCGATCAAGATTTGCGATACAGGACTAGCTTCTAAACCAGAGGCACAAATTTCTTCAAATTCCTCTTGATTGTAGGCAATGCCGCCTCCTGTACCGCCCATTGTGAAGGCTGGACGGATGATTAAAGGATAAGTACCAATTTCATGGGCGATTGCACGGGATTCTTCCATGGTTGTCCCTAATCCCGATGGACACATGGCAACGCCGATTCGTTCCATCGCCTCTTTAAATAGCTTTCGATCCTCTGCCATTTCGATCGCTTCTAGTTTAGCGCCGATCAGTTCCACGCCATATTTTTCCAATACGCCCATTTTCGCAAGAGCAACCGCCGTATTTAACGCCGTCTGTCCACCCATGGTGGGTAAAATAGCGTCAGGACGCTCTTTCTCAATAATCTGGGCAACTACTTCAGGTGTAATTGGCTCGATGTAAGTGCGATCAGCCGTTGCAGGATCGGTCATGATCGTTGCAGGATTGGAGTTAACTAGGATCACATAGTAGCCCTCATCCCGTAAAACCTTACAGGCTTGGGTTCCTGAGTAGTCAAATTCGCAGGCTTGCCCGATCACAATTGGGCCAGCGCCAATCAGCAAAATCTTTTGGATGTCAGTACGGCGGGGCATATAATCTTGTATTTCTTAGGTAACTCGCAATACATTTTATAGCGTCATGGCGATCTCTTCGTATGTAGCGCATGATGCTAATTGGGCTACTGGCTAAAGTGCATTCCAGCGTTCTGCCGCCGTCGCGATCGCCTGTTCACTAGATTTTTCTTTTAGCATTGCAGTTTGCAATTCTTCGTAAATAATCTTTCGGAGATTCTCAATGCCCTTGGCAGGGGGAATCAAAACTTCAGATTGGGGAAGTTGCGACGCACTGACAACTCTGGCACGGTCCAGTAATGGTGAATCTTTTGCGGCTTCTGTAAAATAGCGATCGCGAGAACTTGTGATAGTAGAAGGCAATAGATTTTCCACCTTTGTAAAGGCAAGCTGATTTTCGGCATTCGTCAAGTACAGCGCGAATTTCACCGCTAGCTCTTGATTTTGGGATGTGGTTGGGACTGCCACATTCATCACGGCGGCACTCTTTTTACCCGTTGAGCCAGTGATTTGTGCGCCAATATCAGTTACCTTGGCAATTTCAGGGGCATTTTTGGCCACTGACTGCAAAAATTGGGGGCCAGTTAATAAAATTGCTAATTCCCCTGATTGATATAGCTCTACTGCCTTGCGATGTCCTTCCGTCAAGATTTCGCGAGGAATTAATTGCTTCTCGAATAGATTTACCCAATAGGCAAAAGCCGCTTTACCCGCAGCATCATTAAAGGCAGCTTTACCATTAGCATCAAAAAGTTTCATGCCCATCTGCACCATAGATTCCAAAACCTGACCGCCATCCATGGTCAACATAAAGGCGTATTTACCTGTTTTCGCCTTGATCTGTTCGGCAACCTTGGTTAGATCTTCAAAGGTTTGCGGTGGTTTAGCAGCATCTAGTCCCGCCTTTTCAAATAGATCGCGATTGTAAATCGTGATATCGGTGGCGACGTACCAAGGTAAGCCAAAGGTAACTTGATCAAGTTGATTTGCTTTCCAAATATTCGGAAAATAGCTAGCTTGATCGGTTGCCGAGATTGCCTTATTCATATCAACAAGGGCATTCTTTTCCGCTAATTTTGAGGCAAACTGCGGATTGAGATTAACGACATCTGGCGCAGTTTTGGCGGCAACAACGGTCAAAATTTTCGTTTCCATCTCTCCCCAAGGAATGTCTACCCATTCGACTTCTGCGGTGGGATTTTCCTTCACAAAACCTGCAATTAAATTGGTCATGTATTGCTCAAACTGAGGCTTTAATTGCATTGTCCAGAAGACTATTTTGTTTTTGCCTGCCGAAGTTGTAGAGTTAGTGGTTTGCGCTCCACAAGCTCCGAGCAGAAATAGTGCAGACAATCCAACAAATTTACGACGATTGAGCATTTGGGGGAGATTCGGTGTCATATCAAAGATTTAATTACATTTTGTTCCTTGAAAAAGCGCGGCTTTGCCGCGCTTTTTCAAATTGCTAAACAATTAGCGAGATGGACCTAAGCCAACTGCGCCAGCATAGACAGCTTGGCTGCCTAGTTCGGCTTCGATTCTGAGCAGACGGTTGTACTTAGCAACCCGCTCGCTACGACAGAGAGAACCTGTTTTGATTTGACCTGCACGAGTTGCTACAGACAGATCAGCGATGGTGGTGTCTTCAGTTTCGCCAGAACGGTGACTGATGACTGAGCGATAGCCATTCTTGTCAGCCGTTGCGATCGCTTCGAGAGTTTCGGTCAAGCTACCAATTTGATTGAGCTTAATCAAAATTGCACTAGCACAACCTTCGCGAATACCGCGATCGAGACGAGTCTTGTTGGTTACAAACAGATCATCACCAACCAATTGCGTATTGGTGAGTTGATCGGTCATTGCTTTCCAGCTTGCCCATTCGTCTTCCTGTAGACCATCTTCGATGGAGACGATGGGGTATTTGGAGATCAGACTTTCATAGTAATTAACAAACTCTTGAGGGCTGAGAGCCTTGCCATCGATGTTGTATTTGCCATCCTTGAATAGCTCATTAGAGGCAACGTCTAACGCCAAGGCAACTTGCTCACCAGGTTTATAACCAGCTTTAGTAATAGCGTCAATTAGTAACTCTAGGGCAGCTTGGTTGGACTCAAGGTTGGGCGCAAAGCCCCCTTCATCACCAACAGCCGTGGATAAACCTTTGTCATGGAGTACCGAGCTAAGGGCTGCAAATACTTCAGCACCATAGCGAAGAGCTTCCTTGAAGGTGGGTGCGCCAACAGGGACGATCATAAACTCTTGGATGTCCACGTTGTTGTCGGCATGAGCGCCACCATTGAGGACGTTCATCATTGGTACTGGCAACACGTTAGATAGGGGAGTCCCTAAGTAGCGATATAGGGGCTGTCCTATCGCTGCCGATGCTGCTTTGGCATTGGCGAGGGAGACTGCCAAGATGGCGTTTGCACCAAGTTCAGATTTATTGGGTGTGCCATCACGCTTGATCATGAGTCGATCAACGAGTTCTTGATTGAGCGCATCTACACCCTTCAATTCAGGGAGAATTTTTTCTGTAATATTGCGAACTGCAACTAAAACCCCTTTGCCGCCGTAGCGTTTTTTATCTCCGTCGCGCAGTTCATGGGCTTCAAAACTCCCCGTTGATGCACCACTAGGGACTTGAGCCAAACCAACGGCTCCGTTTGCTAGGGTAACTTCTGCTTCTACGGTTGGTTTGCCACGCGAGTCGAGGATTTCTCTTGCTGCGATCGCGATGATTTCTGTGCCTTTAGTCACTTTGAGCTATTCCTTTGATGATTTAAGTGAAGCTATTCGCATCAATCTTACAGTTTTGCGCTGCCCCATTTCTCAAATGTTAGGTTTTTATTAAATAAATTGACAAAAGGCACTTTGAGCTGTACTACAAAATCGCGATTATTTCATGGAAACAACGAGTGCATCTAGCTTTCTGATCCGCTCCACCATGATCTTCATCACGTTAAGCGCAAAGTTCGGGGTCTGTTGGACTAAAAAATTAAAGCGGTTCTTGTCAACGCCAACTAGTTTGCACTGTGTTTTTGCGATCGCAGTTGCGCTTCTAGGGCTAGAGTCTATTAGCGCCATTTCCCCGACAATGCCCCCCGCGCCCGTGGTATCCAAAAATTTACCGTCAATCGAAATTTCTACTTCGCCGTCAATTACGACATACATGCGGTCGGCAACACCACCTTTTTCAAAGATCATCTGACCTGCAGGAAAAATTACAAAGTCTTTGTCGTTGTTAAACAGGTTAATCGTTGTATTCAAAATCAAACCCCAATATCTCTAAAAAAGTGAGTATGCAATGTTTATTTTAAGTTAGGAACAAACTATTTTTTAATTATTTATGAGTAATTGACCAATTACCTATAGCTGAATCTAGATCAAGGCTTCAAGCTTTAGCAATGTCTAATTTCCTAATGTATAAATGGTTGTTTGTAGGTTTTGCCAAGGTTAAATTTACATTAATTCAAGGTTAAATAATTTCAATAACTGCACAATTAAAACGGCGATCGCAGCACCAAGCGTTGTGTTAATTCCATTCACCAGTTCATTGGTTAACCAATCATATTTTTCTTGAAATGTTGCGCCAATTAAACTTTCGATATTGGTGGCGATAAAGGCGGCGAGTGCACACCATAGTAACGCCCAAGGACTGGTTAATAAGCCAACAGAGAAACCAATGGCGGCGATCAACAGTGACCCGATAATCCCTGCGGCTGTACCCTCTAGGCTGACTGCGCCCTCTGTACCTGCGGGAACTGGCTTAAATGTGGTGATCAAAAAGGTGCTTTTGCCATAGGCTTTGCCAATTTCGCTAGCAGTGGTATCGGCGAGTTTGGTACTCAGGCTTGCCACATAGCCCAATAGCCAGAGGGGACTCGGTGCGATCGCAAAACCAATCGCGCAAACAGCGCCCGTTGCGGCTGAACCCCAAAGATTTTCAGGCCCTCTTGCCCCGTCACGTTTTTCGGCAATTCCTTTGGCTTCTTTAATGTCTTTGCCAATGCGAGTCACCCCCGAACCAACAATTAAATAGCTTAAGATGACAATATAACCTTGCCAACTCAAACAGCCCCAGATTGTGATTCCCAATGCCCATGCGTGGCAAATTCCTGCGGTGGTGAGGACTTTGCGCGGTAGCAACAGGGCGATCGCACCAAGCACAGTATTTAATCCGATCGCAATTAACCAGTCCTGCGATATTGGGAAACTATTGAGCATAAAAGTTAATCTTTAGATTATGAATATTTTGCGGTTGTGATGCCCCGATACGCGGGGCATCACAACTAGATCGCTAGGCGTTAACTAACAACATACTATGGAGCAAAAATAATGACAGAAGCATTTGAGTTGTTTTGGGGCAATTTGCGATGGATGGGATGGAATTTATTTTTAGCAATTATTCCCTGTGCGCTCAGTTTCATCCTATTTTCCAAACGATCGCCAAAGCGACTGTCACGCAACCCAATTTGGTGGATCGGATTTTTGCTGTTTGTCCTATTTTTACCCAATGCCCCCTATATCATCACTGACATTATTCATTTTGTGAATGAGGTGAGACTGCCCGATATTTCAGCGAATGGCATCATTTTTGTCATGATCCCGCAGTATCTCATTTTTATATTATTGGGATTCCAATGCTACGCAATTTCCCTAGTCAAACTTATGCAGTATTTAGAATGGGTCAAGTTACTCAAGAATGTAGTTTGGTTAGAAGTCAGCATTAATTTAATTTGTGCGATCGGTGTCTATTGGGGAAGGGTAAACCGTTTAAATAGTTGGGATGTATTTACCCAACCCAGTCAAGTGATGGAGGATGCCCTTAAAAATCTCGAAAATCCCAATTTCTTTTTGGGGACAGGCATATTTTTTATTATTTTCACCTGCCTCTATTACATTTTTAAATGGGTGAATATTGCGATCGCATTTTATTGGCAAAAAAGCTCTAAGTCCATATCGGTATAAATTATCCCTCAAAGCTTAAAAATACCGCTTAGTGGGATTTTTAAGCTTTGGCTTGGGCATTTGTAGATTCGTAACTCTCTAATTCACAACTATTCAACACAGCATCAATCAAATTAGGAAATCTCGCATCTAAATCTTCACGCCGCAGGGAATTGTAATGTTGCGTTCCTTCTAGACGTGTATACATAATCCCCACATCTCGCAAAACCTTAAAATGATGAGATTGCGTAGACTTGCTCATCGTTAAACAAAATTCGCCACAGGTAATTTCGGGCTTAGTCGATAGCATTTTGACAATTTGTAGACGAGTCGGATCACTAAGTCCGTAGAGAACTCCCGTTAAAGAAATATGATTGCGATCGGGGTGGTGATATTGACGCATTTACAGACTTTTTTGCGAACTATCTACAATTATGCCATACATTTGCAGATAGTTTGGTTATTCGTATATAATCGAACAATAGAAATATTTGTAATACCATTAACACCTCTATGAGCGCTCCTCTCCTCTCACCAGTTAAACTCGGACGCTACACATTGCCTAACCGTGTTGTCTTAGCTCCGCTCACCCGCAATCGTGCAGGCGATGGACTTGCTCCCACAGCTCTTAATGCTCTGCACTATGCCCAAAGAGCGTCAGGTGGATTATTGATTACTGAAGCATCCCAAATTTCACCCCAAGGTATGGGCTACCCCAATACCCCCGGCATTTATTCTGATGAGCAAGTTGCAGGTTGGCGCTTGGTTACGGATGCTGTCCATGCCAAGGGTGGCAAGATCTTTTTGCAGCTCTGGCATGTGGGCAGAATTTCCCATCCTGACCTCCAACCTAATGGCGAGTTGCCCGTAGCTCCATCGGCGATCGCACCTGAAGGCGAAGCCGCTACCTATACAGGCATGAAACCCTTTGTAACACCGCGTGCGCTCGAAACCTCAGATATTCCTCAGATTGTGGAACAATATCGCCTTGGTGCGAAAAATGCGATCGCAGCAGGTTTTGATGGCGTAGAAATCCATGGTGCGAATGGCTATCTCATCGATCAATTTTTGCAAGACAATACTAATCAGCGCACAGATATCTATGGTGGCTCCCTTGAAAATCGCACCAGATTTTTGATGGAAGTGACAGAGGCAGTTGTGCAGGAATGCGGCAGCGATCGCGTTGGCGTGAGGCTATCTCCTAGTGGCACATTTAACAGCATGTATGATTCCAATCGTGCCGCCACCTTTAGTTATGCCGTGAAGGAATTAAACCGCTTTGATCTTGCTTATTTGCACCTAGTTGCTCCCAGAGTCGAAGGCTTCGGCACTGCGGAAGATCAACCTGATCTTGGCGCTGAATTTTTCCGTCCTATTTACAACGGCACAATTATGACCGCAGGCGGTTATACCCTTGAGACTGGCAATGCTGCGATCGCATCGGGCAATGCCGATCTAGTTGCCTTTGGTCGCCTCTATATTGCTAACCCTGATCTCGTGGAAAGATTTGCCATTAATGCGCCATTAAACACCCCCGATCGCAATACCTTCTATGGTGGCGATGAGAAGGGCTACACCGATTATCCAACTTTGTCCTAACACCAATTCACGAAAAGGATTTTCAAATCAAGAAATGGCTACGCCATTTCTTGATTTGGTATAAGTAGTTCAGCATATTTGCGTTGCCTGACTAGCAGGCGGCGCAAGCTTTATTTTCTGTAATAAAATTAAGCCATCTCTACTAGATCAACTATGCGCTACCGTCGTTTTGGCAAAACTGAAATGCTCCTGTCCGTGTTTTCCTTGGGGGCGATGCGCTATATGGAATCAGCAGAAAACGCTCATCAGACGATCGTAAGGGCGTTAGAAGTTGGCATCAACCACATTGAAACAGCGCAGGGCTATGGCAAGAGTGAAGAATTTATTGGCCAAGCTCTCCGCAATGGACTCAAGGATCAGCGCGAGCAGTTTTATCTCACCACCAAAATATCGCCAACTAAAGACGCAGATGCGATGCGCCGTCAAATTGAGCAGTCCCTAAAAAAGTTAAATGTGGACTATATCGACAATTTTGATATTCATGGCATCAATCTCCAAGAGCATCTTGATTTAGTTACCGATCCGAATGGCTGTATGAAGGCAGTCAGAGAGGCAATCGATCAAAAAATGATTGGTCATGTTGGCTTCTCCACCCATGCCCCCCTTGATATTATTCTTGCCACGATTAACACCGATTTATTTGAGTCAGTTAATTTACATTATTACTACTTCAATCAGCGTAATGCCCCTGCGGTGCAACTCGCTCACGAGAAAGACATGGGTGTATTTATCATTTCACCATCGGATAAAGGTGGAATGCTCTACGCCCCATCGGAGGAATTAGCAGGGGTGAGCTATCCTTTTACGCCGCTATACATGTGCGATCGCTTTTTGTTGAGTGATCCTCGCGTGCATACCCTCAGTCTCGGAGCTGCCAACCCTAGCGAAATTGACTCCCATCAGGACGCATGGGACAACATTGAGCCAATGTCCGAATTAGAGCAAGCAGTTCTCGATTGCATCAATCGCCGCTACACATTACTCGAAAGCGATCGCTGTTCTCAATGTTATGAATGCTTACCCTGTCCTGAAGATATTAATATCCCTGAAGTATTAAGGCTCAGAAATTTAGCAGTGGGCTTTGATATGGTGGAATTTGGCAAATATCGCTACAAAATGTTTGAAAACGCTGGGCATTGGTTCCCCGGTCGTAAAGCAATTCGCTGTACAGACTGTGGTGACTGCTTACCGCGTTGCCCCGAAAAATTAGACATCCCCAAATTGTTGCGCGACACGCACGATCGCCTTGATAGTGGCGAAGGTAAAAGACTTTGGGAATAATCAAAATTCAAAAAATCTGGCAGTGTGAGAAAGGGAATGATAGTTTTTGGTATCCTAGATGTCTATTCTTGTGATAGCGATCGCTAACTCAGAATGGCGGCACAAAGCACAAATATCATCAAATCCAAAATAAACCTATGGCTTCCAGTTATTCCTTCGATATCGTTAGTGATTTTGATCATCAAGAGCTTGTCAATGCGCTCGATCAAACCCGCCGTGAAATTGTCAGTCGTTATGACTTAAAAAGTACCAAAACAGAAGTTGAACTTGAAAAAGAATTAATAACAATCAATACCAACAGTGAAATGACGCTTACCTCTGTGGTTGATGTGATGCAATCTAAAGCAATTAAACGCGGCTTATCTCTTAAAATTTTTGATTATGGCGAAATTGAGTCTGCTAGTGGCAATCGTGTAGTTCAGAAGATTAAATTGAAGAAGGGAATTGAACAGGAACAAGCCAAAAAACTATCGAAACTAATTCGTGATGCTTTTCCCAAATGTCAAGCTTCAATCCAAGGTGATGCGTTACGAGTTACTTCCAAATCTAAGGATGAATTACAGGAAATCATTCAACTTGTAAAAGCAGAAGATTTTCCTCTTGCACTCCAATTTACAAATTACCGTTAAAAAGAAAGGGCGCGTTGCGCCCTTTCTTTTTTGATGAGTGGTGGATTTAGAGAGGATTTAGCTCTTAAGGAATAGAAGGCTTTCGGAGCTAAGGCTAACAACACCAAGAGAAGGAGATATGCACATTTTATGCAATTGTTGTAACAACGTTTACAGAATTTAATGTTGGGATCGCCAAAATTGGGAACTAACAACTGGTAGCTCATGCCAATGTTAAATGTTCTCATAGGTAGAAAAGGAGGAGATCATGTCTAACATCCCAACTGGTGGTCAGATGCTTTGGAAGCTAGAAGATGGTGAGCGCGTACTACACCTACGGCACAATGCTACTGAGCAATGGAAGCATTATGAAGAATTTCCCGAATATGCAATGCAAGACCCGCTAGGCTTCTCTAAAGGAATTACGACTTTTGTTAATTTGTTAAAGAAGGATTGGATCGCCATTAAGTCTTAATTCCCTTACTTAACAGATAGCGCTTAGCGCTATCTGCTTCTCTATTCATCCCAATCTTTCCATTGCACTTGGTTGGTCTCTAAATAGACATCGACAGCTTGTCCAATCGTTGGGAAGAAGTTCTCTATTCCCAATTTAGAAAATAAACCATAACGTTTAAGTCGATCTTTAGTTGGTCCTTTCATTTCGGCAAAGCATAGCTCTATACCTGCTTGACAGAGAGTTTTATCGAGTTCTGCGATCGCATCGGCGGCAGTGAGGTCAATATCCGTTACAGGTTCAGCCGCAACTAAGACCCAATTAGTTGGCGTTGGGGCAGTGGCTACGGCTTGCATCACCCTTTCTGTAAAGGTTTCGGCATTGGCAAAAAATAGCGGTGCATCCCAACGAAAAATTACCAACCCCGGAATTCGTCGGGCTTCGGGATGTCGCACCACATCGTGATAGCCCTTAATACCGTCAATCCGCCCCAACACTGCATAGTGAGGTCGCCATGCACTCCAAACAAAGGCAAATAGCGCTAATCCTAGTGATCCGAAAATACCCTGAATTACCCCCAAAAGGGCTACCCCCAGAAAACAAATGATTGATAGGACAAACTCAAATCTACGGAGTTGATACAGGCGTAAAGTACCTTTGAGTTCTAAAATCGACAGCCCCGCAGACATAACTACGGCGCTTAATGATGCCTGTGGTAAATTTTTGAGCAATGTGGGCGCAAATACCAGAATCAGGGCAATGCAAGCTGCGCCCACTACACCCGTAATTTGTGTTTTTGAGCCAGCCGCCTCGGCTACGGGTGTACGAGAAGTGCTACTACTAATCGCAAAGCCTTGAAATAAACCTGCGGCAATATTGGCCAGTCCCAAGGCAAATAATTCCTGATTGCGATCCACTTTGTATCCCCCACGGATGGCAAAGGTTCGAGATAAAACGCTTAGATCGGTAAAGGAAACCATGGCGATCGCTAAGGCACTAGAAAACAAATTGGCAAACTTGAGTGGCGCAATACTGGGAATTTGAAAACTGGGTAATCCCTGTGGCAACACTCCGATTACCGAAATGCCCGATCTTTGTGAAAGCTCGAAAATTGAACTTATGATGGTGGCTGCGACTACGGCAACTAAGACCCCTGGAATTTTGGGAGCTAGTTTTTTTAAGCCTAAAATAATTGCGAGGCAACCTAAACCAATTGCTAAGGATGTGTAATTGGTGCGCCCATCTTGCACGCCTTGCCAAAATCCAAGCAATCCATCCCAAATATTATCGCTATCAACTGAGAAGCCAAATATTTTAGGCAATTGTCCCACTAAAACACTGATGGCAATACCATTCAGATATCCATAACGAATTGGTTTAGATAGCAAATCGGTAACAAAGCCAAACTTTAGTAGCCCTGCAATGATACAAATCCCCCCTGCGATAATGGACAACATGCCTGCGATCGCAATTGCTCTGATCGGGTCACCACCAGATAGGGGGACAACGGTAGTTGCAATGAGAGGAATCAATGCTGAGTCGGGGCCTAAGACCAAAATGCGACTAGGACCAAAGATAGCATAGGCAAGTAGCGGGATAATGGTTGCGTAGAGTCCATAGATAGCAGGTAAACCTGCGGCAACAGCATAGCCCATACCTGCGGGAATCAAGATGGCGGTGAGGGCAATGCCTGCACTGACATCTTTAATCAGCCAAGATAGGTTGTAATTTTTTAAGACGGAAATAATCGGCATCCACCTTGCTAAACCATAGGCGGGAGATGCGATCGCAAATGTAATCTTTGGAGGTTGGTCGGACAACAATACACCTCAGTTGAGATATCTAGAAAGAATTTCTAGCTTACCCAATTTTCCAACTAAAAAATGAGAGTAGCGGCGCTACCCTCATTTTTTGGAATTAAAAACCAAACCTAGTAAGGATTTTTAAATTAAGCCATAGCGTAGCCATGTCTTAATTTGTGATTAGACTGGTTGAAAGTAGAATGCAAAGCCCAAGATTGCATAAGTTGCCACTAAGAGCGAGCCTTCTAACCAATTGGAGCGTCCATCGGAACTAATGGAATTGGCAATTAGTACAGCAACGGCTACGGCGACCAACTCGAAGGGATTGAAATTTAAATCCATCGGTTGTCCCATAAACCAGCCAACAATTACTAATAGTGGTGCGACGAAAAGTGCAATCTGCATACTAGAACCGACCGCAACAGATACCGATAGTTCCATTTTATTTTTCATGGCAACGGTGATTGCGGTGGTATGTTCAGCAGCATTACCGATGATTGGCAATAAAATTACCCCAGTAAACAACTCAGTCAAGCCCAATTGAGCAGTTGCTTCTTCTAGTGTTCCCACTAGCATCTCAGATTCTATGGCAACTAAGAGAGTCGCCCCCAAAAGGACACTAATCCATAAACCAAGATTAATTTTTTGGGGATGCCCTGTTTCTTCTTCCGCATCATCAGCTTCAGATTTGCCAACATCATAGAGATAGGCATGGGTTTTCATCGAGAATAGCAGAGTCAAACAATAGACAATGATCAAAACGATCGCCACGGCAATCGATAGTTTTTGCAATATTTCTTCGCTGATGCCTGCGGTTGTAAAATTGGCGGCAGTCGGTAACAAAATCGCAATTACCGCTAGATTCATCACGGAGGCATTTAATCTAGCCATCGTAGGCTGAAACTCTTGCTCTTTATATCGTAGTCCGCCTAAGAACATCGACAGCCCCATAACTAGCAATAAGTTGCCAATAATTGAGCCTGTAATACTTGCTTTGACAACCCCTGTAAACCCTGCTTTAAGCGCGACAATCGCAATAATCAGTTCGGTGGCATTGCCAAAGGTGGCATTTAATAAGCCACCCAATGATTCGCCTAGAACCACTGATATTTCTTCGGTTGCGGTGCTTAACCAACCCGCCAATGGCAAAATTGCGATCGCAGAAGTCACAAATATTAGTGTGGGATCCCATCCCAATAGGTGACCAATTATGGAAATTGGCACAAACGCCAGCAGACCATAGGAGAAGACTTTCTTAAACATAACTAGCCTAAATATGACCCCATGTAATGTTAAGGCTCAATATACTCTAAGTAGTTGAAAATAATTAAAAATAGGAGATATCTATGACCGAACTTACCAGTGAGCAACATCGGGCGAAAATGCAGCGCCGACAAGAGGTTCAACATCAACGGGTTGCTGAGCGAAATCTTGAAAAAGGATTAATTATTGTAAATACTGGTGATGGTAAGGGCAAAACCACGGCGGCGCTAGGGATGGTTTTGCGATCGCTAGGACATGGATATAAAGTTGCGATCGTGCAATTTATTAAGGGTGCTTGGGAGCCTGCGGAAAAGAAAGTTTTTGAAATGTGGCAAGATCAACTGGTTTTTCAGGCTTTGGGGGAAGGATTTACATGGGAAACTCAAGATCGCGATCGCGATATTGCCAAAACCAAGGAAGCTTGGGAGGTGGGACTTGGCTATATCAAAAATCCTGAATACAAGTTAGTGCTGCTGGATGAAGTGAATATTGCGCTCAAACTTGGTTATCTTGATGTCGAAACTGTGATTGCGGGTTTGCAGGAAAAGCCTAATGATTCCCATGTGATTTTGACAGGTCGGGGCGCACCGACAGAACTAATTGCGATCGCAGATTTAGTTACGCGAATGGAACTAGTTAAACATCCCTTTAGAGAACAGGGGGTTAAAGCCCAAGCAGGAATTGAGTTTTAAACAAAAAAGAGAGAAGCTTAGCTTCTCTCTTTTTTAAGGCTAACTAGACTTTGGTGAGCCAATGTTGATATTCAGGTAACAAACCTTGAACAGCCTTACTATATAAATCACGCAGTTTCTTGGTAATTTCGCCAATTGTGCCATCACCGACTGGACGATGATCAAAGCTGGTAATTGGTGCTAACTCAGTCGCAGTACCGACAAAGAAAGCCTCATCAGCAATATATAGCTCAGTGCGATCGATGGTACGGGATACAGATTCTAATCCTAATTCCTTCGCTGCCAATTCAATAATCGAATCACGGGTAATTCCTTCCAAAATGTTATCAGTAACAGAACTAGTGATTAACTTTCCATCTCTGACCAAAAATAGATTCATGGCACTTCCCTCCGCCACATGTCCATCATTGGTCAAGACGACAACATCATCAAAGCCTGACGCATAGCCATCGGTTTTCGCAAGCGCGGTGTTTACATATGCGCCATTAACCTTGGCGCGGGCAGGAATGGCGTTATCATCTAAACGTCGCCATGAAGATACGCCGACTTTAATCCCATTGCTAGTATCAAGATATCCATCCATCGGCACACTGAATAAGCAGAAGTCATCGTGGGTATGGGGAACCTTGAGGATCGGACCAATTCTCAGGTCAGACTTGTAAATAATTGGGCGCAGATATGTCGCAGAATCACATTTATTACGCTGCAATAATTCTTTGGTGATATCCACCATTGCCGCTATATCAAGGGGATGTTGCAAGCCAATAATGCGGCAACTTTGAATCAACCGTTGGTAATGTTCTTCTAAGCGAAATGCCGCCATGCGGTTTTCTTCTGGTAACCAATACGCTTTTATACCCTCAAATACAGCAGTGCCATACAAAAAAGCATGGGTGCGAATACTAATCGTGGCATCTTCGAGGGGAACAAACTTCCCGCGTATGTAAGCGTATTGTAAGGTCATGGTTTAATACATTTCTATTATTAGTTTTCTTATCATAATACTTAGGACAAAGTAAAGTTCGAGGTCATAAATCTGTGAATACCGTTGATTACCTTCGCATCAGCTTGATTGATCGCTGCAACTTTCGTTGTACCTACTGTATGCCCGAAGGATCGGAGGTCGAGTATATCCAAGCCCAAGAAAGCCTCACCAATACTGAATTAATTGCCCTTTTAAAAGAAGTTTTTATTCCCCTTGGCTTTAAAAAAATTCGACTGACAGGTGGTGAACCTCTACTACGGCGAGATCTGGTTAGTCTAGTCGATGCGATCGCAAATTTAGCAGGGGTAGAAGACCTTTCGATGACCACCAATGGTTTCTTGCTAAATGAGCTAGCCCAGCCCTTGTATGATGCAGGTTTACGCCGCATTAACATTAGCCTTGACTCCCTCGATCACAATGTATTTCGCCAGATTACAGGACGCGATACTTGGGAAAAGGTTTGGGCAGGAATACTCGCTGCCTATGAAGTGGGCTTTAATCCACTCAAGCTCAATGTGGTGGTCGTACCAGAGGTCAATGATCGCGAAATTTTAGACCTTGCCGCCCTCAGTATCGATCGTCATTGGCATGTGCGATTTATTGAGTTTATGCCGATTGGTAATGACAACCTATTCACGCATAAAAGGTGGGTAGACTCGGTAACATTGCGCCAACAAATTAGCGATCGCTATGGTTTAGAAACTGGAAATTGTAAAGGCAATGGGCCTGCTGATATCTTTCAAATTCCTAACGCCAAAGGGACTTTGGGGTTTATTAGCCAAATGTCAGAATGTTTTTGCGATCACTGTAATCGGATGCGGCTTTCGGCAGATGGGTTGTTGCGTCCCTGTTTGTTAAATGAGTCGGGACAAATTGACCTCAAAAGCCTGTTGCGTCAGGGGAAAGACTTTGCCGAGTTGCGGGTGGCGGTTCGTGATTTGCTACAGCTCAAGGATGAAATTAATTTTAAAGACCGCGATCGCGGTACGGGGGAGCAAAAAAGCTATTTCCGCACCATGTCTCAAATTGGTGGCTAATTAAAAAATCTCGCGATGCGAGATAAAAAAAGGAAAGCTCGCATTGCGAGCTTTCCTTTTTTATTTAGTTGTAGGATTACAAAATATCCCTTCGGCATCAGTAGCCACCATACCGTATGTGTAGCGGATAGCTTTAGGTCTACCAATTTGCGCTTACCCCTTTCGGAAGTAATTGCCCTTTCGGGGATACTAGACCCACACGGGGGGGAATAGGATGGGTCTGCTATTAATCTAGCTTACTTTAAATTGATTGGCAAGAGATTTAGTAATTTTTTTGTTAATTGACGCTCAAACCCTATAGCAACGCAAAATTTACTAAGGAGTATTTAGAGGTGTGCGGCTTTGCCGCGCACCTCTATTTCTTGGTTTAGGTCGATTTCTTCGGTGAGCAAAGAGTAAAAATATTAACGCTGTACCTATAGCTACTCAATGTCAATTAGGGCTGAGGTAATTATCAAGAGACGATAACTTTTAAAAGAGGATTCACCCTAAAGCATTAGGTATGATTAAAGATCGGCAGCCTTGCAATTGTTTGGCAAGTTTTGGTGGCTGCCAGTGTGGATGTGCCAAATTTTGTGTTTTCCCCTAATCATTTACTTTATTTATGACTTCCCCACTGAATTACTTGATGTGTGCGCCCGATCACTACGATGTGGACTACGTGATCAATCCTTGGATGGAGGGTAACGTTCATAAGTCTAGCCGCGATCGCGCTGTGGAACAATGGCAGAAACTGTATGGAGTCCTCAAGGGTTTAGTCAATGTCGAGCTGGTCACCCCCGAAAAAGGCTGGCCAGACATGGTATTTACAGCAAACGCTGGTCTGGTATTGGGCGATAAAGCTGTACTCAGTCGTTTTTTGCATAAAGAGCGCCAAGGTGAAGAACCCTATTTCAAAGCATGGTTTGAGTCCAAGGGTTTTACGGTATTTGAATTACCTAAGGATCTCCCCTTTGAAGGTGCTGGTGATGCCCTTTTCGATCGCAGCGGTGGTTGGCTATGGGCTGGCTATGGTTTTCGCTCTGAGCTAGATGCTCACCCCTATCTTGCCAAATGGCTTGATGTCGAAGTTCTTTCCCTGCGTTTAATCGACAATCGTTTTTACCACCTTGACACTTGCTTCTGTCCGTTAACAGGCGGCTATTTACTGTACTATCCACCCGCCTTTGATTCCTATTCCAATCGCCTGATTGAAATGCGTGTACCTGCGGACAAGAGAATTGCGATCGAAGAAGCAGATGCCGTCAATTTTGCGTGCAATGCGGTGAATGTCGATCGCAATGTGGTGATGAACAAAATCAGCGATCGCCTCAAGAAAAGGATTACTGACGCTGGATTTAATGTCATTGAAACCCCGCTCACCGAGTTTCTCAAAGCTGGTGGAGCTGCCAAATGTTTAACTTTGAGAACTGTCGAAGTTTCTGTTACGGGAGAGCAAACTGCTGTTGAACCAAGCGTTGTCGAATCTCGCATTGTTGAGCTAACAGGGCATTTACTTGATTCTGGCATCATCAATCGCGCCCTCGATTTAGTCACCGATAATGGCGGCAGTTTCCAAGTTCTCGAATTTAATTTGGGTGAACAGCGTCAAAGCACATCCCTCGCCAGAATTCGCATCTCGGCTCCATCCCATGACCTCATGGAAACAATCATGGGTGAGTTGATCGAAATCGGCGCAGTATTACAGGATCGCGATACATGTGTCGCAAATCTTGAGCCTGTTGTCCAAGATGGGGTTGCACCCGATGATTTCTACGTCACCACCATTTATCCTACCGATGCCTGTGTTGATGGCGAATGGATCCGTTGTGCTAATCAACGGATGGACGGTGCGATCGCCATTAGCCCCGATGGTAAAACTGCAACCTGCAAACTCTTACGTGACTTGGTTGTGGGTGAGCGCGTTGTGGTTGGTTATGACGGTGTACGGACAGTGCGTAAACCTGAAGCGAGAACCAATTCCCAAAAAGAAGAATTTTCCTTCATGGGTGCAGGTGTATCTAGCGAACGTCGGGTGGAACTCGTCGTGGAACAAATCGCATGGGAATTACGCCAAATTCGCGATCGCGGCGGCAAGTTAGTCGTTTCCTGTGGTCCCGTAGTTGTGCATACTGGTGGCGCTCCGCATCTAGCCTATTTGATTCGTGAGGGCTATGTGCAATCAATGCTGGGTGGCAATGCGATCGCAGTTCACGACATGGAACAGTCTTCTATGGGAACGTCCCTCGGTGTTGACCTCAAGCGAGGCATCAGTGTCAAAGGTGGGCATCGTCATCACCTGAAGGTAATTAATACTGTACGTCGCTATGGCAGTATTCATAAAGCCGTAGAAGCTGGTTTTGTGGATACTGGTGTGATGTACGAGTGTGTAAAAAATAATGTTCCCTTTGTGTTGGCGGGTTCAATCCGTGATGATGGCCCCTTGCCTGACACCGTGATGGATTTATTAGAAGCGCAACGCCTTTACAGTGAACAAATTCGTGGTGCAGACATGATCTTGATGTTGTCCTCAATGCTGCATTCGATCGGCGTGGGTAATATGACTCCCGCAGGCGTGAAGATGGTTTGTGTGGATATCAACCCTGCGGTGGTAACGAAACTATCCGATCGCGGTTCCGTGGAGTCTGTGGGTGTGGTCACCGATGTGGGACTATTCCTGAGCTTACTCGTTCAACAGTTAAAGAAGCTCGATAGCCCTGTGGCTGTTGCTGTGTAGTTGTCTAAAAAAGTTGGAAAAGGCTTGGACTCCGCTCAGTCAGCGTATATAGTTGACTGAGCGGAGTCCAAGCCTTGTTTTTTATTTTGACTGATTTTTAGAGTCGCTCTTAAGGTATTTAAAATCCAGAGATCTGAATCGCACCCAATCAGGCAACTAACTTTAGCTTAGCTAATTTCTTTTGCTTCAATTTGCGCTTTAGAACCGAACCTGTAGCGAAAGCACCAAAGGCTAATGTTCCTAGAACAGAGGATGGTACGGGAACTGATTTACTATGCTCAGAGGGAATGTACAAGGCTCCATTCTCTGATTGAAAACTCAAACTGTTTAGCCATGCTGAATCGCCATCAATTGGAACCCATCCAGTTTCAGAATTTGGGTCAAAAGTAAAATCAGAGGTTGAAAAATAAATTCCTTCTAGACCAGCGACTCTACCATTTACAATGGTGACTCCAATTGTGTCAAGAGTTTGACCTACAGACCAATTTCCATTTAAGAAGCCATTAGGATTTTTAGAAATATAAAGACCTAAGTTTACAGCGGTGTAGATAGTCAAGTCAGCAGGTGGGTCAAGAGGAGCTACATCTGGAATTCGCCAAGCTTTATCAGGTAGTTCACTCAGAGGTCTAAATTGCCAAGGACTCTCCTGAATAATATTACCACCATAAACTGTAGTAGATCCTCCTTGTCCTTCTTTCCCATTGCCTATACGAATAGTTTGTGTCCAATCAGTAATTGATTTATCCTTGGGTATAGTAAATGTATATCTCTTACTATTTAGAGGATCTTCATTCGAGTCATAAAAAACTTCGTATTCAGGATGAGGAATAGATTTCTTAGTGACTGGATCAAATTCACCTTTTGTCCAGTTAAATCTTATAGCGGTTGGAACAACTTCTCCACTAACAAGTTCTTTTGAGGCTGGTGGAACTATATCAACTATTGGCTCTTGATTGTTGTCTGGATTATTGCCCCATGTCACATTGCCATTAGTGTTGTTGTATGTCGTTAGAGCTAAACTTGGACTACTTGGCAGAAACAAAAAAATTGAAAAGATCAGAAGAGAAGACAAATTAATTACTTTGCCTCGGGAGTTTTTATTCATCGTTATTTTGCACAATTGACAATGGTATAAACTCATTTCATTTATACATTTTTTATCTCGTTACGGAAGTGGGAAAAGTGCCATTATCAAGGCATTCCTGCTATAAAACATGAAAAACAATGTGTTGTACAACTAAGAAACTGCAAAAAAACGCACAGCCAAGAGTTTTAGGAAATAGAACTAACGGAAGTAGCAGCGAGAATTATGTTTTCTATAAGTATCTGGGCGCAATTAAAAAACAAAGGGTTTGAGCCAACCTTAAGCAATAGTGAAGTGATGACGATGGAAATCGTTGCCGCATCTCGCTTATTAAATCAAACCAAGGGCAGCCAATTGAGCTTGAGCTTTTTGAAGTGATTCGCGCCATTCGCGATCGCAAATACTATCAGCAACGATACCTGCGCCCACCTGCCCCCAAATGTGGCCATCGGCTTTCAATAAAGTCCGAATCAAAATATTCAAATCCATATTGCCTCGTCGGTCGATATAACCGCAAGAGCCATAGAAAAGACTACGCCTTTGTGGTTCTAGACTTTCCACAATTTCCATACAACGAACCTTAGGGCAACCCGTAATCGTCCCCCCCGGAAAAGTTGCCCGAATTAAATCAACGAAATTGCGATCGCAACGTAATGTACCAACGACATTACTAACTAGGTGCATCACATGGCTATAGCGCTCAATGGTGAGCAGTTCATCAACGGTGACCGTTCCCCAGTCACAAACACGTCCCAAATCATTCCGCTCCAAATCGACCAGCATAATATGTTCCGCCTGTTCCTTGGTGCAGGCTAGTAACTCCTTCTCAAAAGCCAAATCTTGCTGATCGGTTTTGCCGCGTGGTCTTGTACCCGCGATCGGGCGTGTCTCTGCATGGCGATTACGGAGGCTAACCAGTCGCTCAGGGGAAACACTTATCACTTCTCCCCAATCGGTGCGCCAATAACTGGCAAAGGGAGAAGGATTAATCTTTTGTAAATGTCGGTATAGTTGCCATCCGTCCGCTTGCCAAGGATGACCAAAACGCATCGAGAGATTAGCTTGAAAGATATCCCCTGCATAGATATGCTGTTTTGCAGTTTCCACCATTTCCTCATAGCCTTGCTGCGATGGCGAGTAGGTGGTTTGGGAATGATCAGCAGAATCTACGGAGAACTTTAGAGGAGTAGCATCCTTTTGGGATTTTGAATGCTTTAGATAGTCAGTTAAGCTTTCGTTCAATTCAGTCAGCTCATGGTGATCGCTAGCCGCAAGCCAAACATCCTGCGTCTGATGATCGATGATCGCAAAACTAGATGGCTCATACCAAAAGGCAACAGGAAAGGGCAGAGTGTCAGGCTTGGTATAGGGCAAATGCTCAATTTCCCAAGCAAGGTCATAGCCTAGCCATCCCAAATATCCGCCTGTAAAGGGTAAATGATCGGGTAAAGCTGGTTGAGCATGATGAGATGCTTGCATTTGCGATCGCAAATTTTCTAAACATGGCAAAATCTCTCCCAATGGCGGAGTCCAGATCTGGCGTGGCTTTCCTGCGGCGATGGAATAGCGAGCTAGTTTAGATGGGACTGTGGCAGGGCTTTCGAGCAAAACCGTAACAGGTTCATCAATGTAGAGAGCTTCCCACAGGTCTGCACCTGTCAAAGAGGGAGTCGAGTCGGAAGAGAGGGAGCGCTGAAGCCACAACCAATCGGTCATAGAGAGATTTGATAAATTTGCAATGATGTTAATTAAAGCATTAACCCCCAAGCATAAAACCTAAAAACTTGTGCTGTGGGCTATGCGGATAGCACAAGCTAAGCTAGCCCAAACCAGCCCAGATAGGTCGTAAGGATAGTTTTACCAAAAAATAGAGATATAGCTGCGCCAAAGGCTAAAAATGGACCAAAAGGGATCGGTTGCTGACGATCGGAGTTTTTAAACAGGATGGTAATTAGCCCAACTACAGTACCAACTGCCGCCGCAATCAGCATGGTGAGCAGTACATTTTCCCAACCGAGCCACATTCCAATCATCGCCGCGAGTTTGGGATCACCGCCACCCATGGCTTCCTTTTGGAGAAAAAACCGTCCTGCAATTCGCATGATATCCAGTAGCCATATGCCCAATACGGCTCCGCCAATCCCAAATAGTAGCAATTTGGGCAAAGCACTGCGATCGCTATGAGTGATAGTCGCGAGACTAATTTGATAAATAATTCCCAATACTAATCCTGATTGGGTCAAGGAATTAGGTAAAGTCATCGTGTCGCAGTCAATTAAGGCAAGCACCAATAACCAACTGAGAAATGCGGCATAAAAGCAAAGAATTAAAACTGGTGTTGAAGTTCCAAAGCAAGCTGCTAAACCCCAAAACAAAAATGCCGTCATTGCCTCGATCGCAGGATAGCGCCATGAGATCGGTGTATGGCAATAACGGCATTTACCCTTAATTAGAAACCAGCCAATGATCGGAATGTTGTCGCGGGGAGCAAGCTGACGCAAGCAATGCGGACAACGCGAAGGTGGATAGAGAATTGATAGTCCCGCAGGCACTCGATAAACGACCACATTTAAGAAGCTACCAATACAGGCTCCAATTGCGATCGCAAAGCATTGTAAAAACAGAGATTCAATAAATAGCAAAAGATTAAAGAGATTTTACTCAGTTGGCAATTGCTTAATATGGTAAACAAATTGTGCGAGTTATCGAACAATCATCACCACCAAAATCACTACATACTTCATTGGCAATGCTCTCAGCTCTGTATTCTTCAACTGCCCATCCTGTTCCCGCTGCACCATTACTCGCCTCCGAGAGAGACATACAGGCATTTCTTGTCCAAATCAAAACTTCGCAATCTCCTGCACCAGAAATACTTTCACATTCGTTCAAAGCCCGATTTTCGGCAGCCGCACGAGTCCGATAATTCCAAGAATAACCTTTATCTTGAGTCGATGGCGATCGCGAAATCGCACCATAACTAACCTGAGCAACTGCTTCTATTGCCCCCACCGAAACAGTTGGCACGATTACAGCA
Source organism: Pseudanabaena mucicola FACHB-723 (assembly GCF_014696385.1). GTDB lineage: Bacteria > Cyanobacteriota > Cyanobacteriia > Pseudanabaenales > Pseudanabaenaceae > Pseudanabaena. The sequence continues at coordinate 28,515 of NZ_JACJQB010000005.1, forward strand.
GCAGCGATCATCAATGAATTCCAGAAACTTTTAGCCATAATTAACCTACCCTTTCTTTACTGATTCTTCGTTACAGCCTTGTAGTGGTTATCTTACCCTGCGACCCAAAGCTTAATAAACTCTGTTTGCATATCGTAAAACTAAACATATAGACTGTGCCGCTCGCTAAGCGAGAATCGGACATAAGGCCCAAGAAGTGAGTTGCGGCACTTCTCGCCGCAACTCACTTCTTGAGTTTTGGATAGAGCAATAGATCACTTGTAATAGGGCAAGCAAATAGTGCGCGTTGTCGAACAGCCTCTGCCACCAAAGTCACGACAAACTTCGTCAGCAATGATTTCTGCTTCATATTCATCGGCTGACCAGCCAGTTCCTGCTGCGCCATTAGTAGCTTCAGAGATTGACATACAGGCATTCCTTGCCCAAATCAAGACTTCACAATCTCCCGCACCAGAGATACTTTCACATTCGCTTAAAGCTCGATATTCTGCCGCAAGGCGATGACGAAAATTCCAAGAGTAACCCTTGTCTTCAGTTGTTGGCGATCTGGCGATCGCACCAAAGCTTTGGGCTGTCGCTTGCAATGCTCCGACGGAGACAGTCGGGATGATCACAGCCGCAGCAATAATCACAGATTTCCAAAAGTTCTTAGGCATAACCAGCAACCCTCCTTAGGGAGTCATTACCACAGCCCTCTACTTCTATGTTACCCCTCTAGCTATAGGCTGGTGACATATTTTAAAGTATGGACATGAAGCTGAAAACCTGAATCGATAAACCCTTAGAGCCTTGACCCATCGCATTAGTTTTTAAATAAGTAGCGGCGCAAAGCGCTGCTACTTGCTTATTGGGGTTGGTGCTTTGCTATGGTTTAAAATAAAGCCAATCATATTTAGTCTAGGAACCAGCAGTTGCTCACCAGTACCAAAAATCTATTAGTCAAACAATTGCGATCGCTCGGTGAAAGTGCCAAGGATCGCCGCGAACAAGGGCTATTTTTGATCGAAGGAACCCATGCAATCACTGAAGCGATCGCAACTGCCTATCCAATCTCTATCGTTTGTTGTACCGAAAAGTGGATTGCGACTCATCCAGACCTGTATGACCAAATTGAAGCGCTTGAGGAAATCGAAAAGCTAGAAATTGTTTCTGAAGAAGTCCTATCTGCGATCGCAACCACCAAAAATCCTGACGGTGCAATTGCCGCAGCATTATTACCATCACGAGAGGTCGCTCAAATCAAGACCTTGGGTCTAGCTCTCGAAACCATTCAAGACCCCGGCAATATTGGCGCAATTGTGCGCTCGGCAGTGGCTGTAGGCACTGATGGAATGCTGATCAGTAGCGACAGTGTTGATTTAACTAACCCCAAAATCATTCGCGCCACCGCAGGTCAATGGTTTCGCTGTGCCATGCAAACTTCTACAGATCTTGCTGAAGACCTGCGCCAGCTCCAGTCACAGGGTGTGACCGTGATTGCAACGATGGCAAATGCATCAAAAACCTATTGGGACTATGACTTTACAAAACCCACTGTGATTTTGCTGGGCAATGAAGGTAATGGATTATCGCAAGAGTTAATCGAGCTAGCCGACGAATCCGTATCCATTCCCCAAAGCGATCGCGTGGAATCTCTGAATGTGGCAATTTGTGCTGCCCTATTGCTTTATGAAGCCAAGCGTCAACGCACGCAGTCATAAACGGAACCACCTCAATGCTCAGGTTTCATGGGTAGCCAAATAATCTTGCATCCAACTATTTCCCATTTCCATAAGCCGATCTAAATTAAAATCCCAGAAAGTTAACTTGCCAGCGCTATTTGCGATCGCAAGAATATCACCATCAGGACTAAAACTAACGCTCTTAATCGGTGCATTTTGTTGGTCTGACAATGTGAGCAATTCTTTGCCATCAAAACTCCAAATCTTGGCGGTGCAATCATGACTGCCTGAGGCTAAGGCATTACCATCAGGGCTAAAACAAATACTTCGCACTTCAGCACTATGTTCATTTAAAGTCCTTAATAACTTGCCATCGATATTCCATAACTTGATACTGGCATCTTTGCTACTACTTGCCACAGTCTTACTATCAGGACTAAAACAAACGCTATAGACTTCACCTGTATGCCCCATGAGGGTATTTAGCAAGGTTCCATCCCAATGCCATAGTTTCACGGTTTTATCTTGGCTCGCCGTAGCAATCATATTGCCATCGGGACTAAAGCAAACGTGATAAACGGCATTGGCATGACCGACTAATGTATGTAACCATTCTCCTTCTTTAGTCCATATCTTCACAGTTCCATCACCACTTGCAGAGGCAAATATCTCACTATCACTACGAAACCCCACACTGTAGATTGTGCCTTCATGTTCCTTATAAATACTTTTGCGTAAATTCCCCTTCGTATCCCAAATCTTAATAGCACGATCGCTACTCACCGACAACAACAAACGATGATCGGGACTAAAACAGACACTGTTTACTTGCTCTTTATGTCCTGTCATGACCATTACTGGTTTAGCCTCAGCCACTGACCAGATCTTAATTGTACAGTCACTACTCGCAGTCGCAATCCATTGATTATCAGCACTAAAATCAAGGCAATTGATTTCACTTTTATGGGCTGCCACATTGGTGGGCGCATTACCTTTATTTCGCCAAAATTTAATCATGGTATCTTGCCCCCCTGTCAGCAAAATACTGCCCTGAGAATTCCAACTCAAACTATTTACTCCACCTTTGTGACCAAAGATTGTTTGGCACAGATTGCCGCGTAAATCCCATACCTTAATTGTGCGATCGCTACTCACAGACACAAGAGATTGCTCAATAGGATGAAAGCGCACACCTAAAACTTTGTCAGCATGACCATCTAATCGATTGAGTAGTTTTCCTTGCATATTCCATAGCTTAATAGTACGTCCACGACTTGCAGATGCAATAATTCTGCCAGAGGGGGAAATATCGACATCTTCGATAAAGCTGTCGTGGGCTTTAAAGGTTTGGACGATTTTGCCTGAGATATGCCAAACGATTAATGTGCGATCGGCACTGCCTGTAACGATAAACTCGCCATCAGGACTAAAACAAAGACAGGTTACCCACTTATGATGTCCATCTTTAAAGGTTTGGAGCAAAGTTCCATCTTCGCTCCATAATCTAATTTTGGTGTCTTCACCACAGGAGACAAACATGGAATTAGTAGGACTAAATCTCACTGCTAATACTGGTGCTTCATGCTCTTTCAGGATTTTGATTGGCTCATCTGCATACAACCCTGTAATCCGATTAATGCGCCAAACTCGGATCGTGCCATCACGACTTGCAGATACTAGATATTGCCCTGTACTACTAAAACTAAGGCTGGTAATCCAGTTGGTATGACCACTAAGGACTTGACAGAGATTGCCTTGGCTATCCCAAAGTTTAATTGTGCGATCGCTACTACCCGATGCAATCAGACGATCACTAGGATGGATTGCAATACAAGTGACTGTATCTAAATGTCCTAGCAAATGGTTGTATTCACGAATGTTGTAAATAACTTGATGCAAAGCCGTAATTCCATGCATTCTCAGATTTGCTCTCTCGCCCGTAAATTCTTCTAGAAGCTGTAGTTGTTTGCAAGCATCTACAGCTTCTATTAAGGCTTCAAAGTGTTGATTGAGGATGAAAGTCGCCTTTGCTGATGCACTTTTTAGCACCACTTCTGCCTGCATCAAACTTGCCTGCATCTGCTTTTGCATCTCGACCAATCTTACCTTTGCCTCCTGCTCTGCCACCAAAGTATTTTCTAATCTTTGTTTTGCCATGGCGAGGATTTGATTGGCTTCCTCTTGAGCCACAAGCGCAACTTCCACTTCTCGTTTTTCCAGATCTTGGCTTGCTGAAAAGAATTGATAATCATGATTGCTCAGGTTTTTATTGGCTGCCCATATGAGAGCATCTTGGAGTGCTTGCCCCCGCAGTAATCGAGATTCATCTTGATAGTTGGAGTCCACCCAAGCTTTGAATGACTCGCCATAGGGACGCAAATTTGCTAGGGCTTGATTCACCCAGTTTTGATTAAAAATTGCGGCATAGATGGGGTTGTAAACTCGTAATTTTCCATCTCGTTTGACCACTAACCCCGTAATTCGTAATTCTGTTTGCTCAGGACTATCATCAGCAATAATTCCCCATTCCCGTTTTTTCGCGGATGGTTCTGAGTGCAAGATTTGTTGATATAGCCCCAGCAATTTCCCCTGCCGATTTTCACTACTCCAAAGAATGCGATCGCGAATTGTTTTGAAATGCTCAGGCTGATCATGGATTTCCCAATTCTCAATAACTTTGGACTTCAGTAAATTATTCACCCAGATCAACTCATGATTTATCGGGACTAGATCTGGTGAATTCATGATCAATTGACAGATTTTTTGCATCAGGAATGGCTGCCCCCCTGTATAGGCAATCAACGCCTTGAGAACAGCTATAGGATTGTGCGATTTCCTCAATAATCCACGCAGTAAAGGTTTCGCCTCCCTTAGTTGAAATCCTCTTAGCTCAATCGCTCTCCCAATATTAAAAGGAGTCCTCTGTTTATCACGAATCAGATCAGAAGGTGTCGCTACCCCAAACAAAGCAAAAGTCAAACGCTTATAGACATCATGATCGGCGCGGCGATTGAATGATTCACGAATTAATGCAAAAAAGTCATCCACAGGAAAGTTTAGACTAAGAATGCTATCAATTTCATCAATAAATAGGACAATCGGCGTAGAAATTCGCTGAAGTAAAACCTCGTCGAGAAACTTGCCAAAACGCTGTACAGGGGAAATTAATCGGTTCGCTTCCCACCATTCTTCTAAATCGAAAGAACTATATAAATTGAGGCTACTAACGATGCTGTCGATTAACCCTGCATACCATTGTTCGGGATTAATATCAGATGTACCGATCGCAGTGATATCCACAGCCGCACAGGTAAAATTCTCTTCTTGCAAACGCCTCATGGTGCGGACGCGCAAACTAGACTTGCCCATCTGTCGCGAGTTCAGAATATAACAGAATTCACCTGCTTTTAGGCTTTCATAAAGCTCGCTATCAGCTTGTCGCTCCACATAAGTTGGTGCATCAGGAGATAGACTGCCACCAACTTGGTATAAATAATTTGAATGCTTTTCCTCGCTCATCAATTGCCTTATAAGTAAACTTAAAAATCTAGAAGCTTTTCCGAGCACATAACGGGTAGCACAAGCTTTGGTTTTATTTTTTAAATCGGCTTAACTACTTATATTTTGATTTTGGATATTTTGATTTTGTCGGAAATATTGTCGGAAATATTGATAGTACAACTGGCACATTGGCAGAACTTTATTACCTGAAAATTTGATTAGCCCAATGCTGCGTAGTTTAAAAGCAAACTGACTATCTATTTGCAAGGGTTGAGCACTCTGCACCAAAGATTGATAGACCTCAAGCAAGGCAGGATCTTCTTTCAAAATACCTAACTGGCGACGCAGATGATCGGCATAAATTCCTTCCTCAGTAGGCGCTAATTCTAGTAAATTTTCCCAATCAATTCTACCTCTCGCAATTTGATAAAGAGCTTGTCTAACTAGATAGGGATGACCACCTGTCAGTTTCTGGAGATGCTCTATTTGCGCTGGTGTCCAAGCTAATTGATGGCAATATACGAGATCTGTGATTTGCGAGAGATTGAATTCGGGTAAGTCAATTGGCAAACCCACATTAAAGGGAGATTGATTGACATTGAGAGGAATATAAACTTCTTTGGAATGAACAATCACTAGTCTTAGTTTTTTCCAAATATCTTCGTTCTTTGCCTTTTCATGCCATGCTCGTAATAGTCCAAAGAAATCTGAAGAAATCTTCGGATATTGAAAAATTAAATCCACATCATCTAAACCCAACACTAAAGGCGAATCTCTAGCAGTTAAAAGATAACGCTGGAAATATTTGGTGCATTTATTTTTACTGCCTAAGACCCCTTGCCAATAGGGTTCTAGATTGTCATCTAGGTCTAACTCTAAGGCAATACTGGTGCAGAGCCACCGCAAAAACAAATCCAGATCGTCAAAAATATCACTATCAGCTTGCTGGAAGTAGAGATGGGCAACCTGATATCCCTTAAATTTAGCTAAGGAAAGAGTGCGTGATAATAGTGATGATTTTCCCATTTGCCGTGGTGCTTTAATGCGAATTAGAGAACCTGGCCGCAGCATCATTTCGCAACAGTCGGTTTCGATGGGTGGACGTTGCATATAGAAAGCAGATTTGACCTCAAGCTGACCTTCTGGTTCTTCTAACTGAAACGCAGGGGCAGTCTGGTTGGTAACTGGGGCAGTATTCCCCATCTTTAGTAATTTTTCTAGGGCTTGCAATGTCTCTGTGGCATCTTTGAAGCGTTGCCGATAGTCATAGCGCAACATCTTGTCGATGATTGCGGCTATTCCTGTATTGATTGGTCGATTAACTTTTGCTACTGCCAGCGCAGACAAATATTCATTGGTTTGTGGATCCTTGGGAAGTTCCTTAAGTGATAGACCTGTATAGGACTGTAAGCACATAATTCCCAATGCATAAACATCGCTACAGAATTGGGGATTACCTCCTAATTGCTCGCTAGGGGTGTATACAGGGGAGCCAATCACAATTGTGTTAGCGACTTTACTATCTTTTTCTGAAATTTCCCAAAAATCACTAAAATCACTGGATAAAGCTTTAACTGCGCCAAAGTCAATCAGGGCAATTTTGCGATCGCGACTACGGCGAATTAAATTGGCAGGTTTAATATCTCGATGAATCACCTGTGATTTATGCACAAATGCTAAAACTTGCAAGATGTCCCACATCGCCAAAATTAATTCTTTTTGGCTCCATGTATGACCATTACTTAGCTCTTGAGCAAGGGTGTAACCTTCAATAAATTCCTGTACTAGATAAAACTTGCCTGCTTGTTCAAAATGTGCGAATAGCCTTGGGATCTGATCATGATTACCTAAGTTATGGAGAGTTTTGGCTTCACTATCAAACAGACGTTTTGCGATCGCAAGATCTGCTTCATTCTGAACTTTAGGTCTTAGTTGTTTGACCACACAGGCAGGTTGATTGGGTAGTTGCAGATCTCGCGCCAAAAAAGTCCTGCCAAAACCACCACCACCAAGCGGTTTTACAATTTGATATCTACCCGCAAGAATAATCTTTGTGGTGGTCATGGTGTGTCATTACTTAAAAAATTTAGTAACATCTGTCACAATCATAGCGCGATCAATAAATTAATAAATAATGACTTGATTTGTATGTCTGCTGATATATCTATAAACTAGAACATTACTCAGTTGTTACATAAAAGATTAAACGTCATGACTACACATTTCATAACCGCCGAAGTAGAAATCAACGAGAATCAAGATGCGATCGCCAAAAATCTCATCGCTGATGTTGAGCAACAACTGGCTCAGCATGGGCAACCCTTGCGCTGGGCAATTACCGAGGTGAATACTGAGGCAACCACTGGCAAGCAGACGGCAACCGTTGAGGCAGTCGTAACCCGCAGCTAGATGGAAGTTTAGAGAAGTTTAGATATGCTTGCTTCAGGATTTAAGGTCATTAGATATGCAGAACTTGACTCAACGAATAGTGAGGCATGGCGACTAATTGATCATGATCGTTCTGAAGCAAGCCATACCGATCCACATCAAACCGTAATTATTGCCAAGCGCCAAACCAAAGGTCGAGGTCAACGCGGTCATCACTGGCAGTCCGAATTGGGCGGATTGTTTATGTCCGTAATTTTGCGGGTAGATTTAGCGGCGATTAATGCCCATCAGATTACGCTATGGAGTGCTTGGGGCATTGCTAAAAAATTGCAGGAAGTCGGTGCAAATGTGAGGTTGAAGTGGCTCAACGACCTATTAATTGAGCGTCGTAAGGTGGGCGGTATCCTTACGGAAACCAGAATTGAGGCAGGAAAGATCGATTATGCCGTGGTGGGGATCGGCATTAATTGGACTAATGAAGTACCTGAAGGTGCGATCGCAATTGGTGAGCTGCCAACTACTCTATCGAGCATGGATGAACTCATTGACGTAGTGCTAGAGGGCATTGCTCTAGGGCAAAATCGCAGCAACCGTGAGGGTATGGACGGCATTTTAGCTGAATATTTACAGATGCTTTGCGATCGCAATATTCGGAAAATAGTTGACGGACGGGAACTTCACGGTCAAATAATCGACATAAGGGCAACAGGCGAACTAGTAGTAATATGGGAAAGCGATCGCCAGCAAGCGGTCTATCAGCCCCAAGCTTTTTCTGTTGGTTATTGAGAAATACATCTGTATTGATGTAGCCTTGCCAAATCTCAAAAATTTATAGACTTAACTATGCGAAAATCGACACTTTCTACGCTCACCCTAGCTACTTTGCTGTGTTTCTCCACAACTAGCTATCTATCAGTTAGCTCAGCATACGCCGCTACCAAGTCAGCCATTTCCCCAGATATCTCGGTATCGCAGCCTTCCTCCACAATGACATCTGAACCTGCTGCGGTCAATACTCCTGCCAGTGATGTTGTCGACATTAAAATTGAAAATAATGCGGGCTTTACGGCAAATGACAAAATTGACAATAGCCAAGCAATTGCTCCACCACCTGTACAGGTAAATATTCAGACTAATTCGCAGGTAAACTCACGCCCTATCACTGTTACTGAGTCAGAGCCTGAAATTATCTTAGAAAATCGCTCAACTGGTTGTAAATTCAAGGCTAGCAGCCTCATGGAGCGAGATGCGGCTCTATGTAATCCTGAAATTGCGATCGCAGCCAAACAACAAAATCGTGCTAATTCTCAATATCAATATGCAACCAACGATGGTGGCGTATTGTATGCAGCCGCATCGGGTGAAACGGCAGTGCAAGTACGCCGCCTCACTGAAAAAGAAATTGCCGCCATGAGCTTACCCAGTAATGGCGATAAGCAAATGCTGTTCCCCTTAATTGCTCCCTCTATCATTAGTTCCATCTTTGGCAGTCGTGTCCATCCCGTCACAGGACAGGTGCGCTTCCACCAAGGTACAGACTTAGCTGCTCCAGAAGGAACTCCTGTGGTCGCGTCCTTTAGTGGTCGTGTGGAAATTGCGGGATGGCTGGGCGGTTATGGACTGATTGTCGTCATTTCCCATGGTGATACCCATGAAACTCGCTATGCCCACCTGTCAGAAGTGCTCGTTAAAGAAGGTCAAGAGGTCAAGCAGGGAACTGTGATCGGTCTAGTTGGTAGCACAGGTATGGCAACTGGCCCCCACCTCCACTTTGAGATTTGGCAAAAGATGCAAGATGGTCTAGTGGCAATCGATCCCACGCCACAGTTAATTTTAGCCATGGAACAACTGCAAAAATACCTAGCGCAATCGCAAGGTTCACCTAGCAAAGCTTAAAAATCAATTTTTTGAAAGACTGCCGCAGACAGTCTTTCAAAGTAAGTAAGAAGTGCTAAAGCTTTGGGGCTTATTCTTTTGGGAGATGAAAAGCGGTATATTGGCTAGAGTGACCCACTTATCGATCCAAAATTTAAAAAACCTTGATTGCAACTCCCATTAAACCAACCACAACGACAAGACGACCTGTATTTCCTTTCACCGCCGTGATCGGACAGGAAGAGATGAAGCTCGCCCTGTTGCTCAACGTCATCGATCCCAAAATCGGTGGGGTGATGGTAATGGGCGATCGCGGTACGGGCAAATCCACAACCGTTCGCGCCCTTGCCGACCTCTTACCCGAAATCGAAGTTGTCGCTGACGATCCCTTTAGCAGCCATCCTACCGACGGCGATCTCCAGAGTGAAGAAGTGCGCCGCCGTGTTGCCAATGGCGAAACTTTGCCTGTGACCACCAAGCAAGTGATCATGGTGGACTTGCCTCTCGGCGCAACCGAAGACCGTGTTTGCGGCACAATCGATATTGAAAAGGCATTATCTGAAGGTGTTAAAGCCTTTGAACTCGGACTACTTGCCAAGGCAAATCGCGGCATTCTCTATATTGATGAGGTCAACCTCCTCGATGATCACCTTGTCGATGTGTTGTTAGACTCGGCGGCTTCAGGCTGGAACACCGTTGAGCGCGAAGGTATCTCCATCCGTCACCCTGCCCGCTTTGTCCTAGTTGGCTCTGGCAACCCCGAAGAAGGCGAATTGCGTCCCCAACTGCTTGACCGTTTTGGTATGTATGCCGAAATTCGTACCGTGCGTGAGCCAGAATTGCGGGTGCGGGTGGTCGAAGAGCGGACTAATTTTGACAGCAATCCCCATGGATTTCTCAAGGAATATTCAACAGAGCAAGAGGAACTACAAGCCAAAATCGTCAGAGCGCAAAACATGCTCGGCGAAGTAGAAATCCCTCAAGATCTGCGCTTGAATATTTCTAGAGTTTGCTCTGAGTTAAATGTTGACGGTTTGCGTGGTGACATTGTCAGCAACCGTGCTGCTAGAGCGATTGCTGCCTTTGAAGGTCGCAAAGAAGTTGAGGTAGATGACATTAAGCGCGTCATCGGTCTATGCCTGCGTCACCGTCTCCGCAAAGATCCTCTCGAATCTATTGATAACGGTTATAAAGTTCTCAAAACCTTCAACCAAGTTTTTGGAATTGAGGAAGAATAATAAAAAAGCCTTGCGTTGCAAGGCTTTTTTATTAGAAATGCTGAAAAGCAGATTGCATTTTGATGCCATCAATTTGATTACCCTCCACAATTTCCCCGATAATTGCGGCATGAGGTAACTGATGTACTAATTTTTTTGCCAAGGGCAAAGGCATACATAAAACTAGTTCAAAATCTTCTCCACCATAAAGCACCCAATCGAGCGCCTGCTCGCCTGCTAAATTACGAATAATTTTCGGGATTGGTAATGAGCGCCAATATATTTTTGCACCCACATGACTAGCCCGACAAATTTGGGCGATCGCATCGGCAAGTCCATCGCTGCTATCCATGCCTGAGATTGGAAAACCTTGTAAATAATGCTCATGATTTAGAATTTCGTGGAGAATTGCGATCGCATCAAATCTTGGTTTGGGTCGTTGATGATATCGACAAATTGTTTGCACTAATTCCTTGTTTTTCTCTAAATTTTGATCTAATAACAGCTCTAAACCTGCCTTAGACAGACCATGTAGCCCCGTCATCACAATTACATCACCAACCCGAGCCGTATGCCTTTGAATTAAGTTATCCTTGGGGACTTGTCCAAAGGCAGTTACCGCTAAAGTTCGCATCGGTGAGCGTACGGTATCGCCACCGACTAATTCTGTGCCGTAGGTGCGTAAACATTCACTAAAGCCACGATATACCCCTTCAATCCAATTAATTTCAGTATCAGGGGTTAATCCCACAGACATGACCAATCCCCAAGGCTTCGCCCCCATCGCGGCTAAATCCGATAGATTCACAGCCGCCGCCCGCCAACCAACATCTTCAGAGCTAGTAGTGCGATCGCTAAAATGCACACCATCCACCAACATATCAGTGGTCACCACCATCTGATGCTCTGGCAAAGTTGCCCCCATGGGCGCAGCATCATCACCGACCACATTGCTACAATATTGCCGAAAAATTTTCAGCAATCCTTGTTCACCTAAATCTTTAACTGTCGTCATTTTTAGTAAAATACTCTCCATATTCCCCTCAACCTTAGGGAGAGGGGCTAGGGGTGAGGGCGCTATGGATAGAAAGTAAGCTTAGGCAAAGCTAATGACTCTTCCCAACCCATCATGATGTTCATACATTGCACAGCTTGGGCAGCTTGCCCCTTCATCAAGTTATCGATCGCCGAAACAACGATCACTCGACCTGTGCGCTCATCTACCTCTACACCGAGATAACAAAGATTTGTGCCGAGCGCCCATTTGGTCTGAGGGAAAGTATTTTTCGGCAAAACCTTGACCCATTCAGAGTTGCGATAAAAAGATTTATAGATAGTTAAAACATCATCTTTGACTAAGCCGGGGTCGCGCAGCTTGGCGTATACCGTCGAGAGAATACCGCGAATCATCGGAATTAAGTGCGGTGTAAATTGGACTAATACCTCTTGACCCGCCATATCACTACAAATTTGTTCGATTTCGGGAGTATGGCGATGGCTAGCGATACCATAGGCAGCGAGAGAGCCATCGGCTTCAGCAAGTAATAAATTTGTTTTCGGCTGACGACCACCACCCGATGTACCAGACTTCGCGTCAATGATGATCGTACTTGGATCGACTAAACCCTGCTTGAGTAAAGGTTGTAAAGCCAATAAACTTGCCGTGGGATAACACCCTGCACAGCCCACCAGATCTGCCGTGGCAATCCGATCGCGATAAATTTCGGGCAGACCATACACAGCCTTAGCATTCACATCCGCATCAGTTCGAGCCTCTTTATACCAAGACTCATAGACTTGCAGATCGGTAAAGCGATAGTCTGCGGATAAATCGAGAACTTTACAACCCTTCGCCAAAAGACGGGGGGCAATCTTACTGGCTAGACCATTGGGCAAAGATAAAAAGACGACCTTACAGCGTTCTGCGATCGCATCGGGTTCTAAATTTTCGATGGGTAAACTAACCGCATGGGCAATATGGGGATATAAATCCGCAAAGTTTTGCCCCACAGAACCACTCCCACCCATGTAAGTAATATTTACTAATGGATGATCTAGCAGCAATCGAACTAATTGGATACCGCCATAGCCCGATGCACCAATAATACCTACGGGGACTCGATCCTGTGAGACCATATATTCACTCCATTAAAGTCAAAAAAGTATTAAACAGGCTTTTGTGTTCGGGTTAACAATTTGACCTGACACGATCGCGGCAAACTTATCTAAATGCTTAGCGCCCAAATACTACAACAAAGTATTGCAGACATGCAAAGAATATATTTGGCAAAGTCCTATGGCAAAACCGTCTGACGATTCTCCAAGTCAACAACCCATAACACCATCGCCGCAGCCTGACGATCAGCAAAATGCGCCAAAGACAAATCAGGCTAGTAATGATTTGCCTAGACCCAGACTGAGAGAGCTGATACCCCTAAATCTGAAGTTGCCTCAACCCAAATTCTTTAGATCACGTCAATCCGAATCAACTAGACCGATTCATCCACACTTCCCCAAACCATCTTTGCCACAATTGGGGGTGAGTTGGGTATGGATATTTATGATTATGGGAAGCTATACCTGTATCGGTTACTTTCTTTCAGTGCTGCTGACTTTTCCTAAGCACCAATATTTAGCGATCGCAAGTTTTATTGTTGTCACCATATTACCGACCTTGACTGCCTTTGCCGACTTTGCCCTCATGAAATGGAGCTACCTACTAAGTGGATTATTAATTATTGGTGGATTGATCTTTTTAGCTAGTGTAAAATTTGAACTAATAGTTTTAGCAATCGTGGCATGGGTGGGTGTAACTGCGATCGCCTTTGTGGGAGATTTTCTAACCAAAAAGCGAAAGCCTTGGGTAGTAATTGGAATTTTGACCAGTTGTTGCATAATTGGATTGGGCATTGGGCATCAGGCTTGGCAGATTGCTAAATCATGGACTTAAAGAAATAGAACATGAATGAGATTCCGTCATCTCTCTATTCCAATCACAAACTAGAGCATGAACTAATTGCCCTAGCGATGCTGTCTTGTCAAAGTCCTGAGGAGTTACTAAAGATATTTTTGACTAGTCTCGGTAGCAGACTCAATGCTAGTCGCATCGTCATTTATCAGATGCTCAACACCCAAAAAGGGCATATCTTAGTTGAAGCGATTTCTCCAGACGTACAAAGTATTAAAGATCGCATTTATTCAATCCATTACTTAGGGATCAATTCAGTTACAAATGTAGGCTGCGATCGCACCTTCATTTGTCCTGATGTTACGCAAATCGATGCGGATGTCAGCATTCATCAGCAATGGCAGGAAACACAAGTAAAAGCGATGATGTCAGCGCCGATTAGACTTGACCTGTTATCCCATAACAATATTTGGGGATGGGCATTGGTGCAGAGTCATCACCCCAAACAATGGGAATTAGAAGAGTCCCATCTATTGTTTGACTTAGCACAGGTTTTGGGACAATGTCTGCAAAATTGGGAATTAAAACTACAGTTTCCTCATTTATACGATGCGAATCAGCAAAATCTTCAGCAAACTATTGAAAAAGCAGAATTTTGGGCAAAAAGAACAGAATTAATAGAGGAAGGTAATTCAGTCGATCCATTAGAAAAAAATTTTTACTCAGAAGAGATCACCCTTGCTAGTAACTTTTTGATAGTTGATGATCAAGAGAATCTTAGCCTTGACAGAATGCATTACAAAAAATCAGATAATCCACTCGATCATGCTGTTAACATTGCCATGGAAAAGCTGGAACAGAAAATAATCGAGCAAAGCTTTCCTCTTTCGCCCTATAGTTTTGCCAATAGAAATAAACCCTATAGATCAGAAGTTTTTAAGTACGAAATTGACCTAGAATCACAAACCCTAGAAGATATTTTAGAGAATAAATCTCAATACAATGTTCAAAGTCAATATCAAGGTGAATCTCAACATGAATCTCAACGTAAAATTGAATATTTACAACAGAAAGTCAGTGAGCTAGTTGAAGGTTTGCAGCAAAAATTACATGAAATTTCGATTCTTCAATATCAAGTACAACAAATAAGTGAAGCCCAGCAGGAAATTCGGCAGCTATTGAATGGCTTACTAATACCCAAATCACCATAACCCTAGAAGCTTTGCTACCCACTTAGTGGGCAGCAAAGCTTCTAGGTAACTACTTAATTTTTCGCTGCGATCGCTGATAGGATAAAAAATGATTTAAAAGTGTTATTGCCCTGTAAAGCATGGATTTTCAGTCGGTTATTTTGGCGTTGCAAAAGTATTGGAGCGATCGAGGCTGTCTGATTGCTCAACCCTACGACACCGAAAAGGGTGCAGGCACGATGAGTCCGCATACTTTTTTGAGAGCAATTGGACCTGAGCCTTGGAGTGTTGCCTATGTGGAACCATGTCGTCGTCCCACCGATGGGCGCTATGGAGAGAATCCCAACCGTTTGCAACATTACTATCAATTTCAAGTAATTCTCAAGCCTTCCCCCGATGACGTTTTAGATCAATATCTCAATAGTCTCAAGCATTTAGGAATCGATCCCGCCGATCATGATATTCGCTTTGTAGAAGACGACTGGGAATCCCCAACCCTTGGCGCTTGGGGTGTGGGCTGGGAAGTCTGGCTAGATGGTATGGAAGTCACGCAATTTACCTATTTTCAGCAAGTTGGTGGTTTAGATTGCCGTCCTGTCTCTGCGGAAATCACCTATGGTCTAGAGCGTCTAGTCATGTACCTGCAAGGGGTGGACTCAGTTTACGATATCGTTTGGCGATCGCACCCAGAGCTAGGCGATATTAAATATGGGCAGGTGCATCACCAAGGCGAAGTCGAGCATAGCGCCTATAACTTCGGCAATTTTGGCGGTAAACCGCAAGAGTCTGATCTACTATTCCAACTATTTCTGCAATATGAAAAGGAAGCAGGACATTTGCTCGAATCTGAGTTAGTGTTGCCAGCTTTTGACTATGTTTTAAAATGTTCCCACTCTTTTAATTTACTTGATGCGCGTGGGGTCATTTCTGTCACCGAGCGGACACGCTATATCGGCCGCATTCGCAATTTAGCCCGACAGGTCGCCAAGCTTTACTATAACCAGCGCGAAGCATTAGGCTTTCCCCTCGGCGCTGAACTAACATTACCAGTCTAAGTAAGTAAAACCCTAAAGACTGTGGCGCACGCGCAGCGTGCGCCACAGTCTTTAGATCTGGATTTTAATTATAGCTACTTAGCTGGATTTGATGGCCTGTATTTCTCGCTCAGCGAAAAACCAAAGCCTATGGCTAACCTTCATAACAAAGCCTCACTTTAGTGAGGCTTTTAGTTTATGTCGTGAAATTGTCAGAATTGCTAAGGCTTATGCTGCAAGGTTTTTGGAGTTTTTGAAACAACCCGTCATAATTTGTGACAATCTGTAATGAAAAACGTTCCAACGACATAGTATAAACAAATAGGTTGGAAATTAAATTAGCAAAGCAGAAATGCAGTTCATGCAATTATCTGTTTTTAATAATTTATTCGGATTTCTCCAGCTATTTAAAAACAAAGATTTTTCTAAGTTTTTCGATTGAAAGATCGGATAGTATTTAGATCGGTAGCACAGAACTTGCTCTTTAGCGATTCGGTGTGATCCTAAACATAAAAAATAATTACACAAAAAAACTGGAGATAACAGTATATGTTCGATGCATTTGCAAAGGTAGTATCCCAAGCCGATTCTAGAGGTGCTTACATTAGCTCAGCTCAATTGGATGCTCTAACCGCTATGGTTGCAGAAAGCAACAAGCGTTTGGACACCGTAAACCGTATCACCAGCAATTCTTCTAAGATCGTTGCCGATGCTGCTCGTTCTTTGTTTGCGGAACAACCTTCTTTGATCTCTCCTGGTGGAAATGCATACACCAGCCGTCGTATGGCTGCTTGTTTGCGTGACATGGAAATTATCTTGCGCTATGTCACCTATGCTATCTACGCTGGCGATGCAAGCATCTTGGAAGATCGTTGCTTGAACGGCCTTCGCGAAACATACTTGGCTCTTGGTACTCCTGGTGCTTCCGTTGCTGTTGGCGTACAAAAGATGAAAGATGCTGCGATCGCAATTGCTAACGATGCTAACGGTGTTACCCGTGGTGATTGCTCTGCTCTAATGAGCGAAGTTGGTAGCTACTTCGACAAGGCTGCTGCTGCTGTTGCTTAGTTCTGACGATTAGTCCTTAATCAGTCTCTAGTTGATCTAGACGGTTAATGACTATCTGAATTACTCAAACAATCCCCTTCCGCATTGTAATTAATGCATTGCGCTTAACAAAACTCTTATCAAGATTATTTTGGAGAATATTTCACAATGAAAACCCCTTTAACCGAAGCAGTATCAGCCGCCGATTCTCAAGGCCGTTTCCTCAGCTCTACCGAAACTCAAGTTGCTTTCGGTCGTTTTCGTCAAGCAACCGCAGGCTTGGCTGCTGCTCGTGTTTTGAGCGAGAAGGCTGATTCTTTGGCTAATGGCGCTGCTAATGCTGTATACAGTAAGTTCCCTTACACCACCACCATGACTGGTCCTAACTACGCTTCCAGCCAAACTGGTAAGGACAAGTGCGTACGTGACATCGGTTACTACTTGCGTATGGTTACATACTGCTGCGTAGTTGGTGGTACAGGTCCAATGGATGATTACTTGGTTGCTGGTATCGCTGAAATCAACCGCACCTTTGATCTTTCTCCTAGCTGGTACGTTGAAGCTTTGAAGTACATCAAGGCTAACCATGGTTTGAGCGGAGACTCTGCTGTTGAAGCAAACTCCTATATTGATTATGCAATCAATGCTCTTAGCTAATTCTTTCTAGAAAAAACAAAAAGCACCCCACCGGGGGTGCTTTTTGTTTTTTAATATATTTTTGAAAAACATTGCTTTGCTTAGAAATTAAAAAGATGATAAATGCCGAGTCTGATATCCCAGATGATAACCCGTTAACCATTGAACAAGCGATCGCAAATTTACAAAGTGACGATTTGGGTTTGCGGGTATATGCCGCATGGTGGTTAGGTCGCTTTCGGGTGAATGTACCAGAAGCAATTGATTTATTGATCATTGCTTTGTCAGATGAAGCCGATCGCACTGAAGCAGGTGGCTATCCATTGCGACGTAATGCAGCGAGGGCATTAGGAAAATTGGGAGATTGTCGTGCTGTGCCTGCCTTGATTCAATCTTTAGATTGTGATGATTTTTATGTGCGCGAAGCCGCCGCCCAAGCCTTAGAGATTCTGGGAGATCACACCTGTGTACCTAAATTAGTTGAATTAATCAAAAATTCCAATTCAAAAACGAGTGCTGATATTGAGACTGAAGAACCCTTTGATGCTTTTCTCGAAGCACTGGGAAGCTTGGGGGCAGTGGTCGCAATTCCCTATATTTTGCCATTTTTAGATCATCCCATTCCCAGAGTGCAGTATGCAGCAGCAAGAGCAATGTATCAATTATCAGAGCCAGACCTTGCTGAGCAATATGGAGAACGTCTGGTGTCGGCATTAAACCATAAAGATTTACAGTTACGCCGCACTGTGCTTACTGATTTGGGCGCGATCGGCTATTTAGGAGCCGCAGAAGCAATTAGTAACACCATGGCCGAAAACAGCTTAAAATTAATTTCTCTCAAAGGTCTATTGGAAAAACAAATTGTTTGTGCCACACCTCCCGACCTTACCGATGGTGCTATCAAAGTTATGACATTGATGGATGAATTGCTCTAGCCTTTTAACACCATTAAAAGCTTGTGTTGCCCGCGCAGTAAGCGACGAATTTATTGTAAAGTAAAGAATCGCCAAGAGCTTCTCTTATCTCTATCTATATATGACTGATCGCCTTTCTCAACTTATTAAAGCTGTAGAAGAATCTGATTCTTCAAGACTACTTGTCCAATCAGTTCAGAATTTAGCGGCAGCTCGATTAGAAGGTGCTATTCCCACCTTGATTGAGGCACTTAGTTACAATAACCCTGGTGCAGCAGTTGCGGCTGTAGATGGATTAATTCTATTGGGAGATCCTGCGGTTCCTGCTTTGCTCGAACTGTTGGATATGCACAACTACACAGCACGCTCATGGGCAATTCGAGCTTTAGCTGGAATTGGTGATCCTAGAGGTTTAGTTACTTTGATTGGGGTGGCGACGGCTGACTTTGCGATGAGTGTCCGTCGGGCAGCAGTCAAAGGATTAGGCACAATGAAATGGCATTGGTTTCCTCATGAACTGCGGGAAATAGCCCAAGCAGAGGCTCTAGAAGCCTTGTTATTCGTTGCGCAGCAGGATGAAGAATGGGTGGTTCGCTATGCGGCTGTAGTTGGTCTGCAATCCTTAGCAATTGCGATCGCAGATATCCATCCAGACTGGCGGGCATGTATTCAAACTCAATTCAACTTGATGTCTTGCAATGACGAGAGTTTAGCAGTGCGTGGTCGCGTATGGTATGCCCAAAAAATGCTGCAACAACACCTAGAGAATCTAAAAACTAATTCCCATGCTTCGTATGAGCATTCTCCTAAGTATCAAGTTTTGACATCTCCATCCCAGCAATCTCCGTTAACTCAAAATGACTGGGAGGTGATTTTAAATAATCTGTACGAAATTAAGCGTCAAGAAAGAACTGAAAGAGGTTATGAAGGTGATCCAAGTCGTTTTCAAGACTTAGCGGCTGTGGTTGCTACGGCAAGCTCTGAGCAGAATACTTAACTTTTTAATCCGTGCAATCGCTTGATTACAAAAATTCTTCTCTTTTTTCCCTAAACCCTAATTCTATTAAGGCTTTACGGATTTTCGCCTTAGATGGTTGTGTCTTCGGCATGGCTAAGTTAAGTTCCCGTGCTGTTTCTAACATTTGACGTATCAAAATATCCAATAGATTATCATCTACATCTTCAGGAACCTGTTCAATTCTGCCCTGATAGGCTAGGGTATACAGCTCCAAATGGTGATTTCCCATCACTTTGGCAAGTTTCCTGAGGGTTTCAGGTGTTGGACAAGTTCCTTTAAAACAAGCTCCTCGCAGCCTTGGCTGTGGCACTCCCGCCAATTCCGCCAAATGATTCATGCTGATGTCTTGCTCTTCTAAATATTGCAGCACATACAGCCCTAATGGTGAGCAATCTTCGTTTTTGACTTGTAACCTTGGTGGCATTTTTTAGTATCAACAATTTTGTTAGATTTAGGACTTAGGCAAAAATCACTTGAGACCGCAATTGTTAGTGGAGACAGGTCACGATTTGCCCCCACAATCCGTTCGTAGAAGTCCTAAGATTTTGAAAAGGCGAGTTAATCTAACATCACTGCATAATTCTATCTCAATAAGTAAATATGGACTCTAAACTAATCATCAAAAAACTAAACTACTAATTTTTTAGTCTGAAACGTTATCATAGACAATGTAAGCGTCATCTACGATCTAAAGCCGTGCCATTTTTTCGTCAGTACATCGCACCATTAATTATTTTCGCCATATTTTTATTTACTCTCGTGTTGGTTAGCTCCCGTGCTTTCCTCCCAGACGATATGGTTGCTCCAGCCCCCATTGGTGTGCTGATGATGCATCGCATGATTTCCTAGTTCAGAAGATAAAGTACCATGACTGAACTTACTTGGCAGCGCCGACATGTAATCTCGCTGGCCGACTTTACCCAGAATGATTATGAAACGGTTCTGCAAACAGCCGTTAGCTTTTTAGAAGTACTGTCACGACGAAATAAAAAAGTGCCAACCTTGCAGAGCAAAGTTGTCGCCAACTTATTTTTTGAATCTTCAACCCGTACTCGTAACAGTTTTGAGCTAGCTGCTAAGCGTCTATCGGCAGATACATTAAACTTTGCCCCTGGGACATCTTCGCTTTCTAAGGGCGAGACAATTCTTGATACCGCCCGCACTTTTTTGGCAATGGGTACAGACATTATGGTGATTCGTCACCAGTCAGCAGGTGTACCATTAGCGATCGCAAGGGATATGGATGCCCTTAGTGGCGGTAAAGTCGCCATTCTCAATGCTGGCGATGGCAAACACGAACATCCATCTCAAGCATTGTTAGACCTACTGACCCTATGCATGTACCTTAACCCCACTGCACCGACAGCCAAAGATCTGAAGGGCAAGAAAGTAGCGATTGTTGGTGACATTTTGCATTCACGGGTAGCGCGCTCCAATCTATGGAGCTTAGCCACCAATGGAGCCGAAGTACATCTAGCTGCACCACCAACATTACTACCGCCAGAGTTTGCCGAATATGGCGCAAAAATTCACTATTCCCTTGAGCCAGCCCTTGAGGATGCAGATTTTGTGATGACTTTGCGCTTGCAAATGGAGCGGATGGGTCAGTTCCTGATTCCCAGCTTGCGAGAATATCATGCGCGGTATGGCATAACCCGCGATCGCATTGCCAAATGTGCAGCCAATGTCCAAGTTTTACATCCCGGCCCTGTCAATCGTGGCGTGGAGATTAGCTCCGACCTAATGGATGATCCTCGTTTAAGCTTGATTGATAAACAGGTAACTAACGGTGTAGCGATCAGGATGAGCTTGTTATATTTACTCGGCACAGCAATTTAAGTAGCAATGCAAATTTTACTGGTAAAATTTGCATTGCTACTTAATATAAGGATTTAAAGGAACAGGCTAGGATGGACTCTAACCATCGACCGATCGCTTAGAAGGCGATTGCTCTATACAACTGAGCTACTAGCCCAAACAAATTCACGGCTTATTATAATACAACAAACCCCATAGTTTTGGCAATAGTTTAGAATGCGCTGACCCTGACCCACTGTTGACTCATAGTTTGCTCATATAGAGATTCTAGACGATCAATATTTTTGACGAGGGTATAGCGATCTAAAACCCTCTGTCTTGCCTTCATGCCAATGATTTTTGACATTTCGGGATGTTCAGCGAATAGAGGGAGCAGTATGCAAAGTTGAGATGTAACTTTGTGTGAGTCAAGAATAATACCCGCGCCATTTTCAATCACCTCACCATCCGCCCCCACATCAGTAGCAATACATGCCACACCGCAGGACATCGCTTCTAGTAACGATAGTGATAGTCCTTCTACTAGCGAAGGTAAAATAAACACATCCGTGCCTCGTAAAATATCAATCCGCCTCTGCTCATCAGCAATATAACCCATCCAAATAATGCTAGGGTCATTGCCGTAGAAAGTCTTTAAACTTGCTAATAAGGGGCCAGTCCCAACAATTGCTAGTTTGCAACCTTCGGGCATCTTCGCTTTGCGCCATGCCTTGAGCAAAGCCTCAACATTTTTTTCTGCCGCCAAGCGCCCCTGATAAAGAAATAGTCGCTCTGCTTGCAACTCTTCCTTAATATTTGATGCTCCGGGAGAATAGCGATCACTATCAACACCATTGGGAATTACCGCGATTCTAGTATTAGGAACACCTAATTTGTTGAGCAGTTCTTTTTGAATATTAGAGAAGATAATAACTTGGTTGTAATCCGCAAGAGATGGCGCATAAATTTGATAGGTGAGTTGCTGCGTACTAGAAGCAAGATTGCGCCTCTTGAGATCAAAGGGTTGATGAAATGTCGCGACTAGCGGTAAATCGAGTTCGGCACAAATTTCTGGTAGACGGAAATCGAGTGGTGAGATCGCAAGGGAGGCATGAACGAGATCGGGCTTTAACGATCTCAAAGAATCGATCAGAATTTTGTTGGCACGAAGGGACGGGACTGTATAAATAGTTGACTTATAGAGGAATGGTAGGGTGACATCTTGGGTCTCTGGATCTTCCAAACTGATACTTTCAGCATGTTCGTTGTCAGACTCAGGTGCGAAATGCATAAAGCTAACTCGATGTCCGCGATCGAGTAAGGCATTTGTAATTTCGCGACTATAGGTCACGTTGCCGCACGCAGGCGATTTTTTCCCTAGCCATGCAATATGCATGAATTACACCACATAATTACCAGAGGTATAATACCAAAAGTCGCGGCGGCACGAATTAGCGCATCTATATTTTTGCCTATGAACAGCAATTAAAAAAGCGATTAATAACAAAAAAGGAGATGACTATGCCATTTCCTTTTTTGTTATTAATTTTATGGGTCACCCGGGATTCGAACCCGGAGCAAATCGGTTAAAAGCCGAGTACTCTACCATTGAGTTAGTGACCCAATCTCGCTTGTAGACGACGTTTTGCGCTTGCCTTTTGCTTATGTCGTTTACGCGCTTGACTAGTCTAACATGCACTTAGCAAATTACACCAGTTAAACTGAAAGGTCTTACTTCAGTAATTCTTATAGAGACTGTTTGACCGATTAGCTCAGCTAATGATTTGCCTGTCGTGTTTTCAGTAAAGGCGATGCGATTGGTGCGCGTCCGTCCCATGACTTGATTAGGGTTCTTGTGATTTGTCCCTTCAATCATGATTTCTTCGATCCGTCCTGCATAACGCTGCGATCGCAAAGCCGCATTTTGATTAACCGCATGGTTAAGACGTTGCAAACGATCATTTTTGACTTCTTCACTCAACTGATTTTCCCAAACCGCCGCAGGTGTGCCGGGACGGGGTGAGTAGGCAGCAGTATTCACCAAATCAAAGCCAATATCATTAACTAATTGAACAGTACGCTCAAACTGTTCCTCAGTCTCTCCCGGAAAAGCCACAATCGCATCGGCAGTAATTGCCGCATCGGGCATAATCTCGCGAATATCATCAATGATGCGGCGATAACGTTCATGGGTATATCCCCGCGCCATTGCCTTGAGGATATCGTTATCGCCCGATTGAAAAGGAATATGGAAATGTTCACAAACCTTGGGCAATTCCGCACAGGCTTTGATCAGGCGGGGACTAAAATAGCGCGGATGGCTGGTGGCATAGCGAATGCGATCGATGCCTTCGACATCATGGACGTAGTACAACAAGTCCGTGAAAGTAATCTTGCCGCCTACTCCTGCTCCGATGCCGCCCGCAGGAAGGTCACGACCATAGGCATCAATATTTTGCCCCAGCAAAGTAATCTCTTTGTAACCCTGTGCTGCCAAATTCTCGATTTCTTGGCGGATTACCTGCGGCGTGCGTGATTGCTCCCTGCCACGTACTGACGGCACAATGCAATAGGTACAGTTTTCATTGCAGCCATAGATCACATTCACCCAAGCTGATACCGAGCTATTGCGCCGTGGGGTGGTGATATCTTCTTCGATGTAGGCTTCTTCGGTGGCGGCAACTTGATTGCCATTAAAAACCTGTTCGAGCAGATCGCCAAGGCGATTGACATGCTGTGGACCCATGACGAGATCGAGTTCAGGTACTCGTCTGAGCAATGCTTCACCTTCTTGTTGGGCAACGCAACCCGCCACGACAAGGGTTAGGTTGGGGTTATCGCGTTTACGCTTTGCCTGTCGCCCCAAATACGAATAAACTTTCTGTTCTGCATTGTCACGGATGCTGCAAGTGTTATACAAAATTAAATCGGCTTCTTCACTTTCTTCAGTTGACTGATAGCCCATATTTTCTAAAACGCCTGCCATGCGTTCAGAGTCGGCTTTATTCATTTGGCAGCCGAAGGTAACGATGTGATATTTCTGAGCAGTCATGAAAGTGTTTAACCAAGCCGAAAAGATTGCTGTTCTATTCTAATATCTTTCAGCAAGATATTAAAACTGCATGAATCACGCTAATTTTTCGAGGTAAGCTCTCAAATCATCGAATGCTCCAGCATAGGTGATGCTAGGGCTGCTGTAGCCTTTTAATTCAACTGAATATTGCTTGAAGGGGAGTAGGACGGCAGCATAGGGTGTGTGACTATAGGTAGCAGCACCGATCGCAATATCTTTGCCCATTTGCTTCGTGGATGATTCCAACCTGAA
This sequence comes from Pseudanabaena mucicola FACHB-723, assembly GCF_014696385.1. Classification (GTDB taxonomy): domain Bacteria; phylum Cyanobacteriota; class Cyanobacteriia; order Pseudanabaenales; family Pseudanabaenaceae; genus Pseudanabaena. The sequence continues at coordinate 53,026 of NZ_JACJQB010000005.1, forward strand.
AGCGGCATTGACCGTATCACCAAGGGCGGTGTAGTCAGGATGCTCACTAGTTCCCATTTGTCCGACCATCGCATAGCCTGTATTGATTCCCGCGCCAACCCGAATCGGCAGTGGTAGTGCAAAATGCTGATTTAGTTCATCACTCATTTGATAAATCTCGTAAAGGGCTCGATACACCTTGAGCATGTCTTGGGTGGCTACAATATCGGCGGTTTTACCCGTTTGATGAATCCAAACCGTCATTACTGCATCACCAATATATTTGTCTACCCAACTACCGTGCCGATCGATAATCTGCCCAGCTCGTCGAAACCATGTACCAATTACCTCCGAAAGAATCTGTTCATCCATTTGTTGGGTTAATTGTGTAAAGTCGCGAATATCAACCACTAGAACTGTAATTAGTTGCCGCGTATGGAGAACTGCTGTTGCTGCTGTGTCACTATTTTCAGGAGCTTTTTCCTCCGCAATCTTATCTTCAGGACAGTAAAATTCAATGTTGGTTTCGCCAAGGATAATGTGATCGCCATTTTTTAGACTCACAGGAATGGTGACGCGCTTGCCATTTACAAAAGAACCATTGCGACTACCCAAGTCAATCAAAAAGTAATTATTTGCGCCAACCATTTGAAACATGGCGTGATTGCGCGAAGCACATCTGTCGGACAGAGGAATATCATTGTCTGAGCTGCGTCCCAATGTCCAAGCATAGGCATTCATTAGGGGAATCTGCATTGTACCTTGAGGTTTGTGCAGCAAAATATGCGGTATTTCATTACAATCTGTAATCGGCTCACTCACAAAGTTATTGATCCCCAAATGTGAATTATTTACGTATCAGTAGCTATGTAAGTAGCTAGGCATAATCAAAAATCAGATCTAAAACCTGTGGCGTGCACCACAGGTTTTAGAATTTTGTATTTATTGCGCCCAGTTACTCATTATTGACTGGCTGTATCTACCAAGATATCGCGATCGCAAAGCATTTGTAAGACCATGTTTCTATCTGCTACTTTTATCTTCTGATCCTGTGGGTCGATGCTAAAGTGGCAGCAATACCATAGATTACTTAAACAAGCATAATCTTCTCTATTAGCTTTCGATTAGGCAAAATCCCGATGCAAACTACCGTTTCCCAAAAGCAAGAAAACAGCAAAATTAAAAGTCCTTGGCAGAAACCTTGGCTAGTGACAATTTTAGTGATTGTGTTGTTAGGTGGTGGCTTTTTTGCCTTTCGTGTCTTGAGTGGGCTAGGACAAAAATCAACGACGGTGAATGACAACACTGAATTAGTTGAGTCAAAATCCTTAGCAGTCAAAATCAAATCAAGCGGCTCAGTTGTTCCCATTGAAACTGTCAACCTCAGCCCCAAGCAAGCAGGTACATTGATGGAGCTATTGGTGGAACAGGGAGCTAGGGTGCGTCAGGGGCAAGTAATTGCCCGTATGGACAATTCTAATTTGCTGCCCCAACTATATCAGGCACAGGCGAGTGCGGCGGCAAGTGAAGCAAATTTAGCAAAGTTACGCAATGGTAATCGTCCTGAAGATATTGCGGCAGCCCAAGCGAGGGTAGAGTCAGCTCGTGGTCGTTTGGAGGCAGTGCGATCGCGATTAGCTTTAACAAATATGCGAACTGCCCGCTTTCGAGATTTACAAACTGAGGGAGCGATTTCCCGGGATCGGTTTGATGAAGTGTTGACTGATGATCGCAGCACCCAAGCAGATCTGCTGAGCGCTCAAGCAAATCTGGCAGAAGCAACCCGCCAATTTGAAGAATTACGCAATGGTAGCCGTCCTGAAGATATTGCCCAAGCAGAAGCACAGTTAGCACAGGCGATCGCAGGTATTCGGGCTGTAGAAGTCCAACTGGAAGATACGATTATTCGCGCTCCTTTTGCAGGGATCATCACCCAAAAATATGCTAATGCTGGGGCATTTGTTACGCCGACGACTAGTGCCTCGTCAACTAATTCCTCGACATCGACTTCGATTGTTGCGATCGCAAATGGCTTAGAGATCATTGCCAAAGTGCCTGAAGTCGATATTGCCCAGATTAAGATTGGGCAAGAGGTCGAAATTATTGCTGATGCTTTTCCCACTCAGGTTTTTAAAGGCAAAGTCCGTTTGATTGCACCTGAAGCAATCATTGAGCAGAATGTGACATCTTTTCAAGTCCGTGTCGCATTGGAAACGGGCAAAGATAAATTGCAATCGGGGATGAATGCTGATATCCGCTTTATTGGTCAAAAAATTGATAATGCTTTAGTTGTACCGACGGTGGCAATCGTCACACAGGAAGGGAAAACAGGCTTACTCATTGCCGATGAGCAGGGTAAATCACAATTTCGCCCCGTGACCATCGGTACGACTGTGGATAACCAAACTCAGATTTTGAGCGGTGCAAAAGTCGGGGAGCGCATATTTGTAAAGCTCCCAGATAACAAAAAGCCATAACAATCAAAAAGAGTCGCTAAGCGACTCTTTTTGATTGTTATGCTAGAGAATTATCTATGCGGCGGCATTCGATTGTTTGAGAGATTCCCAAGTTACTTGGCGATCGCTGCCGACTTCAATCACGATTTTGACCCGTGGATCGCGATCGGGGATTTGACTAAGAGTTTCTAATTCTTCCTTAGAGAGATATTTTCCTTCAATCAGCCATACAACTAACCCTTTCGATTTTGGAGGCAAGGCATTGAGGCGAAACTGAATTGCAGGTGGGATGAAATATGTGCGAATCTCAGTTTTGCCAAGGTGCGAGGGACGTACACCATGCACATCGGTGAGATAGCTGCTGACATCACCTAGTCCCCGTGCCGTAATAAATAGAATTTCATAACCTGCATTCTTCAGCCGCAGTTGGTAGCGACCTTCATAACCACCTTCAGGAGGAACGCGCATTGCTAAAGCGCCTGCTTTTTCGAGGTCTTTGACAATTTTATCGGTTGCAATTAATGGCATGGCGACATCCTATGCGAAATGCTAAATATAGAGCTACGGGTATTTTACAGCGCAAAGCGCTGAATTAAAACCCATAAAAATTTTTGAAAGCGCCGCTTCGCGGCGCTTTCAAAAATTTCTATGGGCTACATAATTAGAATTAATCAACGACTTGAACATCAATATCAATCGTGCCAGGGGGAGTTAATCGCACAAATTTATTTTTTTCTTCTTGTAAAGGCTCTCCACAGCTAGGGCATTGAAACTGACTTGACCTTGACGCAGTAAATGTAGAGCTACATACAGGACATTCCGCCGTGACAATGCTGCGCTTTGCCCACCATTGCAAACCGAAAAAGGCAATTACAGGGACAACTGTAATTAAACCAATCAAAATGAAAAAAGAGTTGACTAACCAGCCTAGACCGAGCGCACTAAACGCCCAAAAAATTAGTAAAGCCTTTAGCCAAAAGCGCACACCTGACCAACGATCATCATCGCCGCCACCACTGGGGAAATTATTGCCAAATGTGTAGTATCTCATGAGTTTTCGTCCCTGTATTTACCTGTAGCGATCGTAACACTCTTGTTTAAACTTGCCATTCTGTCACTGGGTATGGTTAACCACAGTGAGCCATAGGGTAATCGCGAACATGCCTAAAAATGTAGCGAATGCACCACAGATTTTAGTTTTTTATATTTAATTAGTTCAGTATAAATAATCTTAAAACCCAGAAGCGTGAGTCACTCACGCTCTAATTTTTTGTTTTAATTACATTTAGCTATTTAATTGCACCTAGCTACTTATAGAATTACTTCTTATGTGATATCTGCAAAACAAACGTGAACCCCGCTAGAACAATTTGTTTCGGATTCTTGGCTGTCATTTCCTTTGGCGCATTTCTATTGATGCTACCGATATCCTCTAGCAGTGGGAATTGGTCTGATCCGATTACATCACTATTTACAGCTACTTCTGCTGTATGTGTTACAGGGCTATCGGTCGTTGATGTTAGCAAATTTTATTCGATATGGGGACAAATTATCCTGCTGCTGCTATTCCAGATCGGCGGTTTAGGATATATGACCTCCACCTCGATTCTGCTCATCCTGATTGGGCGCAAGTTTAGCTTACGGGATAAAATCACTCTCCAGCAATCCCTTGACACAAAAGGAATTCGTGGCGGTTTGCAATTAGTGAAATCAATTATTGCTACTACCCTACTGTTAGAACTAACGGGTGCGATCGCCTTAATTCCGATTTTTAACCAAAAAATGAGTTTTCAAGAGAGCGTCTGGCATGCCATCTTTAATAGCGTCAGTGCTTTTAATAATGCAGGGTTTAGCTTGTTTTCTGACAACCTCATGGGTTACGTGAATACCCCTAGCCTCAATATCATCATTGGCTTATTGATTATCTTTGGTGGGATTGGCTATCAGGTGATTTTAGAGGGTTATCTGTGGCTAAGAACCAAACTTTCCCGCAATCGTGAATACATTTCTTTTAGTCTGACTTTTTGTGTGGTTACTAGCACCACCATCGTTTTAATAGTATTAGGTACTTTGGCGATCTGGTTTACCGAATTTAATAACAGTGAAACATTAGGCAAACTACCATTATTTGATCAAATCATTGGCGCGTGGTTTCAAGCGGTTAGTACCCGCACCGCAGGATTTAATACGATTGACAATGGCAAGATGACAACGACAGGGATATTTGTATCAATTGCGTTAATGTTTATTGGTGCTAGCCCTGGAGGCACTGGCGGCGGCATTAAAACTACAACTGCAAGAATTTTGGCGAGTTGTACAGGTGCAGCATTAAAAGGACTAGATGAGGTGAATTTATATAAATTGCAAGTGCCAAATGGTCTCATCCTCAAAGCTGTAGGTGTTGCGGTAGGTTCGCTATTTACAGTGATCTGTTCCACTGGGTTACTGTCGATAACCGATCGCAATATTAGCTTTATCAATATTTTATTTGAAGCAACTTCCGCTTTTGCTACCGTTGGTTTATCCACAGGCATTACATCTTCTCTGTCTTGGGCTGGCCAACTGGTAATTATTGCCACCATGTATATTGGGCGAGTTGGCGTATTGTTGCTGATGGCAGCAGTATTTACCACGCATCGCCCTAGCCTTCTCAAATACCCTCAAGAGTCAATGCTGGTGGGATAAGCTGGGAGGGCTTATTCGCCTCTAAAATATCAAATTAACAAACTCAACAGATAAACAAACACAGGAAAATTTTGTGGATATATCTTCTCTTAGCTTTTTTCGGAGTCTTCGCCATGAGAACAAGCAATTTGGGGTAATTGGATTGGGGCGATTTGGTCGATCTGTTTGTTCGACCCTTGATCGACTGGGGCATGAGGTTTTGGCTGCTGATAAGGAGGAGGAGAGCGTCAGCTATGTACGAGCGCATAACCTCGCTGCCCACTGCATCCAGTTAGATTCCACCAATCCACTGGCCTTAAAAGAGTCGGGTATGCTGGAAATTGATACAGTGATTGTGGCGATCGGCAACTTCTTGGAAGAGAGCATTATTACCACCCTCAATGTCAAGGAGGCGGGCGTAAAGCATGTGATTGCAAAGGCTTCGTCAGAGGTGCATGGCACATTACTCAAAAAAGTTGGCGCAGATCTGGTGGTTTACCCTGAAGCCGAAATGGGTAGAGCGCTGGCACGATCCCTAACTCAACGCGGTATTTTAGAACGCTTTGAACTTGACCCAGACAATAGCATTGTGGAAGTGATGGTTCCTGAAGAATTTGACGGTAAGACCATTCTTGAACTAAAGCTGCGGGGTCATTATGGTGTGAATGTGATTGCGGTAAGTCACGATCAAAAATTTGAAATTAATCCTGATCCCAATCAAAAACTGGTCAAAGGTTCAGCAATTGTGGTGATTGGCAGTAACAAAAACATTAGTCGTTTACCAATTTCCTGTGATTTACTGAATAGTGATGGAACTTCTGGAACAACTCAGCTACCATTGCATCAATCATCAGAAGTAAAACTCAAATGACTACGAACCTTGTCAAAGTACTGACTGAAGACTTTTGGAGTGCTTACAATATTCGCTTAGAGCCTTGGAATATTAGCTATGACGCACCAGTTAGCATCAATCCTGAAGAGATTCCCACCAGTGACAAGGTAAATACGGAATTTGAGTTTTGCAATAGTGAATGGCAACCAATTCGAGCGGTGAGTGCTCCTGCGCTACCCCCACAAATTTTATTTATCGATGGCAGATTACGCATCGATGCCAATTTTTTGGGGCGACGTGATGATGAGATTCTCTACGGAGCCTTTGCGACGATTTCGGTAGGAGCGGTACTAGTCGATCGCACGATTAGCCGAGCTAAATGTGTAGCGACAGAAGTAACCAGAATTATCGCTTTGGGTGGTAATCTTACCCCGCCTGTAACCACAGTTCCCTCACCGATGAGTGGACGTGGCAATTTAGTCTATGATCGCTGCCTGACTAGTAGCAATAATCAGCCCGATACACCGTCACAATTAGTGCAGGGAGAAATGCTAGATGAAGAACTTCGCATTGCCAATGCGCTCTCTCTCAATAAAGATCTCATTAAAGAAAATACTTTGATTGTGCGCGATGGACCATTACTCTATCGGGTTTATCAAACCCCCTATGACACAATTGGCTATGTTAAGACGATGGGTAAAGCCTATCTCAAGGGAGAAAATGCCCAAGTAATGCGATCGCTAAAAGTTGGTGAGCGCACCCCAATTTTTCGGATTTCTAGTAGCAGTGGCTCGAATCTAAGCTGGTATTTACGATCGGGTAGCCCAGACTTGAACTATAAGAAATTGGGCTATCACGACCTCCATGGCATTATTCGCATTGACCTTGATGGTGCAATTCCTTTGGAACGCGCTAAAGTGATTGCCGATCAAAGTACATACCTAATTCCTCAATATGCTTCCCATCCTACCCGTGATCCGCGTGCGCCTCAAAATCTAACACCAGTGGGTGCATTAGAAAAAGAACTGGGACGAAGAATGGGGAGCCGCGAGTTAATCTCACGCCGTTTGAGGGATTTTTTAGCTGAATCCGCCAAGCGAGACCTATAAATGCATATTTAAAGAATTGGCACTTCGTAGCTTCTGGTAATGCCTGTCGTAGTCCTGACAATGACTCTTGCTTTCAGGTTAGAGGTTACTGGTAGCTTGCTCATAAATCTGCCATCACGATCTAAAGATTGTTCAACACCATTGACACTCACAAAATTAAAGCGGCTAGTATAGCCAACAAAAATAATCGAGCGCTCGATACCTGATACCCTTCGCTCAATTGTGTAGCGCAGGCTAACATCGTTATCAATTGGCATTGGCGGCGATGGTGGATCGCCCACCACCATCCGATTTTGCTGTCCCCCATTGACGATCTCGGTGCGGTTTTGAGCTGAAGTAGCCACACTTCCACTGAGAGTAGTCAGCACAGTATTTCCACTAGGATCGCTCTGGACAATATAGCTAGTACCCCTAACCCCACTGATTCCTGAAGGAGTTTGAATATTTAATTGAGAACCTCGGTTGGTAAAGCGGCGAACCTGTAATCTTGCTTTGCCTCTTGGTACAGACAGATTCACAATACGTCCGTTGTCAGGTGCGATTTTTAACGAAAGTAGGCGAATGGTTGTATTTTCTTCTATGTAGATTAGCCCAATGCCCGTATCTACCTGCAACACGACGGCGCTATTTGCGCCTGTGGAGATTTCATCGCTTGCCACCTGTAACCGATCTCCAACTCGCGCAGGTCGATTAGCATAGTTATACAAATTTCTATAGATTACATTCCCAGACATCTTCTCGACCCTCAGCCATTGATCAGTTCTTACTTGAATACTATTTTGGGCTGAGGCACATTGTGTTTCTAAAAGATGTTGTGATAAGAAACTAAGTGGGAGGAAATCAATAGAAAGGCTAAGTGGAATGATTAGGAGTGGATTTAGAAATTTTGCAATTCTGCAATTTTTTAACATTATGACTAGATGACTCCTCAATCAAAACAAAAAGTTTTATGCTCTTATTTCCTAAACACCATAACTTCTCTGTGTAAATTGAGTGATTGCCATGTCATAAATCTTCTTTAATCTTTTAGCATGTATGGAAAGGCTGAATTCCTGATGAAATAAAGCATTGCCATTAATGCCAATTTTACGAGATTTTTCAAAATTATTTGCCAAATCCATTATTGCGATCGCAAGTTGTTGCTTATCATTGGGCTTAACTAAAATTCCTGTCTTTCCATCTTGAATATGCTCAGGAATACCACCAACATCGCTAGCAATTACAGCACGAAATCTCGCATAGGACTCTAGTGTAACTAGTCCCGCAGGCTCTGGCCAGACACTCGGAAAAACTACCGCAAAGCTCTGGCGATACAAATTCTCTAGTCTCTCGTTTTGACACCAGCCATGCCATGTAATGCGATCATTAATGTTCAATTTCTCTGCTAGCTGCCGCATTTGAGGCATCGCCCATCCTTCACCAGCAATATCAAGATGAATCTTGGGATCCAATAATGGCATGGTTTGCAACAACCAATCTAAGCCCTTCTCTGGCACAATTCTACCCATAAATAGAATGTGTTTTTGATCATGAATGGACTGCTCTAGGGGAAAGTGCTCAACTGGGGCTTCAGCGATCCCACACCGTAAAGTTACTACCTGTGACTCAGGTAAACCATTGGCAATTAATTGTGATCGCACATAATCACTATTTGCGATCGTCAAAACACCAAGCTTTTTGAGCGCATTGAGTTCATTACTGGCTCTAACTAAGTTTGTGATAATTTGTGCAGGACGACGGCTACCACAACCATCAACAGCATGACCCCAAGCACATCCCCATGTATTTAATAAGCGATCGCAGCAAGATTTACTAACCGACAAATACTTAGTTCCACTAGGACAGTAAACATCATGATTATGGGCAGTAAAAACGACAGGGCAGAAATTATTTATCTGAGATACCGCACTAGCTTCATGAATGTGCAGCAGCTTAAAATCACTTTGATCGTAATCTTTCGGATGAGCAATGATTTCTGTGCCAAATGTATCTGGCATGGTTGCATATAAACTATCCACATAGGTTTTTACCCCACCTCCAGCGATTGCGATATTCGCAGAACAATGATAAATTTTATTGGATAAAATCATGTAGATTGTAATTTTAAAAAATTAGGCTGATGCTCAGGCATGAACCAACGGCAAAATGGAGAGCGACAGCAATAAATCGACAATTTAGTAATAGTTCGGTACGTTCATGATTTTCGCCAATGAATGTGCAGAGTTTCCATGCGATCGGTAAGCTGATCAATACAATCGCAGTCCAGATTGGAAAAAAGCTCATAGCGATCGCAATTATGGTAACCGCATAAATCATGCCACAAATCCAAGGTAAGAGTTGCGCTGAAAGTTTAGTGCCGAGCCTGATTACGGGAGAGCGCTTACCTGCGGCGAGGTCATCATCAACTTGATTAAAGTGCGAACAAAACAAAATCAGGCTAGTAATAATGCCAATGATAATTGCCGCCGCGATGGAACCAACTGACCAAGATTTAGTTTGACTGTAGTAAGCTGCGGAAACCCCTAGAGGTCCAAAGGCAAAAAAACATAAAAATTCTCCCCAGCCTTGATATCCCAAGCGAAATGGAGGGCCTTGATACATGTAGCCCAACAAGCAACAGATTGCAATCAAGCTAATCACAACGATATCTTGCTGTAGCCATGAAATTGCAAATACGCCACTAATGCCAAATAGTAAACATAGATTTGCGATCGCAAAGATTAAGTTTTTTCTGCCTGTCAGGTTAACTACTGAATGGGCTTTATTGACATCGATGCCTGTTTCCGCATCAAAAACGTCATTACAGAGATTTTCCCAGACAAGAATCAAAACCGCTGAAACTAGAAATGTGATAAAAATGCCCCAATTTATCGTCCCGACGTTGCGATAAGCTACCGCCGTACCAGTGGCAATCGGTACGATCGCGACGCTGTACATAGGAAACTTAATCGCCGCCATCCATAATTTGCGGGATGCTTGCGGAGATGACTGCTGAGGTTCAATTTCGAGGCTTTTGACCATATTGCTAGAAATAAACTTGCGATCGCAATCTTAGCTCAAAACTAGAGATCGAGAGTCTAAGGGGCTTGTAATTTTGGGATTTGTAATACTTGGCTGAGGTTGATTAGACTTGCGATCGCAAAAGTACGTCTGAGTGCATAAGAATTGCTTCTAAATTTTAGTGAATTATTAAGCTTTGCAAAGTAAGATGTAAAGAAACAAGCGTAAAAATTTAAACATATAGGTATTGAGAGAATATGCGCGTTGCGATCGCTGGAGGAGGGTTGGCAGGTTTATCCTGTGCCAAATACCTAACCGATTTGGGGCATGAGCCAATTTTGCTAGAGCGCAGTAACGTTCTCGGTGGTCTAGTTGCTGCATGGAAAGATGCCGATGGCGACTGGATCGAAACAGGGTTACATAACTTTTTTGGTGCTTATCCGAATATGTTGCAATTGATGGGGGAGCTAGATATTCTCGATCGCCTGCAATGGAAGCGCCATGCTTTAATTTTTAACCAACCTGAAAAGCCAGGAGTGCTTTCATGGTTTGATGTACCCGATATCCCCTCTCCCCTCAATATCATTGTTTCGATTCTCCGCAACAATGACATGCTGACTTGGAATCAAAAGATTCGATTTGCGATCGGGCTGATTCCTGCAATTATTCGCGGTGACGACTATGTTGTCTCGATGGACAAATATACCTTCGAGGAATGGCTAGAAATGCGCGGCATTGGTAAGGACATTACCACCGATATTTTTATTGCCGTTTGCAAGTCGCTTAAATTTATCGATCCCGATGTGATTTCGGCAACGATTCCCCTCCGCGCCCTCAACAAGTTTCTGCAACAAAAAGATGGCTCCAAAATTGCCTATCTCGATGGCGCACCCCCTGAACGCCTCTGCCAGCCGATCGTAGATTATGTGGTAGCACGCGGCGGTGAAGTGCATACAGGTGTGGCTCTTAAGCAAATCGTCACCGATCAAGATGGCAATGTTGAAAAATTGATCGTTCAAGGTAATGATGGTTCACCTAGTCGTGAAATTGTTGCTGATGCTTACGTTTCGGCAATGTCCGTGGATGCCTTTAAAAATTATATTCCTGCAAACTGGCAAGAATTGCCCTATTTCAAACAGCTAGATCATCTCGAAGGTGTACCTGTAATTAGTGTGCAGATCTGGTTCGATCGCAAACTTACAGATATTGATCACACCCTATTTTCGCGATCCCCCTTGCTAAGTGTTTACTCGGATATGAGTAACTCTTGCAAAGAATATGCTGACCCCGACAAGTCCATGCTAGAGCTAGTATTTGCTCCTGCTGCCGACTGGATCGATCGCCCCAATAGTGAAATTGTTGAAGCAACGTTAAATGAACTTGCCAAACTATTTCCGCAGCACCTCCCCAGTCCTGCCAAGGTCTTAAAGTCGCATGTCGTTAAGACTCCACGATCGATTTATACTGCCACTCCTAACCGTGAGCAATTCCGTCCGCAACAAGCAACACCGATCGCAAATTTCTTTTTGTCAGGTAGCTATACAGCTCAGCCCTTTTTTGGCAGTATGGAAGGGGCTGTACTTTCTGGTAAGCTAACAGCACAGGAAATCCATAACGCAAGTCTAAACGCAAGTCAATCTTCTGGAAGTAAAGTCCTTGGTCGAACCTCTAACGAAAACCAGTCAAATCCATCTGTCGTCACTGCCTAAGCCAATGGGAATGCGTCAGCCAGTCAATCTGGATGAAGCCTATGAGATTTGTCGCTGCATCACAGCTAAGTATGCCAAGACCTTTTATCTTGGGACGATGCTGATGTCGGAAGCTAAGCGACGAGCCACTTGGGCGATTTATGCTTGGTGTCGGCGTACCGACGAGCTTGTTGATGGGATGCAGGCGGATACCACCGATGCAGAAACGCTCTTTAACTGGGAGAAGCAGTTGGAGGCAACATTTCGTGGTGAGCCAGTTCATGCCTCAGATATTGCCCTAGCCGATACGGTGAAGCAATATCCCATGCCAATTCAGCCCTTTAAGGACATGATTTCTGGGATGCGGATGGATCTTAAGTATGATCGCTACCAAACCTTTGATGACCTGTATCTCTATTGCTATCGTGTGGCTGGAACTGTGGGCTTGATGTCGGCGGCAATTATGGGCTTTGAAACCAAAGACCCATCGGTAATTGCCACGGCAACTGAGGCAGCAGTCGCCTTAGGAATTGCGATGCAACTTACCAATATTTTGCGCGACATTGGCGAAGATGCTCAGCGAGGACGAATTTACTTACCTCTTGAGGATCTACATTATTTTGATTACACCGAAAAAGATCTATTGAATGGTGTGGTTGATGATCGCTTAGTTGCGTTGATGCGATTTCAAATCCAACGGGCAAGACAGTTCTATCAACATGCAGAAGACGGTATTTCGGCGCTATGCCGCGATGCCAGATGGCCAGTATGGTCGTCGCTGATTTTGTATCGCAATATCTTAAAGGCGATTGAAGACAATAATTATGAAGTATTCAAGCGTCGTGCGTTTGTGCCTTCTTCCAATAAAATGCTCGCCCTACCTTGGGCATGGCTAAAGGCTCAAACTTCGTAAATCTCTGGAATGATGCGAATTTTACTAGTCGATGATGAAGAAGAATTGGCAGAGCCTTTGCAAAGGGTGTTAACTAATCAAGGCTATCTAGTTGATAGCGCCAATAGTGGCGATCTTGGCTGGGATTTGGCACAGACGGGTGACTATGATCTGTTGATTCTGGACTGGATGATGCCTGAAAAGTCGGGTGTCGATATTTGTAGTGAATTGCGGCAACAGGGGGATAGCACTCCTGTGCTGATTCTCACTGCCAAGGATACCCTTGATGATCGGGTGGCGGGATTGGATAGTGGTGCAGATGACTATTTAGTAAAGCCCTTTGAATTGCGGGAACTATTGGCGCGGGTCAGGGCTTTATTGCGACGTGCGCCGACCCCAATCACCGTCCCCAATGAGTCGATACGGCTTAGTTATGGGGATCTTGAACTTGATCGCGATAACCAAATGGTCTATTGTCAGCAAGTTGCGATCGCATTAACCGAGCGCGAATATCAACTTTTAGAATATTTCATGCAGCATCCCAATCAATTGCTGAGTCATGAGCAGATTTCACAACATATTTGGAAAGAGGGCGAAGATGCTCCTACTAGCAATGCTTTGGCGGCGCAGGTGAAGCTATTGCGCCGTAAAATCGATCGCGATCGCCAAATTTCTCTAATTAATACTGTGTATGGCAAGGGATACCGCTTTGGCTAACCAATGACAATATCTGATTATATCCAGTAGCGATTGTCTGAAATTAATGTATAAATCTGCAACGACCTAATTGCTTACATGTGCAAAAATAAGGTCGTGTGGGCATCAATGGAGTGAAAATTTGTGGGACAAGCTCAATTACCTCCGCAGGAGCCATCTACATCTACACTTGCCAAAAATTTAGGGCGCGTGGGTGTCGGTCTTGCGATCGCATTTACAGCAACCAGCTTAGGTGCTTTCTGGTATGGACGCTATTTTCTGAATGAGCAACTGTCGCCCCTATTGCAAACTGAACTGAGCAAGGCATTGAAACGCCCTTTACAGTTGGGCAAAGTCGAACGGGTAGGTTGGTCAAGTGTCCGATTTGGTAAGTCCATTGTGCCACCCACTGCTGAGGAATCAAATTTTTTAGCAACCGAGGCAATCGAAGTTAAGGTTGATCTCTGGACTTATCTCACCCGTGGTCAAATCGGTTTAGATGCGATCGCCGAACAGCCCCAGTTGTTTCTCAAGCAGGATGTTTCTGGATTTTTACAGTTACCTAAAATCACGCCACCCGAACCTCAAACTAAGGATGGTTTGGTTGACTTGAGAACAATTACTTTTAGTGATGCTCAGCTAACTATCCAGACGATTGCCAAGGGCGAGCTGGTTAGCCTCAGTCAGATGCAGATTGATAGTAAGTGGCAGATCGCTAACCTCAATGATCAAAGTTTGCAGATGAGTGGCAAAGGTCGTGTGACCCTACCCAATTTGGCGGCGATTGCAGCACCCCCCGATCCTGCTCAACTCAAGACTGCGATCGCAACGGCTAATGCAGCTAAAGATAGTAACCAAGGCAATGTTAGCTTTAATCTGGATTGGGATTTAACTAAAGGGCAAGGCACGATCAAAATCCAATCACAGGACTTACAAGCTGCTGCTATCCAAGGCTTTGCGATTGATGCCCCCGTAGAAATTAAGCAGGGTAAACTGAATACTGAGGCGACCATTTCGATTATTGCTGAGCAAGAAGCACCCACCATTGCGATTAATGCTCAACTTAGTGATGGGGTGGTCAAGTCTCCCCAACTGACCAAAAACATCACGGGCATTTCGGGGCAGTTTAATTTTGATGGCAAGAATGCCACGATCAAGGACTTATCGGCTGAATATGGCTTGTTGAAAACTAATTTTAATGGCACATTCAATGAGCAGAAGGGATTTAACCTAGATTTTTCCAGTCCTGCTATCGATCTTGCTAAAGCTATCGAGAGCTTTGATATCAAAACTGCCGTTGCGATCGCAGGCGAGGTAAAGCTAGATGGTAAGTTTACTGGCACTGCCCAAAAGCCATCCCTAAAGCTAAATATAATTACGCCCAAAACCGTAAGTTTTGATCGGATTGTTGTAGATCGATTTTTGGCAGCCATCGAACTCAACGATCTCAATACATTGCAAATTAAGCGCGTTCAAGCATTGTCCACGGGCGCAACCCTCACGGGCGCAGGACAAATTATCTTGCCCAAAAAAGATAAACCTGCGGAAATTCGATTTAACTCGACTCTAGTCGGTGTTGCGGAGAAATTTGCTGACCTCTATGGCTCGAAACTACCAATCAACGTCGGACAGGTAAATAGCACCTTAGAAATTACTGGCGCATTATCTAACCCGCAGATTTTGGCACAGATTGATGCGCCTAATGCTAGCTATCCTACTAGGGGTGAAGTCTTACTTATTGATGGACTAGCCACAATTCGGAATACCAAAGTGCGGTTTCCGATTGGCGAACTTGGGTTAGCGGGTACTTACAACATTGCCAGTGGTATTTGGCAGTCGCAGCTAAGTAGTAATGGCATTCCCTTATCGGCATTCTTTCTCAATCAAAAGGGAATTGTCGAAGGATTGATCAATCTCCGTAGCGATCGGGGCGGATTTAATCTGGCAGATATTACGGCGGATGGAAATTTACGCTTGCCACAGGGCTTTAATGAGCTTCCCGATCTAATCACGACTAATCTCAAATGGGATGGGCGGAATTTACTAGTTCCTTCTTTGCAAGTGGGCAATTATTTAACGGCCAATGGCAAGGTCGATCTCGCATTCCCCAACAATGCGCCCAATCAATTGCCCACAGGGATTGCAGGGATTGACCTTAATTTGATTTCGCAAAATGTGAATATCAATCGGTTGGCTTCTCTGTCTAGTTCCATTCCTGCTCAAGCATCAGGGATTTTAAATTTTCGCGGCAGACTTTCAGGAGCAATAGACAAGCTCAAAATTGCAGGTGCTCTTCAACTAGATCGGGTGGATCTTGCTTCCTTTGCATCAAGTTTTGCCAAACAAGGAATCACTGCACCCTCAAGAGGTTCTTTAGATTTTGATGGTTCGATTAATGGTGATTTGGCAGCTCCACAACTAGCTGGAAATCTTCGTGTTGCGAGCCTCAAGGTTAACCAGATTGAATTGGATAATCTCAATTTTAATGGAACTCTCAATGGCATTAGTAGCGTATTGCAAGCCACTGGCGATCTGCTCTTGGCGGGCTTAAGAATTGATCAATTAGCCTTTGATCCAAGGCTAGAAGGAAATCTTGCCTTTAACGGCAACCAAGGTTTGACAGTAGATCTACGCGGTAAGCGCGATCGCATTGCCGCCCGTTTTGATAGTGCCTTTCGCCCAATTGATTTCAATGCTAATCTCGGTGAGGCTACAGCTACGGGTAAACGCCTTGCCAATAATCCTAACCGTCTCCAAATTGCGATCGCAAATGTTCCCCTAGCCTTGGCGGCATCGCTGGCGGGACAAAATGATGTGAGCGGCAAACTATCGAGCAATCTGGTTGTGGACTTTGGCAATAATCCCACGGCGGTTGGTGATGTGATCATCACTCGGCCGCGCTTTGGTCGGGTAATTGCTGAGCAAGCCGTTGCTAAAATATATTATGCCAATGGCATCTTTGATATCAAAGATGGGAATGTCAGTGTTAGACAGGGAGAAATAAATAATGACTACAGATTCCGTTTGACCTACAATCCTGCAATTGACGAACCTCTTGCGGGAGTCATAGAAGTATCTAAAGGCAGAATCCAAGATGTGTTCGCAACACTACAATGGGCAAACCTCGTTGATGTGACACAGGGCTTTAGTTTTGAGAAAGATAATGCCTCAGATCTGCAACCACTAACAGCGATCAAATTACTGGGTGAACCTCTCTACAAACAACTTCAGTACCTCACTCAAATTGAACTAAGACAGGAACAACAGGAAATTGCTGACTCTAATCGCAACTTTAATTTGCCACCACTAACGGATTTCCGTGGTGATATTCAAGGTCAAATTGCGTTTGGATTTAACAAAACTAGAGGAATTCGCTTAGGATTTGATGTAGTTGGCAAAAACTTTGAATATGGCAAATTTGCCATTGATGATATTCAATTAGAAGGTCGTTACTTTAATGGCGTATTTGCGATCGCAAAGGCTAATTTTCAATCAGATCAGAGCTACGGACGAATTACGAAAGCATTTCTGAGGCTTGCTCCTGCTAGCAATCCTCTATTACGCATCCGTGAACAAAGCGGCGAAATTGAACTCAAAAACTTCCCAATTGAATCTTTGCGCCCATTGCCATTTTTTAGTGTAATTCCCTTTGATTTAACAGGTAATGTCGATGGCAATTTATCGATTACAGGCACGACGCTACTTGACACGAAAATAGCTGGTGATCTGAGCTTAAATGATGGCTCAGTTAATCGCCAACCGATTGATTCTATTGCCGTTAAATTTAATTATGCGCTATTAAATATAAATTTTGATGCCAACATGAAGGTTGATGGCAAAGAGCGTGTTTTAGCGTCAGGCAATGTGGGAGTGCTTGGCAATTTTGATGTAAAACTAGATGTCAAAGACGAAGGCATTGCCTTTGTCAATATCTTCAATCAGCCTGTGCGGTGGATGGACGGCAAGGGCAACATCAATCTTAGAGCCAATGGCACTTTTAGAGATCCTAAGATTGCAGGTAAGATGACAGTTGATAATGCCAAGGTGAGAATTGCAGGATTGCCTGGTGATTTTACAGAGGTGCAAGGAGATATTAACTTCACTAGCGATCGCTTGGTGAGCAACATCAATAGCAACTTTAGCGATGGTAAATTATCACTCAAAGGGATTTTAGCAATTAGCGATGAGCAACTATTGCAAGAAGGAACTCCAGAATATGCAGAAGCCTTGGCTATTAACGCTGATAAGCTCAAGCTAAGTATTCGTGACATTAGCTCGGAGAACTTCAACACCCGTGTCATTGTTAGAGGATCTTTACTAACTCCAATTTTGACAGGTGAAGTTCTATTGGATGAAGGTCGCTTTGTAATTGGCAATGACGCAGAGGTGAATGGTGGTGATCAACCAAACGGTGATGGGCTGAGTGATATTGCCTTTGATCGCCTTGCCGTGACGTTCCGCAATATGCAAGTAACTCGCTTTCCTCTCTTCAACTTCTTAGGAGAGGGAACGATGATTGTAAATGGTACATTTCAGAAACCAGAGCCTTCTGGAAAAATCCAGATTTCTCGTGGACAATTTAATGCGATTTCGACCAGATTTCGCCTTGATCGTTCCTACGAAAACTTTGTGGAGTTCAAGCCCTCTCAAGGTCTCAATCCCAGTCTTAATGTGCGGGTAGCGGGGGCTGTTGCCGAAACAACCCGTGTTCCCATTAATTCAAATCGTCCTGACGATTTATTTAGTCCTAACGAGATTCCCGTCAGCAATTTGGGAGCGCAGAGGACACTGCGAGTCCAAGCGACGGTGCTAGGCACAGCCTTAGCTCCTGACATTAGTCTATCTAGTAGCCCACCCCGTAGCCAAACTGAAATTCTGGCTCTAATTGGTGGTGGCGTATTACAGCAACAGGGAGGGGCAGACCCTGCCTCGGCACTGGCAAGTTTTGCGGGTGGTACGGTCTTAAACTTCTTGCAAGATGCGGTGGGTGATGCTCTCAATTTGGCTGAGTTTAACCTTAGTCCTGTCGTTACCAATACTGAGGGCGGCGGTGCTAGAGGTGCATTAGGTTTATCAGCAGAAGCGGCAATCGATATTAGTAATAGTTTCTCGGTGGCGCTGCAACGAGTAATTAATGATTCTAGTCAACCAACTAACTTTTCAATTCGCTATCGCGTTGATCCGAATATTCTTTTGCGTGGTAACTATGGCACAAATGGCAGTACAGGTATTTCCATTGAATACGAAAATCGCTTTTAGATCGCTTTTAGATATAGCAAAAAAAGAGTTAGCTAGTACAAACCCAAAGCCAAGAAGCGAGTTGCGGCGCAACTCGCTTCTTGGGGTTTTATGTCCTAAGCAAAACATATTTTGCTGTATCTAAAAGAATTGACAGGTTTCATCATCACTACTGCGAGCCGAACTTGGTTTTGTGGAATCCGTATCTCCTAGTTCAAACTGTGACTGTGATTCAGCGGGATGTTGCATAGATAAAGTATCGAGATGGCTGTAGAGACCTCTAATCGCTTGGATGATATAGCTGGCAGCCTGTTCATAGGCATTACTGTCATTGAGCGATCGCAAAATTTGCCTGATCGCACTTTCGGCTTTATCAATGCTGGCATAGCTATAAAATAGCTGACGGATCAAGTCATCAAGAGTATGCCGTCTCAAGTCATGCCAATTATCGCGATCGCAATCAAAGGGGTAATACAAAATTGAGAATAATAGAATTTTGGCGCGCATCGCATTGGTAAACCGCATCAGTTCGAGGCGCAGATCAAATAGGTTGCTAACAATTTGCGGATCAAAGGGGATTTTGCGATCGCATTGATTGGTATTGAGATCGTTAGGCTCTGGCTGGTTGGCAACGACAGCGCTTTCATAGAAATCTTCGAGGACATAACCATAGGAGCTATCACCATGGAAACTATTGCAATCGGGATATAGCGGCTCTAATTTAGTCAGTAGCAAATTGCCAATGGCAGTATATTCCACAGGTTTAGACACCCGCGAAATTGCCTCTTGCAGCATCGATACCAATTGCTCAAATGTAGGTAGAAAAGAGACGAGTTCTCTAAGCAATGCTGCCCAATCCATACTATTAAGGTTTCGGAGATCGTTTTCCCAAACATCTTGATAGGTGTAGAGCAGTAATCTTTTTAAGCGCATTTGATGAACATCAATATCAATTTGATGGGCCACCCAATCGTAGATATCAGGCTCAGGATGGTTTGACTCGGCAATCACTTCCTGTAACTCTTGGGGTTCGGCAAGGGGAGCAACTAAGTGTGCGGAGTCAGCATTAATTACTAAATGATTTACTGCGTAAGCAATAGGCTCATTTAATACTTGAGAATTATTAGCGGGGGGGACTACTGCTTCAGACTTCGGCGTGATCTCTGTTTGCTTATATAATTTAGAAACAAGCTGAAAAACAAGTTTGGCAACGATTAGATATTGACGTTGTTTTTGAACAGCAATGGTTTTGACGGCGTTAACTAAATGTTCCTTGAGTAACTCAATGGTGGGGTATTGTTGATATAAATCTTGGAGTAACTCCACAAAGCTAAAGTTTTCTAAACGCTTGATGTCATTTTCTAAAATGCCCGTACAAACTAGGCAGATCAATTTCTTTGCCCTAGTCGGATCAGCACTCATTTCTAGGTCATCAGAAACTTCGGCAATTAATGGATTGATTGGTTCTGGCTCAGCACTAAAGTCAAGGCTGTCAAAAATCGAAGGTAAATTTGCGGGGGGATACATTTGCGATCGCATTTGTAGTTTGTCTAAAGCCGCTAATACCTCACTTGCCGATTGATAGCGCTGTCGCCAGTCAACGCGCACCATCCTATTAATAATGTCAACGAAAGCACTATTAAACTCAAACAAATTGTGCCAGTACAGCTCACCCGTGGTGGGATCGCTAGGAATTTGGACGGGCATTCTCCCTGTTAAGGCTTGGATGGCAATAATCCCCAGCGCATAGATGTCACTGCAAAACATCGTTCTGCCACTGTACTGCTCATTGGGCATATAGCCAGCAGAGCCAATGACTAAACTAGACGGATTATCAAAAATATTGGAATTGCTGACCTCTTTAACCGCACCAAAATCAATCAATACAATTTTGTGATCGGACTTACGACGAATTAGGTTGCTAGGCTTTAAGTCACGATGGATGACCTGTTGCTGATGCACAAAATCTAGTGTAGGTAAAATGTCTAACAAAAAATTAATTGTATATTCTTCCCCCAAACAGCGAGAGCCAGTAATTTCTTGGCTCAAGAGATCGCCTTCTATTAATTCTTGAGCCAAAAAGAACTCTTGGTCTTCTTCAAAGTGGGCAAGCAGGCTAGGAATACAATCATGTCTACCGAGCCGATATAGTACCTTCGCCTCCCTATCAAATAGCTCTCTGGTAACTCTTAAAACGTCACCATTTAACGATGCAGGCTTGAGCAATTTGATCACACATTGAGGATGATCGGGCAAGTAGCCATCTTCTGCAATAAAAGTCTGGCTAAAGCCGCCGCCCCCAAGTCGCTTCACGATCTTGTAGCGCCCAGTCAAAGTTTTGCCGAGCATAGTCATTTTCAGCCAAGAATAACGGGAGTTTGCACGTATTTCCGCATCTGCTGTAAGTATCCCTAAATCTATTAAAGATTTTTGAGTTTGTAGAAGCACACTCATTTAGGGTGCGCTCCTGCAAATTATCTAGGGTTGCCCTATGGAAGCAGGTCACTTGAATATACGCTCAAATATGGGGATATTATAAAATATTTATAATTGCAATAGCAGTTAATTTATTGCTCATTTAACAAACTAGACATTAACGAATTTTGTCGATACTAACGCGATCGTCAAATACAAAGCATGTACCTTCCCAAATACTTTCTTCCTTGGGGACTTCTTCGATATATTTGAGAATGCCACCTTTAAGATGGTAGACCTCACTAAAACCCTGTGAAAGCATATAGGCACTAGCTTTCTCGCAGCGAATCCCCCCTGTGCAGAACATGGCAACCTTTTGGTGTTTTTGTGGATCAAGTTGTTCCTTTACATAGTTAGGAAATTCGCCAAAAGCGTCTAAATTAGGATTAATTGCGCCTTGAAATGTGCCAAATTCCACTTCATAATTGTTGCGAGTATCAATCACAATTACATCGGGATCAGTGATTAGTTGATTCCAATCCTTAGGATCAACATATTGACCAACACGATGTCTAGGGTCAATATCTGGCACACCGAGGGTGACAATCTCCTTTTTGAGTCGAACTTTCATGCGTTGAAACGGAATGCCTTCGCAATAGGATTCCTTATGTTCTAAATTCTGAAGACGGGGATCGCTCCGTAAATGATTTAGCAAGGCATCAATGGCTTCACGGCTACCTGCAATGGTCGAGTTGATGCCTTCCTTTGCTAATAGGATTGTGCCTCGAAGTTGATGTGCGTCACAAAATTCTTTGAGGGGATTGCGTAATAACTCATAGTCTGGCAAATCTGTAAAATGATAAAAAGCCGCAACGACGCAGGGTTCAGTATCATTTTGAATTTGTTGTTGCAGACGATTTTGTTGTTTAATCCGACTCATTAGCTTATTTGCGATCGCATTCTATATTTCTATATAGCTGTCACCAGTTTTGTTAGAACACAAAACCAGAAGACGAGTTGCAGCGCGAAGCGCTGCAACTCACTTCTTGGGTTTTGATTTGTCTTAATCCAATTGGCAGTAGCTATAGTTAAAATATAGCGCAAAGTAAAAACCTTAACTGACATACGCCTTTCTCAGAGAAAGATTAGACATTGCGGCGCTTTGCGCCGCAATGTCTGTAGCTGTTAACGCGCATAGTAAGCCCTTGTTCCCTTTGCCTCAATCACTTCATTTAGGCGCATGAGAGCATGGACATAGGCGGCAGTTCGCACCGAAATTTGCTTTTGATTCGCAATTTGCCAAATTCGCATCGTTTCCGCAACCATGCTTTGTTTGAGGCGCTCATTCACCTCTTCCACTGTCCAATATAAGCCGCTCCGATTTTGTACCCACTCAAAGTAGCTGACGGTCACGCCACCTGCATTGATCAGGATGTCAGGGAAAACAATGATATTACGTTTCGCCAAAATCGCATCGGCGGCAGGAGTTACGGGGCCATTAGCAATTTCAAAAATATATTTGGCACGAATGTTCGCTGCATTGTCCTTGGTAATTTGATTTTCTAGCGCCGCAGGAATGAGAATATCTACATCTAGCTCTAGCAACTCGTCATTGGTGATCGTTTGATGCTCAACGATGCTGCACACAGAATCCTGACAGTAAACCGCTTGAAAAGACTTGGTGGAATTTTTGTAACTGATGATGCTGGGAATATCTAAGCCCTGCTTGGCATAAATTCCCCCTTTTGAATCACTCACAGCAACGACTTTATAGCCAGATTTACTTAACAAATCTGCGATCGCAGCGCCAACATTACCAAAACCTTGCACAGCAACGGTGGTCTGTTCTCGCTGCATTTTGAGTAAAGGCAGTAGAGTTTCGATCGCAAAAAATGCGCCTAACCCCGTGGCGGTTTCGCGACCGAGGCTGCCGCCCATGGCGATCGGCTTACCTGTAATGGCAGCAGGACAAAGCTTGCGTTGAATATTGCTATACTCATCAACCATCCACCCCATGATTGTTTGATTGGTCTGCACATCGGGAGCAGGAATATCGACATCTGCCCCCATAAAATCTGCGATCGCATTGATATATCCACGACTGAGTCTTTCTAATTCCGCTTTCGATAGTTGCTTGGGATCAACTGCCACCCCACCTTTTGCGCCCCCAAACGGCAAATTAACCGCCGCACATTTAAACGTCATCCAAAAAGCCAAGGATTTGACTTCATCCATATTGACACTAGGATGAAAACGCACGCCACCTTTGGTTGGTCCCCGCAAATCGTTATAACGAACTCGATATCCTTGGAATACTTTCAAGGTTCCATCATCCATGCGTACAGGAATTGATACCTGTAAACAGGCTTTAGGAGACTTCAATCGTTCGATCGCATCTTCAGAAATATCGACATGGACGATCGCGGCAGCAAGTCTTTCACTAGCCTGATCGAATAAGGATTCGGACACAAGTAACTCCAAATAATAGTTAAAACAGAGAAGATTGCACCGCCCGCATAGCGGGCAGTGCAATCTCTGATTAGAATATTCGTGATGTTAGCATTAAGGTTGATAGTCCGATTAATACCAACAAGGAACTTCCAATATTATTCCAAAATTGGTGATAGCTGGTTAAGGAAGCACGTTGTTTGGGGCGATCTTCCGCAATTGGTTGTAATGTCGATAAATCGATGATCGGGAACTTGCCACGGCGAAACCATCCTGTGGCAATCACCGAGCGATCGCAAAGCATCTCTAGGTTTCTAATCGTATTGGAAGGATCAATAATCCATTGACGGAAGTTGGGAATGTAATTTAAGAAGGCTAATCCGCCTTGATCTTCTAGTCGCAAAGAATAGCCAATGTAGAACTCATCGGTTCCATAACCAAGAAATTCTCCCGGAATCTGTACAGGAGAGCCTTGGACATAACTGGCATAGGGATCAATCAAAAGGCTCACGAGATCTGTATCGGCAACGCGGCGAAAATCAGGATAGCGCAAACTGCCTTGTAGCATAAATCCTAGCCCTAATCCAATTAATAACAGACTAGTCAATAGCCATCGGTTATATAGTTCTGATAGTAAATGACTGGCAATAATTGCGATCGCAACGCCAATCGCTGGCGATACTTGAATCAATAAATCACGCCAAAAGTTTTGATAAAGCCGCTTTTTATTGAGTTTTCTTTCTTCCTTAAGTAGCTCGGCAAAATCATATTCCGTCAATAGTCCTAATTGTTTAGAATATCCCGCCAGAAATTTTAAGCGTTTGCCAACTAGCGGATGGGTGGAATGGATTTCCAGCCAACGCCGCCAAGGATTGAACAATTCCCAAAGAAATACACGGTAGGGATCTTGGTCAGTTTGTCCGACATGAGCAATTTCCATTGCCATCCCGATTGCTGTCATCGTTTGGCGATCGCAAATTCCTAAAGCCCTTGTAGACTCTAGTAAACGATTAATGGGCATCGCAGGTTGATTGTAGGGCAACATTTGCCGCGCCATTTTGGGCAAGACACGGGCGAGGGCATTGGGATTGCCTGTAGCCGCCGCCGCAAAACGATCACTGACGATCGTACTGGCATGGGAGAGCCAAATCAGCAAATAATTACTGAGACCATAGATTGCCTTTGCCAAGGTTGCGAACACTTGCCAAATTTGCTTGGCACTCTTGGCGCGGTAGCTTTGGCGACTCAGCAGTACATAGATGTAATAAAGAACCTGCACAGGTGCGGAAACAAAGGTAAGTACGGCAAAACTCTTGTTGCGAATCCGCCCCAATTGATAGGCATAGACTGCGGCAATTTCGTCATCATCTAGACAGTTAAACAAACCTCGGCTAACCACAATTCGCGCTGAGTTGGAGATTACGCCATAGGTAAAAGCAACGGGAGCCTCATCTTCGATCCATCCCAAGCGCGGCACAAAAATATTATATTTATCGCAAAAGTTCTCAATCACTTCCACGGATTCAGGGCTTTTTAGATCTAAATCCGCAAGGGTAATCCATTGAATACGGTGATATTGCCTTTGGGTAATATCAATAATCCATGGCGACATAAAGAACAACAGGATGCTAAATATCCCTGCTGCGATCGCTGTTATTTTGATCCACGCATCTGAGAAATAATCGGTAAAGATCAGCGAAATTCCGTAACTAGCTAAAAACTGCAAGCCAATGATGCTCAGGATCGTGACGATCATTGACGCGATTAAAAAATAGCTATAGCGAGATGGTAAAGCAAGGGTAACGTTATTTTTGCGGTAGCGCCGTGGATCAGACTTAATGACCGAAGCAACATCTTCATTACGTCTAATTCGATCATCCGCAGGAGCTTCAAGAGTCGCCTTGAGCGTAATTAGAGACTTGTGCGCCCAAGTCTGGATTTGGGGATCATCTGATGTGGTGAGCTGGTCACAAATTGCGATCGCTTTATCCGCACGTCCTGTTTTTTTATAGGCTGAGACTAACCAAATTTGCGCCTGTATATATTCCTTAGAGCTAGTATTTTTAGAGGATTGACTATACTCCGTTAAAATTGCGATCGCTTCGGTGTAATGCTTTCGCAATAGGGCTTCTTTGCCAGCTTTGAGGGACATGATTTCACCTTAGTCTCGCCACATCAGCGCCTATTATAAAGCCAGTTCGACACAAGCAAAAAACGGTAAAAATTGCTTTGCAATTTTTACCGTTTTTTGCCATTTGTGCCTCCCGAAAGGCGGCACAAATGGCATGAGCGAACTCACGTTTAATTAGAAGATGGAGAGACAGTATTTGGTGTGGGCGTTACTGTCGGCGATGGAGCTATTGCACTTGGCGTTGGTGTTGCTGTCGGCTGGGCTGTCACTGTCACCCTTGGCGCAGGCGCTACAGGTTGGCTTGTTGCCGCAGGGACATTGATTTGAATCGTAGATGTAGGTGTAGGTTGAGGAGAAGCAGGACTGACTTCTTTAATAGTTGTGTTGTTCCGCTCAATGATTGTAGACTTGTTCTCTTTTACAGTGTCCACCGCATTGGGAACTAATACAGGTGTGATCGGACGATTGTTAAGGAAAAAGGCAATTGCACCTCCTCCTAAAGCTAGGAAAAGTAGAACAACAACAACGACAGCGGTAGAATTCCCATCGTTACGGACTCTGGTAGTCCGTTCTTCAGAAACTATGTTGCCGTTAATAGGGGTTCTGGAATTAGATGTAACTTTTCTGCTTGTGGTTTCGTGATCGATTTCGTCGGGCATGATTTTATAAACTCTTTAATGTAATTACTAAGCTGACTTAATGAGACGTAGACCAAATAGAAGCACTACAGCACCAACCGTAGCGACAACTAAGCTGCCAAATAATCCTCCACTACTAGACAGACCCAAAGCACTGAAAAGGAATCCCCCCAGCACTGCACCGATGACACCAACAATAATGTCGCCGAGCAAGCCAAAACTAGAACCTTTGACCAGTTGTCCTGCAATCCATCCAGCCGCTAAACCGATTAAAATAAACCAAATCAAATTCATTGAATACCATCCTTTTAGTTAACTGATTGGAAAATAGAGGTTATTCAAAACCTCTATCTCATCTTTACGAACGAAAGCCGTTTAATCTAAAAGACCTTGAACTTTATCCTTGACGTTCTCTAGCAAATTGCGAGTTTTACCTTCCGCTTGCTTTGCTTGACCAGTAATTTGATCTTTGTTAGATCCCGTCATCTTGCCGATTGCCTC
Organism: Pseudanabaena mucicola FACHB-723; assembly: GCF_014696385.1. Taxonomy (GTDB): domain Bacteria; phylum Cyanobacteriota; class Cyanobacteriia; order Pseudanabaenales; family Pseudanabaenaceae; genus Pseudanabaena. Next base: position 79,713 of record NZ_JACJQB010000005.1, read on the forward strand.
TTGAGTTTTGCCTTCAATTTCTTTAGTCATGGCTTTTACTCGCTCAGGCACATTGTCTTTAATATCTTCAGTCGCATTTCGCACCACCGCTTCAGCCTGCTTCGCTTTGCCAGTGATTTGATTTTGGGCATTACCTGTTACATTGCCAATCGCTTCTTGAGTTTTGCCTTCCAGATCTTTGGCATCTGCCTTTACCCGTTCGATTGTGGCGATGGGCATAGATGGAGGCAACATAAATGCTGGGTTTGCCCAACTGTTTTCCATAGTTACTCCAAATACCAATGTAAATGAGAGCAAAGACATCAAACCAATCCTCAAAAATGAGCGATAGATCGATGAAATCATTTTTATACCTAAAAAGTTTGGCGGAATTTAAATTTAGTCCTAGTTTTTAAATAGGTTAAAAAACAGTAGATTTATTGTCACAAATTAGAATTAATCTATTATTTTTTATAAATTCAACAAATTAAATCTAGATTTAATTTGTTGAAAACCATTTCAAAAGTTAGACCCACTAGACAAGATTAATCAACGTTATTTTTAATTTGCTTAGCCTTTATCTCTACAGCATCAGCGACATTTTTTGCTTTTTCTTTGACAATATCTGCAACATCTTTGGCAGTGTCTTTGACATCTTCAGATGCATTGCGAATATTTGCCTCGACCTGTTTTGATTGACCTTCAGCTTGTTTGGATGTATCACCAGTGATGTTGCCAATAGCTTCTTCAACTTTGCCTTCAATATTTTTGGCTGCCGCTTTTGCTCTTTCTTGTAAACTCATAACAAACACTCTCAATTTTATTGATAAATCAGTGAAATTGCATAAAAGAATAGAATCAATTTATGCTTTCTTTTCTAATACAATTACTATGCATTATTAGAAAAATTTATTCATCCACCCAAAGATATAAGTTTTAAATATATATCAAGATTATGGGTGAGATCCTAAGGTAAATACCCTTGAAACAACTATGTTAAGAAACAAATAGAATTAAACACATTTATGTTTTTAATTGCTTGATATTTCGTGAGTGGCGTTTTATTTCCTAAAACTTTTTACCTGCGTTTACAGATTTTGCTGGCAGCACGATTGATTTATTGAATGAAATGACAGAGTTGATTAATTACGACATAAAATGTAACAAAGAGGATTTAGGAGATAGATAGGCGATCGCTTTTCTCCTTGAAACATATTCAAGGGCGGCTCAAAACACCATTGTCACTAGAAAAAAGCAGATTAGGTACAAAGAGTCATATCTACTTTTTAATGTTTGATTTGTATTAATACTTTTGAAGATATCTGCCTACAATCCTCTGCACCCATAAGGTGAAATTGCAAATTGCTAAAATGATCTAGATTTCTTTTGATCTGTTATCTAGACATGATCCCAAAGAATTTATTGCCTAGTTCGTCTCAATAATTGAGCAATAAATATTTACTTCTAGTTTGTTTGTACCTTTACCCAGAGAATGTCGAAAATGTCTAACCAGAATGGCGTGATGATGCAGTATTTCCACTGGTATATGCCAGATGATGGCAGTCTGTGGAATCAGGTGGCGGAAAAAGCTGAGGAATTAGCAAAAATTGGCATTACCTCCCTTTGGTTGCCACCTGCTTACAAAGGTACGGCGGGCGGTATGGATGTGGGGTATGGCATTTATGACCTGTTTGACCTTGGCGAATTTGACCAAAAAGGCTCGGTCAGAACTAAATATGGCACTAAGGACGAATATATTCGTGCTATTAAAGCCGCTCAGAAAGCAGGAATTCATATCTATGCAGATGTAGTGTTTAATCACAAACTGGGCGCTGACCATACCGAAGAAATGGAAGCTACCCCCTTCAGTATGGAAAATCGCAATCAAGTTATTGGGGAATATCAAAAAATCCAAGCTTGGACTCACTTTACTTTTGAGGGGCGCAAGGGCAAGTATTCGACAATGGAATGGCATTGGTGGCATTTTGATGCAATCGATTACAATGTCTATAACGAAGGTGAGGATGCAATCTACCTATTAAAAGGAAAATCTTTCGATAAAGATGTTGATCTTGAGAAAGGGAATTTTGATTATTTGATGGGTTGCGACCTTGATATGCAAAATTCAGAGGTGCAGGGAGAACTCAAATATTGGGGAGAGTGGATTTATGATACGACTCAGGTAGATGGATTTCGATTTGATGCGGTCAAACATGTTTCCGCAGAATTCTTTCAGGAATGGCTGGAGCATGTGCGTCACCATGCAAAACGAGATTTATTTGCTGTGGGTGAATATTGGTCTTACGAAGTAGAAGCTTTGCATCATTTTATTGAGGTTACTGAGGGCAAGGTTGATTTGTTCGATGCACCATTGCACTTAAACTTCCATCTCGCGAGTCAAGGGGGAAAAGATTATGACCTCAGCCAAATTTTTGAGAATACGTTAGTCAAAGAGCAACCGACATTGGCAGTTACCTTAGTCGAAAACCATGACTCTCAGCCTCTGCAATCATTGGAATCAATTGTCGAATCTTGGTTTAAGCCCCTTGCCTATGCGCTGATTTTATTACGACAAGAAGGATATCCTTGCATTTTTTATGCTGATTACTATGGCGCACATTACAAGGATTGGGGTAAGGATGGTAATGAGTATGAGATTTGGATGGAAAGCCATCAATGGTTGCTGGATAAGTTCCTGTTTGTGCGCCAGACCTACTCCTATGGTGAACAGATTGACTATTTTGATCACCATAATACGATTGGTTGGACAAGGTTAGGTGATGAAAAACATGCGGGGGGTATGGCGGTGGTGCTAAGTAATGGTGATGATGGACGCAAGTGGATGAATATTGGACATCCTAACAGCACCTATATCGATATCACTGAGCATGTTGATGAGCCGATCACCACTAATGATGAAGGTTGGGCGGAGTTTCGCTGTAATGCTGGCTCTGTCTCGGTGTGGATATTGTCGTAGGCTTATCAAAGCTAAAAAGGGCTATGCCCTTTTTCCTATTTTTCGCAATTTGGACGGCGCGAAGCGCCGTCCAAATTGCGTTATTACTAGCTTTGATATTAATCCCAAGCTTCTAGCTCGATCGCAAAATTGCGGAATAGCGCCAAAATGCGATCGCGGCGGACTTCAAAATTAGCAGCAACCAGAATAAAGCCAATCCCTGCAATAATTCCCAGCGCCCACATTAGGAATGAATATTGGGTTACTAAAATTACGGCTTGGGTAATCACTAGCAACACAAAGGTGAGCGTCCCCATAAATAGGTAAGCGCGAACCCGCAGAGCTAGCCCCGCAAGGATGAAGACAATGCTGAAGATCCAAGTGGTGATGGCAATGTTCGGGTTATCTAAGGAATAGAAGAAGGCGACTAGCCCCATACCGCCACTGCATAGGCTTCTGAGGAAATGCCGCAGTTCTCTATTGCCTTGCGATCGCAAATTTGGTTCAACCTGTGCAAAATATAGCCCCGACAGACCAATCACCGTCACATAGCTCAACAGGGAAAATCCAAACCATCCGTAGTTGGCGAAGGATACAGTTTTGAAAAATACCCAGTCCCAGAGAAAAACGGTGATGTAGGTGGTGCGAATTTGCGATTTTAATTTGGCATAGATGGCATAAAAAGCACCAACAAAGATTAAACAGGGTGTTGCGATCGCAGTTGCGGTAATGAAGATGAAAATCAGGGGCAAGACAAAGGCTGAGTTATGCCAAGGTTGTTCTCGCCAACCCCATTCTTCCCAAGGCAAGATATAGAGAATGACGGTCACCATACAGGCGATCGCCGCCGCATAGGGCTGGAGAATATTCGTAATCAGCCAAGCGTTGGGGAAGGCAAAGTAAATGAGATAGCCGATTGCACCGATGGCAGTGGCTAGCCCTGTATAAGTCCAAAGTTCGGCTGAGGATTCGGCACTGTCGGTTAGATGAGATTGTCTTGCCTGTGCGATCGCATAAACCGACAGTGCCGTGGCGATACCAGCGCCAATGATGCCACCATTGGTGGAAGGGGAAAATAGGATTCCTAGCAATAGAAAGATGACACTAACAGACCAATGGAGATGGGCAAAGGTACTGATGGCGCGATGGGAGATTTTTAAATAGGGGCGTAGTCCATTTGTAAAGATTCGGTAGACATAGGCGATCGCACAGCCCAGTGCCGCCAAAATTACCAACGCATCACCAAGGCTGCCACCTTGTGAGTTGCGTAACATTTGATAGAGCAGTAACTCGTAGGCGGAGAAGGTGATTAAACCCATCGACAAGTAAATCAGGGATTTGGCGTTGGGTTTAGATGCTGCCGATCTGCGCCCAATGCCAATGCAGATGAGGGCGGTGCTGAGCGAGAAAAGCCCTGTGATACTACTAAAGATACTCAGTCTCAGTAATGAACCGATTGCGCCATAAATGAGCGGAATAAAATCCCAACTGCGGGGATATTCACTAATATTCTTGCGCTGAATCCACCAGTCACCCAATAGCTGCGTGAAGAAGCCAAGACCAATATTTGCGATCGCAAGTTCAATGATTCCTCCCTTGGCAAAGGAAACTGTACCTGCGGCAAGGATTTCGACGCTCCATGCGATGCTCCACAATGTCCAAGCAGGAATCTTGTCGGCGGCTTGCCACATGCGATAAACCAGCCCTAAAGTGACGAGGAGCGTACTCGGTAGCAGGCTGACAAATAATTCATTCCCTTGAGCAAAATCAAAGCCCAACCAGAAATTAATCCGCAAAACACTGACAGCAAGATAGGTTTGCAAAATCAGTAAAGCTGCCGATATTAAGGCTGCCCAAATATCAAAGGCTTGGGAATAGGATTGATTTAAGGTCAGATTGAGATTGGGAACATGACGCTCACGGCGATATTTCAGCCAATGATTGAGAACATATAACAGAATGGCGCTGAACACCATTCCGTTTGTCCAGAAAGTAAACTGGGTAATCGTTCCATCATTGGATTTAAACTGCCAGAGCAGTGAGGCAATAAATAGCAAGCCATAGCCTACGGTATTAAAGGCAGTCAGCAACGACTCCCTACGGCGCGTATTGACTAGCATCAGCGCAAAAGCAATTCCCAAACCAATGATCCGCGACCCATCGCCACCCCATGTCAAAAACTGGGCGAGCAGCAATCCTGCAATGCTCAGCTTAATTGCCAAATCGCGATCGGCAAATTCGCGCCAAGTCCCTAAAAAAGTCAGGGATATGGGTACACAGAGCCATGCCACTCCCCAATAACTGGCTGACACCAATTCACTACTGTCAAGGGCGGATCTACCGATGAGAGAGACATTCCATAACAGAATATAACTGAGGGCTGCTAAACTCGCGCCAATATGCCATGCACTATCTCGCCATGCTTGCAAATGATGGTTTTCAGGTTCAGCAGCAGCGTTAAACTTGCCAATTGCTAAAACTCCACTCCATTCCAGTAACATGGCACAGAGCAAAAAGCCGACCCATGTAAAGGTGGAAGTGGAACGGGTAAAGAAGTAAACACCTGAAATAATGGCACTGAGACTGACGATATGGGCGAAGTACACCAAACTATGCAAATCCTTGCTGGTATCTGCTCGCCTTGCCTGAACGATGAGGAGCGTAACGGCGGAAAGCGCAAGGTTCATAAAGATCGTAGATGCGTAACCAATGCTGATCACCGTGAGCAACACCCCAAAGCCTAATGCTAATAATTCGGCGGTGTTAGCTAAGGCTTGCTTTTGGCGATCGCGATAGATCGCCGCAATCACCAAAGTGACGATTAGATAGGGAAACAAGACAGTTCCCAACAGACTAATCTCCGATGGAGTCTGAAATAGTGTCAATAATTGCTGCGTGAGCGCCCGTATCCAATCCGCAGGAATTAGCCTTTGGACTAGCCAAATAATTTGTAATCCCCACAAAAATGCGTAGCCTAAATCGGTTGGTTCTTCATTCTTGAATAAGCGATCGCAAATCATCCATGCAATCAATAAACTAATTGCCAAAGTCTGCCAAGGATATCGATCCCAAACTGACACAAACCAACCTAACCCCAGTAAGATTTTGCCCAAGCTGGCTTGAAAAGCTAGTCTAGAGGGATGTTCGGCAGTTGGGTTTAGCGCTTTTTGATCTACTGTTTGATTTGCTTTATTTGCAGATTGTTGATTTAACTGAGCAGCTTTATTGGCGATTTGTACCAACACCCAGCCACAAATACCAAAGGCTAAGCCTAATTTAAAGATCGAAACATTGCCAAATAGGAGCGCTCGGCTTACTAGCAAAACTGTACTATAAGCCCCTGTAACCAAGGCAAGTGGGAATGTTGAGCTATCAACGGTATTTAAACCTTGGCGACGATTGATAAATGTCGAAGTGGCGATCGCACCGATGCCTAAATGTACAGCGATTAGTGGATAGTACGGCGAGATAAACCAACCCAAATGCAGCCAATCGAGTACCAAAATTGCCAAAATTGAGATTTGGCTAAGCTGTTTTTTGGTGCGTTTTCGGACTTGATTGGTAGCGGTATCTTCCGATAAGCCCTGTGACTCTTGAAAGCGAAAGGAGGTTTGTAGTAAGAAAACGGCGATCCATGACAGTAAACCACCTGCGATCGCACTTAATCCTAGCCCCGCAGGATTTTTTAGTAAGCCTAAGCCGTCCATTGCCCAAAAATTGGCAGGAACTAACAGCAAAGTCACCAATTGCAAGGCGCGAGTGGTCATTCGCAATTGTTCATTTTTGCTTGTCCAGAAACTTACGCCAAAAAATCCAAGGGTATAGGCAAGCAACAATAAATATTGAGTTTCTGCCGAAAAGTTATCCCATTGACTCGCCGCCAATAATCCCGATGACACCACCACCAGAAATACGCCCAAAAACAGTAACCACATAGTGCTGAATTCGGAAAATAGCGATCGCAAAGTTTGGGCGACCTTGTTGGGCGGTTGTGGTGTCTTGACTGGGGCAGTTGCCACAGTTGATCGCGGCAAATTTGCCGTATTAGTCAATGGTCGATTGGGTCTCGACTCCCTTAAAACCTGTCCCGATAGCGCTGGCTCCATTACCATTGATTTGAGTTCACAGACCAAGCGCGTTTGACAAATTAGTTTGACGGATTCCTCCGTAATCAAACCCAACTCTAGCCATAGATCTAAACCTTGAAGGATTGCCTCATTTTGGCGAGCAACCACCGTGAGGCGATTCGCAGACAGTTTTTTGTTACGCCATCGAAAGTCCATTTCAGAAATGAGTTCCCACTCAAACCAAGCATCAAGTCCATCAAGGACAATATGATAAGGAACTTTAATTTCCAGATCGAGGCGCAAATACTGCGCTGGTTCTGCTAGCATGGGCGGCCGCTCCAAGTCCAAAATCAGAGATCGCCTTAATTATGACTGAAAAATAAAAGATATCAATCTAGAGCGTGTTTTGTTTACATTTCGCCATAGCCTCCACCACTAGGAGTTTCAATCACAAAAGTGTCGCCAGCCTCCATGCTAACTGTGGCAGTGCTGGCTAAATTTACGATCGCACCATCATTTCTAATCACATAATTGCGTCCCGTTGCCCCCGCTTCGCCACCATTCAAGCCAAACGGAGGCACAACGCGGCTACTTGACAAAATCGCTGCCGTCATGGGTTCGAGAAACTTAATCCGCCGAATCACACCATTGCCACCCTGATGTTTGCCCTTGCCGCTACTATTTTTCCTGATTGCAAATTCTTCCAAAAGCACAGGGAATCGCCATTCTAAAATTTCGGGATCGGTCAATCGCGAATTAGTCATGTGAGTTTGGATCGCATCCGTACCATCAAAATTAATCCCTGCACCCGATCCACCGCAAATTGTTTCGTAATATTGATAGCGATCGCTGCCAAAGGTGAAGTTATTCATCGTGCCTTGCGATGCTGCCATCACGCCTAAAGCACCATAGAGAGTGTTGGCGATCGCCTGTGAAGTCTCCACATTGCCCGCCACTACCGCCGCAGGATAGACAGGATTGAGCATTGAACCCTCTGGCACAATTATTTCTAAGGGAACGAGACAACCTGCATTGAGGGGAATCTCATCATCAACAAGGGTGCGGAACACATAGAGAACTACGGCTTTGCACACCGCTAGCGGAGCATTAAAGTTATTAGCAAGTTGCGCGGAAGTCCCTGTAAAGTCGATTTTGGCAGTACGGGCTACTTCATTGAGAATGACTGATACTGAAATTTGACTCCCATTATCGATTGGATAAATAAATCTACGCTCCGAATCATTGCCCCATGCCTGCGCTAATTGCGCGATCGCCTGACGAATGGCAAGTTCTGCATTATGCCGCACATGTCCCATATAGGCTTGCACCGTCGCCGCACCATAGTGCGCCACCATCCGCCGCAGTTCTCTTGCACCACATTCATTAGCCGCAATTTGGGCTTGTAGATCGGCAATGTTTTGGGATGGATTACGGGCGGGATATTGACTAGAAGTTAATAAAGCTAGCGTTTCTACTTCACAAAATTTGCCACCTTTCACCAGTTGAAAATTATTAAAGAGAATTCCTTCCTCTTCAATACTCGTACTATGGGAAGGCATTGAACCGGGGGTAATGCCACCAATATCCGCATGATGTCCTCGTGAAGCCACATAAAAAATTGGCTGTTCGGAATCAATAAATACGGGCGTAATTACGGTGATATCAGGAAGATGTGTACCGCCGTTATAGGGATTATTGGTGGCGAATACATCACCAAGATGGATATTTTGTTTGCGATCGCAAATTAACGCCTTCACACTTTCACCCATCGAGCCAAGATGCACAGGAATATGAGGCGCATTGGCAACCAGTTCCCCCTCGCGATCAAAAATTGCACAGGAAAAATCCAATCTCTCGCGAATATTCACACTGGCACTAGTATTTTGCAGCGTCAATCCCATCTGCTCAGCAATGGATTGGAAGAGGTTATTAAAGATTTCTAGTTTGATGGGATCAGGAGATCCCCCTAAATTCCCCTTAATAAGGGGGACTTGAAGAGAATATTCTCCCCCCTTCAAAAGGGTGGCTGGGGGGGATTTCTGCAATCTCAACGCATAATCTGCATCCAATTCCACTTCCCAATTTGGCTCAATCACATTTGTCCCTGTGTCATCAATAATTAACGCTGCCCCCAAAATGCGATCGCCTATCCGCAAATCTTCCCTGCGATACACAGGCACATCTTGCCATGTCCCCTGCATATACATACTGGTCTGGGCGATCGGCTGACCCGTTCCCACAGGAGAATTAGCATTTTTAGTTTGGGATCTTGGCTGAGAAATAATAATCTCTACCGCAATTGCTTCTACGATCAACGCCTTATCCGCGAAAATAAAACCGTAGCGCTCTTGATGTAAAGCTTCAAAACTAGCGCGGAGATAGCCAAGACTATCGGGCGAAAAGTTTTGAATAGCAACGTTTAAGGACGAATCAGTTCCCCCATAGCGCAACCGTAAACTTGTCTCGATCTGCAAATTGCCATTAGGAGCTTTGCCCTGCAACAGTTCGACTTGCCCTTGTTCGCTTAGTTGACTGGCTATCGCAGCTAGCTCCGTTAGCAATTCTTGATTTAGCTCCGCCTCAACGGTGCGATCGCAAATTGTGCGAATATCCGCCAATCCAATCCCATATGCCGAAAGCACCCCTGCATAGGGATGGATAAATACCTGCGTCATTCCCAACACATCGGCGACCGCACAGGCATGTTGTCCCCCTGCGCCACCAAAACAACACAGTACATATTCAGTCACATCATAACCACGCTGCACCGATATCTTTTTGATCGCCATCGCCATCTTTGCGATCGCAATTTCTAAAAAGCCCTGAGCCACGGCTTCGGGTGTCGTTGGTTGCCCCGTGGCAGCACTAATTTCTTGCGCTAGTTCTCTAAATTTCTGGCGGACAACTTCTCGATCAAGGGGTAAATTACCACCCTTCCCAAATACCTTGGGAAAGAAATCAGGCTGTAATTTCCCTAACATCACATTACAATCCGTTACCGCCAAAGCTCCCCCATGGCGATAACAGGCTGGGCCGGGAAATGCCCCTGCTGACTCTGGCCCCACCCGATATCTCGCGCCATCAAAAAACAATAACGAGCCACCGCCCGCCGCCACCGTATGAATCGACATCATCGGCGTACTCAGTCTCACCCCTGCGACCTCCGTAGATAGCGATCGTTCATAGCTTCCCGCATAGTGCGCCACATCCGTCGAAGTGCCACCCATATCAAAGCTAATGATCTTCTCAAAACCTGCTTTTAAACAGGTCTGCACTGCCCCCACAATCCCCCCTGCGGGACCAGAGAGAATACTGTTTTTACCTTGAAACGAATGTGCTTCCGCTAGTCCACCGTTAGACTGCATAAACATCAATTTGGTCTTATCCCCCTCTCCCCCCTTGGGAGAGGGGCTAGGGGTGAGGGTCTTATCCCCCTCGCCTCTGGGAGGGGTGAGGGTCTTACCTAGTTCCGCACTCACGCGATCAACATAACGTCGCAAAATTGGGGATAGATAGGCATCAACCACCGTCGTATCACCACGACTAATAAATTTAATCAGCGAACTAACTTCATGGGATACAGAAACCTGTGTGAAGCCAATTTGTCGAGCGAGTTTGGCAAGTTTTTGTTCATGTTCTGGGTAGCGATAGCTATGCATTAAGGCGATCGCACAGGCTCTAATTCCCAAATCATAGGCTGTTTGCAATTCCCTTAAAGCTAAATCTGCATTTAAAGGGATGAGAATTTCCCCATGGGCGCTATAACGTTCTTCTATCTCAATTACTCGTTCATAGAGCATTTCTGGCAAAATAATCTGCCGCGCAAAAATATTAGGGCGATGTTGATAACCAATCCGCAGAGCATCACGAAAGCCCTTAGTAATCAATAAAACCGTGCGATCGCCTTTCCGTTCTAGCAGGGCATTGGTCGCCACTGTCGTTCCCATTTTGATCGCAGAAATTTGGTCAATGGGAATTGGCTCTGTTTGAGCAAGACCAAGAATATCGCGGATGCCTTGGATTGGTGCATCACTATAGCGATCGGGGTTTTCCGACAGCAACTTATGCACAATCGTATTGCCGTCAGGACTCTGGGCAACAATATCTGTAAACGTGCCGCCGCGATCGATCCAGAATTGCCATTGATGGTTACTATCTTGGGCTAAATTATTGCTCATATCTAATCTCTTTTTTCACAACAAAAGCCACAAAATCAGTCAAATTTTCAATGCGTTCAGACATTGGTAGAACCTTACCTTTAATAATTCCAGCAAGGGGCTTAAGCCCCTTGTCTGATTAGCCCAACAAATTAATGTTTTCTTGAATCGAAGCCGCCGAGGCATGAAGAGTTGCTATTTCCTGATCCGTAAGCTGCAATTCAATCACCTTCTCCACACCCTGCCGCCCTAACTGAATTGGCACACCGATAAATATATTTTTTAACCCATACTCACCACTTAAATATGCCGCCGCAGGAAAAATGCGATGCCGATCGCTAATGATCGATTCCACCATTTTGTAAGTAGCTGCCGATGGCGCAAAATAAGCACTGCCATTTTTGAGCAGCTTCACAATTTCCGCACCACCATTGCGAGTTCGCTCCACTAATCTTGCGATCGCATCCTCTGACAACAATTGCGTAATTGGCACACCATTCACCGTCGATAGCCTTGGCAATGGCAACATCAAATCACCATGACCACCCAAAACTGTGGTGTAAATATCTGCACTCGAAGTTTTTAACTCCATGGCAATAAAGGTTTGAAAGCGAGCCGCGTCTAATACTCCCGCCATACCGACAACCCGATGGGGAGGTAAGCCGCTAACTTGCCAAGCCAGATAGGTCATCACATCAAGGGGATTGGTCACAATCAGCAAAATGGCATGGGGCGATAATGCGATCGCATTTTTGACCACATCCTGCACAATTCCCGCATTGATTTTTAGGAGGTCATTGCGGCTCATCCCCTCTTTACGCGGCAAGCCCGCAGTCACCACAATCACATCGGAATCTTTGGTGTCACTATAGTCATTAGTGCCACTAATTTTGCGATCGTGATTAGAAATTGCATGGGCTTGCAGCAGGTCGAGAGCAATCCCCTGTGGCTTGCCCTCCACTACGTCATACAGCACCACATCCGCTAAGTTCTCTTTGGCAATGCGCTGTGCTAACATCCCTCCCACATTACCTGCACCAATGACAGTGACTTTAGGCGATCGATAGTCTTGTATTTGGGTTGGCATAATCACTCAGCAATTATTTTTTACAACTATATCGCCCTCATCCCCCAAACCCTTTTTCCAGAACGGGAGAAGGGCTTGGGGGATTTTTTCTAGTGCTCCTTTCCCTTCTTGGGAGAGGAGCTAGGGGTGAGGGTCTTACCAATTTTCGCACTATAAACTGGAAAAAAATAAAGGCGGCGCAATGCGCCGCCTTTATTGAAAGATTTAGAACTTGATGGTGCGGCGATGGGCTGCCACCGACTCGACTAAGCCAATTGCCATAAAGTTTGCCAGCAAAGCCGATCGCCCATAACTGAGCCAAGGCAAAGGAATCCCCGTCACAGGAGCAACGTTAATATTCATGCCAATATTTACAAAGGTTTGGAATAAAACAAAGGAAAATACGCCAATCGCCAATAGAGAACCAAAGTTATCTCTTGCATTCACCGCAATCACTAGTAAGCGCCAGCAAATCCCCACAAATAGCAGTAATACACACATACAACCGACAAAGCCAAACTCTTCGCCAATTGCTGAAAAAATAAAATCAGTATGTTGCTCTGGAATGAAGTTTAGTTGAGTTTGCGTACCCTTGAGCCAACCCTGACCAAGTAGCTGTCCTGCTCCGATCGCAATTTTGGATTGAATGACGTGATAACCAGCCCCCAAAGGATCTTGATTGGGATCGATAAATAGCAGCAAGCGTCTTTTTTGGTAATCATGGAGAATATTCCAGAGCAAATTACCTGCTTGCCCTGAAATTAAATTAATTACTACGGCAACCACGGTACTGATAATCCGAAACCAAGGCAAGGACACCCAAGCCGCCACGCCCATCAAAATCACCCACACAATCCAAGCTGGCAAATATATCGAGAACAGCACTGCGGAAACAATTGGCGAAAATAGCAATAGCAACCAGCCCAAGCTTGCCCCTGCCCAATAGAGCATCCCAATCGTGATCGCGGCGAATACTAACGATGTGCCGAGGTTCGGTTGCAAAAAGATTAAAATCCAAGGCGGTAAAGTCACCCAAGCAACTTTAAAGGTATCTAGGGGGCTTTGGATCGGGCGATCTTGCATTACTGCGGCAAGGGTAATAATTATGCCCACTTTGGCAAATTCTGACGGCTGAATATTAAAACCACCGATAGAGATCCAACGCTCAGCCCCTAGCGCCGTTGTGCCAACAAACATCACCAAAATTAAAGAAATATTCGTAATCGCATAGGTTACCCAATGCAGGCGCAGCAGTTGGTCATAGTGAAATCTGGCGATCGCAAACATCATCACTAAGCCCACGCCTCCCGTCACCCAATGCTGCCACCACTCGGTGCGCTGAGCACGAAAGTCAGAACTATAGATGGCAATACCACCAATGATCATTAATAAAATCGGGAAAACCAACAATAGCGGATCAGCATCGCGCCATTCGCGTTTAATGTTTTCCCAACTTGGCAACTCTAAACCTTTTACGATCATAAAATTCTAAATTCGGGTGATTTCAAAGCTGGAGATAGGTAAGGCTACTTTTGCAAAACTAATACACCCATCATGCCATTTGCGATCGCATAATGTGTGGCGCGATCAAAACCTGCGGCTTTAGCCAATTTGACCTGCTCAGCACCAATTGGGAATCTGGCTAAACTAGGGGCAATGTACGCATATTCATCGGTCATCCCAAACCGATCGGCAAGCGGCACAACTACTCGATCCAAATAAAAATCTTGAAAAGCTTGCATTAAAGGATCACTAGGTCGATGAAAGTCCAAAATTGATGCCTTTGCACCTTTTTTTAAGACCCGATACAGTTCCGCTAAACATTGCGGGATATTCGACACATTTCGCAGCCCATAGGCTAGGGTTGCGCCATCAAAGCTATTGTCATCAAAGGGCAAATCTAAAACATTGCCCTCTTGCCATGTCAGACATTTCTGGATTTTTGGCAAATAGTTTTTGGCTTTATCGGCAGCGATCGCTAGTAGTTCTGTGGAAAAATCGACCCCAATTACTTGACCCGTCGGCGCAACTCGCTTAGCTAGCAAAGCGGTCATATCCCCCGACCCACAGCAAAGATCCAGCCATTTTTCACCCTGTTGAGGGTCACACCAACCTAGTGCCATGTTTTTCCAGATGCGATGCTGACCTAAGCTCAGTAGATCATTAAAGCGATCGTACACTGGAGCAATGCGATCGAAAATCTGTTGAATCTCAGTTTCCGAAGGTTGGGGCATGGTACTACCTAAAATCGACAAACTTATTTTTTATTCACTAAGTAAGCATAATCGTTTAAAGTGCTTTGCGCTGAATTAAAATCCAGAGAAATTTTTGAAAGCGCCGCAAAGCGGCGCTTTCAAAAATTTCTCTGAACCAACAGCCTTAAAGCCTATAAGGCACGCTGCGCGTGCCTTATAGGCTTTAAGAATTTATATTTAATTGCGCCCAGTTACTTAATGGATCAAGCAGCACGTTTTTTCTGGTCGTGTAACAATGTAATACTAGAAAGAGCTAGCCACAAAATTGCCGAACCATGCAGAAACTTTGGTCTAAAAAAAGCAAGCGATCGCAGCCAATGCTCCATCAAGATAATCAATCCAAGTCTCTAAACACTGATGAAACTTCCTTAGCAGAAAATGAGGATAGCTCTGAAGATATCTCGGAGGTAAATGAAGTATCAGCGAAGACTCTTGTGGATTGGGAGACTAGTATTTTTTGGCTATTTTTATCCTTGGCAATTGGTGGAGTTGCACTGGTATCTTTTTGGGGACTACAGTATTTGACTGCTCCCGAAGCAAATCCCGACAGCAGTCTTACCTGTAGCTCCAAAATTAGCGGCGAATGGAAGACTCCCCTTGGCAAAGTCACCTTCAAAGAAGAGGGCAACAATCGCGTTTCAGGTAAATATGAATATGCCAACTTTGAAAGGGGTAAAGTAGTTGGAGAAATCACGGGTAAGCTGGGCAATAACAATGTTATTGATTTTGATTGGAAGGAAACTGCTGAGCAGCAATCACCGCAAAGTGGAAAAGGGGTATTGATTTTTAGTGGTGGTTGCCAACAGTTTTATGGTAGCTACGGCACTGGTGAAAGCACTGACAACTTCGGCAACTGGCAAGGCTCACGTTTATCGAAATAAATTGACAATTTCATATTTTAATTTGCGTAATTTTTGCTATGACAGACTCCCCTTATTTATTGCTAGTCGAAACTAGCGCGATTACTGAAACTGATCCCAATACTTGGAATGCGATCGCAAAACTTGGTGACTGTTTTTTGCCAGAGACAGTAGCCTCCGAACTCAAACATATTGCTGAGGGGAAACTTGAAGGCAACGAAGCAATTGCAAGGCAGTTTCAAGGTCGATTAACCGAGCTAAATTGGCAAACGACTAACATTTCCGCCAAACACCCCGATCTGCTGATCAGAAGTACCCAAAATTTGAGTCGCAAGGCAAAACTGCTGAATAATGTTGCCCAAAGTGCCGTTGGTCTTGCCAATGCCAATCCGCAGCAATGCGTAATTTTAATCTCCGATGAAATTGCCCTCCGCGATCGCATTGCCAAACTACAACATAATCATCTCTGCGCGATCCCCTCCGCAATTGCGCGTCAATGGTCAAGAACCAATCAAGCGCCGCCCATTGTCAAACAAACCCTCAAACAACTAGAAAACTACCTTGCTCGCCAACCTCTAGCATCACCTCCACTAACTTCAGCACAACAAACTGTTGTAGATTTAAACAAATTAGCCAACTCGACATTAAATACAGCAGATTTCCTCAAATCCGAGCTACCCAATCGCGCAAAAGTGGCTACCCATAGCGCAAATTATGCGCAAATTGCCATTAATATTGTCAAGTCTGGTCTAGCTATTCTATTTTTTATTGCACTTATTTTGATCGGTTGGCGCTTAATTCAGCCTCAACAATTTCAACAATTTTGGGACAAAACTGGCTTGCCACCATTACCCAAACTATCGTCATTACCTTAACTAAACTCAAACAAACTCAGTGACCGAGAGCAGTAGGGGCAACTTAATAGGAATTAGCAAGGTGTTTCTTTAATGGCATTTTTAAGCAAAACCCTCACCACATATCTATGGCAGCGAATATGGGCAAAAATGATAGACATGTAGAGTCTTTTCAACTAATCGAGAAACTCAATGAAATAGGGATCGCGCTATCAGCCGAAAAAAACACCCCAAAGCTCCTAGAGATGATTTTGCGCGGCGCAAAGACCATTTTGAATGCTGATGGTGGCACGCTTTATTTAGCTAGCGAAGATAAAAGACATCTCCAGTTTGAAATCATCATGAATGATTCCCTTGGGATCATGATGGGCGCAAACTTTGGTGAGCCGATCCCCTTTGATCCTCTACCTCTTTATGATGCTGCGGGGAATCCCAACAACACCATGGTGGCGGCTTACTCGGCTATCCACAAACAAACGATTAATATCCCTGATGCCTACACAGCCAAAGGGTTTGATTTTTCAGGGACAAGAGCTTTTGATATCCGCATGGGCTATCGCTCGAAATCCTTCCTGACCTTGCCGATGCTCAACCATGAGAATGAGTTAATTGGGGTGCTGCAACTGATCAACGCCAAAGGTACAGAGGAAAATCAAATTGTCGATTTTTCTAAGGTTTCTCAACGCATTGGCGAGTCTCTAGCCTCACAGGCAGCGATTGCCCTCACTAACAACACCTTAATTAACCAATTTCGCGAGTTGTTTGAGTCTTTTATTAACCTTATCTCCGAGGCAATTGATAAAAAGTCCCCCTACAATGGCGCTCACTGTCGCCGCGTACCATCGTTAACGATGATGATCGCCGATGCAGCATGTAAAGCTGATTATGGGATTTTCAAAGGCTTTGACCTCAATGAAGATGAGCAGTATGAACTGAGAATTGCAGGATTGCTCCATGACTGCGGCAAAGTAACTACACCTGTACATGTCATCGACAAATCTACGAAATTAGAGACAATTTTCGATCGCATTCATCTGATTAATACTCGCTTTGAAGTTTTAAAACGGGATGCGGAAATTATGTTTCTCAACCAAAAAATTGCTGCACTCGAATCAGGATATACCAACCTCATTCCTGAACTAGAAGATACTTTTCGCCAAAAAATTGCCCAATATTCTAGTGATCAGGCTTTTCTAAAGGTCTGTAATATTGGCGGTGAGTTTATGTCCGAGGAATATAAGGATCGGCTATATGCGATCGCAAATTATCGCTGGATTGATCCCCAAGGTGTCGAAACCAATTTCTTAACTGAAGATGAAATCTATAACCTGAATATTTCGCGAGGAACCTTAACTGCTGAAGAACGCAAAATCATTAACGATCACATTGTCGTTACGATCGAAATGTTAGAGCAGTTGCCCTATCCTCGCAATCTGCGCCGTGTTCCCGAATATGCAGGCGGTCACCACGAACGCATGGACGGAAAAGGTTATCCCAAGGGATTAACCCGTGAGCAAATGTCTTTGCCTGCAAGGATGATGGGAATTGCCGATATCTTTGAAGCCCTTAGCGCCAAGGATCGCCCGTACAAAAAAGGTAAAACTTTGACCGAATGCTTACATATCCTCGGTAATATGAAGTTGAATAACCACATCGATCCCGATATTTTTGATCTATTTGTGAGTGAAAAAATTTACTTGCGTTATGCCCACGAATATCTTGATCCTGATCAGATCGATGATGTGGATGAAACGAAAATTCCCGGTTACCAGACAACTCTAGCTACTGTTTAATCCAAATTGATCTCGTACTTATTTATGTTTGCTCAGTTTCGCTCTCAATATCCACAGGGTCGCATCCAGACGGAGATGCTTCCCAAAATCGATGGTCTTCATGCCTTTAGAGCGATCGTTTCTGCGGGTGAGTCCATCATGGGGACAGCTACGGCTGTTGATAGCGATCTGGAAATAGCAGAGGATCGAGCAGTCAAAAGGGCGCTCACGATCGCAGGGCTTGCCTTCGACAATGGATTTGAGAATAACTATGGCAACTATGGCAGCCACTCGCCCATGTTGACGCAAGTTTCCCGTGAGCCATCCAGTGTTAATTCCTTACCATCGGCAAACTTTAATCAAATCGGGAGCCTAGAAACTAGCAATCACGCTGTCCATAGTTCTAGCGATAACTCCACCCATACCATCCAAGCCGAGTCTACGCCTGATTATGCGAGTGACTATGGCAATAATTTTGACTATATGCCCAGTGCTACCATTGAGCCGCCGAAACCTGAGCCAATTACATCTGCTCCCAAGCTCACCTCAGAAGCGGTCGATCTTTCCGATGCAATTTCTAAAATCGATGTGGAAATGGAGCGACTAGGCTGGAAAAAAGAGCAGGGACGTGACTATTTGGTACGCACTTTTCATAAAAAGTCGCGTCAGCAATTAACCGACGCAGAACTATTACAATTTCTGAGCCATTTAAAATCCTTGGCAACACCACATCGACAGGCAGAAAATGACGATTTCTTCTAGAATTGTTGGTTAAAAATCGCGATCGAAGCTTGCGAAGCAAGTTGTCAGATATCTAGGGCATTCACTGATGAAATCCGTTAATTTTAAAGAAGAATTAAGCCTGTTAATTCGTGCCAAATGCCCCATCATTTATGTGGTGACATGGGAAGAAGAGCGTGCTGAAAAGGCGATCGCACAGGTTGCCAAGGAATGTGGCCCACCTCGCGAGATGCACTATTACGATCTAGTGCGTGGCTTTGAGCATAATCAGGAAGGCAAAAACAATCTGCTGCAAGCTCTGCAAATTGTCGAAAATAGCGATCGCAAAACATCAGCAATTTATGTTTTTCGAGATTTACATCGGCGTTTAGCTTCACCAAGGCTAGATGAAATCTTTGTGCGTCAACTTCGCAATCTCTATCGCAGTCTTCGCAATTCTCGCAAGACCTTGATTTTATTAAGTCCATTGCTAGAGCTACCCTCCGAGTTAGAAGAGCAAGTCACGGTTCTCTATTTTCCCCTGCCTGAAACCAAAGAAATTCGCACCATCATTGAGCAGATGATTCCGCCTGAGCAGTTACGAATGGAAAGCAATAGCCTCGAACAATTAATTAAGGCTTGCATGGGTATGACTCGCGATCGCATTTGTCACACCCTATCCAAGTCAATTGTCCAGAAACATTTTCTCAATGAGTCAGATATTGATCGCGTTTTAGTAGAAAAACAAAAACGGATTCGCCAAACCGAATTCTTAGAATTTTTCACTCCCAATGAAACCCTCGATAGTATCGGTGGTTTAGATAATTTCAAGCTCTGGTTGATGCAACGTCAGCAAGCCTTTTCCGATGAAGCAAGGGCTTTTGGTTTGCCGAACCCAAGGGGAGTTTTGTTATTAGGTATTCAGGGTACGGGCAAAAGTCTCTGTGCCAAAGCGATCGCCAATCTTTGGCGATTGCCCCTACTGCGCCTAGATGTTGGGCGGCTATTTGGTAGCCTTGTCGGACAGTCCGAAAGCCGCACCCGTCAGACCATTCAACTCGCTGAAGCCCTCGCGCCTTGCATTCTCTGGATTGATGAAATCGACAAAGCCTTTGGCGGCATTGCCAACAGCACAGGTGATTCGGGAACGAGTCAAAGGGTTTTAGGGACTTTATTGACATGGATGCAGGAAAAAGCCAGCCCTGTTTTTGTCGTCGCCACCGCCAACAATATTCATGCCCTCCCGCCTGAACTACTGCGAAAAGGAAGATTTGACGAATTGTTCTTTATTAATCTCCCCACCTATGAAGAACGTAAAGAAATCTTTTTGCTGCATCTCAAACGATTTCGCCCCACGGAATTACATAATTTTGACATTGACAAGATGTCATCAATCTCTAAGGAGTTTAGTGGCGCAGAAATTGAACAGGCGATTGTGGAAGGAATGTACCGAGCCTTCCATGAAAAGCGTGATGTCAATACCGATGACATTATCGGCGCAATCAGGGAAACCTATCCCTTGGCGAGTACCGCTAGAGAGCAGATTAGTTTTATGCAGGCTTGGGCAACTCAAGGCAGGGCTAGAAGTGCTTCCCGTGGGGAGGTAATCGATCTGCCCAGCGATAAGGCGAACTTCAAATTAGCTGAGCGCAGTGATATGACTGTAATCGATGGGGCTGTTGCAGCTAGCAATGATAAATCTGTAAAGCATCGTCCCTTGCCCCTACCGCCTCTACCCCAAATTAAATCTAGTTCCGAATCATGAACTCAAATCCTGCGCCCTCCTTTGAAAATCCAGATTTGCCACAGTTGCAGGCAATCAAGGCGCATTTAGATTTAGTGCTGCTGTCCCTAGAGGCATTAACGGGAATAGGATCTGATGAAATGTTAGCGGTTGCCGAAAAATTAGGTTTAGAAGAAATTTTAAGCGATCGCATTACGTTGTGGCGGTTGCGGCAAGCGAGTCCATTACGCAAGGGCAAAGGACGTAAAAAGCTGGATGTTGATGAGGCAAGGGCAATGACATTAATCAGTTGCACCCTAGCTTCGCAGCAACAGTTCGCGATTCGGAATGCGGTGGCGCTGTTGGAACAATCCACTGCACTAAAACGCCCGCCTTATCGCGAACCGATCTTGGGAGATTATCTCGATCGGTTTAATACTCTCTATCAAGAACGGATGGCAGAAGAGGAGCAAGCTAAACCCGATGCAATTCAGCGTTTAGCCTTAAAACTATTAATTGATTTGCTGTTTTATAGTTCGCAAATTGGTTCACGCCGCCTTTGGGTTGCCCTATTTGAGCGATCGCAATAGTTTTAATGAGCCAGCGCTTTGTGCTGGCTCATTAAAAATGTGATGCTACTTAACAACTGAACAAGGGGCTTAAGTCCTCCTTTTGTCTGCACGTAACTAAATCACCTCATTCACAGGGAAGCGATCAATCATCTGAGCCGCCTGTTTTGCCGCTTGATAGATTTGGGTTGGCAAATTAGGGACATGGGGAATTTGATAGAGCAAATCAATAGTGCGGCGCATCAAACGCACAATATCCCCTTCATCAAGGTTGGTATTTTGGCATAGCTCAAACCATTCCATCCCCAGCGCCCACTGCTCAACTAGTCCCGTCAACTCATAATCTAGCCATGCAGGGATATCCACCAAATAACGACGCTGGATCGGCATCAGTTGCCGACGAATTTCGCGCAAACCATCAAGGGCATCTTCGACCGTGGGCGACAGACCGAATTTAATCCAGTTGTCGGGGCGCGTATTTTCGCTAACAATGGCAGCGCAGACGGTGGCGAGATGGTGCGGGGCAAGATTATCTAATTCACCAGACATTAGGCATAGAGCTAACCACAGTTCATTTTCACCGCGCAAAGCCGCTACAACTTTACCCCGATCTGTTGGTTGGGTCTCTTCCAGACATGCATAGCTTTGCAAAATATTGACTAGGCTCATAAATTCTTGCCAATGTCTTTGGCGGCGCTCATTAACCACCTTTTGTTGGAAGTCAATTTGGCGTTGCAACTGCTCAAGACGATTGACTTTTTTGAAAATAGCGCCACGATCATTCATTTTGGAGACAGGATGCTGATTCATCTCGGCTTCGATCGCAATTACTCGTGCCTGTTGTTTGAGGACTTCAGGAGCTAGTTCGAGTTCGGGTAAGGGCTGAATTGTTTTTGCGATCGCAAGACTAGTTTCATCCCCCTCGATGGACTGTCCGGGACGCAGTGGCAATTTACTGGGGTATTCAATATCACCATCGAGCAGTAAATCTGTCCCCACCTGCACAATATCTTTGTAGCCGACCGTATACCAACGATTATCGTGCCCCAGACAGACAAACCAAGGGAATTGACCAGAACCTTGCACCTTGGCAGCCAGCACCACATGCACAATTAAACCCTTGTTGGTGCGAATCGTCAGTGGTGAACCTGACAGTAAATAGGGGGCATAGGATGCCAAATCATTGAGGCGCATCTCTTCGGCTTGTTGAGCAAGCATTTTGAGCAACCGCTTTTCCTCTCGATTGCGATCGCGCAATTTGTCATAGACTTCCAATTGCTTCAAATCAACATTAGCCAGATCCTGCTCTAACTTCGCAATTTGTTCCGTCACCGATTCGAGATTCTGGATCTGTGGGGCAAGGTTTAGATCAGCGAGATATTGACCGAAGCTGCGTTCTACCAAGTCTCGCGCTTGTTCTAGGGAATGGGTTTGCAGCAGATTCATCACCATGCCATAGCTGGGCGCAAACTGGCTCACCAATGGATCGGCGCTCGATGTGGCTAGATGAGCCGCTTCCTTCGCACCCTCAAAGGGAGTTTGCACCGTCACCACATAGCCCACCTCATCC
Source organism: Pseudanabaena mucicola FACHB-723 (assembly GCF_014696385.1). GTDB lineage: Bacteria > Cyanobacteriota > Cyanobacteriia > Pseudanabaenales > Pseudanabaenaceae > Pseudanabaena. The sequence continues at coordinate 102,261 of NZ_JACJQB010000005.1, forward strand.
ATCCCCCTTCTCCCTGCACGTCCTGCCATTTGCAGAAACTCCGAAGCATTTAACAATCGATGTCCGCGATCGGTGCGCTTGGAAATACTCGAAATTACCGTGGTGCGAGCAGGCATATTTATCCCTGCGGCAAGGGTTTCTGTCGCAAATACGACCTTGATTAAGCCTTGTTGAAATAGCTCCTCCACAAAGCCTTTCCATGCGGGTAAGATCCCTGCGTGATGAGCGGCAATACCTCGATAGAGGGCATCAATGTGGGTCGGTTTGCCAATCTCAGGATTCGCTGCAATAAACGCATCAATTTGGGGCTTCAGTCTGAGTGATTCTTCGGCATTGACAAGGGAAATATTGCCCAAATCTGTAACCGACTTATCGCAGCCACGACGACTAAAAATGAAGTAAATCGCGGGCAGCATATCCCGTTGCCGCAAATGGGAAATTACGGCTCCGACGCTGGGGACAATTTTATGGCGTTCTTCTTTGGTGGGAGGCTTGTTAGTGAGGGGCTTGAGCCGTGGATTAATTTTTTGATAAGAGCTATCGAGCAGCGGAAAAAAGCCTTTGCTATTGCAAAAAGAATGTTGCAGTGGCACAGGACGAAAATCAGAATAGATTAACTCCGTATCACCATGAACTTTGTGAATCCAGTCCGTTAGTTGTTGACTGTTCGCCACCGTTGCCGAGAGTGCCACCAGTTGCACACCCGCAGGGCAATAAACAATCGATTCTTCCCAAACTGTCCCTCGCTGGCGGTCATTCATGTAGTGGCATTCATCTAGTACCACCACTTCCACATCCGTGAGTGATGTCCCCACTTCACCAATCGGCGTACCGTAGAGCATGTTCCGAAAAATCTCGGTGGTCATCACTAAAATCGGAGCATCACGATTGACCGATGTATCGCCTGTTAATAACCCCACATTTTCATCGCCAAACTGATGACGAAAATCGCGCAATTTCTGATTGGATAGGGCTTTGAGGGGTGTGGTATAAAAAACGCGCCGATTCCCCGCTAGCGCTGCATGGATGGCATACTCACCAATTAGGGTCTTTCCTGAACCTGTGGGCGCACAAACAACGACCGACTTACCAGCTTGCAAGGCGGCAATCGCCTGTAATTGAAACGAATCAAGCTCAAAGGGATATAGTTCTTGGGGGTCTAATGCTTGCACGCAAGTCTGCCTGAATAATTTATTTGTGATCGTTGCAAATTAGTTGATTGACAATAAAGCGGATAACCAGTGCGATCGCAATTTTATGTCAACAAGCAAAGCCACAGGGTAACTTTGCTTGCCAAAGAAATTAAGGAAACTATTTTTTAACCAATTTTACTGGTTGACCCTCAGCTTGGAGTTCTTTGCCATCTGCAGATAGGGTGTATGGCTGCTTAGGAGGAGCTTGCGCTGGTTTTTCTCCGTTTACAGTTTCGACCTGTGACACGACCTTGCCATCTTCAATCGTAATTTTGCCAGCAGTCTTGATTTCTTGAACTTCATCCTTGGTGGAAACTGCTTTTAGAGTTGCCTCAAATGTACCTTCAGGCTTAATTGTCCATTCACCTGTAACCGACTTAACGCCATCTTTTTCGGCATCAGCTAATACCTTAGGATCGAGGACTACGTTATATTCACCTGCAACCTTGTCAAGACTGGGGGTATTGGTGCTGGTTGTAGTTTTGTCAGGCGCGGTGGTTGCGGTTTCCGTGGGACTAGCACTAGGTGATGCCGATGCGGTGGGGCTAGCTGTAGAGGCGGCAGTGGTTGGTGCAGTTGTGGTTTGCTGAGGTTGCTGACATGCCGAAACAAAGGTTACACAGCTAACTGCGATCGCAGCGAGGATACTTTTCTTGATAGAAGAATTGAGTGATTTTTTCACGATTAGTTTAGAGATGTAATTAACAGTAAGTAACGGCTGGAAATTAGTATGGAGTGTGCTTGTTTAATCAAGATACTCTACAGGTTATTTCTTAGCAAACTGTTTGGATCATAGCCTAAGCGAGTATTGCAATCTAGCAAAGGCAATACTCGTTTAGGTCGCCGTTACATTTAATTTGCAGTTGATTGCTTTGCTCTCAACCCATGAATATTAACGGGTGGCAATTGTTTCCACTGGCGCAGAATCCACGGCGACCACTGGCATATTTGCGGCATCAGTTGCGATCGCAGTTGGCTCATTAGGAGTAGTGAAATAAAGGACTACCAGAGGTAATGCACCAACCAAGATGCCAAGCAAAGCAGGAACGTAAAAACCTGCATTGAAGCTCAGAATTAAGGCAAACATAAAGTTGCCTGCATACATGAGGGCAGGAAACATGATTTGCTGACGATTGAGAATTGGCTGATCGTCTTTGCCCCAAATCAAGGATGCAACGGTCATAAATACAGTACCAGTACCAAACCAGCCAAAAAAGTTTTGGTAAGGCATTCCGTAAAATTCTCCCGCTTGATGCCATTCCCAGAAGGGATAATCGGTCTGACTCATCGCAGGATCAAGCACAAAGTCCCAAGAGGTGAGCATCAAGGCTCCTAATGCGATCGCCACTAGGCGATATCCCCAACCCGTACCTAACCGCATCAAGGTAGCTGATACCAAGAAGGCAGAAAAGCCCATATAGAACCAAGACAAAGGAATTGTGAAGGGTACGAGGTCAGCAATTTTGTAACCCAGTCCGCTCAGGTATGAGTAAGCACCAAAGGGAAAACCAGTGCTAGTGCCAAGTAGCTCGCTAGTCAAGGAAAGCCCCACCGCAGGAATACAAAATGCGAGGGTACGCTTTAATCCGATCATTTGCTTGCCATAGAGGAAGGCGGCGATCGCGCCAAAAATCATGTAGGATGCACCGCCATTTTGCATTCCCCATGAAAAGACTTGCAAACCAGCTTCCGATAAGCTTTCAATAAACGCTGTGTTTGGTAGGACAAGAACCAGACCGAACAGACCAAATACCATTGAAACTAGGTGCATTCCTAAATTGAACCAATGTGCGGGGATCGCTCTCCTCATCACGCCATTTACTCCCAGAAATAATTGAAATTTACTTGAATTAAGTTTGAAATTTGCGAATTTTGCTTTAATTAACTTAACAAAAGTATAAGCTAGCATACCATCTATCCTTGAGTTTGGGGCTGATTGGCAGTAACCACAAACTCAATAAAGTTATGGGTTACGCACAGGACTTTATGTGGTTGCCCATAGCCAGAGGATGGCAGCAAATACTGCGATCGCAAATAATAGAAATTTATTCACATCACGACTATTAATAGGTTGTGGTTTCTCTAGAGAAACTTCGCGAAATGGCTTCTGATCAGCATTGTTTGTGCGGGGGCTGCGGGCAATTGGTTTAGATTGATAGCTGTCAGGGGATTCCAAAAGTGGCACTTCCGAGACGACACCTTCCAATTTGCTAAGCTGCGGCGCAGTAAAAATCCCCAACATAAAACGGGCGGATTTGCGGATACTGCCAATGGGATGCTTTTTGAGGCTGCGACATAATGCGATCGCATCTTCAGTTCTACCTGCCGCATCGTAGGAATTAGATAACCAAATGAGAATGTCGCCACCGAGATTTGTGTCTAGCTCTATCAAAGCACGGGCGCGTTCTAAAACTGCGATCGCAGCTTGATAGTTACCGCCTTCAAAGTTACTAACCCCTGCTTGATATAGCTCTAAAGCTAGTTGCTCTGCACTAATTTCTTGACTAGGCTCTTGACTGATTTCTTCCATCAGTTAGTTTTGTCTCCATGTTCTTAAAGCTTGGACAATTTCATAGTTAGCCGCAGGCAATTGATAACAATCTAATTCATCCACTGACACCCAGCGAATTTCCGAACATGCCATCATCTGCGGTTCACCAGAGACATGGGTACAGTGATGCACTACTAGGCTAACCCGCAATGTTTCATACTCAAAATCAACGGTAATCAGATGATCCTCAACTGCAACTTCAATCGCTAATTCCTCTTGCAACTCACGCTTAATGCATTCTGCCGCCGTCTCATCTCCTTCGATCTTGCCACCAGGGAACTCCCAATATCCTGCCAATTCACCTTCGGGAAGGCGGCGATCAATCAGAATTTTATGGCGATCGCGATCCCAAACAACGCCAACCCCAATACAGCGATACTTTTTGGCGGGTACATCCGTTGGTAAATCCTTTGGCAAATTAGTCATCAATAAACTCCAGCCCCTTAGCCACAGGTGTTAAACCCTTTTCCGCTAACCATTCTGGGTTATACATTCGACTCTGATATCGTCCACCACCATCACAGAGAATTGTGGCGATCGTGTGACCTTTACCCAGTTTGCGAGCCAACTTAACTGCCCCAATCACATTCAGCGCCGCCGAGCTGCCCACAAATAAACCATCATGCTTGAGCAAATATTGCGCCATCTCGATTACCTGTTGGTCAGTACCACGAAACGCTCCATCTAATTTGGCGCGATTGAAGTTAGCAGTAGCACGGTTAATGCCGATTCCTTCGGTAATTGAGCTGCCCTCAGCCTTAAATTCCCCTGTAGTGAGATAACTATATAAGCCAGAACCCGTCGGATCGATTAAATAGGTGGCAATTTTGGGGTTTTGTTCCTTGAGATAGGCAGTTACGCCGCCAATTGTGCCACCAGTTCCCGAAGACATGACCACACCATCAATTTCGCCCCCCGCTTGTCGCCAGATTTCAGGAGCCGTGGTTTGATAATGCGCCTCGGAATTGGAGATATTCTCAAACTGATTTGCCCAAAAAGCGTTGGCTAATTCCTGCGATCGACGTTGTGCGGTGTGATAAAAATGCTCAGGATTACTAAAAGGAACAGGATTAGTTAACTCCACCTCTGCGCCCAAGGCTCGCAATAGGTCAATTTTTTCCTGCGATTGATTATTGGGCATCACAATCACGGCGCGATAACCTCGTGCATTTGCCACTAAACTTAGACCAATGCCTGTATTGCCCGCAGTGCCTTCCACAATAGTGCCACCAGCTTTTAAGGCTCCTGTTCTTTCAGCCTCTAAAACCATATACAAAGCTGCCCGATCTTTTACACTCCCACCGGGGTTCAAAAATTCAGCTTTACCGAGAATAGTGCAGCCAGTCGCTTCAGAAAGGGATTCAATTTTGATAAGTGGGGTATTCCCCACGGATTCAGTAAAACCAATACGAATATCGCTTGTCATGGAATATTACAAGAAATGAACTACAGCAAAGATTTACAACTTGTTTACTAACTTCAGTATATTTTGCTCTGTAATAGATATATAGATATTCGCAAATTTGCATTTTCTTGACTTATTGCCAGTAAATGCCATCTATATGTAAGTAACTGTGCGAAATAGTTACTTGCCAAAAGTATTAAGTTCCATATTGCGATAAATATATGAAATTCTTGATTCCCATTGATGGCTCTCCCGCTAGTGAACATGCTCTTGCCAAAGCCATCACCTTCGCTGCACCTCTGCAAGCTGAAGTGGTGTTATTGACAGTCGTTGAGCCTCTCAGCAGCTATGTTCCTGAAGTGATGATGCCCACAGGTGACTGGGTGGGTTGGCATGGTCTACCCGACATCGAGTTAGAACGCAAGATTTTGAATGCAGGGCAATCAATGCTGCAAAAGGCTCAAGATACTTGTGATGCCTCTCAATTGCAAAGTCGGACTCGACTCGAAACAGGTCAACCTCGCGATGTAATTTGTCATGTTGCAAAAGAAGAAAAGCCAGATTTATTGGTACTAGGTTCACGGGGACTTGGCTCTGTGGAGCGTCTCATGCTGGGTAGTGTTAGTGACTATGTGTTACATAACTGTACTTCGCCCGTAATGGTTGTGCGTTAATGTGGAAGAACCACTGCGCCGCCAAGTTTTAGTTTGTCAATATCGCACCTGCACCAAAGATGGTGCAGCTAAGGTGTTGGCAAAATTTCAACAGCAAGCGATGGTTAACTTTACGGTTGAGGCTTGCGGGTGTTTAGGATTGTGCGGCTCAGGCCCAATGGTGGTGATATTGCCAGACAATGTTTATTACTGGCAGATCACGCCCCAAAAAGCACAAATAATCATTGATCAGCATTTATGCAACAATCAAGAGATTCCTGAGATGATGCATCCGCGACTGCATCGGCGTTAGTACAGGATTTAGAGATGGAGAGCATGATCGAAACCCCGACTTTGAAATATGCCTATTACGCAGGATGTGTGGCTAAAGGCGCTTGCAAAGAGCTACATGGTTCTACAACTGCGATCGCAAAAGCTCTAGGTATTGAATTAGTGGAGCTATACAAGGCAACCTGCTGCGGTTCGGGGACTTTCAAAGAAACCGATGAACTGATGGAAGATGTGGTCAATGCGCGAAATATTGCCCTTGCCGAAGAATTGCAATTACCGATCATGACTCAATGTAGTACCTGTCAGGGGGTACTTGGTCGGGTGAACGATAAGCTCAAGGCAGAGGATTGCTCGCGCAAAGATGAAGTAAATGCACTGCTAAATACTCAAGGCCATAATTTTCAGGGTTCCACTGAGGTGTTGCATTTGCTGTGGGTGATGATTCGTGACTATGGGCTGGAAAGATTAGCGACTAAAGTTAGTCGTTCCTTAGCCAATCTTAAATGTGCTTCTTTTTATGGTTGCTACCTATTGCGATCGCAAACAGTGACACGCTTTGATGATCCATTCAAACCCGAATCCTTAGAAAATATTTTCCGCACGGTTGGCGCAACACCTGTCTATTATGACGGGCGGGTGGAATGCTGCGGCTGGCCGATTTCTAGCTATGCGCCAAAGGAATCCTTTTCGATGGCGGGGCGACATCTCACGGCGGCAATTGTGGCGGGTGCAGATTGCATTGTTACGCCCTGTCCCCTTTGCCACCTCAATCTTGATTCGCGTCAACCCGAAGTTGAGAAAGTGATTGGTCAGAAGTTAGGAATCCCAATTTTGCATCTGCCCCAACTGATTGGCTTAGCGATTGGTATTGATCCTAAAACCTTGGGCTTAGATCGACATATTGTTTCTACTAGTAAGCTTTTGCAAAAACTTGGATAAATTGCAGCGTGAGTGACCACAAGTGGCTGAGCATCATCGGCATTGGTGAAGATGGGCCAATGGGGATAAGTGCGGCGGCGCGATCGCAAATTGAACGTGCCGAAATTGTAGTGGGTGGTGAACGGCATCTAGCGATGTTGCCCCATGAATTGCGATCACAAAAAGCATCTCAATTAATTTGGACATCGCCAATTGAGGAGACGATTCAAAGCATCATTAACAATCGCGGCAAGTCTGTATGCGTAATCGCTAGTGGTGATCCGATGTGGTTTGGGATTGGCGCAACCCTAGTCAAACGGATTCCCATTCAAGAAGTCACGATTATTCCTGCCCCTTCTACTTTTAGTCATATTTGCGCTCGGCTGGGCTGGTCACTCACCGACGTGGAAACCCTGAGTTTGTGCGGTCGTCCCCTAGCCCTTTTGCAGTCCTATCTTTACAGCCATGCCAAGCTCTTAATTTTAAGCTCAGGCAAAGATACTCCTGCACAGGTCGCGAAACTTCTTTGCGATCGCAATTGTGGCAATAGCAAAATTACAGTTTTAGAACATCTTGGCGGTGAAAAGGAGCAAATTACGACCCAAATTGCTGAGCACTGGCAAAATTTTCCTGAATTTGCCGATCTCAATGCGATCGCGGTGGAATGTTTACCCGTCCCCGATGCTCAACTACTATCACGAATGATCGGACTTCCCGACAATGCCTATCACCACGACGGTCAACTAACTAAACATGAAGTTCGATCCATCACTTTGTCAGCCCTTGCACCCAATGCTGGGGAATTGTTATGGGATGTCGGTGCAGGTTGTGGCTCGATTGGCATTGAGTGGATGCGAAGTCATCCCCGATGTCAGGCGATTGCGATTGAGAAGTCGCGCACCCATTTGATCAGCGAAAATGCGATCGCACTGGGTACACCCAACCTCAAAATCATTGAAGGTAAAGCTCCTGAGGCTTTGCAAGGTTTACCGACCCCAGATGCTATTTTTATCGGCGGCGGCGCGACTGCCCATGGCTTGTTTGAGAGCTGTTGGCAAAATTTGCGATCGCAGGGGCGGCTAGTTGCCAATGTCGTTACTCTAGAGGGCGAGCAGAAGCTATTTCAATGGCAACAAAAATATGGGGGAACCCTTACCCAAATTGCGATTAGACGTGCCGAGCCAATCGGCACTTTTTTGGGATGGAAGCCGATGATGCCTGTGACGCAATGGAAAGTCATCAAGCCTTAGTAACTTGTTTCTGCAAATAAATAAAGGCGGCGCGATGCACCGCTTTTATTTATTTGCAGAAAATCTAGATATGTAAAAAGTTGGTTTCTAGCGTCATTTTTACGGAATACTTATACAGATATATATAAAAAATTTTGAAGTGTGATCTCCTAAAACTACGATCACTGGGACTATTTTGACATGAAAAATTCAGATACTTACTCTGCTAGTGCTAGCGTTGATGGCAGCCAGCGTGTCACCATTGAATTTGTGGGAGGACATCATGCGGGCAAAATGCTAGGCAAAGGCAAGGCAGTCTACACAGCCACAATTCCCTACAGCTCTCTCTCTCAAAGGCTACAGACAATTCATCGTTCTGGCGGCAAAATCACTAATGTATTTATGGAGAGTTTCTTGTCTAGTCATCCTATGGCAAGACATCAAACCGATGAAACGAATAGTCCAGAAGCACTGATTTTCACGACAGCAACATCAACTGCGATCGCAGAGACGAGTCATACCCTTGAGCAGGTAATTCAACCTGTGACTGATGTTCAAGCAACTGTTCTAGAGGATAACTCAGAAACCAATTTAGCTAATGTGCCAGAAGATACTAAGCAGGAAATTGACGAATCAGTCAGCCCTGAACCTGCTTGCACCATTAAAATTACGCCCGAAGTAACAGTTGCAGAAACTCAAGTTGCAGAAGCAGTCGCCCCAGATGTGGAAGTAACAGAAGCACCTACCGTAGCTGAAACTGTTAAAACTTTGGTAGAAACAACGACTCCCGAATCTGTCCCTATCGAGGAAGTCGTTGCGACCAAATCTAAGCGAACTAAAAAGACCACAGAAGCCCCTGTCGAAAAAGTCGCGAAGGAAAAGAAACCAAGAGCTACTGCGAAAACTAGTCGCACTGCGAGCAAAAAAGAAACAGTTGTTCACAGTGAAGAATTACAACCAATTGCGATCACAGAGCCTGTTGTAGAACCTGTTGCCGAAATCGTTACTGAGTCTGTACCAGTTACAGAGACTGTCTCAGCGATTCCAAAGGTTACGGAGCAAGTCAAAACAGAACCAGAACCTATTGTTGAGACAACTCAAATCGAAGAACCAGTGGTCGCGGAAGCCCCAGCAATCCTTGTTGCGGAAGTTACAGCTATTGATGTAATCCCCGAACCCGAAACCGTTGTGGCATCAACACCAGTTGTCGCAGCAATTCCTGATCCCGAAACTGTTGTAGAAGCAACCCAAGTTGCCGAGGTGGAAGTACCTGCTAAAGCTAAAAAATCCAGATCGACAAGCAAATCAGGCAGTGGCTTCAACAAGCCCAAAAGCACTGCCAAAGAATCCAAATCAACGAAAAAGCCGAAGATTTAGTTCGTCAAACTAAAAACTATGGCGCACGATGCACATGCGCCATAGTTTTTATATTTTTGCTCGATTAACAGCATAGTTTTTACGCTTCACAAAAGCCCAACCTAAAACGAGAAATGTACAAATTCCTGCAAGATATAACGGATATCCATAGGATTGGGGATAATTTTTATTGACCACTAAGCCTGAAATAATCGGACCAAAAGCGTTAGCAATGCTCAGATAGGATGCATTAATGCCAAGGACTGTCCCTTGCTCAGCAGGACTAGTATTCAGAGAGAGTAGCGCACTGATCATTGGTTGCACCACTGAATTAAGCAGAGAAAACAGTACACAAACACAGACAAAGTAATAGACATCTTGCCAAATTGGCATTAGCACAAACGATAAACTGCGGAGAAACAAGCCCAAAAATAAAATTTGCACCAGTTGGAGTCGCTTAGTCATTTGCGAAATCCCCACCGTTTGCATAATCACCCCCAGTACCCCAAACAGCAAAAACATTAATGTCAAAGCGTTACTATCCTGTTTAAGTACAGTCAAGAAATAGGGCTGAAAGGCAAAGGTAAACATGTTAAATGTCGTTCCTGTTAAGAACGTAATTACCAGTAAAATGCCAATTTTGGGCATAAACAAGCCCTTAAGCAGATTGTCTAAGCCAATATCAAAAATATTTTGAGACTTTTTACTTTTTGTTTTTAAAGTTTCAGGCAAAAAGAAAATCGTTAACAGTAATGCGATCGCAGCGATGACCCCTGACACCAAAAATGATGCCCCAAAGGATTTGCCTAAGGGTGTATTGAGAGCCGCTTTTTGGGCAAGCAAACTAATTGCAGGCCCCAAAATGAACCCCATACCAAAGGCCGCTCCATTAATGCCAAAAGCCTTAGCACGATTTTCGGGAGTTGTCACATCCGAGATCGCCGCTTGAGCAACCGAGGCATTCCCCCCCGTGATACCATCCAAAAATCGCGCTAAAAACAGCACTGCGGCAGTCGTGGCAGTTCCTGCTAACAAATTTGCGAGAACTGTCCCCGCCAAACTAATAATTAAAAGAGGTTTACGTCCAAATCGATCGGAAAGTTTACCAATGACTGGTGTCGCCAAAAACTGTGAAATTGCATAGATTGCAAAGAGTAAACTAGTCTGGAAATCATCTAACTGGAACTGTCTGCCGTAAAGATATAAAACAGGAATCAGAATCGTAAAACTGAGTGCATTAATAAAAGAAATGAGAGCAATAATCCAAAATTGACGATTCATGCACTTAAGCGAGCGGCATAGAGTTCCTTCTCATCCTACAGGCTAGGGAAGACGCTGCACATCAACGTCATACTTTAAAAACATATAAGAGAAAGGCGGCGCGAAGCGCCGCCTTTCTCTTAAAACAAGCAGCGATAGCTATAAAAAGCAAATAATTGTAAATCTACACAAACTAAGCCCAGATACTCCCTGAGCTAATGGCATACTAGCGATCGCAAATATGACTCGATTTTTATAGATGCGTGGGGTGTAACTATGCAAAATTCTGACTATTCTGACGGCTTAACTTGGACAGCAGAAGCCAAAGTCAAATACAAAAACATTCCCTACTTTGTGCGATCGCAAGCTCGACAAAGAATCGAACAACTAGCACAGGCATCGGGTAGTGATACGATTACGGCAGAAATTGTCGAACAAGCAAGGGTTGAATTCGGGCAGTGAAAAATATTGATCGCGGTTATTTATTAACAGAGCAAGCAAATCCTCATAGCCAAAATTTGGATCAGCTTAGTCCCCTCGAAATTGTCGAACTATTCAACCAAGAGGATGCCAAAGCCGTTGCCGCCGTTAGCAAGGAAAAAATTGCGATCGCAAAAGCAATTACCACCGTTGCCGAAGCGATCGCCAAAGGTGGTCGATTGTTTTATGTTGGTGCAGGCACTAGTGGCAGGCTCGGCGTTCTCGATGCCGCCGAATGTCCGCCCACCTTTTGCAGTGATCCTGAACTAATACAGGGCATCTTGGCAGGGGGTATGAATGCAATGGTGCGCAGCTCTGAAGCTCTAGAAGACAACGAAGATGATGGTGCATCCGTAATTGCAGAGAAAAATATTTGCGATCGCGATGTTGTCTTTGGCATCACCGCAGGTGGCACTACCCCCTACGTCCATGGCGCACTCAAGGAAGCCAAACAACGGGGTGCAACAACGATCTTCTTTTGTTGTGTACCACCAGAGCAATTTCCCATCCAGTACGACATCGAAATTCGTCCCCTAGTTGGCGCAGAAATATTAGCAGGTTCCACCAGACTCAAAGCGGGAACTGCCACCAAACTAGTTTTAAATACGATTTCCACAGGCGTAATGGTGCAGCTTGGCAAGGTCTATGGCAATCGGATGATCGATGTCTCTGTCACCAATAGCAAGCTAGAAGATCGCGCTATACGGATTCTTCGCGACCTTACCGCCATCAGCCGCGAAGAAGCTAGCGATTTATTATGGCGATCGGGCAAGCGTGTCAAACTCGCTTTATTAATGCATTGGCAAAATATCGATGCCACCACTGCCGAGCAGTTACTCGCCCAAGCCAACGGACACTTAGGTGATGCGGTAAGATGTAACCAGAAAAAAACGTAACAACTATGACAGGCTCAGAACTTCGTCAAACCATTGCCAACAAGTGGGACTATTCCTACGATGTCCAACTACGCAAAACTCAGGGCAAAATCTTCTTGCAGGTAATGTGGCGCTATCAAGAGCAACAATCATTTTCCATGGGTGAACAAGAATTTATCACCCACCTTGATGCGATCGCATCATATCTAAGTGATTGGGGAGTAGTTGAACAAGTCCAAAAATTTATTGCCACCACTAAAGAAAAACCAAGACTTGGTAAAGCCGTCAGCATTCCCTTACAAATTGGTGAACGCTCCCTAGAATGGCTCGTCGAATGAGCCAAATTTCAATAAGAGCAACATTCTGGTGACATTTAGGCGTAATCGTTACAGAGCATCTATAACAAGTGATATTTGTCACTGTATTCTAGAGAATATCCACGTAAAATACATCTAAAATAATCATGCTCCACACTCTCAGTATTGACCGAGATATTGACTGAGTGCAGCACATCAGCCACAAGTACACCGCTATTCATAACTAAGTCGGAAAAGTCAGGACACAAATATGAGTCAAGCAGGAGCTAACCCATGGGATCGCCAATTTGTTAACCTTGGGCGAATCATGCAGTTCTTGCGTGATGAAGACAACATCGACAATCTCTTATCGGCAACTCTTGATTATTTAAGGGACAACTTCGACTACAAGCTCATCTGGATTGCTCTGTACGATGCCGAAAATCACCGCCTAACGGGAAAATGTGGCACTACTCCTGCGGGAGAAATTAAGTTTTTAAAGGAAAGATTTGTTCTGAATGCAGGCGATCTTCTCGATCAGGTGCTTTTACAACGTAAACCCTTACCAATTCAAGATCTTCGTCTCGAAAAACGTAGTGGCGAATGGCAAAAATTAGCTCAGAAATTTGACATCCAAGGCACGTTAATTTGGCCAATTTACCATCGCGATATCAGTTTAGGTATCGTCATGTTAGGCTCAACCCTATGGAACGTCACTCCACGTAACGAGGAAAAAGCAAGACTTTCCTCTGTCATTGGCACTCTTGGTTACACCCTAAACCGCCTCAATGACGAATGGCATCGCCACAATAATAAGCGTCCTGACGAGCATCTCCTCCAAATTCTTGCCAATATCCATAATGTCCCGACCCTCAATGAACGCCTGCAAGAAATCGTTCAGGAAACGCATCGGTTCATTATGCCCGATCATACTAATGTCTATTGGTTCGAGAGAGAACATCAATATTTTTGGCGGAGGATCGCCAATCGTCAAGCAGGGCCAAAATCGAAACAAACTGTTGATAATACGGCTGGCGTAACTGTCCAAAATGCCCCAGAGCTATATCAGGCTCTATCGAAAGATCAGCTAGTAATGGTAGTGGATGCCAAATCCATGGCAAAAGGGGAAGTCAGCCACCGTGTCATGGAACAATTTGGGGCAGTGTCGATCATTATTGCACCGATCGTTTTCCAATCTGAATTATTAGGTTTTTTGTCAGTAGAAGGTGATGATCCAAGGCTTTGGAATGAAGATGAGCTAAGTTTTATGAAAGGAGCAGCGCAAATAGCTGCCATTACGGCTCCTTTAGAACAAATGGAAGTGACCCTTGAGCGGATTGCTTCCGATCAAGTTCTCACCGCAGGTATTGCAAGGGCTATTTATTCCAATAATGACTGGCAAAGCGCTCTCGACCAAGCGGCTGAGCAATTATGCCAGCGTTTACGTCTAGAAAGATTTTGGGTCTCTAGCTATGACAAAGATCTTGATGTCTTTCGTGTAGACTTCCAATATCATGCTAAAAATCGCCGCCCACTCCCCGACCTGTTATCAGGAATAGCACCTGTTGATGTGCAGATGCTCGAACAGTCTAGCGAAGCCGCAACTGTCGAAAATCTTGAAAGTGATTTCAAATTTTTGGCATGGCGCGCCCCCCTAATCGAGCTAGATGTGCGATCGATGATTGTCAGCAGTACCTCGGCTGGCAAAAACTTAGAAGGGCTGCTCAGTGTTGCCCACGAAGCACCCCGAACATGGTCACGACCTGAGAAAGAAATGGTACAGGCTGTTGCCCAACAGGTTGGCTTAATCGTGCATCAAAATGAATTACAGCGCTTGTCCGATGAACGCCAAAAATCACATCAAGCTGTGCAATTTGGACTAGTGGCTTTACAGCAAGCCAACAGTTTAGAGAAATTGCATCATACTGCCACTCAACTTATCGCACAGATTACGCAATCGCCTTTGGCGGTTTTGGTGGTCTGGCTCCCTGGCCGTCAAGGCGGACAGATTGCCTCAGTATTTGCGAGTCGTCCTGAATACCAGCTTAATATTAGTGAAACTTTGATGTCAATCGAAGACGATCCACTAGTGCAATGGACGACTCAAAGCGAAGGTGTTCTTCCCTTGAGTATTTATGACTTGCCAGAACAAACTAAGGCTTGGTTAAATACACCTGCGATCGGACATCTAATGGTGACAGCACTCCGCACTAGTCCCGATCATCAACCCACAGGCATGATTTTAGTTGCCGATGTGGCAGGTCGCCGTTGGATTGATCGCCAGCTCCAAGGTTTTAACATGCTGACTAATCAACTGGCTTGGTCACGTCGTCATTTGCTTTTGGTCGATAATCTCAAGCACAATCGTCAGGAGCTAGAGCGCCTTAACTGGTATAAACACCGTCGTCTCGAAGATATCTACCGTACCGTTAGTTCTGGTGTACAGCGATTACTCGATGCCGATGCCCGTGATAATGGTGCAGGGAGGGGCATTAATAACTTGACGCTCCAAAGTTCTCTCAAGCAATTACAAGGCTCTCTGCTACCTTTGCCACAGATTATTCGTAAAGAACAGTGGCGTTTGCGCCCCAACTATGAGACAACTCCCCTAGCAGGAATGTTGAAACGAGCTTTAGAGCGTGTTGACTCGCTGATTAGACAGAGACAAATTTGGTCACAGGTGCATAATCAGGCGAATGTGGTCATTGGTGGCGACATTGCTAAGATTGATATGATCATCAATGAGTTGTTGCTGTTTGCCTGTGGTCGTTCTGAGGTGGGGGGACGTATTGATATCTGGTGTCGGCAAGTAGATGAAAAGTTTTTAGAGCTGTCAATTACTGACTATGGGGCTGTAAATGCCGATTTACTGAGAGAGTTACATCAAGGTCGCGAAATCGATCCTCTAGCACCTTCATTACTAGATCAGCCGCCGGGTTTACATCTAGCAATTTGCCAGACTCTTATGTTAGAAGCAGGCGGTGAACTAGCGCTCTATCAACTAGAAGATAACCGCATCTTGAGTCGTCTAATTTTGCCAATTTCTAGCGCTTAGACACATACTCTTGTCTTGGTAATTGTGTAATATTTAGACTCTAGTTGATCATTGACCGAGGATAAATATGGTTACATCACTCAACATCAACGAAACCTTGTTACAAGAAGCCTTAGCGCTTGACAAGAATGTAACGATTGAGTCAATGATTGAAATAGCACTCTATGAATATGTTCAACGCCGCAAACGCCTTAAACTATTAGATTTGTTTGGGGTGATCGATTATGACGAAACCTATGACTACAAAAGGCAAAGAGAGCAATCATGAGTGTTATCGTGGATACCTCTGTTTGGTCAATAGCTTTACGCCGCAATTCGCTAAAGGCTTTCTCTCCCCATGTAGAAGTATTGCGAGATATGATCACCAATGATCAAGTCGCTTTAATAGGAGCAATTCGTCAAGAAATTCTCTCAGGAATTCGCGTCTTTGAACAGTTTGCAAGATTACGGGACTACCTCAAAGCTTTCCCTGATCTGGAATTAGTATCAGAGGATTACGAAGTTGCGGCAGAATTTTTTAATACTTGCCGCAGCAAAGGTATTCAAGGCTTAAATACTGATTTCTTGATTTGTTCTGTAGCTCATCGTCTAGGCTATAGCATTTTGACAAATGACAATGACTTTCGGAACTTTCAATCGCATATTCCCATTGTTTTAGTTAAGATTGATGACTAGCAGACTTTTTGCCTCTAACTTTGGCGGCGAATTTCCTGTAATAGCCATTCATCAACGGGCTGACCATCTTTGCGGACTAACTCAATCTCAATACTGGTGGATGAGTTTGAGCCAACGGGAGCCATTTTTTGATGAAAGTGAATGAGGTAGTCTTGGGGGCGATGATTGCGCTCTTTGAGCCAGTCTTGGACTTTTAATTCTGCGAAGAGGGACTGACCCTGCTCAAACATGCGCGAGACTTGCATTCTAATTGTAAAGGGATTGACTTGGGGCATAGATTTATTCCTTCATTTTTTCAGCACAAGATAGTACAGCTCTCCATCACCTTTGATCAGTCCTGCTCTTTGTTTGGCCTGATCGCCTGTACCCATAAAAATATCAACCCGCCCTGCTCCACGAATTGCACCACCTGTATCCTGATCTAAGACAAAGCGTTGAACTGGACGCATTACCAATTGCCCAGTCAAGGGATCATTGATTGGCAATTCGGTGCGAATCAAAGCAATACCACCAGAGGGAAAGATTTTTTTGTCGGTGGCAATCGAGCGCTCTGGACTAACTGGCACATTAATACTACCCGTTGCAAGTTGACCGTTAGTTTCTCGAAAGAAGACAAAACTGGGATTGCGATTGAGGTATTTGATTAAATCTTGGGGATTAGCCTGAAAATATGCAATCAAGGTTTGTAAAGTTACGTCTTCCAGACGCATTTTGCCATCACGCACTAGTTCTGCACCAACTGAACGATAGGGCTGGTCAGTTTTGCCTGCATAACCGATGGTTAGCAAGTTGCCATCGGGTAGCTCTAATCTAGCTGAACCTTGAACATGCACCAGAAATGCTTGAAAGCGATCGCTTAACCATGCGATTTCCAGACCTGCCATCCGCCGACTGCCCTCTAGCATGGCACGGGTAGGATGGGGCTTGCGCCATTGCTTAAAATCGGCTGGCAATTGGTAGAGAGGATATTTAAACTCGGCGGTGCGGGTGCGACTGGCTTTATATACGGCCTCGTAGTAGCCCGTAAACTGAACGCTGCCATTGCCATCACGTCCGACGGATTTGTATAGATCGAATTCGCGGTTGACTGCTTGCTGTAAGTCTTTAGCTGTGCGCGATACTTGCACTAGTCGTCGAAATCGGACTAAGCTGCGCTCCATTAGATCACGACTAATACCTGCAACGGGGTAACGTTTGTCGGCGGCGGGGGTGCGAATATATTGCAAACTATGGTCGATCGCTTGCAGCAGACTATTACGATCGCGATCTAATAAATCATCGGTAATCTCAAGGGTGAGCGGATTGACCGTACTAGGAGAAATTGGCACGATGGCTCTGTTCAGGCTTAGTTCCGTCGCTGCCGCAGGTAATTGAAAATCTGTTTGCAGATAGCAAGGTGGCACAGTACAGATCAGCCCCACCCAAGTCGCAAATAGGATGTCACTACTGCGATGTACCAATGATTGCCAAGAGTTTCGCTGCCCATATTTAGGCAATTGTTGAGATGATGTTTTTTTGCTAAAGCTATGGGAACCAATCACCCTTGAAAACTCCTCATTTGATTTGCGCGTCATATTTGACGTTAATACTAGCCTTTTGTTCATACAAACGATTGAGCCAACGTGGATCAATGTTTAAGTGATAGCAGATTTTTAACAACTGATTGAGCATAGCATGACAATATATTCCTCTCTGGCGAAACCGTCTAGCCGAGGTAATCACCTTGCCCTGAACCAGTGCTGGTTTAGCAAACTTGCTCAGCCGCTCGCTTAATACCGTATCTTCAAAAATATCGAGGTCGGGGACATTGCCAATTTTTTCAAGGAGTTGACGAGTAATAAACGGACAATGATCGAGGTAGACGATGCCTTTGTTTTTAACGCGAATGTTGTCAGAATACCAAGATGTAAAGTGCAGCAAAAAGTGTTCCCAGTCGAAACTATGCTGAAAAGCACCCCACGCGGAACCATTGCTTAGGGATTGTTCTATTAATGCGATCGCAATTTGCTCAGGCAGGAGTGTGGCGGGATGATGTAGTAAAATTACGTCACCTGTACTCGCAGCAATGCCATCATTGAGTCTTTGGGCGCGGTTTTTGGACTGCGATCGTAAAATTTGGATATCGGGGGATCTAGCTGCATAATTTTCGATAATCAAATCAGTACCATCTTCACTGTCACTGACTACGACAATAATTTCTAGTGTGTGCTTGTCTGTATTTTGGTTGATTAAATTACTAATAATTCGCTCTAGATAGCCATGTCTAACTTCATTCAGACAAGGTAAGATGATAGATAGCCTCATACAATAGCCTAAATCAATTAATAGTTTATTTCTTAATTCACAAAAGTGTTATAACACTTTTGTGAATTAAGAAATAAATTGAACAAGGATTTTTAAGATTTAAAAAAGTCTTTATAAATTCTATACATTTTTTAACCTTAGAATAATAAGTAGTAGTTAAATTTAGGGAATCAGCCATGACTGATCAAAGCTTTGAGCGTATTGAAGAAATTGATGGTAAGCCTTTAAATAATGCTTCTGTTTTGATTGTTGACGATACTATTTATAACATTCAACTATTATCACTAATGTTGGTGAAGCAGGGATATGAGGTTGAACAGGCATCTAGTGGCTTAGAAGCTTTAGAAAAGATTGAACAAAAATTACCAGATATCATTTTGTTAGACATTCGGATGCCTGGACTTAATGGCTATGAAGTCTGCACAAAATTAAAAGCAAACCCAAGAACTAAGCATATTCCGATTATTTTTATTAGTTCTGTTGAAGAGGTTTCCGAGAAAGTCGAAGCTTTTTCTGTCGGTGGCGTGGACTATATTAGCAAACCATTTCAATTAATTGAAGTGCTAGCTAGAATTGAAACTCATTTACGTCTATGCGCTCTTCAAAAAAAGCTGCAAGAGCAAAATGAACGATTGCAACTTTCTTCAGAAGCATTATCGCGATCGCTTGAGCAAGAAAGAGAACTAAGTCAAATGAAAACGGACTTTATTTCTGTTGTCTCCCATGAATTTCGCACACCCTTAACGACGATTCAGAGCGCATCGGAATTGCTGGAATATTATGAATGGACTAAGGCAGAACAGGTTGAACAGTTACATCAAATTCAATCGGAAGTTAGGCATATGACAGCCTTAATGGAAGATGTTTTATTCCTCAGTCGTAGCAATACCAATAGAGCTAAGATCAATTTAACTAGATTTGATATTTTACAATTCTTAGCACAACTTTTACGTCAAATGAAAAGGACATTAGCTCAGAATTTTGAGCTAATGTCCTTTTTACAGATTACTGAATCTAATCTAATCATTGAAAATCCACATTTACAAAATGATCTGCCAGAATTTATGGTAGAAATGGACGAAAAACTGCTGCGCCAAATTCTAAATAATCTTCTCACTAATGCAATCAAATATTCTACGAATGATAAAACAATTGACATCAAAGTTATGCTCGATCAAGGTTATGTAACCTTTGTAATTAGTGATCATGGAATTGGCATTCCTGAAGAAGATATATCACATTTATTTAGTGCTTTCCATCGAGGTAAAAATGTGGGTATCTTGCCCGGTACAGGATTAGGGCTATCAATTGTCAAAAATTGCATTGATATTCATAATGGCTCTATTAATGTCAGCAGTCAGATAAATGTTGGGACTGAGTTTACAGTAGTTTTACCAACTGAATGTGAAACTCTATATCAGTAATTAACAGCTTCAAAAACATTTGCTGATACCAAAGTTAAAAATTGCACAAATATTTTTAACCTTGAAAGTTCTGACTGAGTTGTAATTTTAATTCACAAAAGTTTTGCCATTCTGTCATGAATTGATATTATTTAGGTTAGGACTGATCTGTATAATGTTGATCAAAGGTAATGAAAGGCTAGCATGAAAAAAATCCTCCTCATTGAAGATAATCCTAATGTCTTGCTAAATACCACTAAGATGCTACAGGCGGAGGGGTATATCGTAATTAGTGCTGGAGATGGTCGCACTGGTCTCGAAATGGCACAGCAGCATATTCCTAGCTTGATTATTTGCGATATTATGATGCCTGAACTTGATGGCTATGGAGTAATTTCAGCGCTACGGACTAATCCTGCAACCACCACAATTCCCTTTATATTTCTGAGCGCTAAGTCTGACAAAAATGATTTTCGGCAGGGAATGGAATTAGGTTCCGATGACTACTTAACTAAGCCATTTAGCAGAGATGAGCTATTAGGTGCAATCAATGCTCAGTTTAAAAAGCAAGATATTATTAGCAGCTATTACAAACAAGAATTAGATAACCTGCGCGGCAATATCTCTAAATCACTGCCGCATCAATTGTTATTCCCTGCGATCGAAATTATGGGGCTAGCCGATATTTTAGTAAAAAATTATCATGCCATGCAAGCCCATGAAGTCCCAGACATCGGCAAGCGGATTCGTAAAGCAGGGCGCGATATGCATGAGATGGTAAAAAAGTTTCTGCTCTATGCAGAGTTGGAGTCAACGGAGAGCAATACCGAATGGAAGGATCAAATTCGTCATAGTCGGGCAACTTTTGTTGATATCGAAATGACGAGTTGTGCGAAAAAGATTGCCGAAAACTACAACCGTCTTTCGGATCTCCAAGTTGATGTTGCCGATACCAGTATTCGTATTTCTGACTCTTATCTCACTGTCATTGTCAAAGAACTAGTTGATAATGCCTTTAAGTTCTCGGCAGAAGGTAGTGCTGTTGAGGTTGTCGGTAGCTATGATGATCAAGAATATTGTTTCAAAATTACTGACCATGGTCAGGGCATTGAGCCAGACCAACTTGCCAATTTTGGGGCATATATCAAATTCGAGAAGAAGCTTTACATTCAGCAGGGTACAGGCTTGGGCTTAGCGATCGCAAAAAGACTGTTGGAGTTACATGGTGGCAGGCTGGAAATTGAGAGTGTTCCCTATGAGCAAACTGTCGTCAAAGCCTTTCTTCCCCTTAGTAGCCGTTGAGAAAGTCATTGAATCAAGCAATTTTTATTTGACCACGGAGGAAGGTCATTGCTTTGCCTTTCAGGAGTACCCGCGTATTGCGATCGCAAACTTGTAAATCGCCAGTGCGTGCGGATAATTGTTTAGCAATGAGATCGGTTTTAGCTAGACGCTTTGACCAATAGGGGGTAAGGCTGCAATGGGCTGAACCCGTGACAGGATCTTCAGGAATTCCTGCTTTGGGGGCAAAAAATCTCGATACAAAATCGTAGGACTGATGCTGATCAGCGATCGCTGTGATAATAAAGCCAAAGCCATCTAATTGAGCAATCTGCTCATAGGGAGGTTGAAAGTTTTGGACAGCCGCCTCCGAGTCTAGTAATACTGCGATGTAATCTTCCGCCTGACCAAGAATTTCATAGGTCTGTTGATCAAATAGTGACGCTAACACTTTTTGCGATCGCAAAGAGCAAGGTTGATAAAATGTCGCAGGAAAATCCATCACAATCAAATCACCTTCAAAGTTAATCTTTAAATCACCGCTTAGGGTCGAGAAAATTAGCGTTTCATTAGGATTGATTGCATCTAGTTCTCGCAAATAATGGGCGATCGCGAGGGTAGCATGACCACATAGTGGCACTTCTTGCATTGGTGTAAACCAACGCAAATGAAAATGATTTGTCCCTAGAGATTTTACAAAAGCAGTTTCCGATAGATTCATTTCCGCCGCAATTTGCTGCATTTGCGTATCTGTAGGAAACTGCTCAACCAGTAACGTGGCAGCAGGATTACCGCGAAATGTTTGATTGGTAAATGCGTCAATAATAGCGATATCTAATTGCATTATGTCTCTCTCAGTCATATTTATCAGAACTTTTGAAAAGCGCCGCTTCGCGGCGCTTTTCAAAATGTTAATTCCGCAGAAAACCGATTACGGAATTGCTAGCTCTCCATTGACTACCTGTTCGTTGGCAATTCTAAAAAAGAAATCCTTTAATGTCTCAAACTTTGGCTCTATCGCCCCAAACGTGAAAATAGCAAACTTATTATTAATCCTTTGTAATTTGCTATTAGCCTGAAACTTAATTTTGTCATCACCAAAAGTCAGGGTCGATGTCCATGCAATCACAATATTACCTGTTGACTCCACAATAGGCGTTTGCATGACAAAGTTATCCTGTTCCCCATACATCCCCTTAATGATCGAAATAAATGTATCACCCAATCGCTCTTCAGGAATTTCACTCGGCGGCACAAAAATATTGGCAGAAATAGTGGCACGACCATTTTTTTCATTCCACGTTAGCAATAGTTCCCCCGTTTGACTTTTGTCGTTCAGTTCCCATCCCTGCGGTACAGGCAGCTCTATAATCCCTGATTTATGGCGATAGGGTACGAGTTCCTTAATGCTCAGTTCAGGCAATTTATTGAGTGCGATCGCAGGTTTAGGTGGGCTTGCCGTTACCTTTGGCGTAATTGCGGGAGTGGTTTTAGTCGTATCAATGGCGGGAGTAGACAAACTCTGATTGTTAGGGCTATTTCCAGCATTAGGATTACCACAGGCCGTAAATAAACCCGTTGCGATCGCAGACACAAATAAAATCGCCAACCTTACCAATATCTTGTGCGGAGGAAACATAATATTGCGTGTGTGGAGTGCTAATCAGATCAAGAACATTTCAGAACCTAGGGCTTGTGCCGCTAGCTATACGAGCGGCACAAGCCCTACGCTAAAGTACAAAGTAAGGTTCTGAAAATAGAGTATCCATTGTGTCGTGAATCTAACCAAACTGCAATGCTTGACCACGCACATCAGGATTAACTTTACCGTTGGCAAATGCTACTTGACCACCAACGATCGTCGTTACTGGCCAACCCGTCAATTCCCAACCAGCAAAGGAACTCCAACCACATTTGGTTAATAATTCCTCATTGCGTACAGGCTTGTAGTTATGCAGATCGACCAATACCAAGTCTGCATCCCAACCAACTCGAATCTCACCTTTATTCGCAATTTTGTAACCTTTTGCAACATTGCGACTCATCCATTGGCTGACCTGATGCACCGTGCAGCGTCCCTTCATGGCTTCCGTCAGCATCAAAGGTAACGAGGTTTCCACCCCTGGCATTCCCGATGGCACATTTGCTGGCTCTAGCAAAACAGTATCTTTAGATGATTTATCCAACTGGCTAGCTTGGCTATCTTCATTCGCAGCAAATCCTTTCTCTGCAAGGGTATGGGGTGCATGATCAGTGGCAATAAAATCAATCACACCATCTAGCAAAGCTTGCCACAGAATTTCTTGATCCCGTTGCGATCGCAATGGCGGATTCATCTGCGCCAATGAACCAATTTTTTCGTAAGCACCAATATTCATCAATAAATGCTGCGGTGTGACTTCGGCAGTTACCCACTCAGGCTTCTCTTGGCGCAAAAATTCCGCCTCTTCACCCGTAGACATATGCAAAATATGCAAACGTCTTTGATATTTTTTAGAAAGCTTCACCGCTAGCTGTGTCGCATTGAGTGCCGCTTGATTGTCTTGAATAATTGAATGCAATGCAGGCTCTTTGCTGCCAGCAAATTCCTTGCGGCGTTGGGCAATTCGAGCTTGGTCTTCGGCATGAACAGCAATTAAGCGATCACCCTGCGAAAAAATGCGATCGAGTAACTCCTCTTGATCAATCAACAAATCACCATGCATCGATCCCATAAAAATTTTGATGCCACAGGTGGGATTCGCATTCAGTAAATCTGGCAATACTTCGCCCGTTGCACCAATAAAAAAGCCGTAATTAACCACACATTTGCTAGCTGCTCGGCTGAGCTTGTCATCTAGCGCCGCCTGTGTAATCGTGAGTGGTCGCGTATTCGGCATCTCTAAAAAGCTAGTCACACCACCCTTAGCGCAAGCATGACTTGCCGATCGCAAATCTTCCTTATGCTCTAACCCCGGTTCGCGAAAATGCACCTGTGGATCGATTACTCCTGCCATCAAGGTCAAACCCTGAGCCTCAATAATCTCTAGGGGCTGATCATCATTACTAATATCTGTGGGATCGATCGCATCGGCGATCGCCGCAATTTTGCCATCCTTAACATAAACATCTCCTAGCAAAGTCTCGCCATCAGGCAAAATAATTTGGCTTTGTCGAATTAATATGCTCAAAATAAAATTCCTATTTGCTAATTCATTGATGGAGGGATGGTTGACACTCCGCGCTATCCATCCTGCCATCAATATCCTAAAGTCAAGTGATATTGATCGTATGAGAAATTAATTACGATCAATATCACTTGATAGAGCAATTCTCATGCTGGTGAGACACAGGCAAGGGACTTATGCCCCTTGTTCAACGGCAAAACTTTTTTGCCCTTTCTCAAGAAAATAAATCCTTGAGGAAGAGCGAAATTTCAACACGGTCTTGCACATTAAAAAAGTCAACGGGAGTTTCGCCATCCATATGCCGACTGACGACATTAAAACCAGTGCGCGAACGGCGATAGGTTAATACAAGGGGACTATCTGGTGGTAAAGGCGATCGCAGCCACGCATCAAAACTGGTGACTTGATTCATGCGATCGCGCATGGCATTGACTATTACCGCTGAGCGTTGATCTGGCAAACTG
This sequence comes from Pseudanabaena mucicola FACHB-723, assembly GCF_014696385.1. Taxonomy (GTDB): domain Bacteria; phylum Cyanobacteriota; class Cyanobacteriia; order Pseudanabaenales; family Pseudanabaenaceae; genus Pseudanabaena. The sequence continues at coordinate 127,117 of NZ_JACJQB010000005.1, forward strand.
CCTGTGGCAAAAACATAAGCACGTTCTAGTAACTTGTCCCGCAGATTGGGACTTAGCCAAGCAGCAACTACCATTTCTAGAGGTGATTGAGGATTTTGCTTGACTGTTTGCAAAGCCGCCGTATCATTGGCGATCGCATTAGCAAGTAATACCGCAGTGGGATGACCTGTCTGCTTGAGTTGCGCCACTGCATCAGGGAAACCAACCCACCAGCGAATGGCAGAGAGATTCACCGCTTTAGCAGGATTTTGACGATATGCAGTTTCGAGATTGGCAAATACTTGAGGATAAACAGTCTGGAAGGGGGGATTATTCCAGATGGGGCTAGTCATGAAGATTGGATCATTAATTACTTCTGTAGTCATGGCAGCAACAGCTTCAGTGACTTTGCCCTGCCGTAAAAGACTTACACCCAAGCCAAAGGAAAGTGAACGCTTACTAGAAACTAGTTGTAAACCTCGCAAAAAGTAATTGGCTGCCTCCTGATTAGAACTAGGTGTATTTTGCTGAAGACTGAGCCATGCGGCAGCGTTGTATCCCGCTTCGTTATAGGGATTAATTGCGATCGCAGTTTTGATCCATGTCAAGCCATCCTGTTGCCATGCTTTCGCCTGTGGTAAGGTCGCATATTCAGTACCCAGCTCGCCTAAGTTCCATCCCAACTGATAGGCATAGTAGGGTTCCCAAGGTGCTAATTGATGGGCAAATTTAAGGCGATCTTGGAACTTCTCAATGGTGGCGATCGCTTCAGGTAGCACTTCTTGCTTCCTAGTTGCTAATTCTGATTTTGCCCGTGATAAATAAATAAAGCCGACACTTGATGCTTGCCATGCGATATTCACAGGCACAAGCCAAGCGATCGCCGCGATTAAATATAGGGTGGCAATAATTGCTAACCACAGCCTTGGTTGCTTTTGATAGCCAAGGGTAATTAACTGCCCTGTGTGGATCTGTCCCAAATAGGCAAGACTAGCAAACACAATAATTAATCCGCCACTAATCGCAGGGACATCAAGCTGGTAGTCGGTAATTGCCAAGATGCCATAACCGATCGCGCTGCCAAACAGTCCATAGGTAAAGACTTGATCCTGCGGGCTGGCTTGCCAAGTGGGGGATTTGTGCAGTTTTACAAACAGTGCGATCATCGCCACCAATAGCACCACAAAGGTAATCACTGCACCGATGCCTAACTCAGCCCAAAGATGTACGGGCGTGCTGTGTAACTGAAACAATAGCTCGGCTTCTCGCCCTGCCCATTGGGGACGGTATTGCTGATAGAGCATGACTGCTGAACCTGCCCCCGCACCAAATAGCCAATGATCTAGCCCCATCCGCCAGCCGACATCGGCAGCGATGGCACGGAATAAAAGTTCTCCTGAACCTTGGGCAGGATTGCTGACACTGGTAATTAATCCTGCAATTAGCGATCGCAAACGATTATTTGCAGCAATTAGAAATCCTAATAAAGCAAGTGCAGCAGTACCGCCCAAGGTCACAAACCAGCGGCTCCCCCTAGCGCGACAAAAAATGACGATAATTCCATAAATAACAATTGCCGCTAATCCTAAAAAGCCACCCCGTGAACTGGTGGTATATAAGTCCATTAGTCCTAAACCGATAGCTGCCAGCCATACAGATCGCCATATCCCCTGATGTGCAATCGCTAAACTAACAAAAATCGGCAGTACCAACATCAAAAATCCCGCCACATAATTTTGATGCCCCATCGGAGCCCAATTTCGCGATTCTAAAACCGAAAAGTCATAGCTCAGATTCAATCCCCATTGATTGAGCTTGGACAAATTCGCTAACTGTGGCAACCATGTTTGGGTTGTCCATAAAAATAAACTTTCGATAATTACCGCAAAGCCCAAATAGCCCTGAAATCGCAACATCGGCAAAAAGCCTGACTCAGAATGTTGCTCATTGCTTGCGGGTGTGGCAACATGCAGCAAATTATTGGTCACATAGAGCGCTGTCAAATAGCCAAAAGCCGTCAGGCTATACCACATCCCCTGATTAGGGAATTGGGAAAAGATCGTTGATAGGCATAGCGTCACTACGCCCAAACCAATCGCCCAGTCAAAGCCACTACCCAGTAAATAAAATGGCTTCTCGCGTCGCCATAGATTTAGCAATCCTGCGATCGCAAAACATAGCAACCCGACTTGCCAGATCAACACAAAGGGGAAAGCCACCATTTGCGTACTGCTGTCGGGGAGTAGGGTAAATAAAATATAGGCGGCAATGCCTAACTGGACGATTAATCGACCTGTACTCATAAATTTGTCTGGGATTGGTGATCTTAGAGTATCGCAAGGATAGTCAAAAATGGATTGGGATTACAGGTTGAGGTAACGGCGAATCGGATCGAGATCGAGATGCGCTTCTAATAAATCTGCCATGTTGTTATAAAGATTTTGCTGATGCTCTTGCCAAGATATCGATGCTGACTGATAGTCATGAATATTTGCCAATCGGGTTAAGGACTGCCGCAAAGCCGCCGACTCAAATATGCCATGCAAATAAGTACCCCAAACTCGATCGCAATTTAGCCCTTCATCCCGAAGCGTTTGACCATCTTGCACTTTGAGCAAGGGCTTGACTGGTAAAAATTGAGCATCTTGATCATCACCTAATTTAGTAACTCCCATATGGATTTCATAGGTCATCCATTGCTCTCGTTGCTGTTCGGTTTGCCAAATCGCCTGTACCTGTCGCACCAGCTTCGTTGCCATAAATTCAGTGCTAATCGGTAATAGTCCTAACCCCTGCACTTCTCCAGCACTGCCCGCCACACCATTGCGATCGCCAAGATATTGCCCCAGCATTTGGTAGCCGCCGCAGATACCGACAATGATCACTCCACGATGATGGGCTTCTAAAATTGCCGTTGCCAATCCCGAATCCTTAAGCCATTGCAGATCCACCAGTGTATTTTTACTGCCACCTAAAACAATAATTTTGGCATTCTCCAAATCCGCCACCGTCCGCGCCCATACTGTTTCAATGCCCCGATCCAATTGCCAAGGCTGACTATCTTGCGAATTGGATAGATAGGGAAATCTGATCCAAGCGATCTTTGCCCCTTGTCCCTTAGTTTCGGCTTCACTACACAAACTATCTTCGCTTTCGGGCTGTAAATCAGCCGCATAGGGCAGCACCCCAAGATAGGGAAGTGTCGGCATATGCGCTCGAAAATGTTGTTCCGCATCGCTAAATAACCGCAAATCCCCCCGAAATTTATTAACGATAAATCCTAATCCCATCTCTCTAACCGACTCTGTAAGCAAGTTATGCGTACCAATAATCTGTGCGAATACGCCTCCCTTCTCAATATCACCCACCAGAATCCAACGTCCTTGCAAATGGATAATTGGACGTAAATTGACGAGATCGCGCTGCATCAGATTTAGTTCTACAGGGCTGCCTGCACCTTCTAATAGCAAAACATCGCAGCGATCGCGCCATCCTTCGAGGGTATCCCGCACCGACTCCCAGAGCGTTTCGATATGGCGGTAATAATCAACGGCAGCGATATGTTGACGTGCTTCTCCTAAGAGAACCAATTGGGAAGTTCCATTTCCTGATGGCTTTAAAAGAATTGGATTCATTTCTACAACTGGACGCATCCCACAGGCAATCGCTTGTACTGCTTGCGCCCGCCCAATTTCACCACCTTCCAAGGTGACATAGGAATTATTGGACATATTTTGGGCTTTAAAGGGAGCGACCTTGATACCATTGCGCCGCAGCCATGCTCCTAGTGCCGTGACCATCCAGCTTTTACCAGCATTAGATGAAGTTCCTAAAACAGAGATGGCTTTCATGGCGGAAGTGTAGTGTGAGTTAATAGATGCAACGCCTCTATTAACTCATATTGTTAGCGAATCTCAGTGCCAGAGCTATCTCCCCATTTGCTAAATTTCTTAATTCTCCTTTTTGCCGCGAGTCTCGATTACCTGATCGGTGATCCTGTCAGTTGGTTACATCCTGTACAGGTGATCGGTTGGTTTATTAGCCAGTTCACCAATCTGGTGCTGCACCAAGATCCTGAAACTAAGCAACGCAGTCCTAAATTTTCGCCGTTAATCATGAAAATATTGGGGTCAATGCTTGCGATCGCAATTATTATCACTAGCGCCATCGTCGGCTGGCTAATCGTATTTTTTGCCGCCCAGATCAATTCTATTTTTGCGATCGCAGTCGCCACAATTTTATTAGCCGCTTGTTTCGCAGGGCGCAGTCTTCGCAATGCCGCCGAATCAGTATTGCGAGTTTTGCAAACGGCAAATATCGCACAAGCCAGACAAGAACTGAGTCGCTATGTGGGGCGGGATACCGATGATCTGAGTGAAGTCGAGATTTTACGCGCCGTTTTAGAAACCGTCACCGAAAATGCGATCGATGCCGTCACTGCACCTTTGTTTTACGCAATCATCGGCTCATTTCTATTTGACTATGGTGGTATTGCCCTTGCGATCGCCTACAAAGCTTCTAGCACCCTTGATTCTATGGTCGGCTACAAAGAACTTCCCTATCGTGACCTTGGTTGGTTTAGCGCCAAAACCGATGATGTGTTGACTTGGTTGCCCTGCCGCCTCACCGTGCTGACCTTGGCAATCATTTCAGGCAAACCAATCTACGTTTGGAAGCTATGCCAAAGGGATGCCATCCAAGACCCTAGCCCCAATTCAGGCTGGAGTGAATGTGTATATGCGGCAATTTTACAAGTGCAACTCGGCGGCGAAAATCGCTATCGGGGTGTGATCAAACAAAAGCCGCTATTAGGAATTGCGATCGTAGAAATTACCCCCACCAAGATTTCACAGGCTCTATCCCTAACCCGCACTTGTTTTTTGCTGTGGTTGAGTCTAACTGCGATCATCATCTTTATTACCGCTAAGTACAGCCCATCCTAAATACCCAAATCCATTAAGGCGTTTATGGCTGTAGTCATTCTTGTTAGGATACAAACCCAAGAAGCGAGTGGCGGCGCTTCGCGCCGCCACTCGCTTCTTGGGTTTTGATTTGTCCTATATATGAAGTGACAGCTAACCAAAAACAGAAAATGGCGCAGCCATTTTCTGTTTTTGGTTAGCTGTTAATATTGACTCAATCACGGTCTAGAAGATACCGAGTTTGCTGACCCAACCAATATCCTATGAAACTTGCATTTATTATCGATCCGATCGCCAAACTCGATCCTGCCCATGACACCAGTGTTGCGCTCATGGAAGCAGCCTGCCGCCGAGGATACACCGTATTTACAGCAAATATGCACACCCTCAGCGTCAAGGATGGCAAGGCTTGGGCATTTTTGCAGCCGACCAAAATTCATCCTGTTCCGCTTGTGGAAGGCAAATGGCAAGTTCCTAATCCTTGGTATGAAGTAGCCGAGGGCAAGTTTCAACCTTTAGAAGAGATGCAATTTGTGTGGATGCGTCCCGATCCACCTGTGACTACCGAATATCTCTACGCGACTTATATTCTTGACTACGTTGATGCTAGCAAGACCAAAGTAATCAACTCAACACAGGGCATCCGCGCCGCCAACGAAAAAATGTATGCGCTGCAATTTACCCAAGCCATCCCCAAAACCATCGTTACTGCGGATAAAGACACCATTCGCAATTTTGTCGCCACGGAAGGCAAAGCAGTCATGAAGCCTCTTGGTGGTAAAGGCGGTGAAGGAATTTTGTTTTTAGAAGTTGGCGATCGCAATATTAATTCACTGATCGAAATTAGTACCAATATGGGTAAAACTCCTGTAATGGTGCAAGAATATCTGCCCGATGCCCAAAAGGGAGACAAACGCATTATTCTGCTCGATGGTGAACCGATTGGCGCAGTCAATCGTGTCCCAAAATCGGGCGAATTTCGCGGCAATATGGCGGCGGGCGGGAGTGCAGCACAGGTGGATATCACCGATCGCGAACGGGATATTTGTAATCAACTCGCGCCAACTTTAAAACGCGATGGCTTAATGTTTGTCGGCATCGATGTCATCGGCGACTATCTCACCGAAGTCAATGTCACTAGCCCCACAGGAGTCCGTGAAATTGATCGCCTTGATGGAGTCCGTCTTGGCGATCGGGTTATGGATTGGCTAGCAAATGCCTAATTAATGAGTGACGGCGCTTCGCGCCGCCACTCATCTTAAAACCTGCCTTACCGATCTTGCAGGGGGTAAGACTTGACAGGGGTTAGAATTGTTATAGAAAAACTATAGTAATGCTTTGATAAATGTCAATTGTTCCTATGAAGCTTTTTAGCCCCGAATTTATGAAAAAAGTTAAAGCTACTGCCAAAATCTGGACGCGATCACTGTTAGCAGTTTCGCTAGTAGCGATCGCCATCTTTGGCAATGCCCATGAAGCTTTTGCCAAGCGTTCAGGCGGCAGAATTGGTGGCAGCACCTTTAAATCTGCACCTAGTCGCTCCGCTCCTAGCTACTCTTCCCCATCCCGTTCTTATAGTGGTAGTACCTCTTACTACGGCGGCGGTGGCGGATTCTTCTTCCTGCCTATGTTTTTTGGTGGCGGCGGCGGACTATTTGGGCTGTTGTTACTGATTATTGTTGCAGGTGCAATTATCCAAGCATTCCGTGGCAACGGTGATGGTGCAGGCATTACAGGCATGAATAGCAAAGTGACCGTTGCTAAAATTCAAGTTGGACTCCTCGCATCCGCCCGATCGCTACAACAAGATCTAACCCGTCTTGCCCTCGAATCTGACACCTCCTCCGCCCAAGGGCTAGCGGATGTCACCCGTGACACCGTAATTTCGCTGATGCGCCATCCTGAATATTGGGTCTATGTTAGTAGTGCTAGCGAAAACACTAAATTTGCCCTTGCCGAGCAGAAATTTAATAGCCTTGTGATGTCTGAGCGAAGCAAACTCAATGACGAAGTATTGAGTAATGTTGGCGGTCGCATTTTGAGCGGCAAAACCACCGTAGCTCTGCCTAGCGAAGGGAGTCTCAACCTTGAAGATCCTAGCGAATATATTGTGGTGACTTTGTTGCTAGCAGTGGCAGGCGATACCCTCAGCAAATTACCCACGCTCCGCTCATCTGCCGATTTGCAATCTGCTCTATCCACAATTGGTTCTGTACCCACCGATGATCTCATCGCCGTCGAAGTCCTTTGGGAACCCCAGTCTGAAGATTACACGCTTACCAATGACGAAATTCTAACCATCTATCCTGACTTGGTGAGAATCTAAATCAAAAAAAAAGAGGCGCAATGCGCCTCTTTTTTATAAGAGAGTGGCGACGCATTGCGTCGCCACTCTCTTGCTTTTTAAAATATACGGTGTAGCAGCTTTATGCCTAAAGAATTACTAAATACATCGTAAATATGTGGCATTAAATAACAATATGTGGTATCACTTACCAGTATTATTCACCGAGACATTTACTTTATATCTAGCCATATATCCGATAGTTAGGTATATCTAGGCATATCCAGTCAGAGTACACACAAATTAGTGTTGTAGCTCCGTTAAGATTCAGCTAAGATGTGGACAAAAAAGTGCAACTCAACTGAGGGCTGATGCTCTTAAGCTCAAATTTTGGCTCAAATTATTGAAGCATTGTGTGATTAGTGGAGTGAATAGGGTCAGCAGATGATGCAAGATACAAATAATAAAAATCAGTTTTATATAACTCAAGACGTTGATGTGTATACCGACAACGTTGATAACTTAATGGATGATCTATTTGGAGATGTCGAAAGTACCCTCCATGTTGATTACGCAAAATTGCGATCGCAAAAGCAAAAAAAATCATCACCTAAGCAAAATCAATCACCTTCTGGCTACTCAAGCAAACACACCTCTAGCTCAGATATAGTTGCCATAACTAGATTAGATAACTCCGAGCGCGAGCTATCCTCGCAAAAAGATACAGTCAGCATCACCAAGATGAATATGTCTGACATCTCACTGCCTCCCATCTCTAAGCAAGATGTACTCTGGATCCAACCCTACATCATGCGGAATCCAGATAGCAGTGAAAATGTTGCAACCAAGCACCCCGAAGAAATTCCCCCCAAATACAACTTATTAGATCGGCTCCTGCTAGTGCTTGCCTGTAGCTCAGCACTAATTGCCGCAGTAATGTGGACAATTAATCATGGCATTTGGATTGGTCGCCAGTCCGTTGTTAATATTGCCCAAGTCAGCCCCCAAACATCATCTGTAAATAACGCTTTTGCCGAAGAAATCAAGCGAAGTTTATCCAAAATTGTCGATCAAAATCGCACAATTGCCACTAATCCCAATAATCCCATTGGTAACACAGTACCAATGATGACTGCGCCACTGATTAGTACGATGCCTCTCGCTGTTGGGAATAATCAGCAGCCAATGTATGTACCTGTCTATCAACCACCAAATCTCGCTAACGGCAATAATCTTCCCTCACCCTTGGCACTGCCACCTGCGACAGCCAATACTGCGATCGAGCTAAATAACTCAGTTAGTCCTAGCCCCATTCAAAAAAATTCCACGCCACAAGCTGCGGCAACATCACCATCTGCACCAGCTCCATCCTATACATTGATCGGAGTCCTAGATTTAGGCGATCGCTCAACGGCAATGTTTGATATGGATGGCTCAGTGCAGTCAATTGGTCTGGGCAAAGCCATCAGCAACACAGGTTGGGTATTATCACGAGTGAGCCAACAAGAAATTGTGATCAAACGAGGTAAGGAAAGTAGAACTGTATTTGTGGGGCAAAAATTTTAGTTGACCAACTCCTCGCGAGATCATGGATGATAGTTCTGAGCAGGGGCTTATTTGAATGAGCCTATTTAAACATTTGAGGAAAAGACATGGGGTTACTAGAGGATATATCTCGCTTTTTAGAAACACGCCTAGAGGAGTTTATTCGCAATAACCCACAGATTGAGTTGCAAATTCTCGAAGATAAATTGCGGCAACAAGAAGAGGAAATTCTCAAGTTAATTGTTAGCTCCAAACAGGAGGAAAAAAATCTCCAAGATCGCATCCTAGAAATTGCTGAAGAAATTCGGGTTTGGCATGATCGTACGGTTAAGGCTGAGTCTTTTAATCGACAGGATCTTGCTAGCCAAGCCAAAGAGCGCGAGGCTGCCCTGTTGCGTCAGGGCAATCAAATTTGGGCGCAAATGGAGCTAGTCAAAAAAAGAGCGAGTGATAGCAAATCTTTGCAGTTGCAAATCCAAGAGCGTCGTAAAGAGGTGCAAGCCAAAATTGCCGCAGAAGCTAAAAATGCAAAGGCAAAATCTCCGACCAGTACGCCACTCAATTGGGACAATCTCTATACCCCCCCCTTCCGTGACCCTAATGACAAGCTAGAGGAAACCTTTAGGCGTTGGGAGATGGACGAAGAGTTAGAGCGTCTTAAACGTAATTTAGGTAAGTAAAGATATTTGAGCAAAGGTCGAGTATTTTTTATGTCCCACACTCACATTGCAAATATCAAGACTGATTAGATTTTCGATTAAAGACAGGTTCAAATATATAGCAAAACTTTTTTTGCTTAGGATATAAAACCCAAGAAGCGAGTGGCGGCACACTGCGCCGCCACTCGCTTCTTGGGTTTTGATTTGTACTAACGAACTCTTGCCTTGCTATAGTAGACACTGATAATTTCATGTAGTTGAATTTAGACTTGGCTTACATAGAGGCAAAATGGCGATCGCAGTAGATAAGCAAAATAACTCGGATTCCTTTGAGCAGAAGTTGTGGAAAACTGCGGATAAGCTGCGAAAAAATATTGATGCTGCGGAATATAAGCACATTGTTTTAGGGCTGATTTTTCTGAAATATATTTCGGATGCTTTTGAAGTACTGCACCAACAGCTAATCGAGGGTGAGGGGGACTATGCAGGAGCCGATCCAGAGGATCGGGATGAGTACTCGGCGGAGAATGTTTTTTTTGTGCCTGTTGAGGCGCGGTGGTCATATCTGCAAGGACAGGCGAAACAACCTGATATTGGTAAGACTGTCGATCTGGCAATGGAAGCGATCGAGCGGGAAAATGCGAAGCGGCTCAAGGGGATTTTGCCAAAGGTCTATGGTCAGCAAAAGTTAGATCAGAAATCTTTGGGTGGGTTAATCGATTTGATTGGTTCGATTACGCTAGGGGACGCGGAGGCGCAGGCGCAGGATGTTTTGGGGCGGGTCTATGAATACTTTTTGGGACAGTTTGCGCTTGCCGAAGGGAAGAAGGGCGGACAGTTCTATACACCTGAAAGTATTGTGCGGCTATTGGTGGAGATTTTAGAGCCTTACAATGGGCGGGTGTTTGACCCTTGTTGTGGTTCGGGTGGGATGTTTGTCCAGAGTGAGAAGTTTGTCCAAAATCATCAGGGGCGTTTGGATAATCTGTCGATCTATGGTCAGGAGAGCAACGAGACGACCTATAAGCTTTGTCGAATGAATTTGGCTTTGCGGGGGATTGATGGCTCAAATATTAAGTGGAATCCTGAAGGGTCATTTTTAAATGATGCACATAAGTAGCTAAGCAAAATTAATTACATAAGTTGAACCAAAGTCTCGAAGAACTTTTTCAACATAAGAGACTAAACTTTCCCAAGATTCATATGCATTGAGTTCAATCCACTCATACTTCATGAAACGCCACAAAATTTCAATCAAGTTCAACTGGGGACTATAAGGGGGTAACTGGAAAATCTCAACTTGCTGGTTCTTCCACTGCTCTAATTTCTCTTGAATCAGTTGACTGGTATGAATAGAGGCTTTATCCATAACAATCACTGTTGGCTTGGTAGATTGACGAGCAAAGTCATCGATACAAGCGAGAATGACTGCACTGGTGATACTGCGTTCAAAAACATAAGCAGATAAGTCATTGTTTCGATTCATCAAACCCACGACATTTAACCTCTTACTGCGTTGACTGGGTAAGCTTAAACCCGTCCCTTTCTCTTGCCAAGCATAGGGAA
>NZ_JACJQB010000050.1 GCF_014696385.1 Pseudanabaena mucicola FACHB-723
AGAACTTTAGACAACGCTAATGCGAGAATTCATCTTTGCTTTATTAGGCTTATGCTTAAGCGCCTTGCCAAAGCTTCCTAAGATACCAAATGGGTTCTATAGAGTTAGAGCGTTTAGTCACTGAAAGAACCGCATCACTGCTCATAACGGCGGAACGGGAAAAGATCGTTGCCAATATCGCCGATCGCATTCGTGTTTCTCTCAATTTGCCAGATGTTTTAGAAACCTGTGTGACCGAAGTCCGAGATTTCTTGCAATGCGATCGCGTCATTGTCTACCAATTTCAGGAGGATTGGAGCGGCATTATTATCACTGAGTCCGTGGCGACAGGCTTCTCCTCCTCGTTGGGCAACCATATCCGAGATTCCTGTTTCCAAGATCACAGCACCTATATATATCGACAAGATCAGCCCATCTTGGTCAACAATATTTACACCGCAGGCTATGCCGATTGCCATGTGCAGTTACTAGAGCAATATCAAGTCAAGGCAAATCTCGTTGTTCCCATTCGGGTATCAGGGCAACTATGGGGACTGCTGATTGGACATCAGTGCCAAAGTCCGCGTGACTGGGTAGTAGACGATATGCGGCTATTGCAAAATATTGCGGTACAGCTTGCGATCGCAATTCAACAGGCTAACGCTTACCAACAACTTCAGCATGAACTTGCCGAGCGCGAAAAAACCGAACGACTATTTAGAGAAGCCCAACGCATTGCCAAACTAGGTAACTGGACTCTAGATTTGCAAACCAATACCCTGTACTGGTCAGATGAAGTATTTCGGATTATGGAACTTGATCCGAGAAAGTTTACCGCCAGCTATGAAACATTCCTCAGCATGATCCATCCCGAAGATCGCGAGCTAGTTAATCAAGCCTATCAGAAATCCTTACGCGATCATCTTCCCTACAACGTCATCCATCGATTGTTATTAAACGATGGTCAGATTAAGTACGTTCAAGAGCAATGTGAGACTTTCTATGATGATAATGGTTCTCCGATATGTTCTCAAGGTACGGTGCAGGACATTACTAACCTCAAACAAACGGAACTAGAACTAGCATTTCTCAATAATCAACTAGAGGAAAGAGTACAAGAGCGCACAGCACAGCTATTAGCCCAAGAAGAACAACTGCGAGATTTCTTTGACAATGCCAATGATCTCATTCAAAGTGTACGCCTAGCCGATGGCAGTTTTGAGTATGTGAATCAGTCTTGGCTCAAAACCCTTGGCTACCAACAAGATGATATTAAAGACTTAAACATCTTTGATATCCTACATCCCAACTGTCAAGAACATTGTCGGCAGCTCATGGCCCAGATGATGATCAATGCTGCCAGCACTCTCGATCAGATAGAGCTGACCTTAATCACCAAAACCAAGCAGATCATTATTGTTGAAGGAAATGTCAACTGTCGCACCGAACTTGACTCCAATCATCAACTGCAACCCGTGGCAACTCGTGCCATTCTTCGCGACATCACCGCTCGCAAACAGATAGAAAGAGAGCTGCAAGAGAGTCGTGATAAATTCCAACGACTAGTCAATGACATTGGCGAAAAATTTATCATTTTTAGTCACACTGGCACTACAGGAATATTGACCTATGTCAGTGGCGGGGTTAAAAATTTATGCGGGTTTGAAAGAGAAGATGTGATCAATCACAATTGGAAAAAGGTCATCGATTGGGATCTCGAAGATCTGCCTAAGACTGAGATGTATATCCAAATGATGGTTGATCATCTAATTGATTTCCATCAATTTGAGATGCGGCTGACCCATCTCAATGGCTCAAAGCGCACCATCAACGTGTCTGAGCATCCTGTGTATGACGGTGAAGGCAAGCTGATCGCTGTCGAAGGTATCGTGGAAGATATTACAGAGCGGAAACTGATCCAACAACAAATCCTCGAAACCAATCGTCAGTTAGCAATGTCCAACGAGCAGCTTGCCCGTGCCACCCGTCTCAAAGATGAATTTTTGGCAAATATGAGCCATGAACTCCGCACTCCCCTCAATGCTATTTTGGGAATTACCGAAGGCTTGCAAGAGTCAGTGTTTGGAGCGCTCAATCAACAGCAACAAAAAGTATTACAAACCATAGAGAAGAGTGGTAATCATCTATTAGAACTGATTAACGATATCCTCGATCTTGCCAAAATCGAAGCAGGCAAATTAACCCTCGAATTTGACACAACGGCAATTGAGCCACTGAGTCAAGCCAGCATCATGTTTGTCCGCCAACAGGCAATCCAAAAAAATGTGCATCTGCAAGTAAATATTGCACCTCTATTACCCAACCTAACCATCGATGAGCGCCGCATTCGTCAAGTTTTAATTAACTTATTAAATAATGCGGTGAAATTTACGCCAGAGGGTGGCAAAGTCTCGCTCAATGTCACCCTAGAAAAAGCAGAACCAGATTTAGAAAATATTACACATTGGGTCAAATTTACCGTACTCGATACGGGGATTGGGATTGACCATAATAACCTCAAACAACTATTTCAGCCCTTTATCCAAGTTGATAGCGCTCTCAATCGCAAATTTGAGGGTACGGGGCTAGGGCTAGCCCTCGTCAAACGGATTGTTGAACTTCATGGTGGCAAGGTTTTGGCGCATAGCGTCGTGGGTGTGGGTAGCAGTTTTGCGATCGCACTTCCCTATAACGAAAAGGTTTCACCGTTACCCAAAAAACCATTAATAGTCAACCCGACTGCACTCAATTGTTTGTCCGATGACGACACTGTGCCACCACCATTAATCTTGCTTGCCGAAGATAATGAAGCCAATATGATGACCATTTCTAGTTATTTAGAAGCAAAAGGGTATCGGATGATTTTTGCTAAAAACGGTGAAGAGGTGATTGCCTTAGTCAGAGATGAGCATCCCGATCTAGTCTTAATGGATATCCAAATGCCGAAAATTGATGGGCTAGAGGCAATCAAACAAATTCGCAGCGATTCCCAATTTGCGAATTTACCAATTATTGCAATTACGGCTTTGGCAATGACAGGCGATCGCGAAAAATGTTTGGAGTCAGGCGCAAATGAGTATCTCAGTAAGCCAATTAAGCTCAAACAGCTAGCGCTTTTGGTGGAAAAGTTTGTTTGTTAACACCAAAAAGAGAGTTGCGGCGCTTCGCGCCGCAACTCTCTTTTTGGAAAAGCCATTGTTAAGGACAAAAGTATTATGATAATGATTATCATTACTTGCAAAAAACTCCCCCCATGCCGCAAAACTCAGACAGGGTATCTCCCCATGGTTTAAAACTTTCTGCGATCGCAACCGTGATTGCGATCGCAACCAGCATTTCCGCCTGTTCCGTCACCTCCACCGACAACAACAATCCTCAAGCCACACCCGCCGCCATTAACTCACCAACCGTAAAAACGGAAGATCTGCCCCTCGTCGTAGCCACCAACTCCGTCACCTGTGACATCGCTCGTCAAATCGCAGGCAATACCATCAATCTCCAATGCCTGATCGAAGCAGGAACCGATCCCCATGTCTATCAACCAAAACCCGATGATCGGAAAGCCATTGATGCGGCTAAATTAGTCCTTTACAGTGGCTATGATTTTGAGCCAAGTCTAATCAAACTGATTCAAGCTAGTTCCAATCGCGCCCCTAAAATTGCGATCGGGGAAATCGCTGTACCAAATCCCTTAATTGCCGAAGAAGGACATAGCCATGGTGACGATCATGATCATGACCAATCCCCAGCAAAGCAAGACGAGAAAGTTGCCGATCCCCATGTTTGGAACAACGCCCAAAATGGAATCAAAATTGCCCAAGCCATCAGTAAAAGTCTCAGCACCCTCCGTCCCGACCAAGCCGAGCTTTACAATACCAACACCGCCAAACTCGTCAATGAACTGGAGCAAATCGACGTTTGGATCAAAGCGCAAATTGCTACAATCCCCGCAAATTCGCGCAAATTAATCACCACCCATGACGCACTTGGCTACTATGCCGCTGCCTATGGTATTACCGTAGAAGGTGCTTTAAATGGCATCAGTACCGACGAGCAACCCACCCCCGCCAGAGTCAAGGAACTCGTTAACGCAATCAAATCTAGCCAAGTTTCCACAATTTTTGCCGAAGTTTCCATCAATCCCAAACTGATTAATACTGTTGCCAAGGAAGCCAATGTCAAGGTTTCTGACCGTGAACTCTACGCCGATGGACTAGGGGCAAAAGGCACAGAAGCGGAAACCTATACAGGCATGTTAATTGCGAATACCCGCACCATCGTTGAGGGTTTGGGAGGACAATACACAGCCTTTCAATTAAAAAATTAGTTCACAAAAAAAGAGCGCGTAGCGCTCTTCTTTTACTCCTCTGTGCAGAATTTTCTTGAAACCAAAACTCAGTAATGGTTTTCCCATAAAGAAATGGCTTAGCCATTTCTTTATGGGGTGTAGCGCCTATTCCATCACACCCAATAAAGCCTGAGGTGCTGAATGAGGTAATTGTGGCGCAACCCAACCCGCCGAATACAAACGAGGGTTGGACTGAGCAACCAAACTAAACGCACCACGAGCTTGTTCAGTTACAGCCACAGTTTTCACATCATAGGTTTGGGTCGCCAGCTTAGGATACATCCCGATCATCACAATCGGTACAAGCAAACAAGCGGCAATAAATACTTCGCGAGGCTTAGCATCACTGACATATTTATCAAGATGTAATGCAGGATTTGGCTTGCCGTAAAAGACTTGGCGCAGCGTTGACAGCAAGTAAATTGGTGTAATGATTACGCCAACGGCTGCGATCGCAATCATTACTAACTTAAAGTTGGATGAATAAACATCACTGGTCGTCATGCCAAGGAAGATTTTCAATTCACTGACAAAACCACTCATCCCCGGAAGGGCAAGGGATGCCATCGCCGCCGCCGTCATCAGTGCAAACTCCTTGGGCATAATTTTAGCAATACCGCCCATTTCATCCATCATCAAGGTATGTGTGCGATCGTAGGTGACACCCGCAAGGAAGAATAGCGCCGCCGCAATCAAACCATGAGATAGCATTTGTAACACTGCGCCACTAACACCAAGGGCATTAAAGGACGCAAGCCCTACCAAAATAAATCCCATATGCGAGATCGAGGAATAGGCGAGACGACGCTTGAGATTTTGTTGAGCAAAGGCTGCCATTGCACCATAAACAATACCAACAACACCTAAAACCGCCAATAACGGGGCAAAGTAAACATGGGCATTGGGCAACATCTCGATATTGAAACGAATTAAGGCATAGCCCCCCATTTTCAGCAATACACCTGCCAAAACCATTGATACAGGTGCAGATGCTTCGCCATGGGCATCGGGCAACCACGTATGTAATGGAAAAATTGGCAACTTTACACCAAAGGCAATCAAGAAACCTGCGTAGGCAAGTAACTCAAATGCGATCGGATATTGCTTCATGCCTAGTTCAGCAATATTAAAGGTGACGTTATCACCATAAAATGCCATCGCCAAGCCCGAAACCAGAATAAAAATCGAACCAATCGCCGTGTACAAAATAAACTTGGTCGCTGCGTACAAACGCTTTGGTCCACCCCAAATCGAAATCAGTAAGTAAACAGGAATTAGCTCCAATTCCCACATAAAGAAAAATAACAATAAATCTTGAGCAGCAAATACGCCAATCTGAGCGCTGTAGAGACAAAGCATCAAGAAATAAAAGAGTCGTGGCTTCTGGGTGACATTCCAGCTTGCAAAAATTGCCAGAGTCGTAATTAAGCCTGTCAATAAAATCAGAGGCATCGATAGACCATCGACTGCCAAAGACCAATTTAAACCGAGTTGAGGAATCCAGCTATAGTTTTCGGACATTTGGAACGCTGCTTCATGCAGATTGTATTGGCTCCAAAATCCATAAATGATCAGCGATAGTTCCACAAACCCTACTGCCATGGCATACGATCGCACATTCTTGCCGTACTTATCAGGAATGAATGGAATCGCGAAGGCGGCTACAAGAGGTAGCAACAGGATTGTGGTAAGCCAAGGAAATTCTGCAACAGACATGATGAGGATAAATACTTACTCGATAGATCAATTGTAGGCAAGATTTGTAAACTTGTGTTAAGTCTTTTGACATAAAAGTTAATAAATTATTAAATCGTGTAAATAAGCTCTGATCTATACCCAGAGTTAATTATGGGAATTTCTATAGAAATTCATCTATAAATTGTCATTAAAACAGCAAATACCATTGCTTTAGAACTATCGTTGCGATTGCGAGACAATTTCTATTAAGATCGAGTATTCACAGCATTTCTCCAAGAAGGCAACCACCCCATTGTGCTTCTTGCCAATCTACAAACCTTATACGCTCCAACAACACAAATGAAGACTTGGCTCAAACCTGCTCAGCGATTAGAAAAACTCCCTCAATATGTTTTTGCCCGCTTGGATGAGTTGAAGTTACGAGCGAAGGAACAAGGTCTAGATTTGATTGATCTCGGTATGGGCAATCCCGATGGCCCCACACCCCAGCCCGTGATTGATTCCGCAATTACTGCCCTCCAAAATCCTAAAAATCACGGCTATCCACCCTTTGAAGGCACTGCAAGTTTTCGTCGTGCCATCACCGACTGGTACAAGCGTCGCTACAATGTCCAGCTTGATCCTGAAGGTGAAGCCCTGCCATTAATTGGCTCTAAAGAGGGACTAGGGCATCTAGCAATCGCCTATATCGATCCCGGCGATATCGTGCTTGTGCCAAGTCCTGCCTACCCAGCCCATTTTCGCGGGCCATTGTTAGCAGGGGGGGAGATCTACGAAATGGTTCTCTCTGCGGAAAACAACTGGTTAATTGATCTCTCGCAGATTCCCGAAGACATTGCCCAGAAAGCTAAGGTGATGTATTTCAACTATCCTGCCAATCCCACAGGTGCGATCGCGCCCCGTGAGTTTTTTGAAGAAGTAGTTGCCTTTGCAAAGAAGTACGAAATTTTATTAGTACATGATCTTTGCTATGCCGAGCTTGCCTTTGATGGCTATCAGCCAACAAGTTTGCTAGAAATCGAGGGTGGCAAAGATGTTGGGGTTGAATTTCATACTCTCTCCAAAACCTATAACATGGCAGGTTGGCGCGTTGGCTTTGTAGTCGGTAACCGCCATGTAATTCAAGGTTTACGCACTCTCAAAACCAACCTTGATTACGGTATTTTTTCAGCAATTCAAGTTGCTGCCGAAACTGCCCTCCAGTTACCCGACAAGTACCTCGAAGAAGTTTGCGATCGCTATAAAGAACGACGGGATTTTCTGATTGCAGGGCTAGCTGAATTGGGTTGGGATATTCCCAAAACCTACGCCACCATGTATCTGTGGATTCCTGTACCAGAGGGCATGAGTTCGGCAAACTTTGCCCTCAAGGTTTTAGAGAGTACAGGCGTTGTCTTTACCCCCGGTAGTGCTTTTGGCAAAGGTGGCGAGGGGTATGTTCGCATTAGCTTAATCGCTGATTGCGATCGCCTCGGTGAAGCCCTCGATCGGCTCAAACAAGCAGGTATACGTTACAAGTAATCAAGTAAATATAGGGGAGACACTGATTGCCTCCCCTATTTGCTTTTAGAATTAAATGGCAATTAATCAAGAGAAAAAGTGTTAAATCTACTGCCTCTCGCTTTTGAATTTACCTCCCCCGGCCCCATTGCCTTTGAAATTGGTGCATTATCAATTCGTTGGTATGGGTTACTGATTGCCTCGGCAATTATTTTGGGGACAGTATTGGCGCAAAACCTTGCGAAACGACGTAACGTTGACCCCGAATTAGTTGGCGATCTGGCGATCTGGCTCGTAGTTGGGGCAATCCCTTGCGCCCGTTTTTATTATGTACTGTTTGAGTGGCAGCGATTTCAATCGCAACCTTGGTACAAAGTATTTGCGATCTGGGAAGGTGGCATTGCCATCCATGGGGCAATTATCGGAGGCGCGATCGCCGCGACCATCTTTTGCAAGCGTCAAAAAATTTCCACATGGCTGATGTCAGACATCTGTATGCCTGCGGTAATTTTAGGACAAGCAATCGGACGATGGGGAAATTTCTTTAATTCCGAAGCCTTTGGAGCTCCTACCGATTTACCTTGGAAATTATTTATTCCCATTAACCGCCGTCCGCCCGATCTGATAAACCAAGCATATTTTCATCCCACCTTTCTATATGAGTCAGTTTGGAATGTCGGTGTATTTGCGATTTTGATGTTTGTGTTTTTGCGATTTCCCAAACTTAGGACAGGCACAATCACGATGATTTATGCGATCTCCTACAGCCTTGGGCGATTTTGGATCGAAGGTTTACGCACCGATAGCCTAATGTTTGGCTCACTCCGCACAGCGCAGATGATTAGCTTGGGCTTAATCAGCATCGGTATTTTTGGGTTAGTCTGGCTATATGGAATGCGCCGCCGTTTGCCCGACACCATTCCTAAAGCATCGTCAGACATGCCAACGGAAAATCCATAAATTAACTAATGCCTAAATCCGCGCATACGCATCCCCGTGAAATGGTAGAAACTGCATTCTTAGCCAGCACTACCGCTATGTTGTATTTAATTAACTTTTACTTTCCCCTTGGCCCCCTGCTAAGAATACTTTTCCCCTTACCGACTGTCATTGCCTATCTCCGTTGGCAAGGTCGTGCAGCATGGATGTCGGTGATTGTCACTTTTCTACTGTTAGCAATCTTGATGGGGCCAACCCGCAGTATTCAATATTTAGTCCCCCATGGATTGGTTGGCATCACCTTAGGCTACCTCTGGAAACGTAATTTTCCATGGTCGGGTTCCCTCAGTATTGCCACTGTCATCGGTTCTCTGGGTACAGGGTTTCAGTTTGCGTTTATATCGCTTTTGCTTGGGGAAAATGTCTGGCAATATTCAATTGTCCAGATTACGGGGCTACTCAATTGGTTTATGCAACTATTTGGATCGCTGGAGCAGCCAGACTTTGCCGCCATTCAAACCTTTGCGATCGCAGCCCTGATATTTAGTAATTTTGCTTATCAATTACTGGTACATCTCGTCGCTTGGATCATTCTCGATCGGCTGGGCAATCCCATTCCTCATCCGCCAAAATGGATCGAATCTTTGTTAGATTAATCTGGAACTTTACCTCTGTGCAATCTTTGAGACAGTCTTAAGAGAGTCTATATTCATTGACACAAACTCGAATAAGAAATTATACTCACTAAATTAACCGCCAAAACTGAGTATAGTTCTGACATATTGGCGCAAATACACCTCGTGATCATGACCAATCCTGCCGAATCAAATCAAACTGTCATCACCAACTCATCAATTGCCCTGTCTGAAAGAGAACTGCAAGTGATTGAATTAGTGGCTGCGGGTTTAACAAATCAAGACATTGCCGTCAAACTAGCGATCAGCAAGCGCACTGTCGATAACCACATCAGCAACATTTTGACTAAAACGAAAACCGACAACCGTGTTTCACTGGTACGTTGGGCTTTGCAATGGGGAAAGGTCTGTATTGATGAAGTTAATTGCTGCATGATCGGCGCTCAACCGATTGGCAATGTTTTAGACAATCAAAATTTAGGACAGGAATTAGAAAGTGCCTAGCGTGGATGCAGCGACGCACCGCTACAAAATTGTTTATAGCCCCGATATTGCCCTAGCAATGTATCGAGAGCTAGCCTCACACCTAGAACAAATTGAGGGTGTGGAGGTTGAATTATTTTGGCAAGAAAGTACCGAATTTAGTTATTTAGGCAGTCAGATTGGGGGCATGTGGTTAACCTATGGGGCATCAATTTCACTGCGATCGCAATCCTTAATCACCCAAATTCTGAACCACTATGGTCAGTGGAACGCTGATCCCAAGCTGCCTATAAGCTCATAAGTTTTAAGTTTTATGCAACAACGTATATTTACAGACTTTGATGGTCCAATCATGGATGTATCAGAGCGCTATTACCAAGTTTATTTATATTGTCTTGCCAAGATTAAGCAGCCTGAACAGTTAGTCAACACTTTATCAAAGGAAGAATTTTGGGAATTAAAGCGATCGCAAGTCCCCGAAAAAGAAATTGCCAAGCTTTCAGGTTTTGACGATGAGCAAAGAGCCATTGCCTTTGCTCACCTACGTCGTGCCACCGTGCATACCAATCCCTATTTTGATCATGATCGCCTGATTGAAAGTGCTATTCCTGCCCTAGAACAAGCTCAAAAATCAGGTGTAGACTTGGCAGTAATGACCATGCGCCGCCGCCGCGAGCTTGAGCCAGTGCTGGATCAATATAATTTGAGACGCTTTTTTGCTTGCGATCGCATTTTTTGTCTAGACGATGACTATGTAAAAACGGTGGACACCCAAGACAAGCCTCGACTCATGCAACAGGCTCAAGCAACTTTACCCACAGTCGAGCAGCAATGGATGATCGGTGATACAGAAGCCGATATTCTTGCCGCTAAGAGTTTTAATATTCCTGCGATCGCAGTTCTTAGCGGCATTCGCAATCAGACTCAACTACAAAAATATCAACCCCATCAAATCTTGCCTAACCTTGATACTGCGATCGCAACCATTTTGGGTAAATAAAAAGCAGCGCATAGCGCTGCTTTTTATTTATTTGGATGGGTTTCAGATTACATGCCCCCTAAAAACTCTTGCTTAGCAATCTTTACCATTACTGCTTGCTGTCCCAAGTAAAGCATATGTAGATCTGCAAGCAGTTGCTTTGCTGCGTCTAGATCAATGTTTTGAATTTGCTGGCAAAACACCATATGGGTAAATTGCTTCTCGACAGGTAAATCACTCATAAGTACCTCTTTTACGAATCAACCAATGACACTAAACTATGACAATAACTAACGTATTGAAGTTGCTTAACAGTAGATATTAGTCACCGTGTCAACATAACGTAACAATACTTTAAAGTTATTAAAAAAACTGTATCACTATAAACATTTTTTTTAGATATACCTAAAGAAACATTTTCTCAAAAACCATTTAAAGGTATTCCTTATGGTGACTATAAGGTTTTTTAATTTGCTTGGAACATAAAACCCAAGAAGTGAGTTGCGGCGCTTCGCGCCGCAACTCACTTCTTGGCTACTAGCCAAATCCCCAAACAAACAAAAAGGCTCGCTTAGCGAGCCTTTTTGTTTGTTTGGGGATAAGAAAAAAACTAAAGCAAGCCAGTATTAGTACCTTGCTTGCCTGTAGCTAGTTCAACTTTTACAATCTTGCCACCCATTTTCATAATGCGTTGCTGTTCAGCGAACCAGTTGTCATAGGACACTAGCTTCGTGAAATAAGTATTTTGCAACTCTCGTTGTGTACGAATGCGAGTTTGGCTAGGTACACAAGCAGTGATTTTAAAAGTCCGCATAGCGGCGATCTCCTTCAGAGCCAGTTATTTTAAAGATTAATTTCAAAGAAACGAGTTTCTATACTGAGATAAGCGTTAGCGGCGAGATAGGAAGCTTAAGCTACCTACCTCCGCCGCCTTGTAAATATTGATTAATTAGTAATTAATTAATTAATAGATAGCAATTAACGCTGTGTCAGCAATTAGCTCAAGCCAGAGCTGATGTAGTCAAGATATACACCCAACTCTTTGCCAGCTTCAGAACCAATGATGCTAGCAGCAACTTCTTTGATTGCTTGGATAGCTTGGATGGTGGAAACTACAGGTACTCCAAGAGAGTTGTAGGTTTCTTTCAAGCCATTGAGTACGCGCTCGTCAAGGATCGAAGCATCACCAGCAAGCATTGCATAGGTTGCATAGCGGAGGTAGTAGTCGAGGTCGCGGATACATGCGGCATAACGACGGGTGGTGTACATGTTGCCACCGGGACGGGTGACATCAGAGTACAACAAGGACTTAGCAACAGCTTCTTTAACGATGGTTGCAGAGTTTGCAGAGATAGCAGCAGAAGCGCGAACACGAAGTTCACCAGTTGCAAAGTAGCTCTTTAGCTTTTCGAGAGAAGCGGCATCAAGGTACTTGCCTTGAACATCAGAAGAATTAATGACGGAGGTAATTGCGTCTTGCATTTTTGTATATCTTTTAGGTTTGCAATTAGTTTTTTGAATTAGGGATTCAGAATTCTGAATAGCTTAAATTCTGTTTTTAAAGACAATCGATTTGAGAGCAAATCGCCTTACTGCATTGCACCGATGACGTAGTCAAAGTAGTAACCAGCTTCGGCTGCATCTTCACCAGACAACAAGGAAGCTGCTGCATTCTTAAGACCACGTACACCTTCGACAACACCAGGAATAGGAGTGCCTAAAGAGTTGTACATTTCCTTAACGCCAACTAGACCGATTTCTTCGATAGGGGTGACATCACCAGATACTACTCCGTAGGTTACTAGGCGGAGGTAGTAGTCGAGGTCACGGAGGCAAGTTGCGGTCATTTGTTCACCGTATGCATTTCCGCCAGGAGAAACAACATCAGGACGCTTTTGGAAAAGTTGATCGCCAGCTTGCTTAACGATGCGCTCGCGGGATTCGGTCAAAGTTTGGGCAATGCGAAGACGGCGCTCGCCAGAGCTTACAAAGCCCTTAATGCGATCTAGTTCACCAGGGCTGAGGTAACGTGCTTCAGCATCTGCATTCACGATGGACTTCGTGACTACGCTCATTTAATTTTTTCTCCAATCAAAAATGTGAATAAAAACGATTGATGTGATGCCTGACCATGTCAAACCGCTCAGTCTCAAGTTATATCCTTGACAGGTAATAACTGGAAATTAAAACGAGAGGATTGCCATGGAGGTTTTCTTTGTCAAAGCAATGATTACCAAAACATTTTGAAGCATTGCGTTGTCTACAAGCTTTTCTTCATCACACTTCTTAACATTTCATATGTTAGCACTAGAGTTGAAAAGTGAGATCAATTAGGCTGGAAGTATTGCTACGCCAAGGGTTGCCATACCTCCAAGGATCATTAAGCCTGCAGGCATGAATTTTTTGGTTTTAATGAGACGGACGACAAAGATGATGATCAGCATTGAAGCAATTGCCATCCCCGCAACTTTGCCCCACTCTTGATTAGATGCGGTGGCGAATCCAGTCACTAATAGACCGATGCCACTGATGCTGCCTGAGATGATTGAGGCTTTACTTTGGCTTTTGACATAGCCAATGATGCCACCTGCGATCGCAATTATTCCGTAGGCTAGTAAAGCAATGGCACTAGGGGAAAAGTTCATAGGGTTATAAGAAAAAATTTTTGATATTTATTGAACTTACAACCGATTGAGCCTTTATGGTGTCACTGCTCAGCTAATAAGTAGCTAGGCATAAATTAATTGGGGCAAATTGCATGTTCTGACCAAGGATGTCTTCTGCCTTCGGGCGTTTTACAAAGCCAATCAAGGGAAAATGGATCATCTCTAAAAGCTACTTTTAAGTCTGTAGATTGAGCCATCGTAGAAATTGGTTGCTGCGTTTGCGTCGTAGCAGATAGGCTTGTCGCGCTAACTCGGAGGGCAGGCATCAAGGATAAACCAACAATGACGAGGCTAGTGATAGTTGATTTGGAGAAGATATTTTTCATGACTGTTTGGGTGATGACTAAGTAGTTTTTGTTGGACTTAACGTCTATGCACTTAAATCTAGACCGCTGATGTGTTGAGGATTTGCAAAAGTTGTGTTTTTTTTATGTCAGATACCAAAACTAAAAATGGCTCCCCAGTGGGGAGCCATTTTTAGTTTTGGTATTACTGAGCTAAGTATTTAGATTTTGGCAAGAATTTTGATTGAATCTGAAGCGATACGGTTGAGATATGGCGCAGGATCGAGCGCAATCCAGCCATCACCCGATGGAACCATTAACTCAAAGTGTAAATGGGGGCCAGTGGAACGTCCTGTTGAGCCAACAATGCCAATTTGCTGACCTTGGGCTACGGTTTGGCCTTGGTAGACATAGATTGACTCTAGGTGGGCATAGCGTGTACCTGTTGCACCATGATCGAGTTCGATTAGGTTGCCATAGCCACCACCCCAACCAGCAAATTCAACGACTCCTGATTTGGCGGCGAGGACGGGTGTACCAAAGGATGCGCCAAGGTCTATGCCACTATGAAATGACCAAATGCCAGTGACGGGGTTAATCCGCCAACCGTAATTGGAGGTGACGGGGACTCCATAGGGCAGAGGGTAGCCACCTGTTTGCATGATAATCGTAGGATTGCTGGAGCCACGATTTGCGATCGCAGGTGGATTGAAAGGTACAGGTTCAGGTTTCCAAATTGCTCCTGGCACGAAGACAACTTTGGGTTTCCGTTGACATCCGTTGCGCTCGAAGAGAACATCGGCGCGAATATTGTATTTTTTAGCAACGGTGGTGTAATTTTCACCGTCCTTGAAGCGATAGGTTAAGCCATCAATGGGAGGAATTGACAGAACTTGCCCAGCTTTGACTTGACCATTGCGAACGTCAGGGTTTAGCCCCATTAAGGTGGCGGTTTTTAGTTCATATTTTTTGGCAATTGCCTCGAGGGTTTCACCCTGTGCAACTTTGTGTTTTGCCAAATCATCAAGAGTGGGCTTACCACAGAGTTCTTCGGCTTCATTGGCATTATTTTGTTCTACGGGGGTTACGGCGGGAGCATTCGCCGCAAAGGTAGCGGGAGTGAAGCTGCTTGCGATCGCATTGACGACCAAGACTGGGAGCAGGGATATTTTCCAAGAGGTCTTCATGGAGTGTTAAGCAACAGATGTTTGTACGAAGGTGTAAGGTGGTATTTTTGATTTAGGAAAAAGCAGCAAAATGAGAAGAACTGACGATAGTAATTCTCACAAATATGCTTCAGTATTTTTGCAGTGATTGTCCATTTATTAACAGCACCAATCTGGTGATTAATTGCAAAACGAACGATTAGCGTTATTCCTAAGTTTAATTGATGGCACTCTCTAATCTCGATAGCTCAATCAATCAGTCTCTATGTCATGTGTTTGTCTATGGTACGCTCAAACCCGATCAGGAAAACTTTGCAAAATATTGTGGAAGTAAAGTAATTGCGAGCCAAAATGCGATCGCATTTGGTCAGTTATTTGCACTGCCGATGGGTTATCCCGCCATGGTTTTAAGTGAGCAAAATTCTATCGCGGTCAAAGGATATCGATTGACCTTTGCTGATACCAGCATTTTAGAATCTCTCGATGAGCTAGAGGACTACAATTGCGATCGCAATCCTGCGGATAACCTTTACAATCGCCAACTTCTTGAAATTTTTGATCTCAACCAGCAATCCCTCGGCTTAGCATGGGTATATCTGATGACAGCAGCGCAGGTGCAAAACTTTGCAGGAATACCCCAAGCTGATGGATATTGGACTGCTGAGAACGGAATCAAAAATTAAAACCTGCTACTTTATTTCACCCTCATTTCATTTTCTAGTGGCATACTCAAGGTCTGAAGACATTAATCTGCTCTTAAAATATGCAATTCCCAACTGCTAAACATCAACTTACTTCAATCTTACTAACGCTTGCGGCGGCAAGTGGTGGCTTGGCAGCTTGCACAACAGGTAATAACGAAATATCGGCAAATCCCTCATCAACTATGTCTCAGTCTAGCGAGATGAAATCCAGTGACATGATGATGTCCCATGGGGGGAGCCATAGCATGGAGCTAGGCAAAGCCGATGCCGAGTATGATTTGCGGTTTATCGATGGCATGACTCCACACCACCAAGGTGCTGTGGTGATGGCACAGGATGTTCTCAAAAATTCCAAGCGTCCTGAATTAAGGAAGTTAGCCAACGATATTATTGCGGCGCAGGAAAAGGAAATAGCCCAGATGGCTACGTGGCGCAAGGCTTGGTATCCCGATGCAGGCGATAAGCTGATGATGTGGCATGGCGAAATGAATCATTCCATGGAAATGACTCCCGAATTCCGCAAGGGTATGATGATGAGTACGAACTTGGGAAAGGCTGACGATCAATTCGATTTGCGGTTCATTGATGCGATGATTCCCCACCATGAAGGGGCATTAATCATGGCAAAGGACGCGATCGCAAAGTCAAAGCGTCCTGAAATCCAGAAATTAGCACAGGAAATTTTCAATTCGCAACAGCAAGAAATTGAGCAGATGCAGTCATGGCGGAAGGATTGGTACGGCAAATAAACGACTAATAGAGTGAACATATCATCAGGCTCAATAGGCTGATGATATGTTCACTCTAATAAATCTAAAACCAAGAAATAGTGGTGCACGGCAAAGCCGCGCACCACTATTTCTTAACTGGGAAGGGAGTATGTTTCTGATCAGCGTTACCATGGTTGATAGCTGTGCTTATGAAGTGAGTAGGAATAGGATCGATGAGTAATGAATCCAATGATTTTAAAGATAAATTTGCGTTTAAAGTAGAAGGCTTTGAGTCTTTGGTAGATGACGTTAAGCAACTGCTCAATCTTGAGCAACTCATCGATCTTGCTCAAAAACTAGAAGAGAAGCAAAAGTCTGGCGAAATTCACACGGAAGTGAATGTGACCTCGCGCCCTCTATCCAGTATTCCTCGACGCAGTAACATTCCCCGCTCACCTCGGGCAACCACTGCCCCCGCCAGTGATCGCGAAGTAACTTCACCTGAAGTTACTAAACCCACAGCTCAGCCCGACCAACCTGCACCAAATGTCATTACAGAATTGGTTGGCGGCTTAGGTGATACCCTCGCGCAGTTGCGGGACTTAGTGGAAATCCCCCTCAAGCGTCCTGACATTTTGGCAAAGTTAGGACTAGAGCCACCCAAGGGCGTGTTGCTAGTTGGCCCCCCCGGTACGGGTAAGACCCTGACCGCTCGATCGCTAGCGAATCTGTTGGGGGTTAACTACATTGCGATCGTTGGGCCCGAAATCATCAGTAAATACTATGGTGAAGCGGAAACAAGATTGCGTCAGGTATTCGAGAAAGCGGCCAAATCTGCTCCCTGTTTGATTTTTATTGATGAAATCGATGCCCTTGTGCCGAACCGTGCCAATGTGGAAGGCGAAGTCGAAAAGCGGCTAGTTGCCCAAATGTTGGGGCTAATGGATGGATTTGCTTCAACCAATGGCGTAATTGTCTTGGCGGCAACCAATCGCCCCGATGCCATCGATCCTGCTCTGCGTCGCCCCGGTCGATTTGATCGCGAGATTATTTTCCCGATTCCCGATCGCAAAGCTCGTCGGGAAATCCTCACCATCCATACCCGCTCAATGCCCCTGACCGCAGATGTTGATTTAGAGGATCTTGCCGATCGCGCCCATGGCTATGTGGGAGCAGACATTAAAGGTTTATGCCAAGTGGCGGCAACCAATGCCCTGCGGCGACAGGTGGCGAGTGTTGCCGATATTCCCGAAAATTTGAATGTCAATCGCCAAGACTTTGAGGCTGCCCTCAAGCAAGTCCAACCTGCCGTATTGCGATCGCTACAAATCCAAGTGCCAAGGGTGCAATGGTCAGAAATTGGGGGGCTTGCCAAAGTCAAACAAACCTTGCAAGAAGCCGTGGCGGGAGCCTTGGTCGATCCTGCGCTCTATGCCCATACTCGCGCCAAAGCTCCCCGTGGCGTACTCCTCTATGGCCCCCCCGGCACTGGTAAAACCCTATTGGCAAAAGCGATCGCTACCCAAGCCCAAGCCAATTTTATTGCGATCGCAGGTTCAGAACTTCTCACCAAGTGGGTCGGTGCTTCTGAGCAATCGATCAGACAATTATTTGCTCAGGCAAGACAGGCAGCTCCCTGCGTAATTTTTATTGATGAGATTGATACCCTTGCCCCTGCGCGAGGTAGTTATCAGGGTGATAGCGGAGTTAGCGATCGCGTGATTGGTCAGCTATTAACGGAGCTAGATGGTCTGCAATCAGCCGAAGGTTTATTGGTAATTGGTGCAACCAATCGCCGCGAATCCATCGATCCTGCTTTATTGCGATCGGGGCGAATTGAGCTACATATGATGGTTGATTTACCTGATCGAGATAGCCGCAGTTCGATTTTGACAGTCCATAATCGCGATCGCCCCCTTGATGCAAATCTCAATTTAGATATTTGGGCAGACAAGACAGAAAACTGGAATGGAGCAGATCTCGCTTTTCTCAGCAATCGTGCCGCTATTTTTGCAATTCGCCGTCACCAAAGCGATGCGGCAAATCTATTAGAAAATTTGCGGATTAGTAATGAAGATTTTGAGCAAGCCTTTGCGGAAATAGCCTCGCAACGCAGCTAAACTAAATCAATAAAGGCGGTGCTTCGCACCGCCTTTATTGATGAACTATAGACAAAACAGGGATAGTTACAACAGCTAATAAATTGATAAGAATTTGTGAACAAAGGGCTGAAGCCCTTTGTCTATCTAATATTCAAATACCCAAATTGCCCAACCCTTAGCAGTAGTCGTAATCACATAAGCCACAGAAAGACGGCTGGTTATTTTCTCCACCTCAGCCCAGTCATTGCTAGTCCGAAACAGGCTATAGGTATAACCGTTATAGCTAATTGCTGCCACAGGTTTATCAAAGTCTTCGACTTTAATATGACTAAAACGAACATCGGCTGGCACAATTACAAAATTTACAGTTTTCCCACCTAACCGAAATAGTTCACTTTCTTCAACGTTACTTTCCTGTCTTTTGTTATCACTCATAAAATCCTTTTATTTCTTATCTTAACTGTATCTCAAAGACTGCCAACTAGAGACTACGCTTAGCTCTGAATGCCATGGCTTAATATTCAGAACTAAACTCCTGCAATTCTGCCATTGCTTTTTGAACATCGATCGCAATTTGGAGAGTAGTATCAAAAATCTTGCCATATTCCCTAGCGCGATTATTGATCTGGATCGCTTCAAAGGCATTGAGGTCAATGTCAAAACGATCGGGATGAAAGTCGGGATGTTCACGTAAAATTCGCTCGGTTTTGAGCGCTCGAATGATGTCATTGCGAGTCATCCGCAACGCTGCGATCGCCGATTCCCTAGATTCTAATTTGATAGGATTGCCCGCATCTTGAAGCTGATCAAAAATATCAATATCGCCAATTGCTTTATTGCATTTATCCACTTCCGCAAATAAACGCAAAATCACCCGTGGAATTTGGCGCTTAGCGGGGGAAGCCTTCATCTTCCGCCACTGTTGAGCAATCAACTTAATCAGCAATAGAGCCAGACCACTACTGGCGATCGCCAGTCCCAAACATAGCAAAACTAACCCCAAGGTGGCACTCGTCAAAATGTAGATTGTGTAAATTGCCGTTGCTAAGGTCGCGATCACAAAGATGATGGCAATTTCCGCAATTTCAAGGGCAAGGCTAAACGATCCCAAGGTGACGCTAATCAAAAAAATAATGCCTGCAATCCGTAGTGCAGGTAAAAAAATACTGGCAAAGGTGACAAATGCGATCGCACCCACAGCCACGGCAATTAAACGTTGGATTTTAACTTGCTGGGGAGTCACTTGCGTTGCTTTTAAAAGTAGCTGGCGATCAAAACCCGTTATCTCGAATAACTCTGCCTCCGAAATTAATAACCGTTCCAGATCCGCGCGCATAATTTGCCATTATCCTGTCAGAACCAAAAAGATTAGTGGCGGCGCAAAGCGCCGCCACTAATCTTTTTGGTTCTAACCTAGTAGTTGAATATCACTAAACACGATCTCGTAGTTTTTGGTCTGACCCTGCTCATTAGACTGCACAATTTGCTTGGTCATCACATAGTAATTACCAACCTTCTCGTAGATATCTTCAAAACGAGCCTGACGCACAATCTCATCATTCATCGGATTGCGAAATACAGCCGTATAAAGGGAAGAAATATAGCCTTCACCAGTGTCCAAATGTCCAAGGTGATTGATCACAAAACCAATGCGACCCATCACGCGGCTCACCATCGAGATTTCGTTACCACGTACTTTATAGTTAGAACCCATCGAGTCGCCAGTTACCAAAATCTCCACGGCTCCTGACTCATCGGTTGCGCCAAGATTAAAACTAGATTTGCCATGGGCTTCGTCAAAGGTTTTGCGCTTGCGGTGGGTGACGACATCACGCAATTGGTTATAGAGCCATTCTTGACCTTCATCGACGGAAACAGTTTTTTCTTCGCCGCTAGGGGTGCGGGTAGTGCGTTCAATTAGTTGTGGCTCATCCATGCTCACTTCTACAGACAAATCAGGCGCAATCTTAGCTTTGCCAGTACGCGCCACACCATCGATAGTGACTGATACATTCGCAGTCATACCAGGGAAGTTGCTATCCCATGTGTAACGATTTTCATAAGCCGCTTGGAATAAATCACGGGCGGCTGTATCGGATGTTGTATCGGGTGCTGCTGTGACCATTGTTTGTTAAAAGTAGTAGATATTTTTGATGCTCTTATATTTTACTTTTATCTGCTGAGTTAAGAAAAAGAGAGTTACGCCGCAACTCTCTTTTGGTTTTCTAATTACCGGGAGTGGGCTTGAGGGTAAAGAGAAAATCAAGGCGAGTAGTTTTCGGATCAACATTGGTGGAAGTAACAGCGATGCCGTTGATCGCATCCAACACTGCACGGACTTCTGTAAATTGAGGATTAGACTTTACCTCAGGTGGCAATAACCGATCGGCTATTGCTAGGGCAGCAGTCATATTCAAATAGAAATAGCCGCCATTAGACTTGGGCATATCTGTCGTCAAAATTTTGAAGGAGCTGCTATCGGCTAGGGTGCGATTGGGGCTCGGCACAAAAGTCTCCGCCAGATCCCCCATCGACCAGAATACAAACTCATTATCTAAATTGCCACGGGTTGCCACATTGGTATTGCCGATCGCCCAACTAATCACGGATTGATTGCCAAGTTGTTTTGGTTTTAGAGTTACCCCTTTGGGCAAAATACCACTAGTATCTGACTGAGCAAACTTGTCAATTTTGGCAAGGGCAGTTTTTGCTGCTTGCTGATCACTGGCTTGGGCAATTGCCACAAAGCCAAAACCAGGATTTGCCAAGATGCCCTGATTGTTGGGAATCGCTGCGATCGCAAATTCACCATTCATCCATTGCAAAATATCGCGATCAAGATCGAGATTGGCGCTGTCTTTCAATGACTTACGAGTTTGTTCAATCAGTTGCGCGGAGCTAGCATTTCCCTTTGCTTGCGCCACCAATGCTTGCCAAGACTGATACAGATTAACACCAGAGATCAATAAAAATGTCTCTTGCGGCAAGAGATTTAGTACCTTCGCATCATTATTTGCCAAGGGATTAGTATTGTCATTTTTGAGATAGGTGTTCACCTCAAAGCGCAAACCTTCCTTTTGGGTTCCTCCCGTCAGTGTCATGGCATCAAGCTCACGACGCGATTGGACGATCGCCGCTTCATTGAGGTTGAGATTTGCCTGAGAGCCAATAAACTCTAGCGCCACTTCGCCATCAAGATAAACATGCAGCAATGGCTCAACAATTTTTGTGGTGGTCGCGCCATAGATTTTATTGAAAATTGCTTTCTTGGCAAGGGAAGGACTTTCACCTTTGTAAGTGTCGATGGATTGTTGAATCAAGGACGCACTAGTTGCGATCGCCACATATTGCCCGCCCAAATCCGCAGTCACCACACTGTTATTCGGATCGCGAGTGGGGGATTCGTAATAGGTAATGTCTTTATATTGTTTTGATGTAAACTTTGCGCCTTGTTGTTCTAGGGCAGCACGATATTTGCTCAAAAATGCATCCGATTTATTGCGATCGCGAGTTGCCGCAATCACCAAAGTTGCCGCAGGTGCTTGTGGTTGCGCCTTATTTTGCACCAGCGCTGTAATGATGTAGCCGCCATCTAGCCAAGGCTGGACATCTTTGCCATACTCAGTTTTACTTTGCACCAATAAAGCATTTAGTGGTGACTTACTAATCCCATCCCCAATCAGCTTTTGCGAAGCTGGTGTCCCAAATTGCGCCAGTTTATTCCAAGGCTCTGATTTGGTATTAAAAGCCATTACCACCTGTGCATCAGCAGGAATCGCGGCAGCAACTCCCAAAATACCCTGCGTCGATTGCGATCGCTGTGTCAAGTAAAAATATAGCCCCCCTGCTCCTGCGGCAACTATCGCTGCGCCAATACCGATGACCTTCAGCATTGTTGCTTGTTTTTGCTTTGCAGTTTGCTTAGTTCTAGATGACTGTGACATGGGATGGACTAAACCTAAAATTTATAAGACATTGAGCATCAAGTCTCAATCAAGATACTACAGAATCGTTTCAAAAGCTCTTTGTACCAAGTTAAAATCTCGACAAATTTTTTACTAGTGGATCTTCGCTTTACTTTCAAGATATTGCTAGCAAATATAGAATTTCATGCACTAATCGAAGGGAGCATCTCACTTAGGCGCTAAGTATAAATACTGATAAGTGCAGAGATGAGATAATAGAGCAAAAGCTCCCCGCGAAGACAATGACACCCGAAGACCAACAAAAGTTAGAAGAATACTGCC
>NZ_JACJQB010000051.1 GCF_014696385.1 Pseudanabaena mucicola FACHB-723
AGAGGTTCAATAATCTCCCACTCTTTATCGCTTAGGCTACTGCTATATCCCATGTTTGATCCCTTTCATTACTCTTCCTAAGATACCAAATGGGTTCTATAGGCTCTGGCGACGGCGGCGATTAGTGCCTTCTTCACCATGGTGTTGTAGATCGGCTCGGTTGTGCCAAAGTATTCGCTTGAAATGTTGTCCAGTATTGATGTTTCTTTGTGGTCTCCATGGCATTTATCCAAATAGGTTGTTAGTGGGTTGTATTCATTTGCCACTGCCATCTGTGCTACACAGTCGATTACGAAATCTTTTGATGAGCAAATGCCGTACTTGAGTAGGTCTAAGTACAGGTAGTCAGGGGTAAGTCTTTGTCCGTCTAGCTCAACTTCTTTTGACATGGTATTTAGCCGCAAGCGGTGTTGCCACATTTTCTGAAGCCTCGTATATACAGCGCTTTTGGCTGATAGCTCTTTTTGAGGTGTATAGGTATCAATCTGAGATAGGCGGATCGTGCCGTCTCCCTCAACTTCAAAGCTGTGCCATTCTTTCAGGCGTTTGGATTTGGTTTCTAGTGTGCCGTCGCAGTATGGGGAATAGTTTTCAAAGCCCCATTGATACCACTCGTAAAACAGATCGTCACCGCAGGATTTTAGGCAGTTGCCAACATCGCGCAAAAGGTCGTAGTCATGGGCGAGCCTTGGGGGTAATTTTTTTAAAATTTCTAGCGCTCGTTGTTCTCTGTCTGAGCTGTCTAGAATTTTCTCCGTGTCTGTGTCTATATACATGGTGTTTTTTGATAAAAAAAATTGCGATCTCAATTTCCCCATAGGCAAATTTGCGATCGCAGTGGTTAGTTAAAAGTCATCTACGGAAAAGAAAAATCCTTTCCAGCAAATATTGATTCTTGGGTATCCGCCTTCAAGCTCGAAACTGTCCCAATGAAAGCAAAAAGGGAAATTTGTCCTAGAAGATAAAACCAAGCTATAGCAGTCCATACAGACGTGTATTCTCATGCCGCAA
The DNA here is from genome assembly GCF_014696385.1 of Pseudanabaena mucicola FACHB-723. Lineage (GTDB taxonomy): Bacteria > Cyanobacteriota > Cyanobacteriia > Pseudanabaenales > Pseudanabaenaceae > Pseudanabaena. Next base: position 1,012 of record NZ_JACJQB010000051.1, read on the forward strand.
TTTCTCCCAATTCATAGCGCCTAATCAACAAAATGAACTGGTAAAGCGCCGCCCCTCTAATGCAGCCATCATGGGGAATGGTGTCGATAATGCCTGCATCAAGGGCGATCGCACTTCTTGATGCTTCTCTGATGTCATGCCACCGCTTAAAGTCTTTGGGTTCGCACTCTTGGCTCATCCTTTGCCCTGCTTCTTTGTACTTGGCATAGTGGAAATCGAAATGGCTACTCATTACTTAACTTCCTCGGCTTCTATACGTGTGCAAATCCAGCGAACAAGAGCAAGGCGCTGCACCTTGGGTAAAGCCTCAATGGCTTCATCAGCATCAGCCGAAATGCAGTAGGTAGAAAATGAGGTGTGAAACCGAACCGACGCAACTAAATCATTTAGCAGCTCTAATAAAGGCTTATCTCTAAGCCCCATTAGTTCAGCCTCAATATCTGCCTCAAATTTCAATCCGTAGTATCCGAGTGGTTGTGTCATGGGGGTAGTTTGAATGGTTGTGTATTTTATGGTGCGTTCTTACCATAAAAGCAATATAGCTTATTAATGGTGTGAAGTCACCATTAGCTTAGATCTTCTTATATTGATAACCTCTAACACTTCATGGGAAGGCATTCCAAGGCTTTTAGAGATTTTGTCTAGAGTGATTTCGTGAACTCTACGACCTTTGAGGATCTTGGCTAGATTGGATTTATCTAAGCCTGTAACCCTTGCTAATTCAGGCAAAGACGCTTCAATTAAATTTTCTTTGTTCATGGTGCGAAGTTACTATTTACTAAAATACTAACCTCTATTGTGTGTTCTTACGTTGTGACTTCTTACCATAAAGGTGATAATTGACCATAGGCAACTCTAGACGAGAGGTCAAAATGAAATTTAGAGACTCTTTAAACACGGTTTTTGAAGCGTTTTCCGTGAGCGCCATAGATGTAGCAGAGCGTGCAAATGTCGGCGCTGACCAAATAAGTAAGTTTAGACGAGGACACAAAGATCTAAACTCGTCAACCCTAGAACGTATAGTTGAAGCGTTGCCATCTAGAGCTAAAACTTACTTTTACTTTTTAATGGCATCTGACGATGAAACCAAACCAGCCGCGTAGACGCAAGGTAAAAGGTAATCAACGAGTACGTTTTGAAAAAAAGCAGATAGGTTTTTTGATTCTTGTAAGTACATTGCTTTTAGCTGCTGTGACAAATGCCAAATATGTAGGGCAAAAGCATTTAGGTCATGTGCCTCAAGCCTACGGGGTAGTTATCCCAAGCTCAGAAGACCTATCAAAGAGGGCTATCCAAGAAATCAACACCATCAGAAAAAAATACGGAAAGCCGCAAATTAACTACAGCTCCAAAGCCTATGCTCTAGCAATGGCAAGGGCAAAGGATATGAATGAGTATGGCTATTACGATCATATGAATCCTAAGACTAAGACCTGTGCTGACACGATGAAATTTAGCTATGGATTCAAAAACGATGATTATTTGGCAGAAAACATAAACACTTATGTTGCCACTGGGGGAGATTACGGATCTATAGACGTGCAGACAATGAGTGACTCAATTGACGCATGGATGGAGAGCAGGGGACATAGATTCAATCTGCTCTACGACATGCACCTAGCAGGCGCGGTGGCTTGCGACAAGAATAAATGTGTATTTCTAGGGTTAAATCATGAGCAATTTGGCAAAGGCTGTTACACGGCAAAAGAAGGGAGGGCGCATTGGGAAGCAGCCCCTCCACAGCAAGGGGAAGTAACTCCACAGCAAAGCAAATATAAACTCAACAGGTAAAAACAATGTCGCAAGAAGACTTTCAACAGCAAGTTTTAAACAGAATCCAAGAACTAAAGACCGATGTAGACCAGAAATTTGCAAAGCTAGAATTTGACATCAAGGAGGCAAACATCAGAATAGACGCTTACCAAAAGTCATCGGTACAAGTGGTAAACCTAGCCTTTGGACTAATCAGCGCCGCCGCCGCCGTTGTCATCCTGTCCCCAGCCGTCAAAGCGCTTAGTGAGTTTTTCTTATCCCGTTAACTAACCGTAACCAATTACGGTGACACCAAAAACAAGAGAGGCGATCGCGGTAAATTGCGATCGCCTCTTTTAGTTGGTGCGGTTATCGGTATCAGTATACCGATGCCGCCTTAACTCCTTGATTTCTTGCTTCAGCTCAAGCCCTTCCTTTTCAATAAAATCGAGCTTGCTTTTCAGAACATCATGCTTGCCCAACAGCTCAATATGCCCCAGCCTCTGCTGATTTTCGATCCTATTTATCGCAGTGGTTGTCTTTACCAAAGCAGAGACAAGAGCAATCGCGACACCAATTTCCAAGACTAAGGGGGGCATAATTCATCACTTGTTTGTATAAAAGCCAGTTACCGCGTGAGACACAGCAGCTAAAAGCCCAAATACTTGAGGCTGTACACCACTGCCAGCAAGGGTCGCAAAAACAACCGTAGCCAAACTGGTATAAGTAGTCAGCTTGTCATGGGGAACAGTCGATTTATTCATTGTCCATCCGCGAAATTTATTGCAAAACCATTAAAGATGGCTGCCAGTTGACAGCCATCTTTAATGGTTAACCTGTGAATTTAACGTCAATCACTTTAGAGCCGTTAGTAGTCTTACCTTTCAAAGCATTAAGAGCGCCTGCCTTATTAGCAGCAGCAAACTTAGCTAGGCTTTTGCCATTTTGAAGCCTTACCCTGATTCGTACAAAGAAACCCTTGACCTGATTATCAGGGAGCAGCAAGACATCGGTGGGGACAGTGCCATTAGTAGCAACCTTGGTTAATCCAAGAGTTGTGAGAATCGCGCTTGGGTATGCGGTATCGCTAGCACGGAACCCATATTTTTTACCATCAATCCCAACGCCATGAAACAAAGGAAATGCAGCCATTTTTTTTCACCCTCCAAGGTTTTTGTTAAGGGTTAAACAATGTAGTCGGTTGCGACGATCTTGATAGTGCCGTCGGTAGCGACAGATTGCTCGATCGGCAAACTAACACTAATCGACACAAGATTGCCTTCAGCGTTAGTCGAAATTTGGATATTGTCGGAAGGTTCAGTCATTGCTTGCTCAGCTAGTTGTACTTTCGTAGCCAATTCAAGCAAAGCAGCAGGCAATGTTGCAGATTTAAGATCGCCGCCAGTTCCGGGAGCAAATACAGACATAGTTAACCTATAAAATCAATGGGTTTAGCCTAACCCACAACCCTTGCACCGTAAAGGTTTCGGCTAGTCGTGCGTTAATCTCCGACTGGTTTGTCGGCAATCAGCCATCTCCCCCTGAATTTTAGGGCGTATATCTTACCGCGATCGCAATACTTGCGGACGGTAGCCTCAGAGTATTTGTATTTTTTTGCATAAGCACTGACAGAGATCCTTTTAACTTCTCCTGCAACCTTCCAATAATCTCTCCTAAAAAATGCGAGATATGCCATAGTTCCATTTAAGGTAAATTAAACTTCGACTTCCAAGTAAAATCACTAGCGTTCTCAATTCCATTTCTAAAGTAAGTAGCAATCCTCAAAAACACTTCTTTCTGTTCTATTGGCTTGCCTCTACGCTCCGAAAGCTTGATACTACTACCTCTTAGCAAATCACTCCTAATAGTTCCTCTTATTATAGATAGAACTCTTTCAGCTTCCACTTTGGAAATGCAATTGATGATAACTTTGGAATTATCTGCTAATTTCAACTCTCCTTCAAAGTTCCCTTTCTTGTATTTATTGAGAGGATAGCTTGATATTTTCGCCACGGCGATTGGATGAGGAATCGTGATCGCATACTTGGGAGCGCCGTACTTACCATTGGCAAATTTTTCGCAAAACTGCAACACCATCTGAGGGCGTTTACCTTCGGGGCGAATTTGCCACCATTCAGGCACAGCCGCCACACAATCACAATCACAATCAATACATTGCAAAGCCTCAGTATTTGCGATCGCCTCAAATAATTTCCTGTTTTGTTCCTCCGTACCTTTCAGTACAGACACTAATTCTGTTCTAAATCTAGCAGCCCCGTTTTGGCAGTTTAGAAAACGTTTAACAGCAACAGTCGAAAACTCAGGAGGACAGCACTTGTCTCGCTGTTGATTAGTTTGAATAACAGTGATGTTTTGGATCGTCTGATTGTAGTTGTTTACAGTCTGTTGCAGGGTCGTGTTCTGCAAATAAGTAATAGATGTGGTGTTAAAAACGTTAGGAGTAGGACTGGTAACTGGGACAGTGACAGGAGCAACTTTTTTATCAGGGTTTTTCGCAGGGTCTTGCGGCGGATCGGCAATAGGAGTTTTATTTGGGTCTCTAGTCGGATCAACAATAGGAGTCTTGTTTGGGTCTCTAGTCGGATCGACAATAGGAGTCTTTGTTGGATCTCGCAAAGGCTCCTTAGTCGGGTCCTTGACAGGCGCAGGCGGAAATTTTGGAGCCGTAGGCTTTACAGGAGCTTTGCGCGGCGCTTCTTCAGGAGATTTTGTAGGAGTCTCAATTGGTGTAGGTGGAGGGACTACAACAGGCTCTTGTGGTTGAGGTGTTGGAGTAGGGTTTGTCTTAGGCTTTGGGCGCGTAAATGGTACAACCGTAGGTGGCACATCTTTTTTAGGCTTTGGGCGTGTAAATGGCACAACCGTAGGTGGCACATCTTTTTTAGGTTGAGGCGGCGGCGCTACTGGCTGCTTACCCAAGCCCAAAGTATCCGCCACACCCTGAAACCCCAAATCCACAAATGGCTGAAAAGTATCAGGTGGAGTAAAACCCTGATTATTATTTTCGCCAGACACAGGGCCGGATATATCCCCCCCTGTATCCGGCTGCCCATCAGCCCTCTTAATTTGTTTGATAGCCGCAGACACGGGAATATTTTCGCTTGTACTAGCATTGAAGATTGCGTTTGAATTGATTCCGTTGATCCTATATCTCCACTGAGAAGCGGATATCCGAACCAAAGTTACGCCCGTGATAGCACCTGTATAGCCTATTACTTGACCTGCTGATATTAATTGGTCAAGGGTGATATCAGGAGACCAAACGTTTATCCCTGCTGAGACAGCCTTGTTTCCAGACGTGTAGGTAACCTCAACATACACATAGTAAGATACACCGACACTTTGCCCCCCCCTAAATGGAGGAGCCCCATTTTTAAGATTTGAATTCCCCCCATTAATTTGATTTATCAAATTATCGCGCCATTGATATGCACCGCCTTGACCGATCAGATCAAGCGCAAGCAATCCAGCCCCAAGGATAGACAAACCCTTGAAGAAACCACCCAAAGCACCAAAATTTAGAGGGGGAGTACGCGGAGGCAAAGGTATAGATGTTGGTGGACGTGGCGGCAAGAATAGACTTGTACCGCTTGGCACCGCCGTAAAAGGATTTGGGCGCACATTAGGGAGCGCCCTCAAAAATGGTTGACCGACAGGGACTGGTAGCGCTCCCATTAGGAATCAAAAGCCGCAGCTTGTGCCGACGTGCTGAGAGGGTTTGCTTGTGTCCAAATTTTCGTCGCTGAATTTTGCCAATTAGCGTTAAGAGAGGGATATACCAAAATACCTACACGATCATCACCTGCTGCATCTCGAAAAATGCCAACATCGGCAAGTCTGGTCGGCTCTTCATTGGCTTGACGAACGAAGGTTAATGTAGTTGTGTTAAATCGAATAGCCAACGCAGCCCATGTAATAAGTTGCTCATGTGTGGTGATTGAGGCGGGAATCTTGGCACGATCTAAAAGCATAATCAAAAACTCAATTACTGATGAACACATATAAGCATATCTTATGTATGGATATATAAATAAAAATCCTGAAATCCTTGCTATATAAGGATTTCAGGGGAGCGCTGGTTATTTACGCAAGCTTATTAATTTAGTAAGCTTAATTCCAAACCCATAAACTCAGGCTTTTCGTTATGGGACGAGTCTACTAGCTTTTAGTGATTAACAGATTTGCTTACAGCGATTACCGATGATCGTGCAGAAGGAGCAATTTATTAGTCATCATCATCGTCATCCATGTCATCATCCTTATCATCGTCGTCTATGTCATCGTCATCCCTATCTCTGTCATCTGCATCTTTAGGGCTGTCCAAATTATCTTGATTATCTTGACTTTCTTGGCTATTCTCAACCTTAGGTTGTCTCGCTGGAGGAGTTTGATCAAGGCTCGCCTGTCCGGGAACAAGGTTATCAATAATCTTTTGGGTGGGTAAGGGAGAGGCAAAGCTTCTCAACAACGAACTTGTTTTAGAGATTTCTTCCCACTCATTTAGATCCATCCGTCTGACAACAGGCAAATTTGTGGAGTTAGGCGTAACAATTATTTCTTCACCAGTTAACAAAATAATTTCTTTCGGCTGATTGGCTAGCTTGACTACCACCGTCCCTTCCCAAGAGAAAAACCTAATACCTTTGTTGAGGTCTTTAGGGATTTCGACATAGACTGTTGTCCCTCGAATTGTAGCTGAGGCATAGGCTGTAGATATTTCAGTTGGAACTTTTAAACCTGGTTTTACCCAAGTGAGCATCTCGCCCTCGGTAAGATTAAGTCGATTGTTTGGTTTAATCTGTACAACTGAGTTGCCACCAATCCGCAATCCTACCCCATTATCAAATTCGATTTGAGCTTTTCCTTTTCCTTGTGTCCGCACTATATCAGCTACATATAGCCCCATCCCAAGACTCGCATCAGTTTCTTTGTTATCTTTCTTTGATATTACTGACACTGGCTTTTCTTCAACTAATGATACTTTCGCGATCGCCTTCTCTTGAATTGCTTTAGGCTGAGGCGTAGCAATAGCTACAGAAGCTGAAGGCGCTGAAGGAGATGGAGTTGGTTGAGATTCGCAACTAAATAGCGCGATCGCCACAACAGAAATCAACAAAGAGGTTTTCATTAAAATATCTTGATTTAAGGCTATACTGCATTTCCATAGATATTGGCAGAGTCACGATAAGTTTACAAGTGAACTTTATATCTAATGTCAAACCTCCCACTAATTTAATGACCAGTACCCACTTTTTAACTTGATACGTCCCGTGGTATAAAAGTGTTGATGGCAATGGAGCTTGCCGAAACCGCTTTAATTTAATACTTAATTTAAAAGCTGATGGCTCCTACTTATTCCGACTTGTGGCGGAAGGGTAGGGCTATGGAAGCGTAAAAAGTCTTTTCTTATCTTGTCGCCACAAGTCACGTTCATATTTTCAGAGTAACGTGATGCTAGAAAGTATTATTTGGATTTTGCTAATGGGTTTCTTTGTTGGGCAAATAGCCCGACGATTAAAGATTCCAGCATTGGTTGGGATGGTGCTAGTTGGTATTTTGCTGGGTTCTCAAGTTGGGAATGTACTTAGTCCAGACATATTGGCAGGGGCGAATACAGTGCGAACGATCGCCGTGATGGTGATTTTGATGAAGGCAGGGCTAGGGCTTGATCGTGAAAAATTAGCGCAACAGGGAACTGTGGCATTGCGATTAGGGCTGTTTCCTGCTGCTTGTGAAGCAATTGCGATCGCAATTGCTTCGATTTGGTTATTAAAGTTTGACTTTACAACAGGCTTATTACTCGGTTGCATCATTGGTGCAGAATCTCCTGCGGTGATTGTGCCAGCAATGTTACGCCTCAAAAGCTTGGGCTGGGGAGTCAAAAAAGGTATTCCCGATGCAATTTTGACGGGCAGTGCCTTGTCAGATGTATTGCTGCTTTTAGTATTTAGTCTATTAATCGCATTTCTATCCGCCACATCCACCGCAGGAATCACCATCTTCGGAATTACCCTCAGCCCGTTGCAGTTACTCCCATTCCAAGTTGCGATCCAGATTGTTGCGGGGATTTGCTTGGGATGGCTGACTGCCAAAATATTAGTTTCCCTATTGGCTCGACAAAACTGGACTCAAAATGCGGTGCAGGATGCCTTGGTGGCTGCCAGTATTGCCCTATTGTTGGTTGTGGCTGCCGAAAAGTTACCGATTTTCTCTGGTTACTTGGCGGTCATGGCAATGGGATTTTTCTTGATTGAAATGAATGCACCCCTCGCCAGACGTTTACGCGGTGGATTTGATAGCCTATGGTCGATCGCCGAAATATTTTTGTTTGTGTTACTTGGTGCAAGTATTCAGCTCAATGTTTTAGGCAATAGTCTCATGGTGGGACTGGTGATTTTGGCAATCGGCACATTTATCGGCAGATCACTGGGTTGGTATCTATCGACATTAGGTAGTAATTGGAATTTGCAGGAAAGAATATTTTTATTATCAGGGAACTCTGCGAAGGCAACAGTACAGGCGGCGATTGGCGCAATCCCCCTTGCTCAAGGGCTTGCAGGTGGGGAAACAATTTTAGCGATCGCAGCTTTATCGATTTTGGTAACTGCACCACTGGGGGCATGGGCAATTCCGACCTTTGCGCCAAAGTTGCTAGAGCGAGGTGAGGTTGACCCAACTAAAGTTGCGATCGCAAAACGAATTGTTCTGTTAGCGGCGATCGATACCTCTGGATTAGCAACAAAAGTCTTAGTCAAAACGGCAGAACTAGCGCGGCGCAATGATGCGGAAGTAATTGCGCTATATGTAATCCGTGATCATCGTCCTGACGATATCGCCAAACTTGAAGACTTAGTACAAACACATTTAGCAGATATTCGGCATCGATTTTTGACAGTATCGGGTTCTGTACCTGAAGCAATCGTCAATCAGGCACAAAACTACGGTGTATCAGAAATAATCATCGGTAAGCGCGGACATCAAACCTTTGATGAAGTGCTGGTGGGTTCAGTATCGCAAGCCGTCCTAGAAATGAGTCAATTGCCCGTCGTCATTGTGGAGGATGACTTAACACCTGTACCTTCGCAAAACGAACAATTTTCTTCGCGTTGAATTTCGCCAGAACAATCACGGATTTGGATATATCCCTTGCCATCGCAATGATGACAGGGAGTATTTTGTGATGGGGTGGGTAAATTGCGATCGCAGTTTTCTATATTTTTTTGCATTTGTGACACTTACAAATTATCTATTCCAAATCGACAAGACTTAATCTTGATGTTTGTTCCTTCTTGCCGAGAGAAACCTCTAACTTTTGTAAAAGCTCGGACGTGACATCAGCAAAAGCCTTTGCGCCGCCAGAGTTGGGATGAGATATAGATACAGGGATAAACGTATCAACGGCTTTCGCAATGTTGACATCATTGGGAATCTTGGTTTTAAAAATCTTGGCAGCACTAAAATCGGCACTAACGCGATCCATCACCTTCTGATAGTACCGATTTAACGTAAAACCCGTAGACATACTAAAGACAATTCCTAAAAGTTGAATATTTACAGAATTATCTTCGCGATAGACATCCCGTAATTTTTCAATACGTCTTTCTAAGAGCTGAATACCAACTACAGACAGAGGCTCAGGACGAGCGGGCATCAAGTAAAAATCACTGGCGATAATGCTGCTGCGAGTAATCAGGTTATAACCAGGAGCGCAGTCAAGAATAATAAAGTCATAGGTTTTCATCGCAGGTTCAAGAATACCCTTGATGAGAGTTTGCTCAAACTTACTCCAAGTCTGCTGAAAGGTTTGCTTTTGGTCATAGAGGAGCGATCGGTTATAGAGCATTTCTGACACGAGAAACTCATCGTATAGGTCAATATCACCCACTAATAGGTCTAAGCCTTGAACTTTGCATACATGGGGAATGGCAAGATCTTTGATTTGGTAGACTCTTTCTTCGGGGTCAGTGACCTGAACACCATAACGAGTAATTGCTTGACTAACCAGATTGCGTAATGTGCGGTTTTCTTTGCGGCACTTGGCAAACTCAGCAGGCGAAATCATGCTGAGAGTCGCGCTAATTTGTGTATCTAAGTCGATTACTAAAACCTTTTTGCGGTGAATTTTCGCCAAACAGGTGGCAATATTGACAGTTAAGGTAGTTTTACCAACTCCACCTTTCATATTTACTGTTGCTATTACTTTTCCCATTATTTCAATACTCACAAAATACGGTTTTAAGTTACTTAGAATCGCGATTGGCAGCGCTTTGCAGCACTAATCGTCTCTTGAGTTTTAATCAGATCATTTTTAAGTGAGTCAACAATACACTATTGGACTGCGAAATCATCGGTAAAAAATGACTAAATCATGTAAATCCCTCAAACCTATGGTGTAAGCTGTGCTTGTGCCATAGGTTTGAGGGATATGCTAGCTGCTTATCGCAGGCAGTAAGAATGCGATCGCAATTCCACCCATAACTAACAGTTCAAAAACAAGTAGCACATTGCTAGAAGGCTTTAGTTGAATGTTGTTAAACCAAGCATTAGGTATATCTTCGGCGCGGATTTTCCAATTATAGATTGATAACAATAATGGCAAGCCGCCCACTTTGGCGCTCATTAACAGATGCATAGCGACGCTAATGAGCATTACTAGCCAAGCAATTAAATGTCCAATGTACCAAGCCCTATCTAACTCACCTGATGGCAGCCATTCCTCCTTCATCATTCGTCCTGTAATTGCTGCAAAGGTCGCCGAAACTAGAATTAAGGTATTAGTAAGACGTTGGAGTGATACCCACCAGATTGGTTTACCAACAGATTGCAGTTGATTGAGGGAATCCTTCTGTACCAATCGGCGATAGCCCACATGAAAGCAGTAAATCGCAAATATCGGTAAAACAATCAGAAAAGTTAGGGCAATTGTGCCATGGATGCCCTGCGTATTCGGAATCACGGGTAAATTGAGTGTGCCAAATCGCTTGTCAAAACGGTCATAAACCATAAAACCTGTAATCAATGAGGCAAAGACTAATATGGCGATCGCAATATGTAGCAATCGTAAAAGCACAGGCTGGTATGGAATAGTTCGCGACATAAGCGTTTTATGATGGTGATTACGGGTGAATTACAAGTAAAATAAGAATGAATAAAAAACTAATAAGTAAGATCTTAGCCATTAGTTTTACGCATCTTGTATTTAATATTATGATGCGTTTTACTGAAGGTAATGCTGGTAGCGCTTCATCTATTGCTCAATCTCTAAAATGGTTGAGTTTTGGCATTGGTGAGCAATATGGAATAATCACGCTGATCTGTATTGCGTTTGTTACAGACTCGTTTTTAAAGAGAATTCTCTAGGGAAAAAGTAAATGACAAAGATTTTGATGTATGTTGCGATGTTTGTGGGCGCGATTGTCATCGCTTCTTGGATATCTCGTGAAGCTAGTTACTTTTTTAATAGTTTGATTTATTGGGTGCGCTATAACTGGTTGCCATTCTTAGGATTAGTCGTTTTAGTGGCGATCGCATACAAAGTATTTAGCAAATAAATCATGCAAAATGACATTGCAGAGAGTATTCTCACCGTTTGCGATCGCAATACCTTGGCAGGTCAGCGTGACTTTGCAATTTTGCATTTACTAATTAATAATTCGCTGAAGCGCCAACAAGTCGCCGCAATCAATATCATTGATTTTAATTATGAATTGCGATCGCTAAAGGTTGCTCAACGCTACAAGCGGCAAGGTCAGTCCAACCCAAAAGAAATTATTAGTCTCAGTTTAGACACAGCCACCGCATTACAAGACTGGCTCAATCTCACGCATCTTCCTAGCGAGCATGAAAATACTCAAACACCGCTATTCATATCCCTAGACCGCGCTAATTATGGGCATAGGCTCACGGGAACTGCTATCTATGGGATTGTTAAGCGAGCAGCGAATCATGCAGGGATTACCAATGCGATCGCACCTGAACAGCTACGATTTAGCCAAGATAAATATGGTTTGAATCTTGCCTTAAAAAAAGATATTGAGACACATAGTAAGACCAGTATTGAGACAGTCAAGACTCAATCAAGACTGGTTATTGCGTCCAATTCTGTATCTAATTTAGAATGCGAGAATCAAGACAAGACTCATTTAGATACTATTGAGACTCAAATAAGCGCAATTCCCTATGCCTTAACTGAACTTAACCCCAGCATTCTTAATTCTCTGCTAGCAGACAAACGGAGTCTCAACACTAGACGTGCCTACGAAAAGGATTTACGTTACTTTTTCCTTGCTGCCTATGGACAAAAGCCCACCGAAGCAGTGATTGCCCAATTTTTGCAACTCAACCGCTTTGATGCGATCGCAATTGTCCTGCGATACAAATCAGACTTGATTACTCTGGGCTTAAAAGAATCCACAATTAACCGTCGTCTATCTGCTCTCAAATCCTTGGTAAATTTTGCCACCAAGTTAGGGAAATGCACTTGGAATCTAGATGACATTCCCACGGAAACAGTCCAAACCTACCGCGACACCACTGGTATTAAGCCCGATGGTATTCGTCAGATGTTGTTAAAAATAGATAGAAATACCATTAAGGGAAAACGTGATTTTGCCATTTTGCGACTACTTTGGGACAATGCCTTGCGCCGTAACGAAGTAGTCAGCGCGAATATTGGTGATTTTGACCCAGAATTGCGATCGCTACAAATTCTAGGTAAAGGACGTGGCTCTCAAAAGAGTCTCATTAGTCTTAGCCTAGGAACTGCTAGCGCAATTCAAGACTGGCTATCTCAAATTAAGACAAAAAGTAACGATCGACCATTATTCCACTCCCTCGATCCCGTCAACCATGGTCACAGACTGACTGGCACAGCAATTTACCAAATTGTCGATCAACTGGCGCGAGACTCTGGAATTGCAAAAAAAATGTCTCCCCACCGTATTCGCCACTCGGCGATCACGGCAGCCCTTGATGCCACCAATGGCAATGTTCGTAAAGTTCAAAAGCTCTCGCGTCATAAAAAGCTCGATACATTAATGCTCTATGACGATAACCGCACTAATATGCAAGGTGAGGTATCAAGTTTATTAGGCGATCTGATTTAGGAATAATGTTCTAAAAATGGCTTCTAATACAACTGATTTAGAAAAACGTTTATGGAATGCCGCAATGGAATGCCGCAGATGAACTGAGGGCAAACTCTAAGCTCAATTCCTCAGAATATTCTGTACCTGTTTTTTTACACTGTACTCCATCCTTCTTCGACTGGTTCTGCATCATGCAAGTGAAAGATTTTGGTTTTACCATCTTCATCTACAGCCGACTTGACATCTATAGTTGGCGTTTGGACTGTCTTCACACCTTTGTCGTGATCTTGGGGATCTCTCCAAGTAGAGACCTTAGCAATACCGCCACCTGTTCTTAGGGTTACAATTCCACCAGCAGTTATATCCCTTTTGTTGGCTTTAACTTGCTGTGCCAAACCTGCTTGTGAAACCAACGTATTGATCCAATGCCCTCGTTGTCTAAAACGCTCCTCAGCTTGCTTATCAGTGGGCTTGCCTTCATGTAAATGCTTTTGATCAAAAGAAACTGCGGTAAATATCTTTGGGGCGGCAATAAACTTACGCTGTAAAGTTTTTCTGCTTATCCCACCATGCTGAGTAAGATGAGTGATTTCATGAGCAATTGAATCTTCCTCTTCCTCTTCTTCCATTTGATCTTCCATCATATCTCGCTGCAAACGAGAAATTGGCTTCATTTGCAGTTCATCTTCCTCTAGAGTTTCTTGACGTTGCACAGATTGAGATGGTGTTGGAGAATTGATTTGCTGAACTACCTTTGCTGCCGTGGCATCGGCTTCTTTTTCATATTTGTCATTTGGTTCGCCAATACTTAGCTTTGCTTGAATAGCCAAATTACTCTTGGTTTGAGCTAACTTAAGGCGGTTCTGCGACTTCCTCTGTATCGGCATATTTTGTGATCCCAGACTTGGAGTTGCTATTAATTTTTCCAGTACATTTTCTGACGAAGGGGCTTGCGAGTGTTGGTGAATTTCTTCATCTAGATCTGTCTGAGATGGTGCGAAAGGTCTAGTTTGCAAATTTAGAGTGGTGGACTTAGTAGAATTTAGGATTTGGGAAGACTGCTTTCCGAGAGAATGCTTCATAGTTTTATCCTCTAAATTTGCTTACTAGTAGTATTACATATTTGAATTGACGCGGCTGAATATGCTTTCACAGTGAAATTTTAGGGCTATTTAAAGGCTAAGTAATTACCTGAAATTTTACCAAAGATGCTCTATAGCAAAAAAAGAGTTAGCTAGTATGAACCCAAAAATAAGAAGCGAGTTGAGAGTTGCGCCGCAACTCATATTCTGGTTGCAAAACTTACTTTGTTATCTATGTTTCCTTCAAAGGCGATTATCTTGGCTATATCTGAAGCAACAGACGATTACTATAAAATAAGTGATGGTCAAACCTTGGCTATCATTTATTTTTTAGGATTCAATATTTAAACATGGGTAGTACATTCGGGCATTTATTTCGCGTCACGACATTTGGGGAATCCCACGGCGGCGGTGTAGGCGCAATCATCGATGGCTGCCCACCACAACTTGAGTTGAGTGAAGCTGATATTCAAACTGACCTTGATCGGCGCAAACCTGGTCAAAGCAAAATTGTGACTCCTCGCCGTGAAGATGATCGCGCCCAGATCTTGTCGGGGGTATTTGAAGGTAAAACCCTTGGTACGCCGATTATGGTATTGGTGCAAAATAAAGATGCGCGTAGCCAAGACTATTCCGAAATGGCGGAAAAATTTCGTCCTTCCCATGCCGATGCTACCTATCAGGCTAAATATGGGATTCGTAATTGGCAAGGTGGCGGCCGATCATCGGCGCGAGAAACGATTGGGCGGGTTGCCGCAGGTGCGATCGCAAAAAAAATTCTAAAGCAAGCCGCGGGTGTAGAGATCATTGCCTATGTCAGACAGGTCAAGGATTTGATTGCGCCTGATATTGATCCGAATACAGTGACTATGGATCAGGTTGAGAGCAATATTTTGCGCTGTCCTGATGCTGCCATGGCAGAAACCATGATTGATTTCATCGACAAGATCCGTCGAGATGGCAATTCGGTTGGCGGTGTGGTGGAATGCGTGGCGAGAAATGTGCCTGTGGGTTTGGGCGATCCTGTGTTTGATAAATTAGAAGCCGATCTGGCTAAGGCAGTGATGTCTTTGCCCGCTAGTAAAGGTTTTGAAATTGGTTCAGGATTTGATGGCGTGCATCTCACTGGGCGAGAACATAACGATGAGTTTTACATGGATGGTGATCGTCTACGGACGCGCACTAATCGTTCTGGCGGAATTCAGGGTGGTATTTCCAATGGAGAAAATATTATTTTGCGGGTGGCGTTTAAGCCAACGGCAACTATTTTGCTAGAACAAAAAACTGTGTCGGTTGCGGGTGAAGAAACAACACTGACAGGTCGTGGTCGCCATGATCCCTGTGTGCTGCCTCGTGCTGTGCCGATGGTGGAAGCGATGGTCGCATTGGTGTTGTGCGATCGCTATCTCACTCAAAAAACAGTGGCGCTTTAAACCTATAGCCTGTTTCCCCGCCAAAGGTTGGGAAACAGGCAAAGACAACTAGTTAAAAACTAGTTTGTCTTCTTCAACGGTCACCATAATTTGATGTCCTTCCGCGAACGTTCCTTCGAGAATTTTATTTGCGATCGGATTTTCGATTTCTCTTTGGATAGCTCGCTTGAGTGGACGCGCACCGTAGGAAGGATCGTAACCAATATTGGCAATGTAGTCCTTGGCTTCTTCGCTAAGTTGTAGGGAGATTTTGCGATCGCTAAGTCGGCTTTCAATGCGTTTAATTTGCAATGTGGCAATCGAGCGGATTTCATTGCGGCGCAAGGCATGGAAGATTACCGTTTCATCGATACGGTTGAGGAATTCAGGACGAAAATGATTGCGAAGTACGTCAAGTACGCGATCGCGCATTTCATCATATCGGGAGTCACCATCGATCTCGGCGGGTAAATCCTTAGACACTTCCAAAATGCGATCGCTACCGATGTTACTGGTCATGATGATTACTGTATTTTTGCAATCAACTAGGCGACCCTGACTATCGGTAATTCGCCCATCATCCAGCACTTGTAAAAGAATATTGAATACATCAGGGTGTGCCTTTTCGACTTCATCAAATAGCACCACTGAGTAAGGATGACGACGCACTGCTTCCGAAAATTGTCCACCTTCCTCATAGCCGACATAGCCAGGAGGCGCACCAATCAAGCGCGAAACTGAGTGTTTCTCCATGTATTCGGACATATCGATCCGCACCATCGATGCATCGGAATCAAATAGAAACTCGGCAAGGGCGCGAGCAAGTTCAGTTTTACCGACACCCGTTGGGCCTAAAAATAGAAAGGATCCAAGGGGACGATTGGGATCATTCATGCCTGCACGGGCGCGGCGGATTGCTGATGCTACGGAACTTACGGCTTCCTCTTGTCCGATTACCCGATCATGGAGATGTTTTTCTAGGGTGAGGAGTTTCTGACGTTCTGATAGTAATAGCTTTTTGAGGGGAATCCCTGTCCAACGTGCCACAATCTCAGCAATGTCATCTTCGGTAACTTGTTCACGGAATAAAATTGAACCATCGGCTCTTGCTCGATTCAGTTCTAATTCAGCTTCATCGAGGTTTTTCTCTAGTTCCGTTAACTTGCCGTACTTCAGTTCTGCTGCTCGATTGAGATTAAACTCACGCTCAGCTTGCTCAATTTGTAACTTCGTTTGATCAATCTGCTCCTTTAGCGATCGCAAATTGTCAATCGTGTCTTTTTCCTGTTGCCAACGATCATCAAGATTAATTTGACGTTCGCGCAACTCATTCATCTCTTTGTCCAGCCGATCCAGCCGTTCCTGAACTGCCTTACCACTTTTGGTTTTATAGACAACTTTACCTTCGGCTTCGGTTCTTTCGATGGGTGTAGAGCCACCTTCTCTTTGCAAGGACAATCTTTCCATTTCCAACTGCATCAAGCGGCGATCAATTTCGTCGAGTTCTAAGGGTCGAGAATCAACTTCCATTTTTAACTTTGCCGCTGATTCGTCAACTAGATCAATTGCTTTGTCTGGCAAGAAACGATCGGTAATGTAGCGATTAGAAAGCGTTGCCGCCGCTACTAGTGCCGAATCGGAAATGCTGACACCGTGGTGGACTTCGTAACGTTCTTTTAGTCCCCGCAAAATTGAGATCGTATCTTCGACCGTTGGTTGATCAACGACTACCTGTTGAAAACGTCGTTCTAGAGCAGCATCCTTTTCAATATATTGACGGTATTCATCAAGGGTGGTCGCACCAATACAACGCAACTCTCCCCGCGCCAGCATTGGTTTGAGCAAATTGCCTGCGTCCATCGCTCCCTGCTGCGTAGCCCCTGCACCCACAACCGTATGCAACTCATCGATGAATAGAACGATCTTGCCGTCAGAATTGAGAACTTCCTTTAGAACCGCCTTCAGCCGATCCTCAAATTCCCCTCGATACTTGGCACCTGCAATCAGTGAACCCATATCAAGGCTAATGATCGTGCGATCCTTCAGAGATTCAGGGACATCACCACGAATAATGCGCTGCGCCAGTCCCTCTGCGATCGCAGTTTTACCCACCCCTGGTTCACCAATCAGCACAGGATTATTTTTTGTCCGTCGTGATAGCACCTGCATTACCCGCCGAATCTCATCATCACGCCCAATTACGGGGTCAAGCTTACCTTCTTTGGCCTGTGTCGTGAGGTCACGTCCATATTTTTCCAGAGCCGCATACTTCGCTTCAGGATTTTGGTCAGTGATGGTTTGACTGCCACGCAATGACTTGATCGTTTCTTCTAATTTTTTGCGATCGATACTTAGGTCTCGATACAAACGCTTCCCAAGCCGATCATCATCCACCAAACCGATCAGCATATGCTCGATCGACATAAAGTCATCCCCAAAGCTCTTCCGACTTTCCTCGGCGCGATCGAGCCATACTTCAAGGTTGCGCCCCAAATACAATTGCTCAGGACTTGCCACACGGGGTTGTCGCCGCAAAAATTCTTCAACCTGTCGCCGCGCCCTTGCCATCGGCACTGCCATTACTGCAAATATACTGGCAGTCAAGCCTTCTTCCTGCTCCAACATTGCCATCAGCAGATGTTCGACTTCGAGTTGCTGATGTTGCGATCGTCTGGCGACCTCTTGCGATTTGACGATTGCTTCCCAGGCTTTTTCAGTAAATTTCTTCGGGTCGGTTGGTTGCATTGGCTTTGGTTACAGGAGAATCGGGTGTAATTACTAAGGTTGGTTAAGATAAGTTTACATTATTGCCTACCATCAACCCTCTGACTCATCACTGGACTTCACAACTTCAAACTTAGTACGGGGCAACGCCGCCACGATCGCATCTAAAACCTTAGTTACAGGTACTATTTCCATCCCATAATTTTGCATCACCTGCATACTGGGAATAATGGCCCGTTTGAAACCCAGTTTTGCCGCCTCCTTTAATCGCAAATCCAACTGCGATACGGGTCGCACCTGTCCGCCTAATCCCACTTCACCGATCATCACTGTGCGCGGATCAACGGTGCGATCGCGAAAACTTGCCGCCACTGCGATCGCCACTCCCAAATCTACGGCTGGTTCCGCCACATTCAAACCACCTGCCGCCGCCACATAGGCATCAAGTTTGGATAAGGGAATGCCAATTCTTTTTTCGAGTACGGCAAGGATTTGCAGAAAGCGATTAGTCTCAATCCCTGTAGTGGTACGGCGCGGCGAAGAATAACTGGTAGGACTAACGAGAGCTTGCAACTCCACCACAATCGGGCGCGTTCCTTCACAGGCGACAATTGTGGCAGTTCCAGGTACAGATTCATCACGATTGCCGAGAAATAACTCGGACGGATTGGAAACCTCACGCAAGCCGCGATCAATCATTTCAAATACGCCGATTTCCTGTGTTGCCCCAAAGCGATTCTTGACCGATCGCAATAATCTATGGGTGGCAAAGCGATCGCCTTCAAAATAGAGAACCGTATCCACCATATGTTCTAAAACTTTAGGACCTGCGATCGAGCCTTCCTTAGTCACATGACCAACGATAAATAGTGAGATATTCTCCCGCTTCGCCACTCGCATTAGGGCAGCCGTACATTCTCGTACTTGGGAAACGGAACCAGGGGCAGCATTTAAGTTAGAGAAGTAGAGCGCTTGAATACTGTCAATTACAGCAACCTTGGGGCGGAGAGATTGCAATTCTCTTAAGACCGTTTCTAAATCCGTTTCCGCTAATAAATAGAGATCATCAGAATTCTCTTCTAAGATGCCCAATCGTTGCGATCGCAATTTCACCTGTTGCGCTGACTCCTCGGCACAGACATACAGTGTGGGATAGCGTGACATGAGCTTTTGCGCCATGCCTAGCAATAGCGTACTTTTTCCAATTCCTGGTTCACCGCCAATCAACACAAGGGAACCCGCCACAATGCCACCACCTAAAACGCGATCGAGTTCTTCATAACCAGAAGGCGATCGCGCTTGGTCATTGTCCGTAATTTGCGAGAGTGTTAAGGATTCTCTAGGTTTGGCTTTACCCGCAGATTTGGCTGTACCGAGATGAGAAAATGTTGCGATCGCATTTGTATTTGCGGAGATGACAGGAATTAGTTCCTCTTGCAAGGTTCCCCAACTGGAGCAAGCGGGACATTTCCCGTACATCTGCGGGAAGTCTTCACCGCAGCTATTACATACATATCGAGATTTTGCTTTTGCCATTATTTAAATATATTTCTATATCAGCCTGCTAAGTACAGGACAAAAATTTAATAGAGTTAGAGCGTGTTTGAGAAGTTTTTAGCAACGCCAAAGGTATAAAAAAGCTGCCAAAGGTATAGCCTGTCAATATAGAAAACAAAGACAGACCGATGGAAGCAACAAAAAAATCATACCCCACAGACTTAACCGATAACCAGTGGGAACTGAT
>NZ_JACJQB010000052.1 GCF_014696385.1 Pseudanabaena mucicola FACHB-723
CATTGGTTTAGAAAGATGGTAATTTTAAGCTAAAATCACCATCTTTACAGGAATAGTGTGCCCGATTTTAGGCTGATTTCATTTCTGATTCAACACTTCTGGGTTGAAACCTATCGCGAACTAGCCGCCAACTTGATGGATATTTACCTGTCATCGTTGAGTAACAGCACCAACGAGATCATGCGCTTTTTAACTGTGATCTCCACTGTGTTTATCCCCCTCACCTTTTTGTCAGGTGTATATGGAATGAATTTTGATACTGAAGTCCCTGGCAATATGCCTGAGCTAAAAATGCCGATGGGATATCCCTTATTTTGGTTATTGATCTGTTCGATTTCTGGGGGATTGTTATTTTTCTTTTGGAAAAAAGGTTGGCTATTTAGTCCAAAATGATAATAAAAATGTGCCTAGCACATTTTTATTATCATTTTGGAAATTTCCGTGTCATTGCCGCAACCGATTTCAGCCAATTACTCACCAACTAAAAAGCGCCGACTGCAAAGGGTAACGTTACAAAGTCACCAAGTGGATACTGCTTTGCAAATTCATAGTGCGATCGCAATTACGCCAGAGCAGCGTCATTACCTATGCAATGTGTTGCGATTAGAAAGCGGTTCCGAGTTTATTGCCCTCGATGGTCAAGGGGGATGGTGGCTCGCCAAACTATCTGGCGATTTAAATATGGCGGAAGTTATTGCCCAGCTAGAAAACAATGCGGAACTAGACACTCATATTAGCCTTGCGATTGCCATGCCTAAGGGGAGCAACATCGAGTCGGTGATTCGCCAAACCACAGAGCTAGGTCTACGGGAAATTGTGCCTTTATTTAGCGATCGCACCATCCTCAAATCAGGCATGGAGATGGGTAAGCAAAAACGCGATCGCTGGCAACGCATTGCCGCTGAAGCCGCCGAACTCTCCATGCGTACCTATGTCCCTATGATTCAACCGCCCCAAAGCTTGTCGGCATGGCTAGAGGCTTTAGCACCGTCTCCCGCCCCCATCTTAAAATATATCTGCGTAACCAGTCCCGCACCGCATTTACTAACCTGTTTACAAGATCAAATCCCAGATTCCCAACTAGCAAGCCAGATCGCTATTGCCACAGGCTGTGAAGGCGGATGGACAACAAGGGAAGAAGAAATTGCGATCGCAGCAGGCTTTATGCCCGTATCCCTAGGCGATCGGGTCTTGTCAGCCGTCACAGCCCCAGTGGTAGCATTATCGATAATTGGCGCATTTCTAGATACCCATTAAATCGTCTTATAAATCTTCTTAGATCTTCAATGAACACAAATCAAATGCAAACCATGGTTCAGCAAACCATTACCCTGCGTACCAATGGCAAAAAGCTCCACAACATTACCCGCCAAGTGGAAGCCATCCTCTCGCAGTCAGGTATAACAATAGGACTATGCAACGTATTTCTAAGACATACATCCGCTAGTTTGATCATTCAAGAAAATGCTGATCCCGACGTATTAGCAGACTTAGAAACATTTTTCGCGAAACTGATTCCTGAAGATGCAAGTCAATATCGACATATATCGGAAGGCAAAGACGACATGCCATCCCATATTCGCAGCACTCTCACCAAAACCTCAGAAACGATTCCGATCGCAAATGGTAAACTTGCCCTCGGCACTTGGCAAGGAATCTTTGTCTGGGAACATCGCAATCTGGGGCATACCCGCGAAGTGTTGGTACATGTAACAGGTTACTAAATCAGATTGCTAAATCAGGTTGCTAAATGAAGCACTCAAAAAAACCATCCGCAAATCGATATCATCCAGCTACTAAATCCAAAAAATGGCTGAGGGGATTTCAGTGGTTTTTACCAGGCTTATTTGTCAAGCGGTGGCTCTTTGTGAGCATCATTGGCATCGTCCTTATCTTCTTAGGGATTGCTATTTCCGCCAGATTAACACCGATTTTATTTATCTCTCGACTGATTAGCAGCTTTGTAGACACAATGGTGTCACTACTACCTCGCAACACTAGCGGCCCCATCGCCCTAATCATCGGCGTTTGCCTACTATGGATCGGACAAAAACGTGCGCTTGGCTCAATTACCCAAGTCCTAATGCCCGATCAAGATAAAGAGCTATTAGATTTATTAGTCTCACACCGTAAACTCAATCGCGGCCCCAAAATTGTCACCATTGGCGGCGGCACAGGACTATCAAATTTATTGCGCGGACTCAAGCAATATAGCGCCAACATCACTGCCATTGTCACCGTTGCTGATGATGGCGGCTCCTCTGGACGTTTGCGCCGCGAATATGGTGTTTTACCCCCTGGAGACATTCGCAACTGTCTGGCGGCACTAGCCGATGAAGAAAAATTAGTCACTGAATTATTTCAATATCGCTTCCAAACAGGGGAAGGACTGATGGGACATAGCTTTGGCAATTTATTTCTCACAGCTATGAGTGAAGTCACAGGGGATCTCGAAAAAGCGATCGCAGCTAGCTCGCAAGTATTGGCGGTGAGGGGTCGAGTCTTGCCAGCCACCCTTGAGCATATGGTGCTATGGGCAGAGTTTGAAGATGGACGCTATGTTGAGGGCGAGTCAAATATTCCTGAGGCCAAGGGTAAGATCAAACATATTGGCTGTAAACCCGAAAATCCTAAAGCTCTACCCCAAGCCGTCGAGGATATTAGGGAAGCCGATCTGATTGTGATTGGGCCGGGAAGCCTTTATACCAGCATCATTCCCAATCTTCTTGTCCCTGAAATTATGCAAGCATTGATTGACCGTAATGTACCATCGATCTACCTTTGTAATATCATGAGTCAAGTAGGTGAAACTGATGGCTATACAGTATCTGATTATGTAAAAGTTCTAGATGAACTGGCTGGTGTGAGGCTGTTTGATGTGGTCTTAGTCCAAAAGCAACCGCCTTCAGAACGATCGTTACAACACTACGCCTCATTTGGTTCGTACTTTACACAGCTAGATCGCGAAAATCTTGGCGCTATGCGATGCCCCGTCTTGCTTGCTAACATCATGCGCGAAAAGCCCAATGCTACTGTATGTCACGACTCAGATAAACTTGCGGGTGTCTTAATGCGTTGGTATAACCGCCAATAAAGGAATTCAAACCTCAAAACGTCAAATAATGCCAGTGTTACAGCGCTACCATATCCAAGTTAACAGCGATATCTATGCTCTTGCTAAATTGCAAGAGTGGTTCAACGCTTTTAAGGATTTATTACCCAAAACTGTTTGGATGCAGTGCAATCTAGTTTTGGTAGAAATATTTACAAATGTAGTTTCCTATGCTCATGCGGGAATGGATGAGGCGACTCCCATCGACATTGAATTAACAATCCATCGGACGGAAAACTTTCTAGAATTAAAAATCTGGGACTTTGGCAAACCCTTCGACTTGGAAGCTCAAATTGACCGTGTTAGTGCCAATACCCGTAGTTATCAAAACATCGAAAATATTGACGATATCCCGACAGGTGGCCGAGGGCTAATGATCTCTAAAACCATCGCCGATGAAATTAAGTATGAAACTCTGCCCGATGGTCGTAAT
Organism: Pseudanabaena mucicola FACHB-723; assembly: GCF_014696385.1. Lineage (GTDB taxonomy): Bacteria > Cyanobacteriota > Cyanobacteriia > Pseudanabaenales > Pseudanabaenaceae > Pseudanabaena. The sequence continues at coordinate 3,546 of NZ_JACJQB010000052.1, forward strand.
TGCTTTGTGATGAAAAAAAGCTTTGCCATGCCTGAGCAATAAGGTCAGTTAGCTAGCGTTTCAGCCATAATACAAAGGCAAATAGCCCGACAGGTAAGGTAATTAACGAAATTGCGATCGCATTCATTATATCGACATTTAAATTATGCGTAAGTAAAACCCAATTGGGGGCAGCGTACTTAATCACAGCAGAAATGATTGCAGAATAAGCTAATAGTCTGAGGATATATAGAGCCTGTGAGACTGACGAAACACTAGTCATTTAATTTTTCTTTTTATTACTTTCTTTTTCCTGAATCTCGCTAGGCACAGGGAACTGCTCAATGGGCTGGCCCGCCAAAGCTTTTTCCATAAACCTGCGCCAAATCGGCACAACATAGACACCGCCCGTCACACCGTTTGCCATCGGTGAATAATCATCATTGCCAATCCAAATTGCCACCGACAACTGCGGTACGTAGCCCACAAACCAAGCATCACGGAAATCAGAAGTTGTCCCTGTCTTACCCGCAACGGGTCTACCATCACTAAGTTGCGCCTCAGTCGCCGTACCATTAGTCACGACACCACGCAAAGTATCAGTCAAATAGGAAACTGCGATTGGATCAAGAATCAATTCAGGTTTGGGTGTATTGTCCAAAATTAGATTGCCATTGCGATCCGTCACCCTTGCAATCAACGTAGTTTTTGACTTGTAGCCACCACTGGCAAATACAGCATAGGCTCCTGCCACCTCCATCGGCGTAACATCAGCAGCACCAAGCGGCAAAGAAACTACTGGGTTCATGGGGCTAGTAATGCCCAATTTACGGCATAGCGCGACCACATTTTCATTACCAAATTCAATGCCAAGTTTAATTGCAGGAATATTACGCGAAACTGCGATCGCCTGCCGAACACTTATACCTCCAGAGAAAGTATTGTCATAATTGCGGGGTTGATAGAGTTCGTCCCCGTCGGGTATCGACATCGGACTGTCATCAATAGTCGAGTCAGGCGTGTAATTACCTGAAGCAAATGCTAAGTAATATACAAATGGCTTAAACGAAGATCCTAGTTGTCTCCTTGCCAAAACTGCACGGTTAAATTGATTTTTACTAAAATCACCCACACCACCCACTAAAGCCTTAACAAATCCTGTACGAGGATCGACAGCCACTAAGGATAATTGATCAGCATAGGCTCCCCGATCAACCAACTCTTGATGCCCCTCAGCCGCAGTTTCTTCAGCAATACGTTGCAACTTAATATCAATCGTGGTTTGTACCCTCAATCCACCCTGTAGAACCACATCGCGCCCAAACTTTTCCTCTAGCTCGGCAGTCACCGCTTGCGACACATAGGGAACACGGCTCGCTTCATAGGAGATACCTTGCTTACGAATCGCGATTTTCTGTTCTCTTGCCGCCTTAACTTCCGCAGGTGTTGCCCAACCAAGCTCTAGCAAACGATCTAGCACTAGTCCCTGCCTTTTCTTGGCTTCAGCATAGTTGTCCACAGGATTAAACACTGAAGGAGCTTGGATTGTGCCTGCTAACATTGCCGCTTCGGCAAGGGTCAAGTCAGCCGAAGATTTACCAAAATAGTTTTGAGAAGCAGTTTCTGCGCCGTTAGTGTTATTTCCCCAAAAAACTTGATTGAGGTACATTTCCAAAATTTGCTCTTTGGTAAATACCTGCTCAACCCGCATTGCTAAAACAGCCTCCGCAACTTTACGGTTAAGGCTACGTTCGTTTGATAAAAATAAATTTTTAACTAATTGTTGTGTCAGGGTAGATCCACCCTCAACAGTTCCACCTGCATTAAAGTTAGCTAAAATTGCGCGGCCAATACCACTAGGATCAATGCCCTTATGGGTATAAAAGTATGCATCTTCCATCGCCAAGACCGATCGCTTTAAATGTGGAGAAATGCGATCAAGGGTGACAACTTCACGATTAACATCACCATGGAGACGGGCAATCAGTCCACCATTAATGTCATAGATATAGGTGGTTTCAACAGGTACATAGCCTTTGAGGACTCTTACGTCGGGTAGGTCACGAAAACTGAGGGCTAATCCCACTAGCCCACCAGCAACTGCTGCACCACCGATCATGACTACGCCAAGCAGAGTGCCGCCAATAGCTTTAAGAGTACCTTTTAAAATACTGCCTGTAAGAGACTGTGATCTCTCTATACCATTTGCTGCCACGGCAATACACCCTTTGATTAACTCATAGGTAATCTTACTGCATTAATCAAGTATTGCGTACTAAAAACTCAAGGTTGCACAAAGCAAAGCCTTGAGTTTTTACTTTTAGCGACGTTGAGCGAGCTTGTCATATACCAATTGCAGATCAACATGATGATGTGCGATCGCAACTAGGGTGTGATAAAACAAATCGGCAACTTCACCTGCGATCGCATCGGGATCATTATCTTTGCAAGCCATTACTACTTCAGCAGACTCTTCACCAATCTTCTTTAAAATCTTGTTATCCCCACCTGCAAATAACTTACAGGTATAAGAAGTTTCTTGAGGATGCTCACGGCGATCAACAATTACCGCAAATAATTCTGATAAGGGATCATTCATATTGAGTTTTTACAAAGGGGTTACTTTTGCCTAATAGCAGAGAACACTAAAAACAGAAAAGAAAGGGATGGATCTAATGGATACCCCTTTCTTTTACATGCTTATTTAGCGTTTAGCACTAAGCGTTTAGAGCTAAGTGATTGCGAAGCAATTACTTGATGGAAACCTTACCGCCAGCTTCTTCGATTTGCTTCTTAGCAGCTTCAGCATCAGCCTTAGATACACCTTCTTTAATGGTCTTAGGAGTAGCTTCAACCATATCCTTCGCATCCTTCAAGCCAAGACCAGTGATTTCACGAACGATCTTGAGAACAGCGATCTTCTTATCAGCAGGTACTTCATCAAGTACCAAATCAAAGGAAGTCTTTTCTTCAACTTCTTCAGCAGCAGCAGCAGCGCCAGGAGCAGCCATCATCATGCCACCAACGGGAGCAGCAGCAGAAACACCAAAGGTTTCTTCGATTGCTTTAACCAATTCAGAAGCTTCAAGAAGGCTCAAAGACTTTAGTTCTTCAATAATGCTGTCGATTTTTGCAGACATAGTTTTTCTCTTTAGTTAATTTTGATTAGATTTTAGATTTGATTGCTTAGGGCTGTTAGCTGTTAGCCATGAGCCTTTAGCTTTTTGTAGAGATTGAGCCAATAGCTAAACGTTAATAGCTATTAGCCTCTTAAGCAGCTTCTTTTTCGGAAACAGCTTTGACGGCTCTGCCCAGAGATTGCGGAACCTCTTTGATACCGATCGCAATTTTTGCGGTGATAGCATTGATAGAACCAGCAATTTGAGCAATGAGAACTTCCTTGGAAGGTAGATCCGCAATTGCCTGCAAGTCTTTTGCAGAAAGTGCGCGACCTTCTAAAACACCGCCACGAAGTTCGGTTTTCTTAGATTCCTTTTGGAAAGCTTGATATGCCTTAACAGCACCACCAATGTCATCTTTGACAAACAAGCAAGCCGAAGGACCAACGAGGAAACTTTCGAGGGGCTTCCATTCGGGGGTTTCCGAAATTGCTTGCTTGAGCAAAGTGTTTTTAGTAGTTCTGCACACCGTGCCTGTAGTACGGAGTGAGCGGCGGAGCTTAGTAATTTCAGCTACTGACAAAGTTGAGTAATCGATCACCATGACCATTTGAGTTCCATCGAACTCTTGTGCCATTTCACCGACTAACGCTTTTTTTTGGTCTAGGGTCTTACCCATATGGTTCTCACCTCCTTTGATTTGGAACCAATTGCACGATTGATTAAATCGCTAAATTGGTTTTGTAGATATTTAAAGTCATTAAAAAACCTCGTCTTTTCACAAACCGAGGTTTACAAAGTATTCTTTATCAGAATCTTTTAGAGAACACCTCGGCAGGAAATTAAGCCATTAGCACCTGCTGTCTATGGAGCTATTTAGTTGTTGAAATTTCTTTCTAGGCTTTTTACAACAATTTAGACTCAGTTTTTATCTTAACGATGAGATACTTACTCAAAAAGTTTACATCCCATAATGACTTTAAAAAGCTTTATTTATGCTTCTGCAAGCTTTAGGTCACGCAATGCAGTGATATCAACTTCGATTGCAGGTCCCATGGTTGCGGACACATACAACGATCTCCAATATCTACCCTTTGCACCAGAAGGACGATTGCGTTCAATCGTTTCTTGCAGAGCCTTGAGATTTATTAACAGGTCATCTGCGGAAAATGCGGCCTTGCCAAATTGGATATGGACAATGCCAGTACGATCAGCACGGAATTCTAGCTTACCAGCTTTGAACTCATTAATTGCACCACCTAAATCAGTAGTTACCGTACCACCCTTAGGTGAAGGCATCAAACCTCTAGGACCAAGCAATTTACCGAGCTTAGCGACTTGAGGCATCATGTCAGGTGTGGCAATCAACAGATCAAAGTCCATACGTCCTTTGCTGATTTCATCGATTAGTTCCTCAGAACCAGCGATGTCTGCGCCTGCGGCAGTTGCTTCAGCTACTTTTTCCCCACGGGCAATAACTGCCACACGGATGGTTTGACCTGTTCCCTTTGGTAAAGTTACAGTGGTACGCAATTGTTGATCAGCGTACTTAGGATCAATACCAAGTCTTACGTGTGCTTCGACAGACTCAGGAAACTTAGCAGTTGCGGTTGCTTTGACTAGTTCCAGAGCTTCAATAGGTGCGTAAGGACGTTCCTCAACTTTACTTTGAGCTTCCTTTAAACGCTTCGATACTTTTTTTGCCATGTTTGCTCCTACGGGGTGCGATCGGAAAGATTAATTCCCTCCCCCAACTAAATTTTTTATGTAGATTGATTTACTTAAAGAACTAAAAAGAATTAAGCGGTAATCGTAACGCCCATATTCTTAGCAGTACCTTCAATAATCTTCATTGCTGCGTCGATATCGTTAGCGTTGATATCAGGCATTTTGGTTTCAGCAATTTGACGAAGCTGATCCTTAGTAATGGAACCAACTTTTTTACGGTTAGGCTCAGCAGAACCAGAGGAAATACCAGCCGCTTTTTGAATTAATACAGATGCAGGAGGAGTTTTGAGGATGAAGGTGAAACTTCTATCTTCATATACAGATATTTCGACAGGAATGACCATACCTGCTTGATCAGCAGTACGGGCATTGTATTCCTTACAAAACATCATGATGTTGACACCATGCTGACCTAGAGCAGGACCAACTGGTGGAGTTGGGCTAGCTTTACCAGCATTAAGTGCCAACTTGATAATTGCTGTAACTTTCTTAGCCATTGATTTTAGCCGTTAAAAAATCTGCAAACCTGAGTTTGAGTGAGTTAGTTTTGCTTTTGTACCTGAGTGAACTCTAGTTCTACAGGAGTGTCTCTACCAAAGATTGAAAGAAGGGCTTTGAGTTTGCTACGTTCTGGGCTAACTTCCACCACTTCACCTTCAAAATCTTTGAAAGGTCCATTCAGCACTTTAATCTTATCGCCTTGAGCCATGTTAATTTTTAGAACTGGCTCTTGTTCGACACTGACACGGAAGATTCTTTCAACTTCTTTTTCGGTCAAAGGACGTGGCTTAACATGCCCACGACCACGACCATAGTGACGTTTCTGCTCTGTACCAACAAAGTTAATTACATGGGGAGTGCTTTTGACGGCAAGCCACGCATCATCATCAACTTCAAGCTGTCCAATTTCATTTCTGACCGTTTTGATTTGAATCAAGACATAGCCAGGAAAGATCTTTTCTTCAGAGTTTAGACGAGTACCATCTTTTCTGAGTTTGACTGTCGCTGATTGAGGAATTTCAATTTGCTTGATCCTATCTTCAACATCAAGAGTCTTGATACGTTGTTCTAGACTTGACTTGACCTTTTTTTCACAGCCAGAAGCAATCTGTACGGCGTACCAATGAAATAATGCGCCCGATTCTTCTTGGTTGCTAGATGAATGATCGATGTCTTGGGTAAACATTATTGAAACACCTGCAATGCGATCGCTTTAAACAAAGCATCAATTAGATAAACAAAGGTTGCGACCGCAACGATCATTAAGAGAACAGAAGCAGATTCGCTAATTAATTGCTGGCGTGTTGGCCATACAATCTTACCAAATTCGGCTTTGGATTCAGTAAAAAACTTGGATACTCCAGCAGAATTAGACTGAGCATCTGATTCTGCTTTAGCCGCGTCCTTAGGTTGCTCTTTCAGTTCGTTTTTAGTCATAGCGGCAACTCTTGCGATCTTTTGAAGTCTTTAAATAAATGCGATTTGTTTAAGTACAGTCTTGAGGAAACTTAAATAATCTTAGAATTGTGAAATTGGTGAAGCGCGCCCTGAGGGACTCGAACCCCCGACATCAGGTTTTGGAGACCTGCGTTCTACCAACTGAACTAAGGACGCACGTTATAAAAACACGATTTTGATATTCAACCAGTTATATCTACTGTATCAATTGCTATTTCAAAATAGTGCTTGATACTAGTATAACCATAGATGGTTCTATAATGGTCGATCGAATCGTTGTTTTAGACGAGTTGCTTTACCAACTAGGTCGCGTAAGTAATAGAGCTTAGCACGACGTACTTTGCCACGACGAATCACCTTGATGCTTTCAACTTTTGGAGAATGTAGCAAGAAGGCTCGCTCAACTCCAATCCCTTGAAATACACGACGTACAGTAATGACAGAGTTAATGCCAGAACCACGTCTTGAGATGATCACGCCTTCGTATGGCTGGGTACGTTCTTTGCCGCCCTCTTTGATCCTTACTCCAACCTTAACAGTGTCTCCCACATAAAGTTGAGGGAGATCTGTTTTGATATATTCCGCTTCAATTGAGCGTATGATTTCAACAGCGTTCATGAGGAATGCCAAAAAAGTCGCGATCATCTATGTTAGAGCATCAATGACTTAATGTCTACATATTTTTATGGTTTTCGTAAAAATATATTAAGGATATCTAGAGCAAAAGCAAGAGTTAGCTAGACCAAATCAAAACCCAAGAATTGAGTTGCGGCGCTTTGCGCTGCAACTCAATTCTTGGGTTTTATAATTTGATTGCTATATCACCAATCCTGTAACGATTAGCTGCGCTTCGTACTGCTAATCGGATTTTAGATTTTTGATTTACGGATGCTGGAGCTAGGAGGTAGATGGCTATGATTTTGTTCGATTTGACGAGCTGTAATTATTTCAGATGAGGTACTTTGCAAATTGCGATCGCGATAGGGGATCGCGGCACGGGTAAGCAGAAAGGCGGATTCTTGATCAGAGATTGGTGGCAGTGGTATCGGGGCAAAGGCGGCGATGGTGCTAGGTGATTTACGACCACTGGGGGGGACTGCCCCAATTTGCAGACCAGCGCTGAGCATGGCAGCTCTCACGGCAGCAGAGGATGAATATGTGACTAAATATCCGTCAGGTTTGAGACAGTTGGCGAGAAGCTGGATAAATTCAACTGTCCAGAGTTGTGGGCAATGAGGTGGTGAAAATGGATCAAGAAAAATTGCATCCGCCCATTGTGTTGGGACTTGGCTAATGGTTTGTCTTGCGTCACCGATGAGAAGCTGAAGGGATAAATTGTCTGTGATCACTGCTTGCTCATAGGCAGCCGTTGTTAATATTTTTGCGATCGCAGGTTGCCAAATATTGATTAGCCCCGATGCTATCGCTTGTTGGGGCACATCAAGGTTATTTTCAAGCGCAATGATTTGGAGATGGGTAGTGGGATCACTTTGAAAGACGGTATCAATGGCGGCGGCACTGTTATATCCCAGCCCATAACAAACATCAAGGATATTCAGTTGAGATTGAGCCTTGGCTTTGGCGGCGATTTGGGCGGGGATCACAAATTTAGCCTCAGCTTCCAGTTTTGCGCCATGGGAGCTATGGAAAGTCTCTTGAAAGGTTTCTGACCAAAAGGTAACAGATCCGTCTTCGGTGGGAAACAGGGATAGCTGATCCATACAAATTTTGCTTAAGACATAAAACTAGAAGATGAGTAGCGGCGCAAAGCGCCGCTACTCATCTTTTGGGGTTTTGCTATACAAACGCCGATCGCAACTGTTTCTCCGCAGCTTCTAAAGCCTCTGGCAACTTACTTGCATCTTTGCCACCAGCCTGAGCGAGGTTAGGACGACCGCCGCCGCCGCCGCCGCAAATTTTGGCGATCGCACCGATGAATTTGCCCGCTTGCAAGCCCTTGGCAATTACTTCCTTACTAAAAGATGCGACTAGGGTTACTTTACCATCTTCGCTAGCTGAGCCAAGGACGACGGCGCTATGTCCTAACTTTGCCGATAGTTTTTCAGCAGCAGATTTTAAGGCTTCCGCTTCGATATTGGGGATTTGAGCAACAAGCATTTTAAAGTCGCCCACAGCTTCGGCATTATTGATCAGAGAATCAGCTTTGATCAGAGCCAATTCCTGTTTGAGCAAGTCCACTTCTTTTTGAGAAGTTTTTAGTTCCTGTTGCAAACCAGTAATGCGATCGCAAATTTCTTCAGGTTTGACCTTAAAGCGATCACTTAAATCCTTGGCGATATTGTCGCGCACGGTTAGATATTCCAGCACCGCTTGCCCTGCAATCGCCTCAATTCGCCGCACGCCAGAGGCAACACCCACTTCAGTGATAATTTTAAACAGCCCAATTTCACTAGTATTATTTACATGTGTACCGCCGCAGAGTTCCATCGACACATTGGGAATATCGATGACCCTCACTTCTGCGCCATATTTTTCGCCAAACATGGCGACCGCACCCTTAGCTTTTGCTTGGGCAATAGGCATCACTTCAATCACCGAAGCGTGGGCTTCAGCAATCCAGTTATTGATTAGTAGTTCAATTTGCTGAATTTCTTCATAGGTGACCGCCCGATTGAGATTAAAGTCAAAGCGGAGGCGATCGCTATCGACCAAAGAACCTGCTTGGGAAACATTGGGATCAACAATTTTTTTCAAGGCGGATTGCAAAAGGTGCGTGGCGGTGTGGTGCGCCTGAATGCGCCGACGCTCGGATACGGCTATTTGCGCCGTAACTTGATCGCCGACCGCAATTTCACCCCGCTCAATCTGCCCGATATGGATAAATAAATCAGATTGCTTCTGCACATCACTGATTTTAGCGATCGCATCACCAATCGCTAAATAGCCTGTGTCGCCAACCTGTCCACCTGATTCTGCATAAAACGGTGTGCGATCGAGTAGTATTTGCACTTTGCTACCTGCGATCGCAGTTTTTGATAATTCACCATTGACCAGAATTGCCTTGACTGTGGCATTGCTACTCAGTTCCGTATAGCCTAAAAACTCAGTTTTACCGAGGTCTTTAGCAAGATTAACCCAGTTGTCCTTTGCCATGAGGTCAATATCTTCATGGGCAGCTTGGGAGCGTTCCTGTTGCTTCTTCATTTCTATCTCGAAGCCTGCCGCATCGACAGTAAAACCTTCTTCCTCAGCAATCTCTTGGGTTAACTCTAGGGGGAAACCGTAGGTGTCGTAGAGAGTGAAGGCATCACTTCCTGAAATTGTTTTGCTGGTCTGGACTTCAGGCTTTGCCAAAATTTCTTCGAGCAGCTTCTCGCCACGCTCTAAGGTCTGCAAGAAACGAGTTTCTTCAATCTTGATTTCATCCTTGATCACATGTTCTCTTTCACGGGTATTTGGATACACCGACTCTGAAAGTGCGATCGCAACTTCGGCAACCTCGGAAGCAAATGTGCCAGAAATACCAATCAGGCGACCATGGCGCACCACCCGACGTAACAAGCGGCGCAAAATGTACCCACGTCCAACGTTTGAGGCATTGATACCATCGGCAATCATATGCACAACTGAACGCACATGATCGCCAATTACCTTGAGCGAAGTTTTCACTTTCTCGTCGCTCTTGTGATAGTCAAGCCCTGCAATATCAGCCGCTTTTTTGATGATGGGGAAAATCAAATCGGTTTCATAATTATTAGGAACGCCTTGCAACACCTGTGCCATGCGTTCTAACCCTAAGCCCGTATCAATATTTTGTTTTTTTAATGGGGTGAGGTTGCCATGGATATCACGATTTAACTCCATGAAGACAAGGTTATAAATCTCCAAGAATCGCGAGTCATCTTCTAAATCAATATCTACATCCCCTAATTCAGGATGAAAATCGTAGTAAATTTCCGAGCAGGGACCACAGGGGCCAGTTGCGCCCGAAGCCCAAAAATTATCGTCACCCATGCGCTGAATCCGATGAGCAGGAATGCCGATCGCATCGCGCCAAATCGCAAAAGCATCTTCGTCAGTGTGATAGACGCTGACCACAAGACGCTCAGCAGGTAACTGATACACCTTTGTAACTAATTCCCAACCCCATGAAATTGCTTCTTTTTTAAAATAGTCACCAAAACTGAAATTACCCAACATTTCAAAAAATGTATGATGACGCGCAGTTCTGCCGACATTTTCGATGTCATTGGTGCGGATACATTTTTGCGATGTTGTGGCGCGGGGTACTTCAGGCTCTTGCTGACCCAAAAAAATTGGTTTGAATGGTAGCATCCCTGCGATCGTTAATAGCACTGTGGGGTCAGCAGGTACAAGGGAGGCGCTAGGCAATACCTTATGACCACGCTCCTCAAAGAAATTGAGAAACTTTGCACGGATTTCAGCACCAGTAAGGGAGGGGAGGCTAGCCATAAAAGTTTGATTTGATTCAGAAAAAGTTTGGGTTGATGTTGAAAGTCTTGCCAAGCAAATTTTTAATGGATTTGCATAGCATAGTCATCGTAAATTATTACAAATTTTCACAATTTCTCAATTGTACTACAACGATATATAGCAATCCTAAAGGGGGTGTGGAAGCGCACCCCGAAGAGGTGCGCTTCCACACCCCCCAAAATCTACATTTAAATTAAATCTTGCGCTGGAGTTGGTTTTTTACATCCTAGCTAACCAATGACACCTAAAATTAGAGCAAGCCCAAATGTCTGGGTGTGACCGAATTTTTTAGAGCATTTTTAGCTTGAAGTTTAATGAGCATAAAAGTCGTTTCCACATCTCCATTTTCTGACCAAAAGCCCGGTACTTCTGGACTCAGAAAGAAAGTAACCATTTTTCAGACTCCAAACTATCTTGAAAATTTCGTGCAGTCAATCTTTGATAGCCTCGAAGGATTTCAAGGACAAACCCTCGTTGTTGGTGGTGACGGTCGCTATTACAACCGTCATGCGATTCAGGTCATTCTCAAAATGGCGGCAGCTAATGGCTTTGGCAAAATTTTAGTTGGGCGTGGCGGCATTCTTTCCACCCCTGCGGCATCCTGTGTGATCCGCAAATATAATGCTTTTGGCGGCATCATCCTCTCAGCAAGCCACAACCCCGCAGGTAAAGATGGCGACTTCGGCATCAAATACAACACAGGCAATGGTGGCCCCGCCCCCGAAAAAATCACTGATGCCATCTACAACATCAGTAAAACTATTTCTGAATACAAAATTCTGGAAGCTGGTGACCTTGATCTTGATCGATTAGGTGAAACAAAAGTTGGCAATACTACGGTTGAAGTAATTGACTCCGTTGCTGATTATGCCGAACTAATGGGTCAATTATTTGATTTCGATCGCATTAAGACCTTAATCTCCTCCACAGGCTTCCGTCTGTGTTTTGATGGGATGCACGCTGTTACTGGCCCCTATGCTCAAGAAATTTTAGTTAACCGCCTCGGTGCACCTACTAGCGCTTTACAAAATTGCATACCCCTAGAAGACTTTGGTGATGGACATCCTGACCCTAACTTAGTCTATGCCCATGATTTAGTAGAGGTTCTCTACGGCGATGATGCGCCTGATTTTGGGGCGGCTTCCGATGGCGATGGCGATCGCAATATGATCTTAGGACGCAAATTTTTTGTCACCCCTAGCGACAGCTTAGCCATTCTGGCTGCCAATGCCCACCATGTCCCCGCCTATAAGGGTGGACTAGCAGGGATTGCGCGTTCGATGCCCACCAGTCAAGCCCCTGATCGCGTAGCCGCTAGACTCGGTATTGATTGCTATGAGACCCCGACTGGCTGGAAATTCTTTGGTAATTTGCTAGATGCGGGTAAAGCCACACTCTGCGGTGAAGAAAGCTTTGGTACTGGCTCTAACCATGTCCGCGAAAAGGATGGACTTTGGGCAGTGCTTTTCTGGCTCAATGTTTTGGCAGTACGTCAGCAGTCGGTAGAGGCAATCGTCAAAGAGCATTGGCAATTGTATGGTCGAAATTTCTATTCGCGTCACGACTATGAAGGAGTTGATAGCGATCGTGCTAATACGTTAGTTGCCAACCTGCGTCATCAATTTGCGACTTTGGCGGGTCAGAAATTTGGCAATTATGAAGTTGCTTTCTGTGATGATTTTAGCTATACCGATCCCGTTGATGGCAGTGTCAGCAACAACCAAGGTATTCGGATTGGCTTTACCGATAATTCACGGATTGTCTTCCGTCTTTCTGGTACAGGTACTCAGGGTGCAACTTTACGCCTGTATGTCGAGAGCTATGAGCCAAATGTGGCTAAACATGGAATTGATACTCAAGAGGCTCTCAAGGAGTTGATTGCGATCGCAGATCAAATCGCACAAATCAAAACTCTCACAGGACGTGATCAACCGACAGTAATCACATAGCTTCGGAACGCGCACCCTATGGGTGCGCTTCTTGGCTTGCCTCTTGGTTTGGCGATTGAATTGCTTGAAAGTCAGACGGAGTATTGCAATTGTTCAGCATCGCCAAAGGAACATTGCCAATTTCAACTACTTCTTGATTGCTTAACCATTTTTGAAAAGATCGCCCCCCTGACTCCATAAATTGCGTCAGGGAGTTGCGACATTGCCAACGATAGAAACCACATAAAGGCTCCCATTGCTTTTGAGCAGATTCATCTTGATAGCGTGGTAAGACTGCGATCGCAGTTTTAGGTAGCTCGGCTAAATTTTTCGCCCAACTTTGTAAAATATCTGCTTGCAGATTTGGCAGATCGCAAGCCATTAATAAAATCCAATCTGGCGGATTTGAGATGGCTTGAAGCCCTTGCCAAAATCCGATTAATGCACCTGCAAATTGTTGATCGATTAGTAGCTGGATATTTTGGGGATTTTCTAGATTTTTTGCGATCGCAAGATCATATTGTTCCTGACTTTTGGCAACGACAATTACTTGATCCGATATGGCTAGTCCGATCCGACAAGTTCTTGACAACAAAGTCTCGCCATCGATTGTCAAAAGAGCTTTATCTTTGCCCATCCTTGAGCTTTTGCCGCCCGACAGCACGATTGTGATGATTTTCATGTTTTGTGTAGCGAGCTATAGTCATTTATGTTATGACAAAAACAAAACCTAAAAGAGAATTGCGGCGCTTCGCGCCGCAATTCTCTTTTAGGTTTTAGTCTTAACTTACTTGGCTATAGCTATGAATGATTTAAAGCCCTCAATTCTAGGATTTTCTGGCTTTGTCCCACTGACGTTAAAATTAGGATGGTTTAACATCACATCCACATTACATTCAAAATTTTTAGTTCTCTATGAATGCTTTAGAATTTTTCCAAAAAAGTGCAGGCAAATGGGTATCGCAAAGAACTACCCATCATTTAGCATTTCGTCGCGCTGAAAAAGGAGGCTCGGAAATTTATGTAAATCCTTTGGAAGCGAATGACCCCAAGGTAATTGAAATTTGTCAGATGCACGAAATTGAGCCAACCACGGCGATCGGTGGAGCCTATGTTAAATGGGATGGCACGATGGCTTGGGATAAGGAAGATGATGAAAATCATTCAGGAGAAACCGTCTTTGCGCTTGTGCCAGATGATGAGACAGGGACTAAGGGCAGACTATTGCGCGAACGTGGCTATGCTGAGGTTATGCCTGTCATCGGTCGTTATGAAATTGATAGTGAAGATGCACTGGTACTAATTACCGATTATCCTTCAATGAGTTCCTATGAAAGATTTTGGTTCCCTGCTCCGAATGTGAGAATGCGGGCTAGCACTGTTAAGCGTTTTGGTGGTTTCAGCACTGCGACTTTCTGTACTGAAGAACGTATTGAGCCTAAGGAAAATACTGAGAAAACTGAAGCTACTAATAAAACCCCCCAATCTGTGAGTACATCGGTTTTCGGTTGGTAGTCAAAAATAGAGTAAAAGGGAAGCACTAAGTGCTTCCCTTTTTGATTTAGCGAAATGGTGGAGCGTACATCAGTCCGCCATTTTTCCAGAGTTGATTTTGTCCACGCGGCAATTTAAAGGGGCTGTCTTTACCTAGATTGCGATCGTAAATTTCCGCATAGTTACCCACATGTTTGATGACTCTTGCAACAAAGTCATTACTAATCCCCATATCTTTGCCTAAACTGCCATCAGCCCCCAAAAATCTGCGAATCTCGGCATTACTATCCTTGATTCGATCTCCCAAATTTACCGAAGAAATATCTAAGTCTTCCGCTTCGATGGTAGCGAATACAATCCACTTCACAATATCCGCCCATCGCGAGTCCCCGTCACCCACCGCAGGCGCTAGCGGCTCCTTAGAAACCACCTCATCCAAAATCACATGATTATCGGGATCAGACAATCTGGTGCGGCGCACCACTAAAGCCGAGCGATCGGCAGTGATAGCAGTACAGCGTCCTGCTTGATAGGCATTGAATGTGGCGTTAACATCTTCATAGACAACTGGTTTGTAAGGAATTCTGAGCTTACGCATTTGGTCAGCCAAATTTTGCTCAGTGGTTGTACCTGTTTGAGCGCAAATATCGGCATCCTTAAGATCTGCAAGCTTCTTAATGTTGCGATTTTTCTGCACCATGATGCCCTGTCCGTCATAGAAAACCACAGGCATAAATGCTAAACGCGAACCCGTATCTCTACCTAATGTCCATGTGGTATTACGGCTCAGAATATCAATTTCACCAGACTGCAAAGCCGTAAATCTTTCCTTGGCATTGAGATTGCGGAACTGCACAGCGTTAGGATCATCAAATAAAGCAGCGGCGATTGCCCTACAAATATCAACATCTAGCCCAGAGTATTTGCCTTCCCGATTCACAAAGCTAAACCCCGGCAATTCTCCACTGACACCACATACCAGTTTGCCGCGATCGATTACATTTTTGAGACGATTAGTAGTACCGACCGTGAGTTGATTGGGCTCGGGAATCGGTTCGCAAGCGGCTAAGGACAATAAACATAAACCTATGGTTAATAATGCGATCGCGAATTGCCAGAAACTTAAAAACCACCTACGCCGCGATCGATTGTGATAACGCATAATTTTGGAATGTTTTCATTTACACATTGATTTGACTGCATTATAGCGGCTCAATCAAGGCTGAGATAAATTTGCGATCGCAATATAATCCAACTAATTAAGCATCTTTTTTCTTAACCCGTTTTTCTTCTTAACATTGACAGCCTATTTTCTAAATATCCTGAACTAGAAAATCATCTCATGTCAATCTAATAATTATGCTCGTAGAAATTGCTACACAATCCACACCAATAAAAAAGCCTCTCCTTGCGGAGAGGCTTTTTTATTACGAGAAGACTAGAGCAGTCGATTAACCGTTGATGGCAGGAGCGCTCATCGCAACTGGAGCAACTTCAACAGCAGCCAAATCGAGAGGGAAGTTGTGAGCATTGCGCTCGTGCATTACTTCCATACCCAAGTTAGC
>NZ_JACJQB010000053.1 GCF_014696385.1 Pseudanabaena mucicola FACHB-723
AAGTGGCTCAATTAGTCTCACAGTAATTAGTTCGGATATGGTGATTCTTAGAATCTTCCCATTAGTTCGGATATGTGTAAATAATTCTGCATGGCTACTTATTCTGAAAATTAGAATTATTTGATCTAGAGGTACTTAACTCTAGATCCTCTTCAGTTTGTAGTGTTTTGCAGCAGTTTATCGAAAAACTGGGTAAATTGAATTAAGGGCAAAGGATACAAGTTAGTCGTGGGTATGGGACAGTGGACTTTAAAGGTTTAGGTTTTGTCGTTAGTATTTGGCTGCGCGATCGCAATTTCTCGCAAACTCCAAGCCGTGATCATCGAGGCTTTACATTAATCGAGCTATTGGTAGTCATCATTATCATTGGCATTTTAGCTGCGATCGCATTACCATCATTTTTGAGCCAAGCAGACAAGGCGAGGTTTGCCGAGGCAAAGGCGTATATCGGTACAATGAGCCGTTTGCAGCAAGCATATTACCTAGAAAAGCAAACTTTCACCAGTAATATTGGTGACTTGGGGCTTGGGGTAGATACTGCTTCTTCTTCCTATACTTACACTGCTTTGGCGGGTAGTGTGGATGGCAATTTTACACCTCAGCAACCCAAGCAGCTAATTACAAATGTGGCTGTGCCTACATCTCCTTACCTCAAGTCACTTGTTGGTGTGGTAGGTATTCCGGGAATAGTGCGAATCGACACTGTTTTTTGCCTTGCAAATACCCCCAATATTAGTCCGATCCCGCCTGGAGCGTTGAATGCCGTGGCTCAGACAATGGTTTGTCCTACGGGTTTTTCGTTGCAGCAGTAATTGAGTTGGCTTTAAGCGATGTAAAGCTGCCAAAAATATTTTTAGCCAGAGTGATATCATCCTGTTTTGTTATGGGTAAGTTACTCTCACAACCCAAACAAGTTAATTTTCTTGATACAACACGGGATAAAAGAATTATGAAATCTGACTTCAAGACCAAACTACTTCAACACATTCTCACCAAGAAGAATTCTGAAAAGGGCTTTACCCTAATCGAACTTCTAGTTGTTATCATCATCATCGGTATTCTCGCTGCGATCGCGCTTCCTTCTTTCCTTAACCAAGCTGCAAAGGCTCGTCAGTCTGAAGCTAAGACATATGTTGGTTCAGCAAACCGCGCTCAACAAGCCTACTACCTAGAAAAGCAACGCTTTGCTCCTGACCTTTCGAGCTTGGCAATTGGTGTTGCTGCACAGACAGAAAATTACGACTATGCAACCTCTGGCTCCTCTAGAGGTGTATCTGGTACTAATGCTCATGCATTGAGCAGTTCTACTCCTCGTGAACCCAGCGTAAAAGCTTATGCAGGCGCAGTTAATCTCGCCACTCCTGTTGGTTCAAATGAAGCAACCACTCTAGCTGCTCTATGTGAAGCTAAGCTTCCACCAGTAAATGGTGGTATATCTGTTGCTGCTACAATCGCAAACTCCTTTACGCTAGATACTACTCTTGCTCCTGCCTGTCTTGTCGCTAACTTTGTTCCAGTTAACTAATTAAGTAGCCAGACATCTATAATTAATAATAAAAAAGAGGATAGACAGAAATGTTTATGCTCTTTTTTATTTAAGAATAAAGTCAAATAACTTTTACCGTTCTAATATGAGTCATAAATCATCAAATTCTGTAGAAACTTTACAAATACAAGCATACGAATATTTGCTAAGTCAGAAATATCAGGAAGCTAACGATGTCTACACATCATTAGTGTGCGAAGAAAGTGAAACATTAGAAAATCATTGGTACTTAGGTATCTGCCAATTGTTATTAGGCTTTACATCCAATGCCCAAGAAACATGGACTTTGGCAATCAAATCTAGTGAAAATGAAAAATTGGCATCTAATGAATTAGCTTTGTTGCTCGAAAAAGAATCTCAAAGACTGTCAAATATCGAGGAGTTTCAAAGTTCCCTTGTAATTCGATATCAGTTATCTGAAATTGAACCCTATAGAATGGATAATCTTTTATCCATAGTTTTATTGCTATTACAGACGCAGAATTTTACTTCTGCATGTACAGATAAATTAAACTTGATAGGTATACTGCAAAAGAGCAAGTTTGTTTGCCTTACCCTAGATTACTTGTTGAATATTTTAAATGACTTATTAACAATTAATTTTCTAAACCAAGATGTCTTGAATATAGTTGAAAATCTCTGCTTGGCTCACATTCAATACAAAAATCAAATTGTTACTAAATTAGTCCAGATTATTAATAACTTTCCGAAAGAAACTCAATATGCAGTACAAATTATAGAATTAGCTAATCGAATTGATCCAGAAAATATTGATATATTAATGCAATGGATAGACTTATCTCTTCTTAATTCTAATTTAGATAAGGCTCATGATATCGGTGTCAATTTATATAACCTTGTTATCAAGAAAGATGACATTGACAAAGCTACTTCTTTTCAATGGGTAATTAAGTCTTTAATCTGGAACTGCAACTATTGGGAAGAATCACTTGTTATACATCAAGAACATGAATCGTATTTACGAAGTCTTGCTCAAGAAGATTTTCGCAATATATCTTTAAAGAGCGCATCATTCTATCTAATGATGACAGGTTTTTATTCTCCATATTTTCTTGATCAACCTGAATTAGATCATAGACTGAGAGGAGAAATTCGTAGATTAGCTAACCAGAAGATATTGTCAGAGCTTCAAGATGACACAGAAAAATATCGGAAGACGCAGGCAATCAGAAAAACAAGCAAAAACTTACAAAGACCTCTAAAAATAGGATACTTTTCTAGCTTTCTAAAACGTCATTCTGTGGGATATCTGGCGAGGTGGTTAATTCAGTATCATAATCGTGATGATTTTGAACTTTACTATTACTCTGGAGATAATGGCAAAGTTCAAAATGACCCTTTGCAGCAATGGTATATGTCTCAATTCCATATAGTTCGTATTGTGGAAAACCATAATATGGCTAGCTTTGCTCGTCAAATTCAGGAAGATGGTATCGACATTTTAATTGACTTAGACAGTCTTACTTCACCTCTAGGAGGAGGAGTATTATCTTTAAAACCAGCGCCAATTCAGATTACGTGGTTAGGTTGGGATGCCGCAGGGCAGGAGAGTATTGATTATTTCATTGCCGATCCCTACGTTCTACCCGAAAATGCCGACGAGTATTACACAGAAAAGATTTGGCGATTGCCACAGACCTATATTGCTGTTGATGGCTTTGAATCATCTACTCCCACAGTTCGCCGTGATACACTCAATATCCCACCTGATACTGTTATCTATTTCAGCGCACAAATATCGATGAAGCGTCATCCTGATACGATACGCTTACAGATGCGAATTGTTAAGTCTGTGCCTAATAGTTATTTAGTTCTCAAAAGTATGGGCGATCAAGCATCGCTACAAGAGTTTTTCTATCAAATGGCAGAAGCAGAAGGAGTAGAAAAAGAACGCTTACGCTTTTTGCCGATTACGAATAGTGAAGCCGAACATAGGGCTAATTTGATAATTGCCGATATCGTTCTTGATACTTACCCTTATAATGGTGCAACCCATACCCTAGAGACTCTATGGATGGGTATACCCATGGTGACACGAGTTGGAGAGCAATTTGCGGCGCGAAATAGCTATACGATGATGATCAATGCGGGAATTACTGAAGGCATTGCATGGACAGATGAGGAATATGTGGAATGGGGAATTAGGTTAGGAACTGATATAAATCTACGAAATCAAGTAATCCTCAAATTGCGTCAGGGCAAGCAAACTGCGCCACTCTGGAACTCTCGTCAATTTACAAGAGAGATGGAATCTGCCTATGAGCAGATGTGGCAAATTTGGCTAGATTCTGAAGATCCTGATATTGAGATTGATCCTGTTGCTGATCATGATTTGTTCATCGCCGAAGCAGAGTTACGCAACCAAGATGCTATCCGTTTAGCGCAAAAGGGAAAACTGGACTCCGCGATCGCCTGTTGGCAAGCAGCTATTTCTTTACATCCTGAATATACAGATGCCCATTACAACATGGGTATTGCTCAGTTCCAATTAGGTCAACTTGATCAAGCAGTTGAGTCATTCCAAATCACGATTGAGCTTGAGCCTGACCATGCCAATGCTCTGTATAACTTGGGACTAGTGTTAGTCCGTCAAAATAAACTAGATGAGGCAATCTTTGCCTATGACCAAGCCTTTGCTATTAATCCTGAAGATATTGACATTCCTCTAGCTATGGGAAGTGCTTTCTTTAAGCAGTGTGAATGGGAAATGGCAATCACAGCTTATCAAACTGCTCTAGAGATTAATGCAGAATCAGTTACAGCCCTGATTGGGTTAGGAACAGCATTGACGGAGTATGGAAATATTGAAGAGGCGATAGCATGTTTACAGTCCGCAGTATCCATCAATCCTGATGATGCCCAAGCTTATGGCAATCTCGGTCATGCTTTTGCAAAGGCTAATCAAACTGAAGATGCTACTTTTTGCTACCAGAAAGCATTGCAGTTAGATCCTCGCTATGGCAATGTTTTCTGGAATTTCAATGATATCTTGTCTGATATCGATAACCCTGCCAGTCAGAACTTTAAACTAAGAAGGCATCTAGCAGATCAATTCCTAGAATCTTGTTATGAAACAGATAAGATTCGCTCTTTAGTAAGTTTTCTAATTAATTACGCTAATTCAGGGTATGGAGATATTGCCAAGGAGAAGATTGTAGATATTGAAAACTCAATTATTGAACACTATACAGACCTGAGTAATCTAGAAGTTCAAGTTCTTTATAATCACTTTCCCTTTCTGCTGTCAAGTTTACGTGATGTTCGTCAAAATATAGACTCTTGCAAGTTAATCGGTCAGTTGTACTATCAACGTATTATCCAGCCAAAGATTGCTAGAGAAAATTTCTCCACTTCTTCTAAAAATGTATCTTTCCCTCTTAAAATAGGGTTTCTTTCAGCACATTTTGCTCGCCATCCTGTGGGTTGGTGTAGCCTTGATGTGATTAGGGAATTATCAAAAATCACATCTCACATTTATCTATATGCAACCAGTGGTATCAAACCTGATGAGCGCACCGAAGCATTTGCTCAAGTTGCAGAAAAATATTATTGGTATGACAGCCCAGAGTTTATAGGAAAAGTTAACAGCTTTGATAGCCGCCTCAATCAAGTGATTGCAGATATTACTCAAGATAAACTAGATGTAATCATTGACCTTGATTCCGTGACGCTCCCTTTAAATACTCATATTCTGTGTCGTGAGCAATTAGCACCTATTCGACTATCTTGGCTTGGCTTTGATGCACCCTTTGTCTCTCCCAATAACTATTGGCTCGGTGATCGCTTTACTCATCCCGAAGGCGTTGATGAACATTATTTAGAAAAGATCTTGCGTTTGCCCGATGCTCACATGGCAGTATCAGGCTTTGATGTTATCGAAATTGATCGAGACATTGAAAGAGTGAAATTTGGCATATCATCCGATCAAGTTGCCTATCTCTATGCGGCTCCAGCACGTAAATTTAATCGTGATAGTGCGAGAGCCTGTATTAGTATTTTGCAGCAAGTTCCTAATTCGGTCTTGTTGCATAAAGGTAATGGTGATCACGAAGTGATTAGGAATATCTATAATGAAATCTGTGACGAGATTGGTGTAATTGGCGAACGAGTTATCTTTCTGCCCAGTTATAAGACCGAAGAAGAACATCGCGGTATCTATGCGATCGCGGATGTTTTCCTAGATTCCTACCCTTACAACGGCGGCAGTCATAACTTAGAAGTGCTGTGGTTTAATCTGCCTGTGGTGACACTGGTTGGAGAACAGTCCTTTGCCAGAATGGGTTATTCGTTCTTGCAAGCCGTTGGTATTCATGAAGGTGTTGCCAACAATTGGGACGAATATATTACATGGGGTGTCAAGTATGGTTTAGAAACAGAATTGAGGAATTCCATTAGACAGCAGCTAATAAATTCTAAAGATCCTGCCAATCTAGCGCCACTCTGGAATCCGCAGAAGTTGGCTCAGGATATATATAATTTATTGAAATCGCTTTGTGATGGGTTTAAATCATGAATGTGTAACTTGTTGAATCGCTCATATAGGACTTAGAGCTTGTTTAAGATAAATTTCGTCTAAACTCAATTGAAATATATGACTTCCATAAAAAAAATATCTAAGCTTGTGATTTGTGTAACATTCTATTTTGTTACTGAGCGACTTGCTTATCTCAGGAAGATTTCATCTAAATTTGCACAGCTAGCAGAGAAAGTAGAAGTCTTTATTGTTACGAACTTACAAGATAAGGAAAGTAATATTTTGCAATTACTCGCAGATTATGATCTAGATCTGAAAATAGTATCACCTTTTCTTCTCGGTCATCCCTTTCTTTTAACTTGGTGTCATTTTGATATTTTTCGTAGAGTGCTTAACTTAGATAAAACAGTTACTCATTTTCTCTACTTAGAGGATGATATCTATATAACTCCCGAAAATATTAATTATTGGATTGAAGGAAGAGAACGATTACGGACTTTTGGTTTAATACCATCATTTCTTCGTTATGAAACACAAGTATTCACAGATGAAAGATTTAGTACTGACGTTACTCAAATCCTTAATTTCAATGCATTACCCAGAGTGTACTTTCAGCAAATACATTATGCATATTTAAATTTACCACAGCCCTATCAAGGAATGTATTTGCTTGATAGGGAACTGATGGAAGAACATCTCAACAACTCCTGTCATCCAGATTTTGGAATATGGCACATTAGGGAAAAAGCGGCACAAGGAATAACTTTTCTAAATATTCCAGAAGGTTTTATTTCTCGTAATTTAATTGGATATAACACCTTACTACAAGAAATAGATCAAAGATGTTTAATCCACCATCTTCCCAATAACTATGTGAATAATCAAAACACACCATTTGGTAAAGTTCCAATTAGAAATCTCATCAGTCCGCTTTGTGATGATGATTAGGAATCTACAAGGTTACAGACAATCAACACTTTAAATTTCCTGATTTTTTGTCTCTAAAAAGTGCAGGCTGCGTCAGGATTTTAAGATTTTTACTTAACATCAGTTAAATAAGAGAAAAGTTCTAAACTACTGCTTACGATATTATCAATATGAGGCTCTAAAAATTTTAACAGATCGTGATCTTTCATCGGTATAAATATAAGATTGGGTTCACCGTCACTCACATCAATATTTTCTTCAAAAATCAAATCAAGCGCTATATCAGACAACAAAGTATCTATATACTCAGGAGTGCGCTCTGTGATTCCTATAAGAATCGATATATCTTTTTTCTGTGGATGATGAAAGATTGCTGACAAACAACTGCGTAAACTTTTGTATAAACTTTCTTCATCTTCCTGCCAGTCTGGACAAACAAGAATATTGATACTTTTTAACTCATTGATATAGTCATTGTATTTTTCATCTTTACATTCCTTAACGACTCTTAATAATGCGCGGACATGGACAACATCACCTTCAGATAGTTCATGTTCCATGCTTTCAATTCTAAAAGCCCCCTTAAAGCCATAAATTTGGTTTAGGTTCAAATAAGCTGGATGTTCAACACAGTAGTACATAAATGAGTTGATATTCCAAAAGCTAATGTGTGTAGGGTCTTGGAATGCTCCACGTCCGTCGGTCGAAGGTACTCTGATATCAATAACCCCATCTGGCTTAGCAACTCTCCATAACTCATTCATGGTATGAATACGATCTTCCAAATGCTCAATCACGTCATGGGCGCGGATAATATCAGCACTGCTGTCAGGAAATGGAAAACGAGAGTTGAGATTTGCCACCACATCTACGTTAGGACGAGAAGCTATATCAACACCAATAAAACCTTCTGGCTTCCAATCACCACAGCCCAAATCGATACATAGAATGTTTGGAGAATTATTAGGTTGAGATGATGATGAATTTATTTTAGCAATCATATCTTGCACAACATTAATATAAGTATATTTTCTAGAAATTTCTTGATGTAGCGTATCGGCAATCTCTATTCGTTCTTTTTGATGATCAGGATGTAAATAATATGATGCTTTTTCATTCAATTCCTCTATAGACTTATATGAAATCTCCTTATGTACGCTGGTAAATGAGGATAAGTCTGATCGCCAATCAGTAAGGATAAAACCACCCGCAGCAGCAACATCAATAACCCTGTTAATTACTGTACTATCAAATTGCAAGGAGGTAATATTTAAATTAATCTTTGAGCTAGCGTAAATGGATTTAATCACCTCATCATTATTTGTAGGATTGTGATATCTCACATTAGTCTTAGTAATTTCCCTGAAGCCATCTTGGATACCATGAAGATATTTTGGATCACCTCCAATAATGTCTATATTGCTACTAATAAGTCTACTTATAATTTCACCCCTGAAAAAGTGAGACTGAGTGTGTAAGCATGACATATAGAAGTATTTAAGGCACAAAGATTTTATTGAAACCTCTTCTGTATTTAACTTGTTGGCAGCAAATTTAGTAGTCCGTTCTGACAATTTATATGGCAAGTTAGTTATTCGATTCCATATATCTGCTTGTATTAAATGAGAGAAAGGAAGATTTTTAATACTCTGATCTAGCCTAGGCAGCACATGACCTACAAATGATAGATCGTAATTATAATTTTTATCATATTTTGATTTCTGAAATTCAGAAGCATGATTAATAGAAAAGCAATTATTGACACCTATATTTCTCAGGTCTAAAAAATTGTCATATTCCAAGCAAAAATGCCAACTTGTATTTTTGACAGAAATCCAAGCATTTAATTTCTTTTGAATTGTTTCTACATCTATTAGATTACTAAATATATTGTCATGATGAATGAAGATAAATTGAGTTTCAATCATCTGAAAGACAAACTTATCTAATCCTTGTACATAAGTTGAGACAATGCTTCTGGGATTAGTCACTAAAATAAAATCAGGACTTATTTTTCTGACGAAGGATATGTAATCCTCTAAAGTTATCCCTTCTTCAATATCAATTATATCGACAGTATGTCCCAAAGATGAAAGCGCTTTACTAAACGCATTTATAATTCTCTGATAGATAGGCGTAGGAGAAGATTCCATTAAAAAACGAGAATTTGATTGAACCTTACTCACTTTAAACCTCCTATACATCTGTCACCGATAATTATTGTTGTGTAAACTCAATGCCTTACACAGTAAATATCATATACTATATGGTCAACTTGATTTCTCACATTAATCTGCTGGCGTACTGCTATTTATCAATATCGACTGAGCAAATAGAGACATATTGAGCCAACCAGTCTTTGTCTAGAGCCTGATCAAAATTCACTATAGGAGTTTCCTTGCGCTCAACATCAAAATCCTAAGGTTGGTTAGGCTCGATGGATTGCGATCGCAAATAGGCTTCTAGCTTTTTCCTATTCTGACTTTCAGCCCAAAGAATCAGTCAAAATAAGATAAGTGTTAATATTTTTCGGCACTGGTTGCTAAAAAAGTGATGAATAGCTACAAGGCTTATCCCTTAAAAATTTATGATGATTGAGTGGCAATATCTATGAAAAGCTTACCCAGAAGCACTTTAAGTGACTTACCACTCTTTAACAGTGTCATTTCTACATACTGCGATCGCTTGATCGCTACACTTGAAAGGCAAAAAATAAGATTAGTTGATTAACCTTAAATGCAAGCATAAGATAAAATAAGATTAGTTGACTAATCTTATTTTATCTTATGCTTGAAATCTCAGAAGCAGATATTTTGTCCCGACTTTGGTTTGATAACCCTTGGTGGGAACAAGGTAAAGAAGGGGAAATAACTTACGAAAAGACACCTAGACGCAAGTACTTTGAGACTTTTTATGAAAATATTTTGGATTCAAATGTTCGCCGAGCGATCGTTTTAATGGGACCAAGGCGCGTTGGTAAAACTGTTATGGTTTATCACACCATTCGCGCACTCCTAGACTCTGGTGTAGAAGCAAAAAATATTTTATATATTTCCCTTGAAACTCCAATCTACACGGGACTACATCTAGAAAGGATACTTAATTATTTTCAGAAACTTTTTGAACATAAACGCAATACAAAACTGTTTATTTTCTTTGATGAAATTCAGTATTTGCGTGATTGGGAAGTACATCTTAAATCTCTAGTTGACTCATACGCAGACTATAACTTTATTGCTACGGGTTCTGCGGCGGCAGCGTTAAGACTAAAGAGCAATGAGTCTGGTGCTGGGCGCTTTAGTGATTATGTTCTACCACCACTAACTTTTGCTGAATACTTAATGTTCATTGGACGAGAATTTGAACTAATAAAGTTAACGCCAATTAAAAATTTTGATTTGGAGGAAAATGAATACTCTGTTACAGATATCAAAGCACTTAATGAAGAGTTTATAAATTACTTAAACTTTGGGGGCTATCCAGAGGCAGTCTTTTCAGAAACTATCAGACGAAATCCCAATCAGTATATCAAAAGCGACATTATTGATAAGGTGTTACTCCGAGATCTTCCTAGTCTTTACGGTATTAACGACATTCAAGAACTAAATAGACTATTTACGACCTTAGCTTATAACTCTGGGAATGAAGTAAGTTTAGATGGATTATCCAAATCCTCTGGTGTTGCCAAGAATACGGTTAAGCGTTATCTAGAATATTTGGAGGCTGCATTCCTAATTCGGCGAGTTGAAAGGATAGATAACAATGCGAAGAGATTTAAGCGAGCAATGTGTTTCAAGGTCTATTTAACCAATCCATCTATGAGGGCTGCATTATTTGGACAAATTGATGCGAATTCTGAAGCTATGGGATCTATGACTGAAACGGCAATTTTTAGTCAATGGCAACATAGTCAAGTTACGGAACTTTATTATGCGCGATGGAAGTCGGGAGAAATTGATATTGTGCATTTGGATAATGTTAGCCAATTACCTTCTTGGATTGTGGAAGTTAAGTGGAGCGATCGCCCTTATAGGACACTTGCAGAGCTTGATAATTGTGTTGAATTTGCGAATAAGCATCCCCATATATCTCAACCAATCTTGATAACTAGTCAAACTATTTCAGATAAAGACATTCAGTATAAAGGGGTAGAGTTTGAATTTCGCCCATCCAGTCTTTATGCTTATCTACTAGGCGCAAATTTATTGAAGTATATTGACAATAAGCTGATTGGGCGGAGAGTTTCAGAAGAAATTTGATAAAAATACTATGTTTGCCAACAGCGATCGCCATCACAATTTTCACAGATCGCGATCAATGTCACGTTGGTGACTGTAAATTAGTAGGTAGAACCAAAAACAGCAAAAGCAAAACTAGATATGTTTGATGAAATCGCCGATAAATTTGAGGCGGCTTGGAAAAAGTTACGCGGACAAGACAAAATCTCTGACTCCAATATCCAAGGCGCGATTCGCGAAGTACGCAGGGCGCTATTAGAGGCAGATGTCAACCTACAGGTTGTCAAAGAATTTGTCGAAGAAATCTCCAAACAGGCTCAAGGCGCTGATGTGATCGCAGGGGTGCGCCCCGATCAGCAATTTATCAAGATCGTCTATGACGAATTGGTAAAGACGATGGGCGAGGCAAATGTGCCACTCGCCGAGGCAACCAACGCCCCCACTGTAATTTTGATGGCAGGTTTGCAGGGTACAGGTAAAACGACGGCTACTGCTAAATTAGCCTTACATTTACGCAAACTAGAGCGCACCGCTTTACTAGTAGCCACTGACGTATATCGTCCTGCGGCGATCGACCAGTTGCTCACCCTTGGTAAGCAAATCAATGTGCCAGTTTTTGAAATGGGGGCTGATGCTGACCCTGTGGAGATTGCGCGTCAAGGATTGGCAAAGGCTAAAGAATTAGGCGTTAATACCGTGATTGTCGATACGGCGGGGCGCTTGCAGATTGATCGCGACATGATGGATGAACTCAAGCGCGTCAAGGATGCGATTAATCCCGATGAAGTGCTGCTGGTTGTCGATGCGATGACAGGACAAGAAGCGGCGACATTAACTCGTACTTTCCATGATGAGATTGGCATTACAGGCGCAATCCTCACGAAAATGGATGGCGATACTCGTGGTGGTGCGGCGCTATCGGTGAGACAAATTTCGGGACAGCCGATTAAGTTTATTGGTGTCGGTGAAAAAGTTGAGGCACTGCAACCCTTCTATCCTGAACGCATGGCTTCGCGGATTTTGGGCATGGGCGACGTGCTGACGCTAGTTGAGAAAGCTCAAGAAGAAATCGATCTCACCGATGCTGCTAATCTCCAAGAAAAGATTTTGAGCGCCAAGTTCGACTTTGACGACTTCCTGAAGAACACCCGCATGATGAAAAACATGGGTTCCTTTGGCGGAATGTTGAAGATGCTGCCGGGAATGAAGATTAACGACGCGCAAATTCAAGAGGCGGAAAAGCAACTCAAACGCTGTGAGTCGATGATCTCCTCCATGACTAAGCAAGAGCGCAAAGATCCTGACCTCATTGCCAAAAGTCCTAGTCGCAAGCAACGGATTGCTAATGGTGCTGGTTATAAACTTCAGGATGTAACCAAGCTCGTTGCTGACTTTCAGAAGATGAGAGCCTTAATGCAGCAAATGGGACAGGGCAAGATGCCCAACTTCCCTGGTATGCCCAACATGGGCGGCGGCGGATTCCCCGGAATGGGTGGCATGGGCAACCAAGCCCCATCGGGCAATCCTGTTTATGGCAAGAAAAAGAAAAAGAAAAAGGGTTTCGGAGAACTGTAAGAACCAAATCTTGAATTAAGGAGGAAAACAAATGTCCCAAGCGATCGCATCATCATTAACCCTGTACGAGCGCGATCTTGACCTATGGTTGGAGACTGCGATCGCGCAATTAAAAGCAGGTGACTTCCAAAATCTTGATGTTGAAAATTTAATAGAGGAGTTAGAGGGTTTGTCAGGCAGTAACAAACGTGAAGTAGAGACTAGACTCAAAAGGCTAATCGAACACATCCTAAAACGCTGCTATGTTAATCTGCCTGACTGTTTTCGAGGTTGGGAAGTCACGATTATTAACCAACGTGATGAACTAAAAAAACTTCTAAGACAGTCACCTAGCCTGAAGCGTCACTTCTTGAGAATGTTTGATGATTCCTTTGACACAGCCCTAGAAATTGTCAGAACTGAATATGCTGATACTGATTTCTCTGACACATGGCAGTTGAGTCGTGATATTGACACGATGCTGAATGCTAAGTTTTGGGGTTTATAACAAATTACAAATTACGAATTACTGAATCCAATGCAACCGAAAATTATTATTCATGGCGGTGCTGGTAGCACTGTTGAGAGCAAAGGCGGCTATGAACCTGTCCGCAAATCATTATTTGCCGTTTTAGAAACTGTTTATCCGATGCTGCTCGATGGCGCAAAAGCGATCGATGCTGTCGTCAAGGCTTGTCAAATGCTGGAAGATGATCCGCGATTTAATGCGGGGACAGGATCGGTCTTACAGTCCGATGGTCAAATCCGCATGAGTGCCTCAATCATGGATGGCGATCGCCAAAGTTTTAGTGGGGTCATCAATACGGCAAGAGTCAAAAATCCCATTGATCTGGCTAAGCATTTGCAAACTAGCGACGATCGCGTTCTCTCTGATTACGGCTCGGCGGAACTCACCCGTGAACTCGGTATACCGATTTATAATCCCCTCACCGATGAACGCCTTGCGGAATGGGTAGAAGAACGCAAAACTAACTTCACTCGCAAAATGGCGGATGTGGCGATGGGAACGATCGGTGCGGTAGTTCTTGATCAATATGGTAGTATTTGCGTGGGAACTTCCACAGGCGGACGAGGATTTGAGCGCATTGGCAGAGTCAGCGACTCGGCAACTCCTGCGGGTAACTATGCAACTAAATTTGCAGGGGTTAGCTGTACAGGTGTGGGCGAAGATATTCTCGATGAAGGCTTTGCTACGAGAGTTGTAGTGCGTGTTACTGATGGCATGACCCTTCAGCAAGCCGTTGACAAATCGATTAATGAGGCAAAAAGTCGCGATCGCGATTTTGGCGCAATTTGTCTTGATGCGACAGGCGCGATCGCATGGGGCAAAACCTGTCCCATATTGTTCGCTGCTTACCACGACGGCGAAAAGATGCAAGATACACTTTAAGGCTAGGGTGGGCGGTAGCCCACCTTAACCTTAAAATCACAAAAATCACGATCAAGATGAGCTAAGCTCTTCAAGAGGCATGAACTGAAACCGTATGAAAGATGTAATCGTGATCGGCGCGGGTATGGCAGGTCTGACCTGTGCTCAGCAACTAAAGCAAGCAGGGCTAGATGTCACTATTGTGGAGAAATCCGCAGGGGTAGGCGGTCGGATGTCAACTAGACGTTTGCAAGGTACTTGGGTAGATCATGGCGCACAGCTAATCTCTGCCAAAAGTGATGACTTCACGAGATTTGTGCGTAAGCTGCAAGACAAAGGAATTGTGAGTGAATGGACTCGCGATGTTTATCGATTATCAGCCGATGGCCTGCGCCCACCCGAAGCGGATGCTCGTCATCAAAGATATTGTTGTCCTTCAGGCATGACTGCGATCGCAAAATATCTTGCCAACGATCTGACGATTATCAATAACACCCGCATAATTTCTGTAAACCATTGCGATCGCAAATGGCAGTTAGTTAGCGATCGCAATGAAACACTAGAAACCGCCGCAATTGTCTCAACCATACCCGCCCCACAATTTCTACCTTTATTTGAAAATGTTTTGGCGCTTGCCCCTAGCTTTCTACAAGTTGTCCATGCCGTGAAATTTGCCCCTAGTGTCACGATTATGGCTGGATACAATGCTAGTCACCATATCCCCGATGAATGGCGAGCAATTCAATGCGTGGATGATCCAATTTTAAATTGGATTAGCTATGACAGCAGTAAACATGCTGAAAAATCCAGTCAACCCGTTTTTGTGTATCAGAGTTCAGCAGAATTTGCAAAACAGTCAATGGAAGAACCTGACCTCGAAATTGCTGGCAAGCCTTTACTGAATCAGGTTGGTAAGCTATTAGAAAAATGGTTAGCCAATCCTGAGTGGTGGCAAGTCCATCGTTGGCGCTATGCTATTGCCGAAGAGTGGGCAGGTGTTTCTTGTTTATCAACAAAAGTTCCAGTCCCTCTTGTTTGTGCGGGCGATTGGTGTGCTGGCAAAAATATCGAAGCCGCCTATCACTCTGGCTTAGCCGCAGCCGAATCTGCGATCGAGCTACTTAAATCTTAAAAAGCCATGAAATAATCTATGTTGCATCCAGAATCTTTGATTAAAAAGACTGAAGGTTGGCAGTTTGCCAGCGAAGCAGATCTAGAAGATTTTGTTTGGAATAATCTCGAAAAATTATTTGGGTTGATCCCACTTAAACGTCAATACATTGTCCTGAATGATTGCTGCGATATTCTTGCTCTATCAGATTCAGGGCAACTAATAATTATTGAGTTAAAAAATGTAGAAGATCGCTATGTTGTCCAGCAATTAACTCGCTACTACCATAGCCTTTTCACTCAAAAGCCAATGGCTGAAGTCATTAAATATGATCAGCCTATTCGCCTAATTGCTATCAAGCCTGACTTTCATCGTCATAACTATATTGATCAGATTTATAACAAGCTCACAGTTGAGTTTTGGCAGTTTGAAATTATTCAGAATAATAAACAACTAACATTTCATATCAAAAATCAAGAAGAAAGCAATATTTCCTCGGCAATAATTCCTTATCCACAGGAATACATACTAGATGAAGTAACTGCTCAGCCTACATTACGCATATTACCACGCATCCCCAGAGTATTTGAGAAGTTGCTCGATGAGCGTCATTCATCTGACAAAGATCTTGTTTTAAGAATCAGGAAAAAAATACTTGATTTTGACGAAAGAATGGCAGAAGTAAGCACAAAAGTTATTACTCGCTATGGCTATCCACAGAAAAACGGCAGTATACCCATAACTAAAATGTGTGCAGAATTCTATAGCCGCCCTATCAATGAATTTCATCAACTTGAATTTTCTCTTTGGTTACCCATACCTAACCGAAGGTATATTTCGCGCAAGATTTACCAGAAAAAAACTGAAAAAATACTTATTAGCATACCCATAAAGGAAAATTCAAAGCCTTCACTTTTTGTATTAAGAAACCCTGATCCTAAAGCTTGGAGGTATAGTGACAGTTACTCTTTAAGTCAATACGCAAAAACTTACAAGTTAATGACAGGCGAGGAACTTACTGACAAATCTCTAGAAGGCTTGATAGAGATAGCCTTAGCTGATTGGCAAGAAAGAGTAGACGGTAGACGGCAAACAATAACTGAAATTTTCAATGATTCCTAAGTAAGGCAATGCTCTAAACAAGACAATTGCGCGTAAGTGATTGACAAATGCTCACTTCCTTTGTGATAATTGACAATTGTGAGATTTTATTGAGCAGCAATACCCTTGGCTAATGTAATTGTTATTGGGGCACAGTGGGGTGATGAAGGTAAAGGCAAAATCACAGATTTGCTTAGCCGCTCCGCAGATGTCGTTGTGCGCTATCAAGGCGGTAATAATGCAGGACATACGGTCGTCGTTGGCGACCGCACCTTTAAGCTACACCTGATTCCTTCGGGAATTCTGTATCCCAAAACGGAATGCATTATCGCTAGTGGCACAGTTATCGATCCTAAAGTGCTTCTTGAAGAAGTCGATCGACTAAAAAATTTAGGTATATCAACAGCTAATCTGTTCATCGCCGAAACCGCCCATGTCACCATGCCCTATCATCGGGTACTAGATCGCGCATCAGAAGATCAACGCGCAGAACACAAGATTGGCACAACAGGACGTGGCATCGGACCGACCTACGCTGACAAATCTGAGCGTGTCGGTATCCGTATGATCGACTTGATGGACGAAAAACGGATGCCCAAAAAGCTTCGTTGGGCGATCGAACAAAAAAACATTGTTTTACAAAAGCTTTATAATTTAGAACCGCTCGATGCAGACGCGATCATCGAAGAGTATCGTGGCTATGCTGACCGTCTGCGTCCCCATGTAGTTGATGCCTCATTGAAAATCGATGATGCGATTCGTGAACGTCGCAACATCCTCTTTGAAGGAGCACAGGGAACATTGCTAGATCTCGATCATGGCACATACCCCTATGTTACCTCCTCCAATCCTGTTGCTGGCGGTGCTTGCATCGGCGCTGGTGTGGGACCAACGTGTATCGATCGCGTGATTGGTGTTGCCAAAGCATATACAACTCGCGTTGGTGAAGGACCTTTCCCCACTGAGTTACATGATGAAATTGGCAACCTGATTGGCGAACGTGGTGCAGAGTTCGGCACAACCACAGGACGCAAACGCCGTTGTGGTTGGTTTGATGGCGTAATTGGACGTTATGCAGTTCGCATTAATGGACTCGATTGCCTTGCTGTCACCAAACTTGATGTACTCGATGACCTCGACGAAATCAAAGTTTGTACTGCTTACGAACTTGACGGTAAAGTTGTACGCGACTTCCCTAGCGATGCGCGTGCTTTTGCCAGAGCCATCCCCATCTACGAAACCCTCCCTGGTTGGAAGCAATCGACTAGCGAATGCAAAAATGTTGAAGAGTTGCCCACCCAAGCCAAGGAATATCTAAAATTCCTGTCTGACTTAACGGGTACTCCGATCGCAATTATCTCCTTAGGCGCAAGCCGAGGGCAAACCATCATTGTTGAAGACCCAATTCATGGGCCTAAGCGTGGTTTGTTGAGAGCTTAGATTTAGCTCTTACACTTTAACTAGCTTTTAGCCTCTGAGTTAAATCTAGTTAATGACAACTCTCAATTAAAAGCCAATAGCTAATCGCTAGCGGCTAAAAGCCATTAAAAAAGCAATCACAAACTACTAAAATGCAACTACAAATTAACGCCTCTACTCGTCCCCCAGCCAATAACCGCGCTCTTCGCCGCAATGGTCAAATTCCTGCAACTGTATATGGACACAAGGGCTCTGAATCTATTTCAATCTCTTTAGATGCAAAGGAAGCAACCACTTTACTTCGTGAAGCAACGATCAACAACACAATGATCGAAGTAAATGTAACCGATGGAGACTTCAAAGGCAAAACCCTATTGCGTGAAGTTCAAAACCATCCTTACAAAAATGCGATTTATCACCTTAGCTTTTTTGCGATCGAATCTCAATCAAAGATCGAAGTAGACATTCCTCTGCACTTTGTCGGTGTGCCTGTTGGGGTAAAAGTTGGTGGTGGTTCCGTTGACACGATCAAAAACTACGTTCGTGTATCTTGCGCTCCTAACAACATTCCTGAAAGCTTTGAAATCGACATTACTCCTCTCGAAATCGGTAAGGGTGTTCACGTTAGTGAAATTGCTTACCCCGAAGGTGTTAAGCCTGTAACCGAAAGCACTGCTCTCGTGGTTACTATCCTCAAGAAATAAAACAAGAAATAAAAAAGGGGCGCTTCGCGCCCCTTTTTTTATGCAAGAACAATATGCCGATCGCGATCAACGCTCAACCATCCTTCATCCTGTAACAACTTCATGGCTCTGGTTACAGTGACGCGAGTGCTACTAATCGCACTGGCAAGATGTTGGTGAGTAAGGCGCACCGTGAGCCGATTACCTCCACCTTCAACGGGAATGCCCACCTCTTGCTTCAGCAAAAGTAAAATTTGGCGGAGTCGTTCTTCAACTCGTTTATTGCTGACTAAGGCTAGCAAAGCTTCAGTTTGCTGAAGACGACGGTTGAGATGTTGCAAAATACCTTGATAGAGTTGTGGAGAATTTTCTAACTCAATCAGTGTAAACCGCATTAAATCAACATCCGATAATGCGATCGCATGGTATGGCTCTAGATTTGTTAGGGGTAAACCAAAGGGCATTGCCTGCACGGCAAATCCCACCAAGACTTCATCTCCTGAAGGATGCAGTGTATTTAGTTGCACGACCCCACGACAAACCACCCACACTTCATAGGGATACATGGGAATGATTTGTCCAGACTTGTAAGTGTGCATCGTGCGACCGCGATAAATTTCTTCGAGCGATCGCCGCCAGTCAGTCACGGAGCTTGGGGAATTAATATCAAAACTTGAGAACGTATATGTCATAAGAGCGTGAGGCAGAAGTGTTGAACGATAAGAAATAACTAGAAAAAATCGCTTCTAATTTAGTAAACTAGAAACGACAAATTAAAAAATATTGTTAATGATGCTATCTAACT
>NZ_JACJQB010000054.1 GCF_014696385.1 Pseudanabaena mucicola FACHB-723
TTCCCTATGCTTGGCAAGAGAAAGGGACGGGTTTAAGCTTACCCAGTCAACGCAGTAAGAGGTTAAATGTCGTGGGTTTGATGAATCGAAACAATGACTTATCTGCTTATGTTTTTGAACGCAGTATCACCAGTGCAGTCATTCTCGCTTGTATCGATGACTTTGCTCGTCAATCTACCAAGCCAACAGTGATTGTTATGGATAAAGCCTCTATTCATACCAGTCAACTGATTCAAGAGAAATTAGAGCAGTGGAAGAACCAGCAAGTTGAGATTTTCCAGTTACCCCCTTATAGTCCCCAGTTGAACTTGATTGAAATTTTGTGGCGTTTCATGAAGTATGAGTGGATTGAACTCAATGCATATGAATCTTGGGAAAGTTTAGTCTCTTATGTTGAAAAAGTTCTTCGAGACTTTGGTTCAACTTATGTAATTAATTTTGCTTAGCTACTTATGTAATTATACTCGCACCTCCCGCTTTAACAGCAAGCTCTAATACCAAATCATCCTTGGGATCTCGCAAAAATGGTCGCCAGAGAAAGAAAATTTCATGCTTTATCCCCACTTGACAATAAAAATCAACCAAATTATCTACATCATCCAAACTCAGGTAAGAAATCTGCCCTTCTCTAGACAAAACATCTCTATATTCCATGACAAGAGGTACTGATAGATGTATGTCAAAGCATTCTGTACCAACAAGATTTAACAACTGAAATGCAAAGCCACTTCTAGATCTCAATCCAGCAACAATGACATTGGTATCAATTACAATTTGGTGCGGCATTGATAATGACCTTTAAAATTATCGAGTTACCATAAGTATTTTTCCTGTTTCAAATTTTGGTTGATTAGATAGAAATTTTCTATCTAATCAACTAAGTCGCTATGTTATAGAGAAACTATGGCTTCTGTTCAGGGAACATACACTTATCAGAATCGCAACCCGCAGGTCCCGCCTCCATCAACTCACCCGAATCATAACGCAACAAACTCGCGTAAAAATCATCAGACTTGCGACGTTCTAGCACCTCAGCGCTGAGCTTCTCATAAGTTGCCTTATCGATTGGCTCAAAGGGCAGACGAGGGAAAGTTTGTAGGTCATCAAAACGCGCCAACAGAGCCGCCGAGATATAACCCTCATCATCACGAATGGCTTCGTAAATCTTCTTCCCTAAAGGCTCGATTTCATGTTCGCGCAATTCTAAAGTTGCCGAAGTATTATGACGGGTGTAATGCTTCTGCACCTGCATATAGAAATCAAACTGTGCCATCACATCGAACTTACTGATGTCCACCATGTCCGCACCGTCAAGGTCAGCCCAAGACACGCTCACAGGAATCTCTACCAGCCATTCCGTACATCTTGGATCGAAGGGATCATTGAGCAATTGTCCATTCTCATCCTTATCCGATTGCGAAGGAATGATGCTATAGCCATAGTCCATACAAGCCCGTGCTACAGGATCTTCCTTACGGAAAGTAATCCGACGGATAAAGCGCTGTGCCTTCGGAGGATGCCATCCCGGGGAAGCACCAGTCAGTAAAGATTTTGTGCCTGCGGGTTGAGTTGTCGTGCAACGATTCGGGCGGCGTAAGCCGTGAGCATCGCAGTATTCCCAAACTGTTTGATGTACGATTTTACGCCAGCGATTGAGATATTCGGCTTCTTTCTCTTTGAAGTCTAGTCCCTGCACCGTGTCAGGACGACCTGCTTCAAACCAGCGCAACCATTCCACTCCAAAGGCATGAACGAAGAAGTCAAATAGTCCTGTAAAGGATACACCCACAATCGGGTCAACTTCACGGCTAAATTGATAGCGTTCTTCATTGAAGCGATGATTGAGCAACGCCGCAACCGACAAAGCACCTGCCTTAAAGGCTTCTTCCTGTTCTTTCTCATTACGAGGATTGAGTTGATTGAGATGCACCTCAGACAAATTGCAATGGAAGTCAGCCCCAGTTATTTCACCGCAGGGATTGAGGGCATAACGCTGTAATCTATGATCTAGCTCACGTTCAGAGACTTCGGGCTGATGATTCTTTAACCATTCTTTTCCTTCGCCTTTCACATAAGCCGCTAAGAAATCACGCTTTAGTTCGGGAGTTGTAATCAAGTCAGCATTAGAACGCGCGATCGCTTCACCTGCCCATTGAATTGCACCTTCACCTGAATAATATTGCTTACGAACTGCATCCACACATTCCTGTTCAGTTGGCTTGCGATGGAATACTCTCGTGTGGTTCGCCATTCTCAAAGCATCCCTCTCAGGATCGATTCTCCAATTACCAGCTTCATCTTGCTGCCAGAGATTATCTTTTGCGACAGAACCGAGCGCATCTTCAGAGGAGAACTGGCGCATACCTGCTGAGTTGTGTGTTAGATAGCCATCACAGTAGAAACAATGAGCTTCTTCTACTTCAATGTCGTAGGTTTGCACATAGTCTTGGCTACCCAAACCTTTGACGCTCACTGGAATATCCATGCTTACATCAGATTCGGCAATGTAACGCTCATAGTTGGAATTAACAGAGCGAGAGCCTTGGAATCCCATATCACGCATTTCGCTGTAGGTATATACTTCACGCATCATTTCGGCAGCGATCGTAAAGCCATACATCTTCAGTCCTTGACGGATTTCGCCCTTGACTGAATGTTGAGCAATAAGCGCGTTATAACGTTCTTTGAGAGCAGGGATAGTGAGATTATATTTTGCCTGCCAGTTTTCTTCCTTGGGAATAGTAATGTTAATTCTACCTGCAATACCGAGGCTTGAAAGAACAGCACTTACCTGTCTGACAAATTGGCGGTAAACAGATGTCACTAGATGTGGTGGACGATTATCGACTGCGCCATCACTATCCATTAAACCTGCTAGGTAAGCAGAACGAATGTCTGTAGATCCTTGCAAGATGAAAGATGGAACTTCTAAAACAGTATTTGGTTGTTTAATATGCTTATGGAAGTATTCAGCTAGGCGAATTGAAGAACAGACCGTTTTAGCAGTGTTTTCTCCTTTGACTACACCATGAGTAGCTGTCAAGCCAAACATGGCTAAAGCTTGATCCAATTTAGCTTGCAGCTTTTGGCAAAGCTCAGGCTGAGTGGCATTCATCGCCCACTCTACTCGTCCATAGGGCTTGTCATGTTTATTTCTCCCTAAAGCTACATAGCCATCACCATGAGTGAATCCAATCAACCAAGCAACTTCAGGAGTTAACGCGGGAATGGTTAAGGACTTAGCATTTCTGCTATTAACTGGACGTTGTTCAGTATCGTCTGCTGGTAAATGGGTGACTGTTCCTGAAAGGATTTGAGTGCTGTGCATGAGGCGATCGCCTTCATCAAGTGCCGCCACATATTTCCAACGAATGCTACCTTTAGCGTCAGACAGAACAGCAACACGATGATTAATCGTTGCTCTAGGGAAAGTAGCATTGGTTTCAATTTCTTGAACTTCTTGCATTCCCTGATCGAATTTATTCAGGACTTTCCGAAATCCCAAAGGAGTTTGAACCAAGTCGCCAACTTGCACATCTTTAATTGCCATCAATCCTTTGGATGTATGCACAAGAGCATCTTCAGGAAGACAACGACGGATGTTCCCAGCCACGATGCAAACAGCGGCTTCATCGATGAGGAGGCAGCACTCGACGGAGGTGAGTTGACGGCCGATCGCTTTATTTAAAATGCTGGCACAGCGATCATAGAGGGTAGGCAACTTGACAGGATTTGCCATACCGCCGAAGCCTTTGAGGGCTTCACCACTGGGGCGGACATCGCTGATATCAACGGTGACTTGGACAGGCTTAGCTGCATCAAACTGCTCATCGCTGCATAGTTCTAATAGTGATTGGTAGGACTTGACCCAACCTTGGCGGCTATCGCCGACCCAAAACTTGACGGCATTATGGGCATAGTCAAATTCGACTTCGGTGTTGTGGCGACGATTTTCGACAGGGGTTGCGCCGATCGCACCGATGACATTGACTTGCAACTGGTTACGAATTACGGGCAGTTGGCTAATGTATTGCGGCTCTAATACGCCGCCAGTGCCAGATCCTTGCATGGCGAGATCCATCATCAAGCCAAAAGAGCGCCAGTCGATCACATTGGTGCTAGTGCAGTTATAGGAGCCAGAGAAATTTTCGGGGCGATCGACCCATTCAGTACCACCAACCCACAACCAGCGTCCAGAGGTGAGGGACTTAAGCTGTTTCTGCATCTTGTCGATCAAGGCAACTTGTTCATCGGTCAGCTTGCCTAGTGTTTTCAAACCTGTAAGTGTGCGATCGCAAACCTCAGCCCAGCTTTCCCGCTTGTTATTGTATTTACGGCTATATGTCCTGAAAAATACAGGATAAGCGGCAGGAGCAGAGTCTGGAAACCTTACTTCTTTGGGGAGGCGGATGAGTTCTTGCACCATAAAAATGCTGTTGTATTTAACGTTTAGCTTCGTTAATACCTTAACGCATATTTAGTGTTAAAACACAAAGAAAATTTGTTTCTTACACTACTAATAGTTTTAGAATCTTATTGTTTGTGAATATGAGTCTCTAAAAGTTCGGTGGGTAGCCCATCAATGCTGTGTTGATTTTTGGCTTGCCAATATTCATAAATACCCTCTTCCCCTTTCTTTTCTGCCCATTCCTTTAATGCGGGGCGATCACCTGAAAATTCATAGAAAGGCACAGCAAAACCGCAGGAAGTTTGGACTGATTCCACTTTGACACGCACAATTTGACGAGTACCTGCGATCGCAGGAAATAGTGATAGATATTCTTGCCAAGATTCATCTCTAGGACGGATTGGCTCACCTTGACCATAGAGGCGCAAAATTAACGGTTTTTCGGTAAAACTACAGAGCATGACTGTGATTCTGGCATTTTCAAGGAGGTGGGCGACAGTTTCGCTGCCGCTGCCAGTCAAGTCAAGATAGGCGATCTCAGATTCGTTAATCACGCGCAGGGCATCCATGCCCTTGGGTGACAGATTTACACGTCCTTGATTGGGCGCAGTTGCCACAAAGAAAATATGTTGAGCCTCAATGAACGTTTGTAGCTCTGGTGTAATGCGATCGTAAAACTTTGCCATGGGGATATTTTTCTAGTGGTCTGATCAAAACCTCAGCCTTAGAATGAGATTTTGATCAGGCATTTTAGGCTAACTTTTCGGCGAACTGACGAATGCGATCGCAACCTTCACGAATCGTTTCTAAATTGGTGGCGTAGGAAAGACGGATACAGTGATCTAAACCAAAAGCAATCCCCGGAATCACAGCAACCTTGAACTCTTCGAGCAACTTATCGCAAAAATCAAGGGAAGGCATATTAAAGGATTTGATACTGGGAAATAGATAAAATGCACCGTCAGGTTTAGGACAAGTAATGCCTGAAATGGAGGTTAACAGGTCATACATGACATCACGACGTTCGGCAAACGCCTTTCGCATGGTTTCTACACATTCCTGTGAGTCATTGAGGGCTGTGACTGCGCCATATTGAGCAAAGGTGCAAATATTCGAGGTGCTATGCCCTTGAATTGTTGTTGCCGCTTTGATGATTTCAGGTGCGCCTGCCAAATAGCCAACACGCCAACCTGTCATTGAATAAGCTTTGGCAAAACCGCTACTAATTAAAGTGCGCTCGTACATAGCAGGGCTTACCGAGGCAATGCTGATATGTGATGCTCCATCATAGAGAATCTTTTCGTAAATCTCGTCGGAAACAATATAGACATGAGGATGTCGCTCTAAGACCTCTGCTAGTGCCTTAATTTCCGCAGGTGAATACACCATACCTGTGGGATTTGAGGGCGAATTAAGGACAAATAGCTTGGTTTTAGGATTAATTGCCGCTTCTAACTGCTCAGGGGTAATTTTATAGCCTGTTTCCTCGGTGGTGACGACAAAAACTGGAGTAGCATCGGCGAGTTTGACCATTTCGGGATAGCTCACCCAAAATGGGATGGGAATAATTACTTCATCCCCCTCGTCAAGCATTGCCATCATCAGGTTGTAAAGCGAGTGCTTACCACCATTGGTAACGATGATTTGATCGGGCTTGTAGGTTAATTGATTGTCGCGCAGGAGTTTGGCGGCGATCGCTTGTTTGAGTTCGGGTATACCTGAGGCGGCTGTATAGCGGGTCTTGCCTTGGTCAAGCGCGAGTTTTGCCGCAGCCTTAATGTGATCGGGCGTATCAAAGTCTGGTTCGCCAGCACTAAAGCTACAAATATCAATTCCACTAGCCTTCATCGCCTTAGCTTTTGCGTCGATCGCTAGAGTTAAGGAAGGCTGAATATTACGAAGTCGTTTTGCCAGTTGCATTTTTTCTGGAGGAGCGGAGGCAGCATTACGGGATTAGCTTCGCATTGTATCAAAGCATACTTGCTAGAGTTTGCTAGATTTTTAACAATTTAAGATTTAAACCCCAAAAGTAGTGGCAGCGCAAAGTGCTATCACTACTTTTGTCCTTACGCAAAAATAACTGGAAACCCTCATTTCATCGTAGGGACAATTCATGGATTGCCCCTACCTGTAGGCGCGAATCATTGCCTGTGTGCCTTGCTCAGAGGCTTGCCCAGCATCGAGTTGACTCACTTGTTGGAATTTTTGCATCGCTAGGGCGATCGCAGGTAAGTCTTTGGCAAAATCTGGGGTAGCTTCTTGGGTAATTGCTGAGGGATTGCGATCGCAAATTTCTTGGACAAGACGCAAATCCTTGAGCATATGTTTAATGGCAAAACCTGCCTGATAATCCCCCGTCGCCACTTTCATCCCCAAGTTTGTCAAAGCCCACGAGCCAGCCGCACCACTGCCACAGACATCGACTACAAGTTGCGGGTCAATGCCCATTTTCTGAGCCATTTGCATTGTTTCACAGAGCGCCAACATATACACAGATACTAGGGTTTGATTGCACAGCTTCACAGCTTGACCACTACCGATCTCCCCGCAATGTTTGATATTGCTGCCCATCGCCTCAAATAGGGGCAAACATTCTTGCAAATCTTCAGGATTACCACCCACCATAAAGGTCAATGTGCCATTGCGTGCGCCCACATCACCGCCCGACACTGGGGCATCCATAAATCTCAACCCATCCTCCAGCAAAGCATTGCCAATCGTCTTGGCAGCATCACTGCCGATCGTGCTGGTATCAACAAAGAGAGTATTTGCCTTGGCAGAGTTCATCGCTCCCTGCTCGCCAATCAATACCTCAGTGACATCAGGTACATCACCCAAACAGGAAAACACTACATCAGCATCATGGACTGCTTCTTGAAGAGTTTGGGCGAGGATGCCACCAGCACCAGTAAATGTCGCGATTGTGGGGCGGTCTTTAGTGCGGTTCCAGCCAATCACAGAATAGCCTCGCTTAACTAAGTTGGCAGCCATTGCCCCACCCATTACGCCCAAACCAAGAAAAGCAATCTTTTGAGTCATATCGAAAATTTATCAATTTTTATTGATCAATCTTAATCCTCGATTCACTATTTCTAGAGGATTTGAGATCGCGTTAGTTTTTAAGGAGATCATCTAATTTGCACTTGCTGTTTTTTTAATTAATGGCATTGATGACTTGCTTTACCTTCATGCAAAAAATATTTTATCAAAATCGCCCAAAAAGCCAAATTAGTGTGTTAGGGTAAATCCAAGCAGTCAAATTAGTGTGTTTGGGTATATGAGGATCGTGAACAGGCAACCATTAAATGTTGAGCTACTAACGCTCGATGATGGTACTCAAAAGATTGCTTGGGATATCAAGCAACTCCAGTCTTTATTGGGTATCAGTGATTTACTCCATCAGGAAGAGTTATCTTCAGCAGTAACTACAGGAGTTAATTCTTCTGGCATACCGACTATTGAGACGGTAATTGCAATATTAGATGAACTTGGTTTAAAGGATTTATACGAAGTTCGATATCGGAAACAGTACGCAACGATTGTTCCTAAAACCGAATCAAAGCGTCCTAAAGGTGCTTTGTATGTCGTACTACAACAGTCAGAGATTGCTCTATCGGTTCATGACAGAATTTGGACTAATAATAGGGCTAAAGTCAGTTGGAGAGATTTTGATGAATGGCATCGAGGAGAATTTGAAGAAATTAGAGAACTATATATACCAATATCAAGAAAGCTTGATTTTGAAGGCAGGCTTCTTGAATCTGGCGCAATAGGGGAACATGATGTGAAATCCTCTAGTTTTGGACAAAAAATCTACTCTCTATCCCATTCAGGTGAATCACCTTATTTTAACTTTGCCCCATTAATCCATGACATGATCGAACAAAATATTTGTCATGAGTTGAGTTTAGACCAGAGATTTCCATCAACTACTCGAATATCATTGTCTAACTACATTGAAGTAAAAGATTTTTTGTTAGATATTAGTAAAAATCTTGGACTTTTCCTGCATTCTAATGGAGAAAGACCAAATGAGTATGACGACATACCATTTTAAATAAAAAAAACTCCAAGCTAATTTATGACAAATAATTGAGCATACATACTATGTACATGAGCCAAGTTCAAGAAGGAAA
Source organism: Pseudanabaena mucicola FACHB-723 (assembly GCF_014696385.1). GTDB lineage: Bacteria > Cyanobacteriota > Cyanobacteriia > Pseudanabaenales > Pseudanabaenaceae > Pseudanabaena. The sequence goes on from NZ_JACJQB010000054.1 coordinate 8,545, forward strand.
ATCTTTTCTTCATCAAGGGCAAATTTGCTTGATGGAATTAATTGAAGGAGTTTTGCAAGATAAAACTCAATATCGTTTATTTCCTGAAGTTTCCCTTGCACGTATAGTTCAGAAAAACGGACTAGAAGCAAGTCTCCATTATGAGTTACAGAGATTTATCAAAAGTTGTAGCTCTCTCGATATTCTGATTTGTCGCCATGAAGCCATGTTTTCTTTACCTGTAATCGCGATAGAACGCCAAAGCCCTTATCATGAATTACCTGAGAGACAAGAAGCAGATCGCAAAAAGGCAGCAATTCTTAGAAAAGCAGAACTTCCATTAATTTATGCTGACGAACCATCCAAAGGTATTGTCCGCTTTGCCAAAGCCGAGCAACCTCAAAATATTTGCTGTGAAGTGAATGTTTATCGAGGCTTAGGACGAGATCAATTACGCGATTTCTTGCTCTCAGTGATGGAAGAAAATCATGAAAAAATTTCTTAATTTAGATCTCTAGAAGTGATTTCCTGACGTGCCATAGCAGCTAGATTATCCCATTGATCATCCATTGTCGAAGCAAAACGAATCTTCCAAGCTCGTTCATCTTCCATTTCCGCAAGAAAACGGGTTGCGATCGCATCTTGTTCCTCAGCAGGAAGTATTTTTAATTGCTCAATCACACGTTCAAGTAATTCAGTCATAGCTTAGACCTCTTGTTATTGAAGAATTACAATACATCCATTATTACCTTGATTCAATTCTTTTGCCTAGTTCTTATTCACGAAGGTAAACCGAGCATCTTGAGTCAACTTACCTCAAACCTCACATTCATACCCGCACGAGCCAACATCATCACCAACTTATCAATACTAAACCTCTCAATATCACCATTCATCAAGTCGCTAATCCGAGGTTGAGTTTCACCAAAAAACAAAGCAGCTTGCTTTTGCGTCCATCCTTGCGACTGAATAAACCGCTTAATATTCAACATCAAGTCAGCGCGAATTTTAAGATTGAGAGTCTCCTCAGGTGCAAAACCTAAATCTTCAAATACATTCGCACCACCTTGAATAGCTTCAGGAACTTGATTTTGGCTCATTTGTTTGTTGCTAGATTTTTTGAGTTTCATCTAATATACCTTATTTGGCATATCTACGATCGCTTGTGTAGTGAAAGTGTGGATATTTTAGGCGATCGCTTTATGATTGAGATTAGGTGGGATTTTTAATCACTTTTCTTTTCTCTTTTTTGCCGCACAAAAGACCGAAATTCATCCATTGTCACTTGTGCTAACCACTGATGACGTTCCTTAGTATAGTCTCCAGAACCAGACTCAAACCTTAGCAAAAATCTTGCAGCCCCTGCATAGCCCAATTCTCGAATTAGAGCTTGATATCCACGTCTCGAAATCTCACTAGCTTTCATCATTCAGCCTCCTAAATTAACTCTTGATTTTCCATTAACCAAGTTACTGGATTAAAAACTTTAACCTTAATATCATCAGCATAGCTTATTGCTTTCCTGAGTAGGCGATCATCCGTTGTCAAAAAAACAGTTGCCTCTGAAGCTTCCGCAAATGCTAAATGTAAAGCATCATACAGAGTAAAACCTAGTTTGCAAAAGTTCTCTGCTCTATGCTCAATATTTTCATTAGTCTCAACAAAAGTCTTTGCAGCACCTAAAAAAGCAAAAATTTGTTCGCGTCCCTCAACGCTAGGAATCTTCTGTAACTCGAACTCTAGCGCATCACTACTAATTAAAGACATTTCTCCGCGATCGCAACATTCTAGAATCGTTACAACTGCTTCAGTCTCTAATCGAACTCGATATTGCGAAGGATCATCCAAAAGCCGACAGAAACAGCAAGCATCCAGATAAACAGATGGAGATTTATTCATAACACCTCAATTTTCACATTCATACCTGCATGAGCCAACATCATCACCAACTTATCAATACTAAACCTCTCAATATCACCATTGATCAAATCGCTAATCCGAGGTTGAGTTTCACAAAAAAACAAAGCGGCTTGCTTTTGCGTCCATCCTTGAGACTGAATAAATCGTTTAATATTTAACATCAAGTCAGCCTAAATTTTGAGATTGAGAGCCTTTTCATCTACTTGCGATCGCAATTTTTTAAAACTGTCACAACTGCTTCAGACCTATAAAAAATGACAAAGCAGAAAATGGCTTAGCCATTTTCTGCTTTTAAAAATTAGATTTGGATTTTAATTCACGCAAGTATTTGCACACTTACATGAATTGAAATTACTGATACTCTTATACGTTAACTTCAGCAGGTTTAACTTGAGATAGCAAACCAGTCAAGAATTCTCCTTCAATCACTTCTGTTTCTAAAAGCTTCTCAGAGATCGACTCTAGCAAATCACGATTGGCATTGAGAATCGCTAGCGCCTTGGCATGGGCATTTTCAACAATGGTTTTGATTTCCTTGTCAATCGCTTCCGAAGTCGCAGGGCTGACATTACGTGCCATTTCCATACCGCCAAGGAATTGATTTTGTTGCTTTTGGTAGGCAAGGGGGCCCAAAACTTCGCTCATGCCGTAGCTAGTCACCATCTTATCCGCGAGATCGGTAGCACGTTGGAGGTCATTCGATGCACCTGTAGTAATGCTGCCAAAGATGATTTCTTCTGCCGATCGCCCACCTAATAAAGTCGCGATTTGGGCTTCGATTTCTTCTTTGCTCAACAGGAAGCGATCTTCGGTTGGGAGTTGCAATGTGTAGCCGAGAGCTGCCATGCCGCGAGGCACGATCGAGATTTTCTCAACTTTGCCGCTACTGGAGTTAAGCGCTCCGACTAGGGCATGACCAACTTCGTGATAGGCAACAATTCGCTTTTCATTCTCATTGAGAACACGGCTCTTCTTCTCTAGACCCGCAACAACACGCTCAACGGCTTCAGCGAAGTCTTCGAGTAAAACAGTTTCGCGTCCAGCACGAGCTGCAAGTAGCGCCGCTTCATTCACGAGGTTAGCAAGGTCAGCACCCGCAAAACCTGAAGTACGAGTAGCGATTGTCTCTAGGTCAACACTCTTATCGAGGGTGACTTTCGCAGCGTGAATTTTGAGAATTGCTAAGCGTCCACTCTTGTCAGGGCGATCGACTAAGACTTGGCGATCGAAACGACCTGGACGTAATAGTGCTTGGTCAAGGGTTTCAGGACGGTTAGTTGCAGCGAGAACGATTACTGTCGTTCCATCAACACCAAAGCCATCCATTTCCGTGAGCAATTGGTTGAGGGTTTGTTCGCGTTCATCGTTACCGCCGTACATACCACCGCTAGAACGTGCCTTACCGATCGCATCAAGTTCATCGATAAAGATGATACAAGGCGATTGTTTTTTGGCTTGCTCGAACAAATCACGAACACGGGAAGAACCGACACCAACAAAGAGTTCTACAAATTCCGAACCAGAGATACTGAAGAAAGGAACACCTGCTTCACCAGCGACGGCTTTGGCGAGCAGAGTTTTACCTGTTCCGGGAGGGCCCACAAGCAATACGCCCTTAGGAATCTTTGCGCCGATCTTGGTGTACTTCTCTGGAGTTTTGAGGAACTGGACAATTTCTTGTAGTTCTTGCTTGGCTTCATCAACACCAGCGACATCGACAAACATCGTTTTAGTCGCTTCACCTTCGACATAGACCTTTGCTTTGCTCTTGCCAATCTGCAAACCACCAGGAGCGCCACCGCCACCGTTACGGCTGAACAGTTGGAAAATACCGACAAAGATTAATGGGGGAATTACCCAGCTAAGTAATGTGCCGACCCAGCCTGATTTCTGCACAGGTGCGGCGGCAAATTCGACACCACTTTTTTCAAGTCTTTCTGGCAAATTTAGGTCAAAAATTGGTGTGGTGGAGATGACATCGCCAGGGATGTCAGGGGTGACACCCTTTAATTGGTAGGTGATTTGGTCCTGTCCGATGTATACCCTTGCGACGTTACCTTCTTCAATTTCATGGACGAAGAGGCTATAGGGAACTCGCGCCATGGGTGGTGCGAACAGATTGGGGAGAAAGATGTTTATTATGAGCAATCCTGCGCCGATCAGCAATAGAACATTGCCGATTAAGCGAGAGCGGGATCGCTTGGGGTCTTCTTTTTTGACAGCCATTTTATTAAATGCAATGTGCAAGTTGCGATTTGTTACTGAAGTCATTATAGAAATGATGGTTGGCAGATGCTAGACGGCAAACGTAGGGATAGCCGCCTGTATCGTTAGGAAGATAAAACGTAAAAAACACCGCATTGTGGCGCTTTTTGGCGCAAGCTCTCACTACTTAACATAACTTTGCTTGACATTATATATAGGTATAAGGTCTAGGATGCTGTGATTAAGTTTCGTGAGTAAATGCCGATGACTAGTCACTTAGCTACCCGTCTACGCGAAGGCACACAGAAGTCCCATACTGTCGCCGAGAATACTGCATTTATGAAATGTTTTCTCAAGGGCATTGTGGAGATTGTCCCATTCAAGAAATTATTAGCAAATCTCTATTTGGTTTACAGTACGCTGGAAGCGGAGTTACAACGCCATGCCCAGCATCCTATTCTTGGGCAAATGTATTTTCCAGAATTAGATCGCAAGGCTAGCTTAGAGCAAGATTTGGCTTATTACTATGATGAGGATTGGCGATCGCAAATTGAGCCACTCAAAGCAGGGCAAGTATATGTCGATCGTCTGATTGAGCTTTCTGAAAAAGATCCCATCTGTTTAATTGCCCATTCCTATACGCGCTATATGGGTGATTTGTCGGGTGGACAGGCTCTCAAGCATATTATTCGCTCTGCCTTGGATTTGCCTAGCGGTTGCGGCACGACTTTTTATGAGTTTGATCAACTGCCTACAATTGAAGATAAGAAGTCATTTAAAGAGAAGTATCGTCACACATTAGATGCTTTGGATATCGATGAGGAGACAATATCGCGAATTGTGGAAGAGGCAAATTATGCCTTTGCGCTCAATCGGAATGTGGTGGATGAGTTGGAAGCCGATGTGAGGGCTGTTCTCGATCCCCATGTTTTTGAATTGTTGACGAAGCAAGACCGCGTTGGTAGTACAGAGCATCACCGTCACGCCGCCTAGAAGTTATCCGAAAGTACAAAATGGCTACGCCATTTTGTACTTTTAAAATCCTTACTAGAGTAGAAGTTTCTACAACCCTCACCCCTAGCCCCTCTCCCTAAAGGCGAGGAGAACAACAAAATATTAGGATTTGCTCTCCATCGCCTGCGGCAGAGGGGCTGGGGGGTGAGGGTTCCAAGTAATACCAGTTACATATTAAAAAACAACTTTAAAATCAAGAGATTGAATGGATGACCACAGCAGTACAGACAGTAAAATTTGATATTGATTTATTACATAAGTACAACCAGCCTGTACCACGCTATACCAGCTATCCTCCTGCTACTGAGCTAAGCGAAAATTTCGATGAGATGGATTTTCGTGGGGCAATCGCGGCGGGTAATTTACAAAAAACACCTCTATCTCTGTATGCTCATATTCCCTTTTGTGATGCTCCCTGTTATTTCTGCGGCTGTAACACGGTAATTAGCACCCGCAAAGAAATTGCTGAGCCATATTTAGGTTATTTAATGCGGCACATTGAGCAGGTGGCGGCGACGGTAGATTGTGATCGCAAAGTGCATCAGATGCATTGGGGCGGTGGTACTCCCAATTATTTTTCCTTTGAGCAAGTGGAAAGATTATGGAATTGCTTACAAGAGCATTTCAGCTTTGATGCAGATGCAGAGATTTCCATTGAGGTCAATCCGCGATCACTAACTCAGGAATACTTACAAGGCTTACGCAATCTAGGCTTTAACCGCATTAGCTTTGGGATTCAAGACTTTAATCCTCAAGTACAGGAAGCAGTCAATCGAATTCAGCCCGAAGAGATGCTCTTTGAAGGAATGTGCTGGATGCGCGAGGTGGGTTTTGAAGGTGTGAATGTCGATCTCATTTATGGATTGCCCTATCAAACGCTTGCAACATTCCGCGAAACCCTTGCTAAAACCATTGCCCTTGATCCCGATCGCATTGCCGTTTTTAACTTCGCCTATGTGCCTTGGCTCAAGCCATTGCAAAAGAAGAAGATTGATCCCAATACTTTGCCTTCCCCAGAGGAAAAGTTGCAAATTATGCAAATGACGATTGAAACTTTAACCAAGCATGGTTATGTGTTTATCGGGATGGATCACTTTGCCAAACCGAATGATGAACTGGCAATCGCCCAACGTGAGGGAAGGTTGCACCGTAACTTTCAGGGATACACCACCAAGCCTGAATCTGATCTGTTGGGCTTTGGCATGACCTCGATTAGTATGCTGCAAAATGTCTATACCCAAAACCATAAGGGTTTACAGGACTTTTATCGGGCGATTGATGCCAATAAATTACCCATTGAGCGCGGCGTGAAACTCAATGCCGATGACATTTTGCGCCGTTCCGTAATTATGGAACTGATGTGTCAATTTGCACTCTCTCAGAGCGAGATCGAATCAAAATATCATCTAACTTGCGATCGCGATTTTGGTAAATACTTTGCATCGGAACGATCAAAACTGCGCCAGTTAGAAGCCGATGGGTTGATTGAGATCGACCCAGACCACATTGAGGTCACACCAGCAGGAAGATTATTAATCCGCAATATTGCCTCCGTGTTTGACTCATACCTCACTAAAAATGACAATGGCAAGTTTTCTAAATCCATTTAGTCGCTAGTTAGTTACTAGCAATTTACCTTTGTCTCGCGCCCAACCACGCTCTCTACATTTTGCATACTGCCATGATTTTGACATTAACTCGACCGATCGCTTGCTGGCAAAAAGAATATGAAACTGGTCATGCATTTATCGATGAGCAGCATCAATCACTATTTGAAATTGTGAATACACTCCATGAAGCAGTGATCAATCGTGAAGAAGTGGACACATTGCAGCGGCTCATGGATGGCTTTGCTCGGCATACCGTTGATCATTTTCAGCAAGAGGAAGCTTTGATGTTGATGGTGCATTATCCCGACTATGCCAGACATAAACAAACCCATGATTTGCTGCTCTCGAAAATGAATAGTTTGCTCCAAAAGCTGCGCGCTCAGCATGTGGAGATGACCGTTGATATCACTCAATTCATTAGCGAATGGCTGACTCACCACATCAAGGGTGAGGACCGCAAAATGACTCAGTTTTTGCAGCAAATCCAAGAACTACCTATCTCTTGCAATTAAATGTTTACGCCCTCACCCCTAGCCCCTCTCCCTAGGGCTACCGTGTACACACAAGTCATAAAACCCAGTCAAGTCAACAATTAATCGCCCCCTAGCCCCCAATTCTGGGGGAACAAGAAAATAAAATTCTTTCAAAGTCCCCCAGAATTGGGGGATTTAGGGGGCTTAGATCAATCGAAACGTAGACAGTTAGACTTGTGTGTACACGTTAGCTCCCTAGGGAGAAGAGGGTTCCAATCTCTCAATTTAAAAATATCTATATCTGAATTAAAACTATGGTTTCCATTTCTTCCCGTCCAGAACCAGAGCTACTCCGTGAAGGTATCAAAATTCCTGTTAAAGAAACTCTTTTAACTCCTCGCTTTTACACTACAGACTACGATGCCGTTGCCAAGATGGATATTTCATCACAGCAAGCGGAAATGGAAGCCGTGGTCGAAGAACTCCGCACCGATTACAATCGCTACCATTACAAACGAGACAAGTCCTTTGAGCAATCTTGGGATCACATTGACCCAGAAACTCGCGCCGCCTTTATTGACTTTCTAGAGCGCTCTTGCACCTCCGAATTTTCAGGCTTTCTGCTATTTAAAGAACTCTCACGCCAACTGCAAGGTCGCAGCCCACTCCTCGCCGAAGCCTTTAACCTAATGGCAAGGGATGAAGCCCGTCATGCAGGATTTCTGAACAAGGCAATGAAGGACTTTAAGCTATCTTTGGACTTGGTGAACATGACCAAAAAACGCAGCTATACCTTCTTTAAACCAGAGTGGGTGATCTATTCGGTGTACCTATCGGAAAAGATTGGCTACTGGCGCTATATTCTGGTGCATTATCATTTAAAGGATCATCCCGAAAATCAGTTCTATCCGCTTTTCAAATACTTTGAAAGCTGGTGTCAAGACGAAAACCGTCACGGTGATTTCTTTAAGGTGCTTTTGCGATCGCAACCACAGCTATGGGGTACATGGCAAGCCAAACTCTGGGCACGATTTTTCTTACTGACGGTATTTGCCACCCACACCCTCACCGTATTTGAGCGCGAAGATTTTTATCAATCAATTGGGTTAGATGCGCGTGAATATAACAAGCAAGTGGTGATCAATACTAATCACACTGCCCTCAGTGCATTTCCTGAAGTTCTCGATACTAGTCATCCCGACTTTTTCCCAAGGTTAGAAAAGTGCGCCGATTACAATTTTCAACTAATGGCTATTGACAAGAGTAATCTGCCTAAATTTGCAAAGAATTTACAGAAACTCCCCCTATTCATCGCGATCTTCTGGCAATTGTTGTTAATATATTTAAACGGGGCTGTTGATGCTGAATCACAGCGTAGGGAGGTGAAGTAGGTCTATGTAAATTGACTACTGTTTGGACTTGATAGATCCAAATCAATTTCTGATATTCATTTTAACTGCTACATTTCTTTCAAGATTTGTAGCAGTTTTTTTTGTGAACAGCAACGCTATATCAGTAATTTGCATCTGCTTATACATAGCTAAACCCCCTGTTGCTATAATGATTATCGGGGTGGAATAAAAACTAATCATAAATTTTTAAAGAATACTTGATGAGTCATCTTTACAGGTATTAAATTATGACTATGGTTTTAGTATTTTAGAGTTTCAACGATTGTTGCAAAATATAAGTTGAATGAAATAAATATTATATAAATCAAAGCTATGTCAATCATAGATTCATGCTTATCTTCTGATGTATTTATGATTTTATTAATCAATTTTGCATAGTTTTTTAGGCTCAGGGTAAATATTCTTGAACACAGCTAAGCTCAAATTATCAGAATTGCAATCGGCAATTATTCGCAACCCCATCACTGTCAGTCCAACGACGGTAGTTAGTGATGCGATCGCAAAAATGGTAAAGGAGCGATCGCAATGTCATCTAGATCATCAGGGGGCAATCACTGGCTATGAGTCAGGGGTGAGCTGTGTCTTAGTCATCGAGAACCAAAAGTTAGTCGGCATCCTCACCGAGCGCGACATTGTGCGTTTAATTAGCCAATCAACTGCCCTCGATCATCTGCCCATCCGTGAGGTAATGACCCATCCCGTCATCACCCTCCGAGAGTCAGCTTTCACGGATTTACTATCCGCAATTCACGTACTGCAAAATCACCATATTCGCAATTTGCCACTGGTAGACGATCAAGATCGGCTCACAGGGCTACTCACCCACGAAAGCCTGCGGCATACCCTCCGTCCCTTCGATCTCCTCCGCTTGCGGCTAGTATCTGAGGTAATGAGTACATCGGTAACTTGTGCCCCACCCGATCGCTCGATGATGGCAATTGCTCAACAAATGGCAGCAGAAAAGGTTAGCTGCGTTGTGATTGTCGAGCCAATGCACAACGATCCATCCTTGCAGATTCCCATCGGGATTTTGACCGAACGGGATATCGTCCAGTTTCAGTCTTTAGAGCTAGAACTCAAAAATTGCACTGCCAAAATAGGCATGAGTAAACCTATATTTGGGGTTAGTGCCGATGCTTCGCTGTGGCAAGTCCAACAAATTATGGAGCAACGCCTAATTCGTCGCCTAATTGTGACAGGTACACAGGGAGAACTGGTAGGCATCGTCACCCAAAGCAGTTTATTGAAGGTTTTCAATCCCCTAGAGCTATATAGCCTCACAGAGATTTTGGAAGCAAAAGTCGCCTATTTAGAATCAGAAAAGGCGGCGCTTCTGCAAAATCAGAATATAGAACCCATTTGGTATCTTAGGAAGAGTAATGAAAGGGATCAAACATGGGATATAGCAGTAGCCTAAGCGATAAAGAGTGGGAGATTATTGAACCTCT
>NZ_JACJQB010000055.1 GCF_014696385.1 Pseudanabaena mucicola FACHB-723
AGTTAGATAGCATCATTAACAATATTTTTTAATTTGTCGTTTCTAGTTTACTAAATTAGAAGCGATTTTTTCTAGTTATTTCTTATCGTTCAACACTTCTGGTGTTTAATAATGTTTTGAGAATTTCTGGTTTAGAAGCAAATCGCATAGGTAACACAGTTTTTGTGGCGACTAAACTTCCCGTCACGCTCAAAAACCTGATCACTAAAAGCTATCGACTTAACCAAATCTCTGTAGGTGAAGCATCTTCTTACTTGATTGGTTTAGGAGCTTCTCGTGTAGTCAATCGCCAAAGAGCAATTCCAGGGGTACAGACTGCTCAGATTGGCACTGCTTCTCAAACAATTGTTAACGTAACTACTGAATCCACGCCCACTCTTGAGACAATTGCAATTACTCCAGAATCTGGTGCAACTCCATTACTCAAAGGCTTACAGGTTATTGCTGAAGAGCGTTCTAACTCGGTAACTTTGGTTGGCTCCCCAAGACAAATAGAGTATGCTGAAGCTCAACTTGCAAGATTAGACCTGCGTAAACGACAGGTGAATATTAATGTGCGTGTTATTGAGGTTAGTCTTAGTAACGGTCAGACTGTCTCTGGAGGACTTTCTTTAACAGGTGGAAATCCATCTATTTTAAATACTGGGAATCAAGCAATAGGTATTCGTCTTGAGAGTGGTCAACCTCTGGCATTACCAACTAATCTAATTGCAACACTTTCGGCGGCAATTACAAATGGTACAGGGAAGGTATTGACAGATCCTAACTTGACCGTTCAAGAGGGAGAGACTGCAACTGTTGCCCTGACACAAGAAGTACCTGGTGGTTTTACAACAAAAACCAGTAGCACTGCAACCAGCACCACAACTGCTAGTAGTAGTACGACCACCGTTGAACCTATTACAAAAAAAGCTGGACTAACATTAAATGTTCAAATAGACCGAATTGACGACAACGGCTTTGTTAACTTATCTATTTCTCCTACCGTGTCTGCAATTTCAGGGCAGATTACCAACCCTGATGATAGTGTCACAGTCTTCTTAGCAGAAAGAACTCTTAACTCTGGGAAAATTCGCTTGCGTGACGGTCAAACCTTTATCTTGTCTGGAGTAATTCAAGATAGCGATAGGGAGTCTACAACCAAAGTACCTATTTTGGGTGACTTACCTATCATTGGTGCTTTGTTCCGAAGATCTGAGACAACCAATATTCGCAGTGAAGTTGTTGTCATTGTGACTCCACGCATCATTGATGATAGCCAAGATGCAACTTGGGGATATACCTATCAAGCTGGGCCAGAAACCTCAAAAGTTCTAGACAGTAACCAAATCAAACCTCAATAGGTTTAACTAACTTTCTACTCCCTCAATTACACTCCATTAAAAAGCCTTGGTAATTTTACCAAGGCTTTTTTTTGAGCTTATGAGCGCTAAGAAGAATTAACCTGTGATTAAATTCACCAAAGTTCTGACCGCAAAACCAGTACCGCCAGCATTGTTATAACCAGACTCGCGTTCAGTCCAGACTGGCCCCGCCACATCAAGGTGCGCCCAGGCCTTAGTGTTTTCCACAAACTGCTTGAGGAATAAAGCACCCGTAATTGCACCACCAGCACGTGAACCAGTATTTTTAAAATCCGCCACCACTGACTTTAATTGATCAAAATATGGATCTTCGAGGGGCATCCGCCAGAACTTTTCGCCAGCATCTTTGGCAGCAGTTGCGATCGCAGTTGCCAAATCATCATCAATCGACCACATACCTGCAATATCTTCACCCAAAGCCACAACACAAGCACCCGTCAGCGTGGCAAGATCAACAATCGCATCAACACCCAACTTATCGGTATAAACAAGGGCATCGGCAAGGGTGAGACGACCTTCGGCATCAGTATTATTCACCTCAATCGTTTTACCATTGGATGCAGTGAGGATATCCCCCGGCCGCATGGCACTACCGTTGACCATATTTTCGCAAGTAGCAATGATGAAATGCACCTCAATATCAGAGGGTTCTAGTTTAGCGATCGCCTTAGCCGCACCAAGGGCTGCCGCCGCACCACCCATATCCGTTTTCATTAACTCAATGCTGCTACCAACACCCGTTTTGAGATTTAAGCCACCAGAGTCAAAGGTCAAACCCTTACCGACGATCGCTAATTTGCGCTTGGGTGTGCCATTGCTATAGGTGAGGTGAATAAACTTAGGCGGAATATCCGAAGCCCTTGCCACACTGAGAAATGCACCCATATTCAGAGCTTCACAATCAGCTTGTTCGAGAATTTTTGCCGTGAAGTATGTTGACTCAGTTGCGATCTCAACGGCAGTCTCGGCTAGCGTCACTGGTGTAACGATATTGGCAGGAGCTGATACTAATTCCCGAGCCAACACCACACCATCGATAATCTGTTGTGCTTTTGCGATCGCAGGATTGGCAATTTCAGGATCAGTTTCTAAGATTTCTACCTGCTCTAGTAATGAAGGCTGAGGATCTTTAGACTTAAAGCGCTTATCTTTATGGGCAGCCAATAGAATTCCCTCAGCGATTGCCTGAGAAGTCAGATTTACATCTTGGTTATAGTCAGGGAAAGATAAGGCAAGGTTTTTTACTTTCTCTTTACTCGCCCATTTCACGGCGGCGGCAGCAGCTTTGCGCCAATCGTCCAGAGTCGCTTTGGCAGGTTCCCCTAGCCCAATTAAAATTACTTTGCGAATGGCGTAGTCAATGCCCACTCGACCGCTAACCGATGCATTAACCTCAGCCTTAAACTCAGACTCCGTAATCAGATCGGTTAAAGTGCAGCCCAATACCTGAATATCCAAGTTTTTGAGGGATTCCGATAGCACAAAAGATTTTTCACTTTGCCCTTCTACTTGCCCATTACTGTTTTTAGGATTAGCAAAAACTGCGATCGCAATTGCATCACCATGCCATGTCTGCGGAGTCGCTACTGATGTGAGAATCTTCATTGTGATATTCGTAATATTCAATTTATTTAGTAATGTCGATATATTAGCGCTTGTTTTGACTTTAAATATACTGAGCATACTGAGCTAAATTAGGACAGGCTGCGGCATATTACATTTAATCGCAATATAGTAGACTACCCATAAATGGTCATAGATAATTTTTAGATCTACCCAATAGCATGATGATTGTAGTATCAGCACTATCAGAATATGCTTTAGTTAAGATATATTGACTTGCTGTGTAAATGTGAGGAGTGACGGACTAAGATTATGCGAATTTCTTCCAGTTGGTTGACGCTTGGTGCGAGTTTATCGCTTCTGATTCCAGCTTGGACAGCCAATGCTCAAGAATTTACGATCGCTTTACGCCCTCTTACTAACATCGTTTTAGAACCTGACACAAATACTCAGGTCGCGAGTGCAGAGATTCTATTGCCAAAAGAATCCGCTGGAGATCCACCGCAGCAGGTAGAAATAGAAATTACCAAGTCAACAGAGACATCATTAGAAACACAGTCAGTTGACAGTTCTCAGAATTCACCGATCCCCCAAAAAATTAGTTCCTCCACTGAGCCTGCAAGAGTGCTTCCTAGCTCAGGAGTGAGCAATTCTGGACAGCTTGATCCTGTGCAGCCCCTAGTTGTCCCCACTACGCCTAGTCAAGTTAAGCTAGATGCCACCAAACCAGTCACCCTTGCCGAAATTCTGGAATTGGTCGAGCGTACCAACTCGGACTGGATTCAAGCAAGAATTAGTATCGATCGCGCCCGTGCTGCCCTAAGAGAAGCTGAAGCAGGGAGAGCGCCCACAGTCACAGGTTCAGTGCAGTATAGCTACAGTGACTCTGCTCAAGCGAGACTTAGTAGTATTAACAATAATGTGCCTGTAAGTAACACCACCAGCAACCCGCTCACAGGCACATTGGGCATCAATTACAATGTCTTCGATTCTGGCGTGAATGATGCCACCATTCGCGTTGCCGAAAACAACTTACGCATCGCTGAGTCAGAACTCAATAGGGCTAGACAAGCCATTCGATTGAGTATTGTTACAGCCTACTACAATTTACAGAATGCCGATGAAACGATTCGGATTCAACTCAAAGCTGTCGAAAATGCCGAAAAGAGTTTAAAGGATACTCAGGCGAGAGAAAGAGCGGGAGTTGGGACTAAGTTTGATGTGTTGCAATCTGATGTCCAACTGGCTAATGCCAAACAGGATTTACTCAATGCCGAAGCCGCCCAACTGGTAGCAAGACGTGAATTATCTAGGCAACTTAACTTCCCAACTACGGTCGAAATTACGGCAGCGGATAAAGTTGCACCCGTCGAAGAATGGAAGTTGTCTATAGAAGAGTCGATTGTATTAGCAGTGCGAAATCGTGCTGAACTAGATATTCGTAAGTTAGAACGCGAAGTGTCTCGCGATCGGGCTAGTACATCGTTAGCCAGATTGGGACCTCAAGTGAGTGTATTTGCCAATTTCAACACAGCCTCTGACTTTGTGCGTGGTGGCGGTATTGGTACTGGCTATCAAGTTGGGGCAAGGTTAGATTGGCAACTATACGATGGAGGCAGAGCTGCTGCACAGGTTGATCAATTTAAAGCCGATCAAGCTATTGCAGAAACTCGTTTTGAGCAAGCTGCACGCCAAGCCCGCTTTGATGTAGAAGAGTCTTACATCAATCAGCGATCGCGTTTTCAACAAATTGAAACGGCAACAGTTGCCGTGAAACAGGCGGAAGAAGCTCTACGGCTAGCGCGTTTGCGTCTTGATGCGGGTGTTGGCACACAGCTTGAGGTGATCACTGCGGAATCCGATCTAACCCGTGCCGATGTTAATCGGGTACAAGCGATTATTGGGTACAACCAGTCACGCGCTAATCTCGAGCGTGCTGTGAGTGGATTGTAATCAAAATGAAATGGTGGAAATCGTTAATTCGATATCTTTGCCATCTTAAGTTAGGCAAGGCTATTCTCTGGTGCTATTTAATTTGGTACTTAGTAATAGTTACGCTCTATTTTGATAATTCGCCGAAGATATGGATTAATGCGATCGGCATCAGTGCAGTAATCGGGACAGGATTAGTCTTGAGCGTCAGTTCTGGAAAATCTCAAGCCCCAGATTATTGGCAAATATTTAGACTATATCTCATGCCTTTTTGTGTTTCTAGTTTTTCTAGTTTAATCAAAGACAAAGGATTTTTCGTATTTGTGTCGCCTAAAATTGAAGAATCAATTACAGCTTTATGTTTTTGTCTCCTGTTTTTAACGATTACATGGTTGGTTAAATTCACGCATAAAAAAAGATGATTGAAAGAACGGCAAAGCCGCTCTTTCAATCATCTTTTTGGTGTTTTATTGCTGAGCTTTCAAGACACCCCGTAGTTCACCAGCCCGAAAACCTTTAGTATGGATGTCAACGTATAGTGAGCCACTATTAAGAGCTTGGAGTTGTTCGTCATTTAGAGTATATTCACCCTTGACATTACCGCTTAAGCCGTCTGGATTGATTGCTACTTGCAAAGCATACTGAAAGGGACCATTTTGAGTTGGCATACCACGGTGAATATGCACACCCGATGTAATATTCGGATTAGGAGGATCGAGAGGATCGGTAGCGTAGTCACGTAACGGAGCGCTCAAATCACGGAAACCGCCACGGACAATGAGACGATTGCCACTCAAAGCTGCACCAACTACACCTGCCGCTTTGGTGTCAACGGACTTAGGGTAAATTTCATCTCCCGACAAAATGGCGGCAAATCTATTAAAGGTAATCGCTTGACTTAACAAAGTGCGGTTTTCGGCAATTAGTTCTGCTTCCGCCATTTTCTGATAATTAATCAGGCTAACTTGATTTTCCCCCAAAACTGGCCCGATAGAATTAGGATTAGCATTAATTGCCTGAGAAGGCGTAGCGGTACTAATAGCAAAAAAGGCAGTGACAAAACTCAAAAACAAGCCAAATAAAAGCTTTCTGGATTTCCCCACAAACTCGATCATAAATTCTCCTTACAAGTTAAATTTTAGTTTTCTATAGCCCAAGACTGCCTCATGCAGTCTGATTTTTAATGCTGTAAACCTTAAAATTTGCCTGACTATGCAAACACATATCTAAATATATGTGTTTGCATTATAGGGAAAATAATAGATCAGTGAATTAGTCCTAAAGATAGAGATGTTGGAGCAATTGCTATGATTTAGGAATAAATTAACCATCCAAATTTACCAATGCCAAATATGAAGTAGATTGCGATCGCAATTACAAAAAGAATACTAGAACCAATCATTAAAAGATAATCGACGCTTTTTAATGCTGATTCATGGAGATAAGTGCGTTGCGAACTTCCTGAGAATCCCTTTGATTGCAGCACTATTTCTAGTTTCTGGGACTTTGATAGAGAATTTAAAATTAAGGGAATCGCAACCTTGGCGTACACCTGTCCTTTTTTAAAAAATCCCATTCTCTCGAAATCTAGCCCACGGAGCCGCTGAGATTCAATGATTGATTGCACTTCCTCTAATAACATGGGTACGAATCTCAAGGTTGAGGAAAAGATAAATACGGCTTTGTAGGGAATTTTGGCACGTACCATACCCACGGTCATTTGATTGACATCGGTAGTGAAAATCGCTAGGGGAATGACAAGGATCATGGTTAGAGTTTTGAAGACAATATTTAATCCATAAAGAGTTCCCTCTAGACTCATTTTTGCCCCCCCAATGAGCCACCATGTCTGCGGCAGATTGAATAACGCGGTTAGTTCTGCTTTGCTAGTCAATAATTTGACCTGCTCCACATTAAAAAAGCCCATGCTGACAATTAGGAAAATATAAAAAGGAATCATCACCTTCAAAATTGTTCCTAAGTAGTTGAGCCTGACTCCAGC
The DNA here is from genome assembly GCF_014696385.1 of Pseudanabaena mucicola FACHB-723. Classification (GTDB taxonomy): domain Bacteria; phylum Cyanobacteriota; class Cyanobacteriia; order Pseudanabaenales; family Pseudanabaenaceae; genus Pseudanabaena. The sequence goes on from NZ_JACJQB010000055.1 coordinate 6,862, forward strand.
AATGACACAAGAGCCAATCACACTGAGCATCAACAATCCTCCAGTGATAGGGCTTTCCCAAAGAAAGGCAAGAACTGTCACAGTTAGCATCACCACTAATTTGGAACGAAAATCTAAGCGCGTGAATAGAGAGTCATATTTAACGGTTTGGAGTTTCATATTCTAGATTCCTAAGTTAAGTAGTTCATAATAAAAAAAAGAACCAGAGCTTGTGCTGCCCGCATAGCAAACGGCACAAGCTTCTAGGTTTTAGGTTTAATCACTTGTCAATGGAGTAAAACAATTAGCCAGTTCTGTGGGTGTAATCAGTGGATAATTGCGATCACAAATTTTACTAAGCTGTTGAGACAACAATACCGATTGTGTGGGTGTTAGGTAAGTAGACTCTAGTAGATCAGTTTGATGATAGGCTTGGCGCAAGGGAGCATCTAACAAAATCGTACCTTTGCCCATCACAACTGTGCGATCGGCATATTCGGGCATGAGATACAGATGATGCGTAATCACAATTACGGTTTTTCCCATTTGGTGTAAGCGCCGACTGACTTCTAAAATCGAAGATGCACCCTGATAGTCTTGTCCTGTGGTGGGTTCATCAAAAATGATGACATCTGGATTCATCGCCAATAGTGCCGCAATCACGATCCGTCCACGTTCCCCTTTGGGCAAAGACAAAGGATGAGACTGGCGTTGTTCCCATAAATTCATGGCTTTGAGACTGCGCTCGGTTTCCTGTTTGACGATATCGGGCGCGTAACCAAGAAAGGGTAAAGCAAAGCTGACTTCTTTTTCAACAGAAGTATTAAAAATTTGATTGTCGGGGTTTTGCGCGAGATAGCCGATTGATTGAGCAAGATCGCTGATGGATAACGAAGTCGTATCGCGTCCACGGACTAGCACTTTCCCTGATGTAGGTTTGAGTAAATTAAGAAAATGTTTGACGAAGGTACTTTTGCCTGCACCATTTTGTCCCACAATCAAGACATATTCGCCTTCATGGATATCTAGGGAGATATTTTTGAGCGCTTCTGTACCATCATCATAGGTATGGGCAAGATTTTGCACTGAGAGAATAGGTGCTTGATTATGGCGAAGGGGATTAGAAAATGTGGGCGGTGGGGACAATTCAATTTGCGATCGCAATTCATTTAAAACAACAATTCCCGCATCTAAAGTAACAGGAATCTTAGAAATATTAATTCCCTGATGCTGAATTTGGCTAAAGACTTGGGCGACTTCGGGAGGGCGTAATTTATTTAGTTGCAATAAATCAACCCTTGCATAGATTTGCTCAGGCGTACCGACAGCTAGCAACTTGCCTTCTGAGAGTAAAGCAATGCGATCGCAAAATTCTGCCATTTCTTCAGCAGCATGGGATACCATCACAATGGCAACCCCAAGTTCCTCTTTCAATTGTCGGACTGTCGCAAATACTTCTTGAGAACCAATGGGATCGAGTTGAGAAGTTGGTTCATCCAGAATTAGTAAATCGGGTTGCAGCGCAAGAGCCGCCGCGATCGCCAAGCGTTGCTTTTGTCCACCAGAGAGTTCTTGCGGATTCTTTTTCTCAAAACCTTCGAGGCGCACCGCTTTTAAAACTATGGGAATCCGCCTCAAAATTTCCTCACGGGGAACGCAAAGATTTTCTAGAGCAAACGCAATTTCATTTTCTACCGATGTTGCAGTGATTTGCACTTCAGGATCTTCAAAAACAATCCCCACATGACGCGCTAATTCACTGACGGGATGCTCAAGACTATCTAAATTTGCGATCGTAATTGCACCAAAAAAGCGTCCACCATAAAATTGAGGCACAATCCCCGTTAGCGCCAAACATAATGTCGTTTTACCTGCCCCTGTTGCGCCAATGATGCCTAGAAACTCGCCTTTATGAATCGTTAAAGATATATCCTTTAACACAGTCTCTTTTGAGTTGGGATAGATATACGAAACTTTGTCTAAGACTGCGATCGCTGTCATGAATGTTTTATTACAGGGTTATTGATATATTTGTGATGGTATGCGATCTCGGTAAAAGCGATGATATTCATTAATCCGAAAATAGATTTTGCGTTTAAAAAAATCTTTGGCTCCGAAGACAGCAAGGACATCTTAATCAGCTTTTTGAATGCGCTTATTTATGATGCCCAGCCAGTTATTCAAGACCTCGAAATCCTCAATCCTTATCTAGCACCCAAGATTCGTGGTGTTAAAGATACCTATCTCGATATTAAGGCAAAAATTAAAGACGATCAAACTGATGATCGCACGGTCATTATCGAAATGCAGGTTTTGAACGTGGAAGGTTTTGAAAAACGAATTTTATATAACGCCGCTAAATCCTACTCCACACAACTAACCACTGGGCAAAGCTATAACTTACTTAATCCCGTAATAGCTCTAACCATTACCGATTTTGTGATGTTTCCTGATCTCCATAAGATCACCTCAAAATTTGTGCTCAAGGAAAAAGATTTTCTGATTGACTATCCTATTTATGACATTGAATTAATTTTTGTAGAACTGCCAAAATTTCAAAAACAACTCACAGAGCTAGAATCCATCGTCGATAAATGGTTATATTTCTTAAATAGAGCGAGAAGTCTAACTAAAGTGCCTGAGACCATGGAAGCAATCCCTGAAATTAAAAAGGCTTTTTATATCGCCAATCAAGCCAATCTCACCCTTGATGAATTAGAAGATCAAGAAAAGAGTGAAATTTTCATTCAAGATCAAAAAGGCGCAGTGACCAAGGCTATCCAGCAAGGGCTGGAGCAGGGTTTACAGCAAGGGCTGGAGCAGGGTTTACAGCAAGGTTTGCAAAAAGGTTTGCAAAAAGGGCTAGAGCAAGGTTTACAACAAGGGCTGGAGCAAGGGCTAGAGCAAGGGCTAGAGCAAGGGCTAGAGCAAGGGCTAGAGCAAGGGCTAGAGCAAGGGCTAGAGCAAGGGCTGGAGCAAGGACGGCAACAGCAAGCCTATGAAATTGCGAAAAAGATGCTCGACAATCTTGATGATCAAGCAATTGCTCAGATCACAGGGATATCTGTCGGTGAGGTAGCAGCGCTGAGAAGTCAGAATTAATCACGCAATTTGTATAGCAGCTATTAGGTACCCCCCCAAAGAGAGTGGCGGCGCGAAGCGCAGTCACTCTCTTTGGGGGTTTGTTTTTGCCATAACATCAAATTTTCGACAACTCGCCACTACGATTTGACGTAAACTCATGATCGGTTTGTCTACGGAATTAATTAAATTTTTATGATCAAAAGTCCTACAGCCACAACAGATCAGCAGCTCGCTCGACCTGATGATTGGCTCTATGATCGCGCAGTTCTATCATGGATTCTTGATCCTAGTCTCCGTAGACAATTACCCTTTTTGTACCGTGTTTTTGGTTGGTACTCTAATTTATATTTTAAATTCACAGGCTATCAATATCTGGCGGGTGGTAGACAGCTATTTCGCTTTTTATCGACAACTTTCCAAAAACTCTCACCTGAGCAGTATCTAGAGCTTAACATTGCAGGATATCGTGTATTTCTCAATCCCATTGATATGCGCCTGTTTCAAGTTGTTAACGAGATTGCTAGCCCCAATGCTGACACCAAAATCCTCACGCAGCTATTGTCTGAGGGGGATACATTTCTGGATGTGGGGGCAAACCATGGCAGTTTTGCGATCGTGGCAAGTAAGTTGGTGGGGGTGAATGGCTTTGTGCTTGCGGTGGAGCCACAACCACGGCTCGCCAAAGCAGTCGAAAAATCATTAACCGCTAATGCGGTGGGCAAGTTCCAGATTTATAATCTGGCGGTGGGCAATACTGATGGCGAGATCGAACTATTAGTACCGATTGGGACATCTGGCTCGGCGGGCATTTTCCCAGAGCATTCCGCAATTGATCGGCATCAGGTAATTAAGGTTCCACTACGACGTTTTGATGATTTGGTGGATTGGCAAAAGTTTACGGGTAAGGTTGTCCTGAAACTGGATGTCGAAGGCAGTGAATGTGCATTTTTGTTAGGAGCAAGGCAGATGATTCGGGCATTAAAGCCCAAATTAATCATCGAGGTGCATCCTAATAGTCTCAAGGCGGCAGGGGCAACGGGTGCTGAACTCAAGCAATTATTGCAGTCTCTCGGCTATACGCACTATATAGAACTTGATAGCGAAGATAAACGCACTTTTTGTTTGGAGGATTTAAACACTAATCTCCAGAGAAATGTGTTGATGTCGATGGCTTAAATTAACTCACCTGTTTCTTGCAAAGAATGGAGACGGTGATAGATGCCCCCTTGGGCGAGTAGCTGCTGATGTGAGCCGATTTCGACAATCTTTCCTTGATCGAGTACCACAATTTTATCGGCTTCACGTACCGTGCTGAGACGGTGGGCGATGACGATGGTGGTACGAGTTCCCTGAATACGGCGCATGGCAAGTTGAATGGAGCGCTCTGATTCGTAATCTAGGCTAGAGGTTGCTTCATCAAAGATGAGGATGTCAGGATTGACCAGTAACGCCCTTGCGATGCCCAAACGCTGACGTTGCCCGCCCGATAGCCTGACACCACGTTCGCCCACAGTGGTATTGTAGCCCCTTGGGAGCAGATGCAAAAACTCATCAACGCTGGCGATGGCACAGGCTTCTTGGACTTGAGCATAGGTGGCTTTGGGGTTGCCATAGGTTAAGTTGTCCATGAGCGTACCGTTGAAGATATCGACCTCTTGATGCACGATTGCTAGGCGTTTACGATAGCCTGTGATGTCCAGTTCACGGATATCAGTGCCATCAATCAAAATGCCGCCCGATGCTGGGTCAAAGTAGCGAAAGAGTAGCTTGACGAGGGTAGATTTTCCAGAGCCAGAGCGCCCAACGAGGGCAACGGTTTCGTAGGGTTCAATCGTGAATTGGATTTTGTCTAGGACGGGGCGATCGCGATCGTAGCCAAAGATCAGATTGCGGAATTCCACTTTGCCGTCAAAGTGATATTGCGGATAGGGGGTGTCTGGATGTAAGGAGATGGCGGCATCTTGACCATTATCTTGCTTCATGAATTCATGGAAGCGCAACATGGAAGAATAGCGACGGGCAAATACTTCTGACAGCAAGCAAATTGGTCTGATTTCGGAATATGCCATGCTTGCCAAGGTGGAAATGGTGATGAAATGACCGATTGACATTCGACCGTCAAAGGTGACAAATAGGGCTGCCCCAAAGACAACAAATTGACAGGCTTCTAGCACGGTATCGCGTACCATGCCTAGTTTTACATAGCCGATATGGATGTCCCACAGTGATACTTTGGCTTCACGCACAAGACGATCGCTCTGGCGTTTATACTCTTTGGCTTCATTGGCAAAGGCTTTGACGGTTTTGATATTAGTAATGATTTCTGAAGTCCGACTTTCGGTATTTTCCTGATAGACATCAAGGGTTTCTTCGATTTTGGTGAGTTCCTTCAGCTTATGTAGACTGCCCCATAGCACCAGAATAAATGACACTAGAAAGAAGACAGAAATCCACCATGCGATCGCAAAAATAATTACAAAAATGCCGATGATCCGCACTAACTTAGGAATTAACTGCCCCGCAATTTCGGGGTATGACCACATGTGATTGGCTAATCCCCTTGCGACGCGCCCTGCGATGCGGCCGGGATTATTCTCATCGTAGAAGTCGATGGGTAGAGTTAAGATTTTGGCGATCGCTTTTTGGGTTTGGTCACGCCTTGTTTCGAGGGCAATTTTCCAATGGAAGTTATTGGCGGCTAATACCTGTAATGGCGCACGCACGACGGTGACGACAAAGATTAAGCTCAGGAGTACAACTAGAGAACTGGTCGGATTAACTGTTTGCCCAACTAGAGACAATAGCTCTGTGACGATGCCATTAACTTCGCGATCTAGCGCTCGTCCTGAGATTACATTCAGGATTTGCCCAACCGCATAGGGAACGATCAAGTCCACAATTTCAAATAAACTCGACCCCGTAATACTCCAAATTGCAGTTTGACGATAGCGTTTAAAGTATCGTGCAATGTCCCAAAAATTTGCTGTCATAATTCGTCATTCGTCAAAAACTTCGTTGAAAATTTCACTGCGATCGCAAATTCACTATTTGCCTATAAGACTTGCAAACACAAGCTTAGATTTGATTTTTAATCAGGCTCTCCCCTAGTCTAGCCATTTTTATTAGCTATCGTCATTAAATCAAAACCCCAGAAGACGAATGGCGACGCTTCGCGTCGCCATTCGTCTTCTAGTTTTGTGTCCTAACAAGCATGACTATAGAGTTGTAAAAAACGTTATATTGATCAACCTAGGCTAAAAGCGACAATTAACCCATGACTACTTCTGTTCTATCCGATTTAAAAATTCGCTTCTCTAAGGCGATCGCCGATGCTTTTGGCGAAGAATATATAAATCACGATCCTGCGGTTGCACCTTCTAAGGATGCGAAATTTGGTGATTATCAATGTAATGCGGCGTTAGGCTTGACTAAAAAACTCAAACAAAAACCTCAAGATGTCGCGGCTAAGATAATTGAGAGTTTACTAGTTGATGCTTCCATCAATGACATATTTGAGACTCCGACAATTGCAGGCGCAGGATTTATTAACTTAAAACTAAAGCTGGGTTATTTGGAAACCCAATTAGCAAAAATGCAAAAAAGTGATCGTCTTGCGATCGCAAAAGTTGATCAGCCTGAGCGCGTCATCGTTGATTTTTCTAGTCCAAATATTGCCAAAGAAATGCATGTTGGACATTTGCGATCAACGATTATTGGTGATAGCATTGCGCGAATTTTGGAATTTCAAGGACATGAAGTCTTGCGCCTAAACCATGTTGGCGATTGGGGAACCCAGTTTGGCATGTTGATTACCTATCTGCGCGAAGTCTATCCCGATGCCTTAACTAAAGCTGATGCAATTGCGATCGGTGACTTGGTAGAACTTTACCGTGCGGCAAAAAAACGCTTTGATGAAAATGAAGCCTTTAAGGAAACTTCTCGTAATGCCGTAGTGGAACTACAAGCGGGAGGTGCGGAAGCAAAACTAGCATGGCAATTGCTTTGTGAACAGTCGCGCCGTGAATTTCAAAAGATTTATGACGCACTCAATATTCAATTAGAAGAACGGGGCGAATCTTTTTATAATCAGTTCTTGTCAGATATAATCACCGACTTACGCGAAACAGGCTTATTGCAAGAAGATCAAGGCGCATTATGCGTGTTTCTAGAAGGCTTCACCAATAAAGATGGTCAACCTTTGCCGCTAATTGTCCAGAAATCCGATGGTGGCTATAACTATGCGACTACTGACCTCGCGGCTCTGCGTTATCGCATTCGTGAAGACAAAGCCACCCGCATCATTTACGTGACCGATATTGGTCAATCGGGACATTTTGCCCAAGTCTTCCAAGTCGCTAAACGTGCCAATTGGATTCCTGAAAACGTACAGACTACCCACGTTCCCTTTGGCTTGGTGATGGGTGACGATGGCAAAAAATTTAAAACGCGATCAGGAGATACGATCGCCCTCAAGAGTCTGCTCGAAGAAGCAATTACTCGCGCCCGTGCGGATATTGAAACCCGTAATCCTGAAGCCTCGGAGGAGTTTAAGCAGGATGTCGCCGAAGCGGTCGGACTAGGTGCAGTAAAGTACGCTGACCTCTCGCAAAATCGTACCAGCAACTATATTTTTAGCTTTGATAAAATGCTAGCTTTGCAAGGCAATACAGCTCCCTATATGCTGTATGCCTATGTGCGGGTGCAAGGGATCGGGCGCAAAGGCGAGATTGATTTTGCCAGTTTAAATACTGATGCGGTCAAGCTCACCCAAGATCCTGAAATTATTTTGGCGAAGCATTTGCTGCAATTTGCCGAAGCGATCGATGCAGTTGCGGAAGAGTTATTCCCAAATCGTCTCTGTCAATATCTCTTTGAACTCAGTCAAAAATTCAATCAATTCTTCGAGCAATGCCCTGTATTGCAAGCGGAAGAATCAGAAAGAATTTCACGCTTGAGTCTCTGTGACATCACTGCTAAAACTCTCAAACTAGGATTAAATCTCCTCGGTATTCGCGTTTTAGAACGTATGTAAAATAAAGAGGTCTTGCTTTGCACAACCTCTTGCCAAATAGGAACTTAAAAAATGACTTTAGAACAACCTGATAGTGTTTGGAATCATAAGCCTTGGTGGTGTCAACCTTGGTCAATCATCTTGACAGGGATCTCCATTATTAGCGGCAGTTGGTTATTGTTTAAGATAGTTTGGTTGTCAGTTCTAGTTGCTGTTCCTATTTCTGCATGGATGGGATTTTTTGTGATTATCTTTCCTAAATTAGCAATTCAAGAGAAAAATGGATAAGTAGTTAACCCAGATTGTCATACCGCCCGCGTAGCGAGCGACATGACAATCTAGCTTTGGCTGATGGGCTAACTAATCTAGATAAATACCATGGGCTTATTCTTTAAGGGAGCAAAAGCCTCTGCGTCAAAGCGGTAGAGACTGGCAGGACGACCTGCTCCCTTTGAGGTTTTGATACCCGTATCGCTGAGAAATCCTAATTTGAGCAATCGAGTACGAAAGTTAGAATAGTCAGAGAAATTTTCACCAAGGACTGTTGTGTAAAGTTGATAAAGATCGCTAAGGGTAAAGGCTTCAGGCAAGACATCAAAGGCAACAGGACTATATTCAAGTTTGTTACGGAGTCGGCGATGTCCATATTCGAGAATACGATTGTGATCGAAGGCAAGTTCGGGAACTTGCTTCACGGGATACCATGCAATGCCACTGACTCCATCGGCAATGAGTTCGGCTTGAGAAAATGGAACTAGGGCAAAGTAACTAACGGATAGATAGCGCACAGCATAACTATCTGGAGCTTCGCGCGGATCGCGTCCAATGTCACCAAAAGTGAATAGTTGTTCGAGATAAAGATTTTTAGCGCGAATTTTTTCCGAAAGAATGCGATATGCGGATTCTTCAAGGGATTCGCCTTGACGCACAAGAGTTCCCGGTAAGCACCAGCGATCACGATAGGGTTCATGGTGGCGCATCACCAGTAGCACCAATAGACGATTCTGCTCAGTATCTACGGAAAAAATCACGTTATCGACACCGACCTTAAAATCTGCTAGGGGTTTGGGGGCTATGGAGCGGGACTTGTCTGCCATGCGTAAAGCGACTCTCGTTGGATATATGCTGCAACTGTGGGTATTATGACTGAACTGTTGCCATTGTTGCGATAGTCTGACGAAGAAACGTTAGGTATCGAGGTGGACTCAGGTGCGATCGCAATTTCAGTCCCCATACGCTCAAGGCGCTCAATATCAGCAGCAGCAATGCTTACACCTTGGCGGGGAACGACGAGCAGGTGTACTTGGCTAAGCAAATCTTGGGCGCGATACCATGTGGGCAATTGTGGGACGAGGTCGCCGCCGATAACGAGGGTAAAGTTTGCATCGGGCAGAATTTGTTTGGCTTGCTCAACGGTGTGAATCGTGCGCGGATGGCTAAGTTCGGGATGGATCGTAATTGTATGGGCAGGTGGTTCAATTGCGGCGATGGTTAGCTCCATCATTTTGAGGCGATCGCAAAGGCTTGCCTGATGGGTTTTAAAAGGGTTATCGGATACCCAAACCAATACGCGATCGTAATGATTATCAAGCCATTGCAAGATCTGTTGATGTCCAATACTAGGCGGATCGGCACTAGTCCCAAAGAGAGCGATGTTCATTTAAGTATTATGCAAGAAATTCTGGATCAAGAATTTGGGAGATTGTATAGGGGCATTCAGTTGGAAATGCTTGTAGAGATTTTTGTGTTTCTTTTGCCGCATCTCTCCGCGCTCGACGATAATATTTCTCTATCCATTCTGAGTCTTGAAGGAATCTTTGCAAACTGGGAGTATCTTCTAGACAGTCTTGAATTTTGTCACGGCAATTAGAAAGTGTGGTATTCCAACTTGGCGTTCTCTTCTCAGGTTGGTACTGACATTTAAGCAAGTGCATTACTAGCACCTGAAAATAGCTACTGAGTTCTTTTTGTTCGCTACGTCCCAATGCTTCTAATTCCTCGATCAAATTTTTTACATCCAATTCTGCCCAATGACCTTTCTGGAGGTACTCAGCCTGTTGCTGTGTCCATTTTAAGAAGTCTTGTTCATAAGTTGCTACTTTTTCCATAGTCTAGTTTGCTTGGTTGGCTATTTGGAAAGCTATATATGCATGTTAAAGCATTTTTTGAGGCGATCGTCTTTCTCAACGCTAAAAATCAGTGTTCTCAAATGCTAAGCATAGCTCTGCTGCCTCTTGAATTCGTTCCATGAGAATATCAAGGGATTTTGATTGGGTATGGCAGCCTCTCAAGTTTGGAATTGAGGCGACAAAATATCCGTCAGAGTCTTTTTCGATAAGTAGCTAAGCAAAATTAATTACATAAGTTGAACCAAAGTCTCGAAGAACTTTTTCAACATAAGAGACTAAACTTTCCCAAGATTCATATGCATTGAGTTCAATCCACTCATACTTCATGAAACGCCACAAAATTTCAATCAAGTTCAACTGGAGACTATAAGGGGGTAACTGGAAAATCTCAACTTGCTGGTTCTTCCACTGCTCTAATTTCTCTTGAATCATTTGACTGGTATGAATAGAGGCTTTATCCATAACAATCACTGTTGGCTTGGTAGATTGACGAGCAAAGTCATCGATACAAGCGAGAATGACTGCACTGGTGATACTGCGTTCAAAAACATAAGCAGATAAGTCATTGTTTCGATTCATCAAACCCACGACATTTAACCTCTTACTGCGTTGACTGGGTAAGCTTAAACCCGTCCCTTTCTCTTGCCAAGCATAGGGAA
>NZ_JACJQB010000056.1 GCF_014696385.1 Pseudanabaena mucicola FACHB-723
AGTTAGATAGCATCATTAACAATATTTTTTAATTTGTCGTTTCTAGTTTACTAAATTAGAAGCGATTTTTTCTAGTTATTTCTTATCGTTCAACACTTCTGATTTAATATATGTTGAGTTAGTATCTAAGATAATTGTACTATTAGTCAAACTTTTTGTTAATCGATGGATTCGACTTGTTTTTATCAATAACTATGATCGCTATCTAGTTGAGTGATTGAGAAAGTAATTATTTTCAAAAAATAGTCTAAAAATTATAAAGATAATTTATATCAACCTGAAATCTCAAAAAATAAGGATAATGCTCTGCAAGAACAATCTATAAATCTGTGCATGAATCTATTTGGCGAGGCACTTACCAATAGTCATTAAACCAACCTTGATAAAATGACTATTGCAGATTGACATTATTGAGAACAAAGTTTGTGTGACATTCAAAAAAATAACGGAGTAAGCCAATGACTATGAAAGAATAATTTTTACAAAAAATTCAAAACATGCCAGAGCTACTAATTCAAAAAAATCAAGATTAGACATCATTTTAACCGAGCTAAGAACCTACCTAACCAATTAACTGCACTGTTGAACCTCCTTCATCCTTTGATACTTCAATTAAAGTATTAAAAGCTTCCTTCATCTGTGGCATATGCGTAATGACGAGAATGCACTCAAAATCTGGTGCGATCGCATTTATGGCACTGACAAGGCGATCGCAACCTAATTGGTCTTGACTGCCAAAGCCTTCATCGATAATTAGTGTTTGCAAAGAGCTACCTTTACGCTGGGCTAGGACGCGGGAGAGGGCAAGGCGCACCGCAAAGTTAATGCGGAAGGCTTCACCGCCTGAATAGGTTTCGTAGGGTCTTGTACCTTTGGTGTCGGCAATTTCAATGTCGAGAGTTTCGATGATGCGATCGCATTTTTTGCCAGATTTTTGGGTGATAAATCGGACATTTAATTGACGATCACTAAGTTGGGCAAGGATTTGATTTGCTTCTATTTCTATTTGAGGTAAAACATTCTCGAGCATCAGGGCTTGAATGCCATTTTTACCAAATGCTTGATGTAGTTCAGTATGAATGCGTTGGCGTTGACGCGCAATTTCGATTTGAGAATAGGTTTCTTGCTCGCGTTGATGATTAATTTCTAGTTGTTGTTGCGATTGCTGGAGGCTGCCAATTTGGGATATGAGCGTATCCATTTGCGATCGCAAATTTTGTAAGTTATGCCGCAGTGCATTAATTTCCTGTGCATGATCACCGTGCAAAGCATTAACTTGTGACTGTAGTTGAAAAATCTGGGTATTGATATTTTGTAGTTCTTGCTGTTGTTGACTATGAGTTTGTTGCAAATGCGTTACTTGTTGATGCAGTTCGGGATATTCCTGCTCGGCACGAGTGAGTTCTTGATAGCGCAATAATGCGGAAGTGAGTTCTTGTTTTTGGGTGCGTAGTTGTTGATGGCGATCGGGTTCGTAGGCTAATTGGGTGAGGGCGCGATCGCATTGTTCAAGTTCATGCTGTACCTCTAAATCAATCAGGTTTTTGGTGAGCCGATCCTTTAATTGCTGAATTTTGGTCTGCACATCAGGAATTTTTTGCGATAGATGATCAGCTTGCCTCTGGGCATTTTTTAACTCTGATTGCTTAATTTCTGCCCAACGCCAACGTTCAACATCGCCACGGGCAAGGGCATGATTCTTTTCATCGTAGGCAAATTTATGGATATTACTCTCAATTAACTGCATCTCTTCCCATGCTTCTTTCATATAGGTTTGATTTTGCAAGCAATGAGTCAACTCCATAACTTCATTGTCAATTAGCAGCAGTCTTTGCTTTGCCTCAGTGATAGCCTTTAGCCTTTCCTGTAAAGTTCCCTTTCTCTGAATCAAATCATTAAGCGGTGCAATTTCCTTCTTTAAGTTACGATACTCGTCACGCAAAACTTCGATTTCACAATTAGAAGCCGCCTGTTGTTCCTTCACCACCCAAATATCCGCTTGCAGATCTCGAGATTCCTGCTTGTGCTTTTTCTGAACCAATTGCCAATGCGCTTCATCAAGGGGGCGATCGCAGAGGGGGCAGGGGGCATTTGGCACAGTTAACTGGCGCATTTTGGATTCCAATTTCTGAAACGCGGCTTCACTATCCGCCAATCTTGTTTTTAAACGCTCTAAAAAATCACGCCGCTCTAAGCCCTTTTCATGCACCCTTTGTTGGTAAACCTGCTTTTTTTGCAATAGATCAATTTGGCGATCTAAATCCTGAGCATTGATCAGCAGTTGATCGTGATTTTTGACTTGCAAATATAATTGTTCTCTTTTGGCGATTAATTCTTCTAATTTGGCAGTTAGTTTAGTTTGCTCATGTTCCAATTGATGTTTGAGAACTTGATGACGATGGACGAGCGGTGTAGATTGAGCATGGAGGCGCTCAAATTCTTGCAAGATTGCTCTTGCTTTGTGTAGTTCTGCGATCGCAGTTTCAATTTCCGAAGTCCGTCCCAAAATCCCCTTTAAATCACTTTCCTGCTGTAACAATGACTCTAGCTGTAACTGGTAATGCCGCAACTGCCCCTTGAGTTCACTTTGCAAACTCGTGAGTTTATGGCTAAACTCACCTCGCCGCTCACTTAAATGTTGGTATTTTTGAAACTTGCGTTCTAGTTCCGCTTCCTGAGTTGATAGCAATTGATAGCGCTCATAGTCTTGCAAAATTTGCGATCGCAAAGCGATACATGACTCTAACTGCTGTAATTGTCTTTGTTGATTTGCCAATTGACGCGATAACTGCGCCACATTTGCCATCACCGCAGATTGCTGTTGCTGTTGCCAAATTAGCTGCTGTGAAACGGTTTGATATTGTTTTTGCAATTCTTCGACAACTTGCAATTGCTGCCGATCGCGACTTTCGGCTAACTGCAAAGCCTCTAACTGCGATCGCAAAGACTCTAACTGCGGTGCAATTTCTGCTCCCACCGCAATTTGCGACTGCAAATGTCCTAATAAATTTTCTAAAACCGATATCTCCGCCTTACTGCTTCTTGCAATATCCTTAGCCCGTTCCGCCAGTTCGTCATACTGCGACAAAGACAACATATCTGCCAAAATCTGCTTGCGATCACTCGGACGCTTGAGCATAAATTCATCGGCACGCCCTTGCCGCAAATATGCCGAATTAATAAAGGTCTCATAATCCATTTTGAGATGGAAAATGATCGTTTGCTGCGTTGACTGTACCTTGCGCTCAGTCAGCGATTTGAACTTACCTTCACTCTGCACCTGAAATTCTAAAGATGTTGAACTATTTCGCGATCGCGTTCTAATTACCCGATAGACCTCGCCCCCTGCCATAAAAGTAAAATCTACTTGCGCCTCCTTTGTTCCCCCATGGATGACATCATCTTGGCTTGCTACACGGCTGGCTCCCCACAAAGCCCAAGAAATTGCTTCCAATAATGAAGACTTTCCTGCTCCATTTGCACCACAAATACAAGCAACATGCAGCCCACTAAAATCTAAGGCTAATTGTTGATAGCTCAAGAAATTTTTTAATCGTAATTTCTGAGGGATCATTCTGTCCTGTAATTTGATGTATATCCATAGCCCAAGTAAGTTAAGAGACATAAACCCAAGAGAGAGCTGCGGCACTTCGCGCCGCAGCTCTCTCTTGGGTTTTGTTTTTGTCCTAACATAAATAACTACAGCTATATAAGTAAATTTCTGATACGATTATACTAATTATTATCTAATTATCATAATAATGTATTGTCTAACAATTGAATTGCAATAGCTACACAGTATAAACACCTAGAAACCACGAGAGTTATGGAAATATGGGAACAAATTAGTCGGCAAAGGGTGAAATATATCGTCGATAGCTATCAGCTAGATGGGGAAGACGAGCAAAATTTTGATGAATATTTAGAGGATCTTTTACAAGCCTATCCCCCTCCCCAAATAGAATTAGCACTTGTTCAATCTTTGATCGCCAGTTGGCAAATTACTCCTCTCATCCGTGGAGTCGCTTTTTTGGAAATATCCCACAATCTCCTCAAGTCTTGGGAAAATGATGCTGTAGTTCCCAGTCTTTCGCCAATTCACTTCCACTCAATCACAGGATTAGACCCCACCCCTGTATTTGGAAATATCTCAACTAAAAGTATTTTGTCTACTGTGAATAAATAACAAAATCTGAGGCGCACGCGCAGCGTGCGCCTCAGATTTTAGTTATCTAATTAACAAGGTGAAGTTAGTTCTATACGTTAGAATAAACGCAGAGCAACGGTTAATCAATGAACTGGTATTCACATCTTGTAAAATTTCTGACAAGATCCGCAAACAATGTTTTTGTAGATAAACTTGAGGTTAAATTTAACAGAAAATTTACTTTCAAATATCTATTTGCGATTTTGTTACTGACATCTCTGGGGTATTTGGGGAACTACTTTCGACTACCATTATTTTTTGGCGTTGACTTTTTATTCGGCAGCATCTTTGGGATGATTGCGCTTGCTTTCTATGGAGTTGGTGGTGGGTTAATCGTCAGTGCGATCGCAAGTATTCACACAATTTTTTTATGGGGACAACCCTATGCCGCAGTTTTACTGATTCTTGAAGCTCTATGGGTTGGTGTAGGCATTCAACGTAAACGCAAGCAGCAACAAACTTTTAATATGGTTTGGCTGGTTTTGCTGTACTGGCTATGCGTTGGTTCGCCCCTATGCTTTGTTATTTATACATTGCTGCTCAAATTTAGTGCAGGTTCGGCAATTTTAGTTCTTCTTAAACAAGCGATCAACGGAATATTCAATGCTCTCATTGCTCATTTATGTATTGACTATCTGCCTATACGTCACTGGCTTGCACAGGCGAATCAATCTAAACAACAGCAAAAACATCGTCTTTCTATTCAACAAGTTCTATTTAACTTACTGCTTGCCTTTGTTTGTTTTCCCGTACTGAGTATCGCCTCATTGACGGGCTATCAATCATTGCAATACATCGAAACCTCAATTAGTAATCAACTTAACTCTAGTTCATCTGACATCGCTGGGCATATCAGCAAATGGCATCAATCAAACTTGATGACTTTACAGAAACTAGAAAATATTGCTAGAAACTCTGATAGTCCTGAGCGATTACAATTCGCGACCGATGCTTTAGGGCAAGTTACATCTTCATTTTTACGACTTTATACCACAGATGTTCAGGGCAAGATCGTTACTTCTTTCCCAAATCTTTCAGAAGTAGAAAAAGTTCAATTTGAAACATCTCCATTGATCCAAAATAGTCTTGAGCTAGCAAGGTCATCACTTAATATCCAATTTAGTAATGTGCATAGGAGTGCAATTGCCAGACCCCCACATATTGATGTGTTTTTGCCAATCATCAAAAACAACCGCTTTGATGGCATTGTCGTTGGAGCCT
The DNA here is from genome assembly GCF_014696385.1 of Pseudanabaena mucicola FACHB-723. Lineage (GTDB taxonomy): Bacteria > Cyanobacteriota > Cyanobacteriia > Pseudanabaenales > Pseudanabaenaceae > Pseudanabaena. The sequence goes on from NZ_JACJQB010000056.1 coordinate 5,429, forward strand.
TAGATGTCTCTAAAATTGACAATCTTTTAATAAATGGTCAAAAAACTTGGCAGATAGAGGCATCTTTGCTAGGAAGATCAAACGAAATCATTGCCACAACCTCCTCCAATTATAAGTTGGGAGAATTATGGAATCTAGAGAAAGATGGAGAAATCACAACCTTCAAACCCAATCAGTTGCAATGGATGCCGATCAAGCAAGGGTACTCACTCATGAAGCGGTGGCGGGAGTCATATTACATTCAAAATTTTCCAATAGGAGGAGACATCCCTTGGACTCTCATGGTGAAATTATCACCTGTCCCTTTTATCAATACCCTAGAGCAACTACATACTCTGATTTTGCTGATTGTCTTTGCAATTAGTATATTGGCTATCTTCATCGCCAATATACTTAGCCGCAGTTTAGTCCAGCCAATCGCTAAATTAATTCATCTCACCACCGATCTACAGCAAAATTTATCCGTAGAGTCAGACTTTGCTTGGCAATCAACTAAGCTAGAGGAAATCGATGTCTTGGGTTATAACTTTCAAGTTATGGCATTGGCTTTACAAGAAAAGTTTCGTGAAATTCAACAATCAAATCTCAAGCTAGAAGAACGAGTCCAAGAGCGCAGTGCTAGTCTTCTCAAAAGTGAAGAACGCTGGCAACTGGCAATTCAAGCTGCCGATGATGGTATTTGGGACTGGGATATAGAGACAGGCATAATATTTCGTTCAGAACGCTGGTATACAATGCTAGGCATGGATCCTAATCCTAGTCATGATGATTTTAATATTGCTGATTGGTTCGATGTCATTCATCCTGATGATATTGATCGCGTATTGCAGTTGCAAAATGACTACTTTGAGCAAAAAATTCCCCGATGTGAAATTGAATACCGAATGCGCTGTCAAGATGGTAGTTATCGCTGGATTTTAAGCCACTCAAGGGCTTTATGGAATGATCAAGGCAAGGTAACTCGACTAGTTGGCATCAATAGTGACATCACCGATCGCAAATTAGCCACCGTAGCACTCAAAAAGCGGGAAAGCTATCTCGCGATGCTAGTCGATGTCCAGCAGCACTTACTGTCAACAGGCATTAGTAACCACGACTATACAAATGTTTTAGGGCTATTGGGCAATGTCGCCGATTTCTCTAGCATTAAACTCTTTGTTTGGGAAGAAGATTTGGAATATGATTTTAACTTGAAACTACATTCCAGTTGGTTTAAGGAAGGTCAATCTCAACCAACTGCATTAGAAAGAGAACGTTTCATCCAAGTTATCCTGCATTCCCAATGGCGAGATCGATTACGCAGTGGAGAAATTGTTCAGGAATGTCTATCTAGTGTTCCTGAAGATCAAAAATATATCCTCACCGACAAAGGTCTATATTCAATTCTAATTATTCCCATCCAAGTACATCAAAATTTCTGGGGCTTTTTAAGCTTCCATGACTATGTGTATGATCGACTGCGGGATAATTCTGAAGTTAGCTTACTCCGAGTTGCGGCATCTTCTCTCGCTATGCACCTAGAGGGACAAGAGGCAAAGCTGGAAATGTTGCGGGCTATGGAATCTGCTCAAACGGCAAATCGAGCTAAAAGTGAATTTTTGGCAACCATGAGCCATGAGATCCGCACACCCATGAACGCAGTCATCGGTATGTCTAGTCTTTTACTCGACACAGAACTGGACGCAGAACAGAGAGAATTTCTGGAAATCATCCGAGCGAGCGGCGACAATCTGTTAAACATCATCAATGATATTCTCGACTTCTCCAAAATTGAATCGGGCAAATTTAACCTCGATTTTCAGCCTTTAAATTTGCGGCAATGCGTTGAAGAATGCCTAGACATGTTTACTTCAGTTGCAGCTAGCAAGTCAATCGATCTCGCCTACTGTATGCAGGCGGATGTGCCTGAATGGATTATCAGTGATGCTACTCGATTGCGCCAAATTCTGATCAATCTTTTGGGAAATGCAGTTAAGTTCACAGCTAGAGGTAAAGTGTCTTTGCGGATCTCTGTCCAAACCTGTGATCCACAGCAACAAGAATGTCAAATTCTCTTTGCATTGCAAGATACAGGTATCGGCATTCCTCACGAACGCTATGACCGACTCTTTAAACCATTTAGCCAAGTTGATTCTTCGACGACTCGCCAGTACGGTGGCACTGGGTTAGGGTTGGCGATATCCAATCGCTTAACAGAACTGATGGGTGGCACAATGTCGGTCGAGAGTGCGGTTGGTGTTGGCTCTACTTTTTCCTTTACGATTGCTACTACCGTTGCTGATGTGGGAGTGTTTAACGAATTTAGTCACAGTCTTGCAGGGTTAAGCTTACTAATTCTTGAGGATAATGAGACTGTTTCGGAAAGTTTAGTCATATTTGCTCAACTTCTCAATATGGAAGTAATGACAACTGACTCTTATGCTCAAGCGATCGCATGGTTGGCATCACCAAAACATTTTGATGCCATGATTGTGAATCCCAATGTGCCATTATTGAGTGCGAGTCTTCATGGTGATGGCATAGATGCTGATTTACGTGAGGAACAAGTTGATGGGGATGAATGTAAACTGCTAAAGATAATTCGCAAGCAATCTAGCAATCTACCAATTATTGTCTTGTCTCAAGCCTTTGGTTGTGACTTGGTATCTGATCCGAATATAGTCTGTTTGAGTCGTCTACTTAAGCGATCGCAGATATACAAGACCCTTATTAATCTCTGTGCCTGCCGTTCTGACTCTAGTAATATTCCAAATCGAACTAATAAACCCCATTTTGATGAACAGATCGCGGCTAAATTTCCCCTCAAAATTTTGCTAGCCGAGGATAATATAGTTAATCAAAAAGTAGCTACTAGTTTCCTTGCCAAGCTAGGTTATGCCATAGATATTGCAAGTAATGGCTATGAGGTGTTAGAGCTGTTGCGGCAGCGGAGCTATGATGTCATTCTGATGGATATCCATATGCCTGAAATGGATGGTATTGTCACCACTAAAAATATTTTTGCGGAGTTTCCACAAAAGCCTTGGATTATTGCTCTAACAGCTAATGCTCTATCGGGGGATCGCGACCTTTGTTTGAAATTGGGAATGCAGGACTACATCAGCAAGCCACTGCAAGTTGCGCCTCTAGTCGAAGCTCTCGAAAAAGCATATAAAAGTATTCATTAAAATCTAGGGCGACGTGTTGCGTCGCCCTAGATTTTATGATTGTTCAGAAGTTGCTTCAGTTGTTTCAACGGGAGCTTCTGTTTCAACGGTTGCTGCAGCCTTAGATGCTCTCTTCTTACGTTCAGCTTCTACCATGTCAGCAATCATTTGACGCGCTTGTTCAATCTTTTCTAGATTGGAACGGTAAAGATCGACATCTTTTAATAGGCGATCGCTACCAAATTTTAGGGTTTCACCAACTAACTTGATGATCTCTTCTCGCTTGGTATTATCAGCGATTGCCTCAGGCTCACTAATTTCTAGCAAGGCATAGAGACCAACACCCAACAAGCGGCTATATTTGAAATTTTCTTTGTGAGCAATTGTTTGTAATTGACTAGACAAAGGTTCTAGACTAATCCCCGCATCTAGGTTGGTGAGGAGAGTTTTAATATCATTAGGCGATTGTTTGGCTAAATCACTGAGGGTCGCGGCATCTTGACGAATGCGATCGGAGTCAAACTGAAGCGCTGAGCAGAGGGCATGAAATACGGCAAAGCGATCGGTTTCAGGTTTGTAACCCACGGTAAAGCGATCAAAGGTTGTCACAAAACCAAGGGCAAAAATTGAGTCATAAACAAATGTTTGATTGACTTTGAGGAGGTGAACTTCTACCAATAGCTCATCAACAACTCGTCGATAGACTTGGTTGATGGGCTTTGGGAAAGCCAAATAAAAATCTTTTTTAGTATCAGAAACAGTACGAACAGTATTCACAGTCAACAAAACCTAACAGCAAGATGGTTAAAATTATCATCGCACAGATAGACATGGCATCGGTCTAACGCTGTAGATCTTCTACTTGTTCCTATCCTGCCAAGCGTTGCCGATGCCCTGTACTACACCACGCCCAATTAAACCGATGCCACGCCCAATTACATTGGTCAAGATATACACAAATCCACTGCCGATAAATGCGATCGCAGATTTTAAGCGCGGTGCGATCGCATCCTGTAACTCTAGGGCAAGGGTAACTGCCAGCTGCACACCCTCTAGTTGCTGTAGTTCCTGATTGCGCGGCACATAAATACTGACCCGTTTAATGCCGCGTTCGGTCAGTATTGATAAAAGATGCCGACTTTCAAAAATTAATTGTGGCTCACCAATATACTTTTCGAGTCGATATTTCCAAGATAGGTCATTGCGAAACCGTTCAATTTCGCGGGTGGACAGCAAATTATAGCGATAGAACTTTTGTTTAATTTCTTCGACATTAGCAAAGTTATTTAAAAGTGGTTGAATAGTGGCATTGGCAATTTGAATGACCAGATTATCTAAAATCATCTCACTCCGTTGCATTGCTTCTAATGTCCCGACCGCAGCACTAGAATTACTAATTATTAACTCTGTTTCAAATAATAAATGGGATAGTAAATTATCGATTTGGGGAATCTTGTCTAAAAATTCGCGTTGAATTATCTCCACGTCTGCCAGCAACACATCAACTACATTAATCTCTGCATCAGGTTCATCCAGATTTGCAATGACAGAATATTTGCCAAAGAAATTAATAATCGTTTCTTGCCAAATTCCCCTCAAAATCTCAGTGATTTTTGATTCTAGTTGCAAGGGGGTAATCTGAGAAAATCTGAGTTCGGTAATGCTTTGTTCGATTTGGCGCAGAGCTATATATAGAAGCTCACGTTTTTTGTCATCTTTAAGAGCATCAATTTCTAAGGGATATTTATGGAGGTTGACTAAACTAGATTGCAGCTTGGCTACGGTTTTATCCCATAGGCTAGCTTGCACCGCAAGGACATTACGATGCGGTTGATCTTCAGGCTGATTTTGCGATCGCAATTGCTCAACGTTAGGACTAACATCCTCTTGTATATTCGATGAAATCAAGGGCGGCGTTTTTTGTCCCCACAAGCGATCCACCAGCCATCTTGCTGCCTGTAATTCGCGGGCTTGACCTGCCAAAACCATCTTGGCAAGGCGATCTTGAATCTGTTGATCCCTAGAACTTGTCAAGGTTGCTTGCACTTGATGAAAAGCATCATCAATACGCTGCAAGCCCGACACATAAAAATTGCGCCGAATAATTTCGACCACGCTCATCGGTGCTTGAGTTTGGGGTGCGGAACTCACACTTAGCAAATTGCGATCGCTTACATAGCGATTACCTGCGGCAACTGTACGAATTGCTGTCAGCAGTTGTTCTGGGTTAGTCCCTTTAAAACAATAGCCGTTTACTCCCATCTGTAACAACATATCTAGCTGCTCAGGTGATTGACTCGCGCTCAATACCAAAATTCGTAATTGCGGATATTCAGTGCGTAAACGCTGACAAAGTTCTAACCCAGTGCGGCTATTTTCTGCGATCGCAAAATTTTGGTTAGTCCAGTTCACATCGAGAATGACCAGATTAAACTCAACGTCCCCCTGTAAAATTCTCAATGCTTCTGTGGTTGTCTCTGCCTCGGCAACCACCTGCAAGTCTGGAAATTGGGCTAGCCATGAACGCATTCCCATCCGAAAAATGCGATCGCAGTCTATCAACAATAATTTAGTTAGCTCGTCACTCATCAGGAATTTCGGTCAGACGATTTTGACCAATATATCTCAGATTAATCAAGCAAAGAGAAAAACTTGAGGTAAGTTCTTACAAGAAATGCGATCGGTTTAATGCGTTCCTATTTTGTCTAATCTTAAAACTACAAGTCTTATATATAGACCTATTTATAGACTCGATATCTCAATATTAGACTAAATAGAAATAACGGCATTACTGATTTGGGTATGAAATAGGTTGTATTCAAAAAATATTTAGTTGTACTCTCCAGGAATATCAGTTTTTCTAACAGTAATCTTGCCAACTTTCTTACCTGACATTCTCAATAATTCATCACCTGAAAATTCAAAACCAAGCTTTAGTGCTATTCGCGCAACATCATCTGCGGTTGATGCTGCGACCACCTCGTTTTTAAGTTCAGGTTCAGACTGCATTTTCCTTAAAAATGCTTCGATTTGTTCAAAAGCCATATCTAAAATTCCTATCTACTTTCTCAATGTGTCTATTTCCGTGATGGTTTCGTATCGCAACTAACCTATCACCAACAGCCCTGCCTACAATGGCGATCTGCTCTTGGCTGTATGTATCTAACAATGAAGTCTCTGAAACTGGCTTAAGCAATTATGAATAGTCTACTGTACTTTTTTACTACCAGTCGCCTTACTACTATCTTGATTGGCACTAGGTAATCGATCTCTTCTTTTGTTTTTGCACATCCGACACTAAGGAGAAATGTCAAATGCAAACTAAAACCTAATCTTGAATGATTAGGTTCAGATAGATGATGCTTACGAATTTACTAGAACCCAGATGTCATCATCATATAAATCATTCTGCTTACGATAATGGCTACATCTCGCCGCAAATAACTCAGTATGCTTGCGATAACGGCAAAAATCGCACTCTTACTTCAAATATCTACACACTCTCTTTCTAAGTCTTAATATCTCTACATAAGTCCTATAATGAGCCTATCAATCTCATTACAGGACTTATTTATGTCTGCAATTATCTTTTCAGGATCACCTACAACTACCCAAAACTTAGTGCCAACAGCCGCTCTGACAACCTTAGAGCGGCTGTTGCTTTGGGCGAGTCTTCTTTTTGCTCGTCTCAATTCTGGTAAAGATGTGCCATTGGTCGAGGGGAACACCGTCAAGCAATCTAGCTATCAAAGGTTTGTTGGCAGCGATGGCACTCTTTATCTGGGATTCACTCATTTCATCGCGGTATCAGGTGATTTTGAGGTGGGTACGGACAAGCCTTGGACTTATGCGATCGAGCAAAATACCGCTGTCGGTAACACGAATTACAACAGCTAAGCAAGCACGGCTTAAATATTTTCACTGAATTAATCACTGAAAGATTTTAAGCCGTGGACTGATATTGACAACCAAAAAATAATCAAAAAAATGGCACTAACTTGGCAACAAATTCACAAGGATGTCCACCTACATGAAGACGGTGCAATCAATATTACTGAGCCATTCACAGGTAATTTGATTAGCGTCAGTCTGGACATTTTGGAATACCCTGATAACAGACAGATTCTAGGCTATCTAATTCAATTCACTGGCATCGCGGAAAAACGATATCCATTATTCAGCGCTAAGGAAGTGCTATTTTTTGTCATCCCTCAAACTGATAGCCTTAAATTTATTCCTACAGCCTATTTACAAGAAATTTACGAGCTAGAAATTAATGTTTCTAATGTCGAATTATCAGATGATGGTGTAGTCACCGCCGCAACTACAATTGCCGATATTGTCGGTTTACAAACTGCGTTAAACGGCAAAGCAAGCGTTTTACATGCACATACGATCGCAGATATTACAGGCTTGCAGACAAAATTAGATGCACTTGACACTGTAGATGAGAGTAAAGCCAATTCAGCCGATCTAGCAGTATTAAATACTAATGTTACAGGGTTAGCTACTAGCGTTACTAATCTCACTAGTCAGGTGAATGATTTAGCAAATCAAGTTGACTCTATACCTGATACCAGTGGCGATACTGCCTTGACCGTAGTCACATCTAGTCAGACTCTAGAGGTCAATAAAGCTTATTTTGTTAATACTGCAAGCTTAATTCTGACTTTACCGAATAACCCTGTTATGGGTGATTACGTCAGAATGTATAACGGTAATTTTGATACTAGGGTTAATCATGGTAATGCTAGCCAAAAGATTAAAAACGGTACTACCGATACATCGATTGGCATCAATAACGGAATTATTTTAAAGCCTTATAGCTTAATTGAGTTAGTTTTTGTTGGTTCTGATTTATGGTTATCTGCTATCAAGATTCGGGAAGTGTATAACGGGATCAACGGATTAACATCTCTGGCAAATCTTTCATATTCCAGTAATGGCGATACTAACGGTTTAGTTTATTGGCTTGGTACTGATGGATTAACTACTACTTTCTCTAATCCTCAGACAAGTAAAATTACAGGCTTGCAATCGAGTATTTTTAATGGTGTAAACAGCCTAGTAAGTCGATTAACAGATCGAAATACATCGGGAGAGTTTCATTCAAATAATGAGGCGAATGCGTGGTTTGGTTTCGATCTTGGTGCTACAAGGCGAATTAGAGTCGATAGATATGTCCTACAAAGTCGCTCTGCAACCAATGATCGCCACTTGAGATCATGGGTGTTGGAAGGGACTAACACGGTAAGCGCTAATACTGTATCGGGTTTCAATGCTGCAACATGGACTGCTATTCACAGTCAAACTAATAACGGATGGGCAACAAACGTGAATGTATTCGCAAATTTTGCCGTTAGCTCTGTCGATTCATACCGATATTTGAGAGTGAGACAAACAGGTGCAAATAGTGGTAGTGGCGATCTTTTCCTAACCTTAGGCGAGATCGAGTTTTATGGTGAGCTATTCGCTACTTACACCTAGAACTCATTTCATTACCAGATTTAACTATTCACTGATCAATTCATTGAATATTTTTAAGCCATATCGAATTAGAGAGTAACAATATGCCATTGCCCCTAGTCCTAGCAGCTCCATCAGTCGCCAACGGCGTAGCCTTGCTTGTAGGTGGAGTTGTCCTAGCCGATTCCGTAAATCAATCGTTAACCAATAACGCGAATAGAGGTTACTCGGACAACTACAGCCAACAGCCATTAGGCGGCTTTGATACAGTCCCTAACCTTAGTACAAATAGACCATCAAATCCCCCTGAAAATCCTGTATGGGACGGTCGATCTACTGGGACGGGCGCACTAAGCGATCAATTGGCAGACTCAAGACGTACTTCATTACGTGATTCCTATATGCCGTTGGTTGGAACTGCCCCTTCTCAACCTCAGCCGCCTACACGGGCTCAAGGAAGAAGCTCGTCAGTACCCACACCAAGGGGGCGCGAAAAAATACAGGACAAGCTATTACCACAGTTGGGTAGCGCCTCGGATTTGTTTCGCAACACGGGTAATGCAATCTCTAATAGCGTGGCAACGGCTGGGAGGCTAGTGCCTAGATTGCCAAACTTTCCATTTTTTTTAGACCCCGAAAATACGAAAAAAGCATTAAGGGATAAGCAGCAGAGAGAAGCGCAGCAAAGGGATAATTCACGGGTAGACAATGCAGGGCAAAGAATCGGGGGGTCGCCACCGTTCACAGGTGGTCAAATGACAGGTGTGGACTACGCTGTTTATGTAAAAGCTACTTATCCTAATGGTTTCCAGCGCTGGAGTGCGGGGGTAAATGTTTGGGACGATGTTGGGCTGAGGAATCTGATTAACGCGGGGCAGTTTGACTCAATTACAGGCGCAATTACTGGTATTAGTGTTGGGGAGGTACAGCCAAATCTATCGCGCGGTTATTCGATTAACGGTGTTTTTGGGGTCAGTTTCCCCTCATTAGGAACGCTAGCGGCGCAAACGATTGAGATAATAGAGATTCAGAGAGTAGATAATCAGCCAGATACTGGCGGCGATCCGTCTGCTACAGAGGGTACTGATACAAACAAGAAACCGCAGACACCTGCGCCTAGCCCTGATAATTGGTATTACGGAAATGTGCCAGTGAATGTTGGTGGCAAGGCTTTAGAGGAATCAAAAAAACTTTGGGAAGAAAAAGGGGTAGATCCTTTCAAGCAACCTACGGTTAAACCGTTTCCGCAGAAAGATCCCATCCCTACACCTGATCCTGTAGGCAGTAAACCGACACAGCCCCCTGTGTCGCGTCAGCCCAACGGATTCCCTCAGATCCAGCCCCAAGAACAACAGCAAAATACTAGTCAACCTACACAAGCTTCAAGACCAGTTAGACCACCACAGGGCGGATTTATCTCTACCCCTGCTACTCAAACACCAGTTACTCAGACCTATGCCAATGGCATGACTAACGAAATGTATAACAGTGGGACTACCCCATCATTTAACCGTGTAGAGCCAAATAGTCAACCTAGTTACAACACTGCAAACCAAGTAAGACCTAATCAACCTAGTCAACCTGTGGACAACAGAGCGCCAAATACGACACCGACGACCCCTACTACAAGTAACCCGAATGACGGAAATTTTGGACAGACTATTGCATCAATATTGGGTTTAACTGCACTGGTTACGGCTTTAAAGATTGGTAGTGATGCCTTTGTGAATGCGTCGCTACCCAAGATTGACAATATTAACAACAACACTTCGCCACAGGCACAGCAAGCCAATGCGAAAGAGGGTGTATGCCAATCAATGCAACCTAATCAATGTGGTTTTGAGGGTGTGAAGCAAGCCACGACAGAGGCAACTAACCCGATTAAGTCTGTTCTGGATAACTTGGCTAATATCTTGGCTCCGTTTATCGCGTTTGCACAAACTGCGCTAGGCAAGATATTAAATATCCTCAATAACACGGTGATTGATCGCAGTTTGGCGGTGATGAATTTGGCTACGAATATTCATAACGCGGCGATGTTGACGAGGGATATCGGCGAGACTTTGGGTAGTGTGGTTGATAACGTGATCAGTCTGACTGGTTTAAGGTTTACTAATTCCGAAGGCTCACAGGTGCAATTTACTGATTTTATCGGTGCTAACTTTAGATCGTTTTTGGTGTCAGTTTTGGGCGTTGAAAACTATACTTCTCTGGTTCTAAATTGGCAAAAAGCGAATACTATTTATCATTCTGCTATGGCAGTCGTGAACACAACTCAGTCGATGATTGACCCAATTTCTAGCGCTGTAGAGTATGGAATGGAAAACGTTTCTAAGATTGGGAACTCTTTGAAAGAGGATGGAGTAGTTGGCGAAAACGCATACCCTGCAATGGATGAGACGATTAGAGCGAGGCGCGTAAATAGATTTGAAAGATTGAATGATACTTTGGAGGGTGCTGAAAATATTGCTAGCAATTTAAGTTCTATTACTAGTAGCGCGGTATCGGTGAAGGAAGATTACAAGCAATTGAGAGAAGATAGTAAGGAATTGAGGGATAAAGCGAATGCCTTTAATACTGCGGATTTGGAAGCAAGAGCGGCGCTAAAAGCGAAACTTCCTACTGAGATTACAGCTATCACTTTAGCCCCTGCACCTGCGGAAGATGAGGAATAAAAATCATGAGTAAAGAGAGAACGGAAGGACTCCAAAGAGCGATTGTTTTGATGCATAATCGACAGGTTCGAGAATACTTTAAGGATATTCCAGATGGTGATTTATCGGACACGCCAAGGGCAAGCACTAAGCGGCTTTTGCTGTTGGAAGATAATGACTCTTTGGTGTATTGCATTCAGGCTATGCAGTTCTTTAAACAGTATTGCGAAGATGCTAATGGAGTGAATGATTTATATTTCTCTGTGCCTGTGTCTACCTACAATATCGCTGTTGGATATCTTCCCCAAATCACGCTCTATTTCCGTCAGGAATATGTGGCGAGTGCAAGTACGGAAGCTAGGGAAAGAGCGAGAACTATGCAGATAAGTCTGCGAGTTAGGGAGTCAAAAATACCCACCTCGACGGCGGCGCTTAGGGCGATCGCTACGGATATACGGCAAGCATTCGGCACACCACTTTATAGATTTAGGACTGGGTATCGAAAGGTGTCGTATTTTAACAAGGCTCTTGGGTACGAATTCAAGGTTAGCTGCCGTGACGTGATTGACGCGGAAAACCTGATCAAGGATGTGATGGGGTTGCTAAATGATCGGGATGAGTACGATGAGCAGGATCTTAAAGTTAGTGAGCCAAAACTAGGGGCGGCGAGTGCCACGGCTATACCGAGGAGAGTTAGGGTTGTGTCAAAACTTGTCGATTTGCCGCGCCGTAACCAGTCCGTACCCATGTATTTTACCCATGCGGATTACAAGTGCTA
>NZ_JACJQB010000057.1 GCF_014696385.1 Pseudanabaena mucicola FACHB-723
TTCCCTATGCTTGGCAAGAGAAAGGGACGGGTTTAAGCTTACCCAGTCAACGCAGTAAGAGGTTAAATGTCGTGGGTTTGATGAATCGAAACAATGACTTATCTGCTTATGTTTTTGAACGCAGTATCACCAGTGCAGTCATTCTCGCTTGTATCGATGACTTTGCTCGTCAATCTACCAAGCCAACAGTGATTGTTATGGATAAAGCCTCTATTCATACCAGTCAAATGATTCAAGAGAAATTAGAGCAGTGGAAGAACCAGCAAGTTGAGATTTTCCAGTTACCCCCTTATAGTCCCCAGTTGAACTTGATTGAAATTTTGTGGCGTTTCATGAAGTATGAGTGGATTGAACTCAATGCATATGAATCTTGGGAAAGTTTAGTCTCTTATGTTGAAAAAGTTCTTCGAGACTTTGGTTCAACTTATGTAATTAATTTTGCTTAGCTACTTATAGTCCAAATGGCGAAATTCGCGATGTGATGGCAACCTTCATGACCACAGAATATGAAGGCGAACAGGGGGTACTGGGATGGTTAACCGACATTAGCAAAATCAAGGCGGCGGAAGCAGAAATGCGACGGGCGAAGGAACTTGCAGAGGAAACAACGCGGGTGAAGTCAGACTTTTTGGCAAATATGAGTCATGAAATTCGGACACCGATGAATGCGGTGATCGGCATGACCCATTTGGCGCTCAAAACCGATTTGAATCCACGTCAGCATGAATACCTCAAAAAGATTCAGATCTCCAGTCAACACCTACTCGGTGTGATTAATGACATTCTCGATTTCTCCAAAATTGAAGCAGGTAAACTTGTGATCGAGAATATTGATTTTGATTTGGAAAAAGTGCTGGACAATGTTTCTACGCTAATTTCGGAAAAAGCAGCTTTGAAAGGCTTGGAATTGCTGTTTGATATCGATCGCGATTTACCTCGCAATTTTGTTGGTGATCCTCTGCGACTAGGACAAATTCTGATCAACTATGCCAATAATGCGGTCAAATTCACTGACAAGGGCGAAATCTCGATTATTGTCAGACTCAAGGAATATCGTGATACAGATGTTGTTTTATATCTTGCGGTCAAAGATACGGGGATCGGTTTAACAGAAGAACAGATGCGAAATCTTTTTAATAGTTTCCAGCAAGCTGATACTTCTACGACCCGCAAGTTTGGCGGCACTGGGCTAGGTCTAGCAATCTGTAAACGCATCGCTCAGCTCATGGGGGGAGAAGTGGGTGTTGACAGTGAATATGGTAAGGGCAGCACTTTTTGGAGTACCGTCTGCTTAGCTAAAAGCACCATACCGTCGCGGCGGTTAGTGTTGAGCAAAGACCTTCAGGGCAAGAGGGTATTAGTGGTTGATGACAATGACAATGCCAGACAGGTGATGAAAGACCTGTTGGAATATATGAAGTTTGCCGTTGATCTTGCTGGCTCTGGCTCAGAAGCCCTAACCCTAGTGGCTCAGGCAGATGTACAGCAGCATCCTTACGAAATTATTTTCCTTGATTGGCAAATGCCGCAGATGGATGGTTTGGAAGTCGCAAGGAAAATCAAAGAGATGTCCTTAAATCACCAACCGCATTATTTGATGGTGACCGCCTATGGCAGAGAAGAAATATTTAAGAGTGCTAAGGAAGTCGGCATCGCTGATGTTTTGATCAAGCCTGTTAATACTTCGGTTTTGTTTGATGGCTTGGTGAACTTACTCGGTGGCACGATTGAACAACAGACAACTACAGCCTATGACCATCAGAGTGATCTGTTCGAGCGTTTGAGATTGATTAGCAATGCGCGGATTCTGTTAGTCGAAGATAACGAGATGAATCAGGAAGTAGCGATGGAACTATTGCAAGATGCTGGTTTTGTCGTGGATCTCGCGGAAAACGGTTTAGTGGCTGTAGAGAAGGTAACAACGAATAAGTATGACTTGGTGTTGATGGATATGCAAATGCCTGAAATGGATGGCGTGGAAGCGACCTTAGCGATCCGTGAAAATCCTGATTATCAGAGTCTGCCGATTGTGGCGATGACGGCGAATGTGATGCAGAGCGATCGCGATCGCTGCATAGTTGCAGGAATGAATGATCATGTCGCTAAACCCATTGAACCTGAAGAGCTGTGGGCAACCTTGCTCAAATGGATCCGACCAAGGACAGAGCTGACGGAGGTGCAAGCATCTATTCCTGCATTATCTGCTCAACCAGAAAATGCGATCGCAATTCCTGTGATTGATGGACTAAACACCGTTGAGGGATTGCGGCGAGTCATGGGTAAATCCTCACTCTATGTCTCAATACTGCGTAAATTTATAGTGGGGCAGAAGGAATTTGTGACTCAGTGCCATCAAGCCCTAGAGCTAAATGACTATAAACTTGCCGAACGTCTTGCCCATACCCTCAAGGGAGTTGCAGGAAATATTGGCGCATCTGAGATTCAACAGGTGGCAGCAGCTCTAGAATCGGCGATCAAAAATCAATTTTCGCGCCCTCAAATCGATCACCTACTAGAAAGCGTGCAGTATCCTCTGACGATCCTGATTGAGCAACTAGTTAAACAACTGCAACCCGAAGCCCCATTGCAAAAGGTGGAGATTGATTTTGCTGAGTTGGAAAAAGTTTGTAACAAATTATCTGCACTTTTGAGTGAAGATGATGCAGAGGCGCTAGATTTATTACAGGAATATGCTGATTTATTCGGAAATGCTTTTCCCAATGAATACAATGCGATCGCCGATGCCATCAATTCCTTTGACTTTGATACTGCCAAAACAACACTAGTATTGGCTAGGGAGAATTTACAAACAACATCCGACAAAGTGGCGGGAAACTAACAATTTATGGATAGCTCACAGGAGTCAAGTAAACGATCAACACTACTAGTTGTAGATGATACGCCTGATAATCTTACTTTGATTGCGGATATTCTCAAGAGTAAGTATCGAGTGAAGATTGCCAATAGTGGAATCAAAGCCTTGGATATTATGCAGTCTGAACCGCCTCCAGACTTGATTTTATTAGACATTATCATGCCGCAAATGGATGGTTATGAGGTCTGTCAGCGCCTCAAAGCCGATCCGAAAACCCAAGATGTCCCCATCATTTTTTTGACAGCCAAGTCGGATATTGAAGATGAGCGCAAGGGGCTAGAGTTAGGAGCAGTAGACTACATTACCAAACCTGTGAGTCCGCCTATTCTCTTGGCTAGGGTAAATACCCAACTAAATTTGAAGACATCCTACGATGATTTACGAAAACTACTCACATTTCGAGAAGACATGGTAAATATGATCGTCCATGACCTTCGCAATCCTATTTCTAATATTCTGCTCTTGGCAGAAATGTTAGAAAGTAATCCAAATCTTGCCCCTGCCAAAATTGAAAAAAACTCATCAATGATCTTGAGGAGTGGCAAGCAATTACGATTTCTCGTCGATGATTTATTGATTAAAGCCAAACTAGAAGCCAATAAGTTAGTCCTCGATCGCAAAGATACGAATGTATGGGAACTATGCGAATCTGCGATCGCAAATTTACAAGAGATTGCGGAACGTAAAAAATTACACCTACGCTTAATCAGTCCTGAACCCACGCATAGCCCTTTTTACCTTGATCCCGTTCTCTTTCGTCGTGCTGTCGATAATTTAATATCTAATGCCATTAAATTTGCCCCCGCAGACAGTGAAATCACCCTAACTATTGAATATCCTAACGAACAGGGAATCCGAGTTATGTTTGCCGACCTAGGGGAAGGGGTGAGTGAGGAATTACGGCAAAGCATTTTTGAGAAATATGAAATAGGGACATTTATGAAGGGGGTAAAACAAACGGGCTTGGGGCTAGCCTTTTGCAAAATTGCGATCGAAGGACATGGCGGTACGATTACCGTAACAGACAATCAACCTAAAGGTTCAATTTTTACCATTGAAATAAATAATGTTGATCTAAAGTAATTCTCAGAAATTAAAAATACCAATTAATAGAAGGACAATGGAAGGGGGATTTATGAATACTTCACAAGACAAAAACACCAGAGCAACTATTTTAGTTGTTGATGATACGCCAGACAATCTCACTTTTATGAGTGGCTTGCTCAAGGATAATTTCCGAGTCAAGGTCGCCAACCATGGCGAAAAGGCATTAAATATCGCGCAGTCTAACTCCCCACCAGACTTAATTCTGCTCGATATCATGATGCCAGACCTTGACGGTTATCAGGTGTGCGAACTTCTCAAGTCCAACCCGCAAACAAAAGATATTCCGATTATCTTTTTAACTGCAAAATCAGAAATAGAAGATGAACGTAAAGGGCTAGAGCTAGGAGCCGCCGACTATATCACCAAACCCGTCAGCCCTGCGATTTTAATGGCTAGGGTCAATACCCAACTCATGCTGAAGGCATCAGCAGATTTTCTGCGGGATCAAAATGCGTTTCTGGAACAGGAAGTCGCTAAACGAACCCGTGAAGTCCAAGCCATTCAAGATGTCACGATTGTGATGATGGCATCTCTTGCGGAAACCCGTGATAACGAGACAGGCAACCATATTCGCCGCACCCAAAATTATGTGCGAATACTAGCGGAAAATCTCAAAAATCATCCTCGTTTTCAGCATTTTTTGACTGAGAATCACATCAATATGCTATACAAGTCTGCGCCACTCCATGACATTGGTAAGGTGGGCATCCCTGATCGCATTTTGCTCAAGCCCGACAAATTAACCTATGAAGAATTCGAGATTATGAAAACCCATACAACTTTGGGGCGCGATGCAATTACCTCAGCCGAAAGAAATCTCGGCATGAATGTTACTTTTCTGCAAATCGCTAAGGAAATTGCCTATTCCCATCAAGAGAAATGGAACGGTACGGGCTATCCCGAAGGGCTAGCAGGGGATGCTATTCCCATTTCTGCCAGATTAATGGCATTGGCAGATGTCTATGATGCATTGATCAGTCGGCGCGTGTACAAAGCCCCGATGTCTCACGAACAGGCAGTCTCGATCATTATGGAGGGCAAGAATTCACACTTTGATCCCGATATTGTTGATGCCTTTATGGAGATTAATCAGGAATTTCGAGCAATTGCCCAGCAATTTGTTGATCCCAATATTGCTGAGTAAGTGTATGGTTAAGCCGACCGAAGTTATTAGTTTTCTTGCGGTAATAGTTGTGACCCTATTTGCGATCGCAGGATGCAGTTTTTTGACTCCTGAAATTAGACAAGATCATCTTGAATTAACCGTTTCCGCAGCCGCAAGCCTCAAAGAGACCTTGGATGAAATTACGTCTCTGTATAGCCAAGTAAATCCTAATGTCATAATCCGTAATAATTTTGGGGGTTCAGGTAATTTGCAGCAGCAAATTATCAATGGCGCTCCTGTAGATATCTTTATTGCTGCTGCTGCCAAACAAATGGATGAATTGCAGCAAAAAGGGTTCATCGTTGCCGATACTCGTCGCAATTTATTAAGTAATCGTCTTGTATTAATTGTGCCTAAAGATCAAGATCATGTAATGAACTTGCAAGACTTAGCTAAGGTAAACGAACGAATTGCGATCGGTGATCCCCGCAGCGTTCCTGTGGGTGAATATACTGAGCAAGCTTTAACTAAATTAGAGTTATGGCAAGATTTGCAACCCAAATTCGTTTTAGGAAATAATGTGCGCCAAGTGTTGCAATTTGTGGAGTCGGGCAATGCTCAGGCAGGAATTGTCTACGCCACCGATGCGAAAAATTCTCCTAAAGTTAAAGTAGTACAGGTTATTGATGCTAAACTTCACCAGCCGATTGTCTATGCGATCGCAATTTTACAAAAAAGCATTAATCAATCAATAGCTAAATCCTATTTAGAATTTTTATCCAGCGAACCAGCGAAGGCTATTTTCGAGAAATATGGATTTCAGACTCTTTGATTTCTCTCCATTTTGGATATCCCTCAAGGTGGCGATTACTGCTATCTTTTTTACGTTCTGTTTAGGGGTTACGGCAGCTTATGGATTACTGGAATATCGCGGTAAATGGAAAACGATAATAGATGGTATTTTCCTTGCGCCACTGGTGTTACCGCCTACAGTGATCGGTTTTCTATTACTGCAATTATTTGGACAATATGGTTGGTTAGGCAAATTTTTACAACTCTTCCGTTTCAATATTATCTTTACTTGGTATGCAGGCGTAATTGCCGCAGTAGTTGTCACTTTTCCTTTAATGTATAAAACTGCTCAAGGAGCATTTGAACAGGTAGATGGGAATTTACTGCGGGCGGCGAAAACTCTTGGTGCTTCTGAACTGCGAGTCTTTTGGCAAATAGCATTACCTCTTGCCTTTCCGGGAGTTTTAGCAGGAGCGATGCTTGCCTTTGCTAGAGGTTTAGGTGAGTTTGGCGCAACTTTGATGCTAGCAGGGAATATCCCTAAGCAAACCACCACGATTCCCCTCGCTATTTATGCTGCTGTCGAAGCGGGTGCAAATCAAGAAGCTTGGTTATGGACAGCGATTATTTTATCAATGTCTTTTTCTGCGATCGCAATTGCTCATCTCTGGTCAAGCAAGAGAGCGCAAAGTAAGGAAAAAGGAAGAAGGAAAAAGGAAAAAATGCCTTCAAATTACGAATTGCGAATTACGAATTATCAAGAAGGTTTAGTAATCGATATTGAGAAGCAATTGTCTGAATTTGACTTGCAAATTGCTTTGCACTGCGCTGATAAATCTATCGGTAACTCTATCGGGATTTTAGGCGCATCAGGAACAGGAAAAAGTATGCTGTTGAAGTGCATCGCAGGAATGGAAACTCCAACAAATGGGCGAATTATGATTCATGGCAAGGTTTTATTTGATAGTGCCAAAAATATTAATTTGCCTAGTTGCGATCGCAAAATCGGTTTCCTATTTCAAAACTATGCACTTTTTCCGCATTTAACCGTTGCTCAAAATATTGCTTTTGGCTTATCAAAAGGTTTAACAGCCTTACAAATCAGACAAAAAATATCGGCGCAACTCCATAGCATAGAGCTACAGGGATATGGCGATCGCTATCCCCATCAGCTTTCTGGGGGGCAGCAGCAGAGGGTTGCCCTCGCCAGAGCATTAGTCAGTCAGCCCGATCTGCTCTTGCTGGACGAGCCATTTTCGGCTCTCGATACTCACCTTCGCAGTCAAATGGAACGGGAGCTAATTTCGACATTGAGCAACTATCAGGGAATTACGCTATTGGTTACGCATAACATCGATGAGGCATATCGCATTTGTGAAAATCTGTTGGTTTTAGATCATGGGCAAGTCATGCGGTATGGGGAAAAGTTAGAGGTGCTAGAAAATCCTGTCAACTTAGCAACAGCAAAGATCACAGGCTGTAAAAATTTTTCTAGGCTTCACCTAATTAGGTCTGATTATGTCGAAGCGATCGACTGGGAATGTCAGCTTCAAGTTAATGTCGATGCTGCAAGTTTGCCAACTCATGTCGGTATTCGCGCACACCATCTGCAATTTTTAGAGAGTTATCACCATCATGATTCAGCAAATACTCTCCCATGTTGGCTAGTTCGCACCACCGAAACCCCGCACCGTATGACTCTATACCTGAAATTAAATCATCCTCCTGACCATAGTTGGGATTACCATTTACAAGCCGAGGTATTTAAAGAAAAATGGCATACTTTAAAGAACTATTCACAACCTTGGTCAGTTTACCTAGATCCTCACAAACTATTTTTACTGTAAGTAGCTAATCCCTTCCCAGTCAAGAAATAGAGGTGCGTGGCTTCGCCACGCACCTCTATTTCTTTGCGCTCAGTTGAAGCTCAGCCTATTTATGCTTGTGACTGTAAATAGTTCGGTAAGCCGAGTTGATCGATTAGTTTTAGCTGTTTTTCCAACCAATAGGCATGATCCTGCTCTGTGTCGATGAGGATCTTGAGCAAAATATCACGACTTTGATAATCGCGTTCGCTTTCACACACAGCGATTGCTTCCTTGAGATCATCAACCACCTGATACTCGAAATCCAAATCATTCTTTAGCATTTCTGGAACAGTTTTGCCAATTTTGAGACCATCTTGCTGCGACAAATCGGGCGTACCCTCCAAAAATAGAATCCGCTCAATTAACCAAGAGGCATGTTGAGTTTCATCTGCCATTTCATGATTAATACGCTCATACAACTTGGTCAATCCCAAATCAGCATAGATACGTGAGTGGGTAAAATATTGATCTCGCGCTGCCAATTCACCACGCAACAACTTAGACAACTGTTGTAAAACCTTCTCACTACCTTTCATAATTCTCTCATTTATATTTTCAAAAAAATCAATAGATGGCAAATACCATCTATTCTCAAAAACTAAACCATTAACCGCTAAACCATTAACCGCTAAACCATTGACTGCAAGAAATTTGGCAATCCTGAATTCTCAATTAACCAAAGCTGAGACTCTAGCCAATCAATTTGTTCCTCGGTTTCTTCGATGAGTTTAGTAAACAAATCACGGCTGACATAATCTTGCTGGGTCTCGCTAATTACTACTGCCGATCGCAATCCATTCAAAATTTCTGTACACAAGGTGCGATCGCATTCTAGCAATTCAGGGATGTCCTCACCAATTCGCAAACTACCTAAGCTTTGTAAATTGGGTAGTCCTTCTAGAAACAGCACCCGTTCAATCAGTTCATCGGCTTGCTTCATCGCTTTGATGGAATAACGATATTCGCGATCGTTAAGCTGATTAAGTCCCCAATTTTTACACATTCGGGCATGGAGAAAATATTGGTTAATTGCGGTCAGTTGCGCCTTGAGAGCCTCATTTAACTGACTTTTTACATCCAGATGTCCTTGCATAGCGGTCTGTCCTAGTCTAATTAGTGGCATTAAGTGACATTAGTGTATTGATCATACTTTACTGAGCAGAGCTGAGCAAAACTCACAATAGCTATATAGCGTTTCTGGTCAAGTACAGAGGATTGCTTGATTGAAAAGTGTATAGCTTGACTAATTGAGGTAATGTAAGCAATAATGATAATTAATTGCAATAAGCTGCAATTATATTTAATATTACATACTTTTGAAAAGGGCTAAAGCTCAGATGTACATTTGTATTTGTCAAGCGATTACAGAAAAAGATATTCAAAAAGCTGCAAGCCAAGGGGTGTCCTCAGTCGCCATGCTGTCGGAATTAACACGATTGGGTAAGCACTGTGGTTGTTGTACTGAAGAAGCAGATCGTGTGTTGAACCAATGTTCGGGCAATTCTTCAGCTACATAAGAGACTACTAGCAAGGAGTTCTAGCCTATGGGATTGGAGCCAGAATTTTTAGACTAGAATATTAGCGCAGTTCTCCTACGCATCTCCCATGGCTCGAAAATCTAAAATTTCTGCAAATAACATTAATAATGATCTGGGGCTTTCAGATTTGCGCGTCCGCCTCAATTTTTTGGAGAAGGAAAACAGCAAACTAATTAAACAAATTGAGTCTAGCCGTACTAAGCTAAACAATCTCAACGATAGTATCAAAGAAGTTGGGATTCAACTTGCTCAACGTATCGCTCCTTTTCGACAAAAAATGTTGGAACTGGATGAGCAAATTCATGCGGTTTTTCAAGAAATTCTTACTGGCAGAAAACTGGGTAAAAAGTCCCGTAAAGATATTGAAGCGGTCTACCATCATCTCCAGTTTGATGGGGTCATCAGTCCTAAACATTTATCAATGGATTTAGACCTGTCTGAAGAAGATTATGATGATGACGACGAGCCTAATTGGGACAGCTATAAAGGACATTCGCATCAGCAAATTGTAGAAGATATCCCTAAGCCTGACCGTGATGAGTTGAAAAAGATCCGTCAACTTTTTTTGCGTTTGGCTGATAGTTTTCATCCTGATAAGGTGACTGATGAAGCAGAGAAAGAATATTGTACGGAGATTATGAAAGAAATTAATCTCGCGTATCAAAATGGTGATTTGGCAAGACTTTTAGCAATTGAAAAGCAGCAAGAATTGGGCTTAATCATTGATCGTGATAGTTCTGATGATTTGACGCGACATTGTGCCAAAGTAGAAGCAGAGAATACTTATCTCAAGGAACAACTGGAAACTTTAAAGCGACAGCTTAAACTCACCAAAAAGACACAGCAAGGGGAAATGACTGCGGTGTTTAAGAAGATGACTAAGTATGGCGGCGATCCTATTGGAGAAGCTTTGCGTGAGGTTGAATCTCAGATTGCAACTATTGAACAAATGCATCAATTTGTTGTCGATTTTCGCGATCGACGCATTACGATTAAGGATTTTTTGAGGGGCCCTGAATTTCTGAGGCAACAACAAATGTCGGAAGAGGAGTTGATGTTAGAGTTTCTATCCCAATTTCAGTAAGTAACTACAACCCTCACCCCTAGCCCCTCTCCCAGAGAGGAGAGGGGAACAAGACTTTTCTGAATTTTGCTCCCCCTCTCCTCTCTGGGAGAGGGGGCTGGGGGGTGAGGGAAATCTTCATTCCGCGTAACACCAGTAAGTAACTAGACATAACTAAAACCTGTGGCGCACGCACAGCGTGTGCCACAGGTTTTAGCGACTTCTACTCTGAAATCATTGGCATTTATCTCTCTCTAGAATTAACCCATACGGGTGATTCTTCTAAATTACTTCTCAAGTGTCGTTAATAATACTTTACATATTTAGAAAACAGATGTACTGTCATAGCCATGTTACAAATCTGTTTCAATTTTCCTTTATCTCTTCACAGTCCACGATTGCCAATGGAGGTAACGTCATGACAGAACTAAGGATCAACTTGATTGCTGGTGCTGAATCGCGCTCAGCATAGTAACTAGAAAGGACTTCGACATCCTTTGACTAAACAAACTTTTTAAAAAATCAACACATATAAAAGTTTAGTCATCGGCTGTCTGCTCAAGAATTGTTTTTTGTTTCACTAGGTTATCTATGTAGGAATCTGATCTAGTGATCTAGGCTAGGTAATCTACATCGATCCCCAATAGTGAAACCTCAGTAGTGGAGGTTTGTATGAATGTTCGTGATAAAACGGTTCTCATTACGGGAGCCTCGCGTGGTATTGGCCGAGCGATTGCGTTAGAACTCGCTCAACAAGGTGTAAAATGCTTGATTTTAGTGGCAAGGGATCACGATCGCTTACATCTGGTAGCTTCGGAATTAGAAGATTTCGGGATTCAAGCGGTGACTTTGCCTTTGGATCTTTCGCAGACAATTGAAGTTAACATTGCGATCGCAAAAGTATGGCGCGATTTTGGTCCAATTGATATTTTGATCAATTGTGCTGGTGTGGCTCATCAATCTTCTTTTTTGCATTCTCGGTTTGAAGATGTGCAATCAGAAATCGAGGTCAATTTGTTGGGTATGTATGCAATCACGCGAATGGTGGCAAGGCGGATGGCGGTGCAACGCAATGGTCGTATCGTCAACGTGTCTAGTCTGATGGGTAAAGTTGCTGCTCCCACGATGGCTACCTATTCTGCGACTAAGTTCGCAATTGTCGGGTTTACACAAGCTCTGCGTGGTGAATTGGCGGCTTACAACATTAAGGTGTCGGCTCTGTTGCCATCACTTACAGATACGGATATGGCTCAGGATTTACAGTGGTTTCGCTGGGTGTCTCTGATGACTCCTAAACAAGTGGCGCGAGCTTTAATCTCTGGTTTAGAGCGTGAGGCTCCCGAAATCCTTGTTGGTTGGCAGAGTCATCTTGCTGTCTGGTGTCATCGCCTTTTTCCTGTATTAATGGAGAAAATCTTACTGTTTGCAGCTCCTAAAGTGGGCTAAGAAGATAGAAAGGGGCGGCGCTTTGCGCCGCCCCTTTCTGATTTTTGCTATAAACTTAGAAAATTACAGCAAAGCAAGTTTTGCTTAGGACATAAAACCAGAAGATGAGTTGCGGCGCGAAGCGCTGCAACTCGCTTCTTGGGTTTTAGTTTGCTATAGAGACAATTGTTGCGGCATCAAGAAATAGATAATTATGAAACTCCATGCAGATTTTAGTCAGCGCGTTGTGATGGATAGCACAGCCCTTGAGTGGGTTGATTCACCAATGTTTGGCGTGCAACGGCGGATGCTCGAAAGGGATGGAGAAGAAGTGGCAAGGGCAACTTCCATCGTTCGCTATGCTCCTAATAGTCATTTCTCGGCGCATACCCATGATGGCGGTGAAGAATTTTTGGTTTTAGAAGGGGTTTTCTCGGATGAATATGGGGACTATCCTGTGGGGAGTTATATTCGTAATCCTGTTGGTTCAACGCATACACCCTTTAGTCAATCAGGTTGTACAATTTTGGTGAAACTGTGGCAAATGCACCCCGATGACCAAACCAGAATTGCGATCGCAACGGCGGATACACCTTGGGTAAATGGCTTAGTGAAAGGCTTGCAGGTAATGCCACTGCATAGCTATGTAACTGAAAATGTTGCTCTCGTAAAATGGGCGGCTGGCACACAGTTTCAGCAGCATCGGCACATGGGGGGTGAAGAAATTTTTGTGATTGATGGAGTATTTGAAGATGAGTTTGGCGCATATCCCAAGGGAACTTGGTTACGCAATCCTAGCGGCAGTCGGCATACACCCTTTAGCCAAAAAGGTTGTTTAATCTATGTGAAAACAGGACATTTGGGATAGAGAGCATAACGCGCTTTGCGCGGCATACTTGATAGCTGTAATCATTTGAGAAAGACAACATTAATGATGCGAGAAACTTCTGAAATACTAATTGGTTTACTAATGTAATCATCCATACCTGCATCAATACAAGCCTGACGATCTTCAGCCATCACATTCGCTGTCATCGCCACAATTCGCAATTGCTGTTTACATATCATCAACTCTTGGCGAATTATCCTAGTTGCTGTCAATCCATCCATTTCTGGCATTTGAATATCCATCAAAACTAGATCATAATTCTGCTTCGTAATTATATCAATTGCTTCTAATCCATTGTTAACAATGTCAGGTTGATATCCCATTTTAGTAAGCAGTTTTTTGGCAACCATTTGATTGACCCTATTATCTTCAACGAGTAGAATCCGTAAGGGGATCTGCTCCGCAAGTTTGTTGTTGATCAGATTTTGATTGGGGCTTGTGCTTGCTTGAGGTTGCGTGTTTTCAGAATTGGGGATTACGGTAATCGTGAAGTTAAATATCGAACCTTGGATAGAATCCTGAGCAGAATCTTGGTTGAGTCTTGTTGATTTCCAATCTAGAGGAGGATTTCCTGCTACTTCTCCCAAACTCTCTACCCAAATCGTGCCGCCCATCAGTTCGATGATCCGCTTACTAATGGCTAGTCCTAAACCAGTACCACCATATTTACGACTAATGGAAGCATCTGCCTGTGTGAACGGTTGGAACAATTGGGCAATGCGATCGCTTTGGATGCCGATACCTGTATCGGTAATCGTGAATTGAAGTTGATATGATGACTGCGGCGGCTGATCAGGATCAATTGAAGCTTCCTGCGGCGCAATCGCTTTACCTGTAACTGCAATTAGTACCTGCCCTTGATGCGTAAATTTCACCGCATTGCCCACGATATTGAACAGAACTTGACGGAGCCGATTGCGATCGCAAATTACGGTTTGCGGTACATCAGGGGCAATCCTATATTGTAAAGTAATTTGTTTTTCTTGGGCTTGACTTTCAAGTACCCTCCCTACACCTCTAACTACATCTTCCACTTCAAATTCCTGTGATTCGATATCTAGTTTTCCAGATTCAACCTTAGAGAAATCAAGAATGTCGTTGATAATGCTTAACAGTGCTTCACCACTATCTTTAATGGTCTTAACTAACTCTTTTTGTTCATCACTTAGTTCCGTATCTTCTAAAATCTGAGTCATGCCAATCACGCCATTCATCGGAGTGCGAATTTCATGGCTCATGGTAGCTAAAAAATCACTCTTGGCTTGAGTTGCCTGTTCCGCCGCAATTTTAGCAGTGGCTAACGTATTTTCTAGTTGCTTGCGCTCAGTGATATCCAAATTTGTGCCAAATAGACGCACAACCTGCCCCTGTGGATTTACCTCTACTTCGGCAAGCCCCTCATGATAGCGAAGAGAACCATCGGGTTGAATAGCACGGTAATCAATTCTATAGGGTTGATGTTCAACGATTGCCCGTTCTATCGACTTTTGGAGGATCTTTCGATCATCAACATGGATCAATTGCAGATAGGTCTCATAATCTGGTTCAGGCTGATGGGGATCAAGTCCAAACATCAGAAATAGCTCCCTTGACCAAGTGATCTTCTGACTGGCAATATCAAATTCCCAACTACCGATGTGGGCTACTCTTTGTGCCTCTAGCAAAGCCTTTTCACTCTGTCGCAATGCCATTTCAATTTGGCGACGTTCGCTAATGTCTTGAGCTGTTCCCCGTAGTTTAATTACTTTGCCCTGCTCATCAAATAGTGGCTCGCCACGGCTGAGAAGATAGCAGATCGACTGGCTATCCCGAAAATTGCCAAACTCCAAGCTGTAGGCTGTTCCATTTGCGATCGCAGTCTCGATGGCATGACGTAGCTTGTCTCGATCTTCAGGCACAATCTGCGAAAATATATCGGGATATTTAGGAAGAGGCATATTGACATCGACCCCCAAAATCTTATATAGCTCTGCGGACCACTTGATCTGCCCAGTTAATACATCTAGTTCCCAACTGCCCACCTTAGAAATACGCTGTGCTTCAATCAGATCTGCCGTTTTTTCAGCAACCTGCTGCTGTAAATCCTGTTGATAATTGAGGCGCATTTGATCGGCATCACAGAGAGCGTGCATCATTTGCTGCATCGATTCTGTCAAAAGCTGCACTTCCTTGATCCTAGTCTGCGGTAATGATTGCTCATGATGCTGATCCGCAAAGTCTTTGGTTGCCTTGCTAAGCTGAAATAGCGATCGCGAAATTCGTCGAGATGTCCAGATGCCAATCCCGACAGAAAACAATAACGTAATCACGCATAAAATCGCAGTACGGTAACCATTGCCCTTAATTTCGCCAATAAAGTCCGCCTCTGGAACCACCGTCACCACGATCCAATTCAAACCATAGCGATCTCGATAATGTGAAGTTTTGATAAAGTGCCGCTCTCCTGCCACAGCAATGTTTAGTTGCTGAGCATCAAGGTTTGCAAAACTCCCAAATTTATCGATCAGCCGTTGAGATACCACTCGCGTTAAATGATCTTGGCTAGCAATCGCTGAGATCCGCACCAATTTACCACCGCGATTCTGCAAACCCGATGCTTCATCGATGACAGAGGTTGCCACCAGTTCTCCCGATGGTTCGAGAATAAATATTTGTCCAGTTGGCGTAAATTTTAATTGGCTCAAAAATAGACTGATATCGGCAAGTAAATAGCTAGAAGTCAAAAATCCTTTGAATTTGGCACTGACATCATAAACAGGCGCAACTGCGACAATTTGTAGCAAAGGCAGCACCTTTGCCATACTAATTGGTGTCCATGTCTGTTTGCCTATATTTTGAGCATCAATGTACCAAGGAGTCACACGAAAGTCTTCTTTAGACTCTAAGAACAATTGATTCGGTTTACCTTCTGCATCAACGGAATAGTAAAGCCGCCGATATTCTTGAGTCTCATTAAAGAAGATCGTATCAAGGGGAATGCTGCGCCCTGTAGCTTTTTCCGCAAGCTTCTGCAATTCTTGAGACTTCACCCTAACATAACCAACCACTTTGCCTTCTTCACTCCAAAAACTAATCGCAGGAAGTAATGGATTTAAGAGGATCTGTTGCCAAAAATGCTTCCTAATTTGTTCTTTGTTTTCCACATCAAGGTTGCCTTGAGTCAAGGCTAAATTACTACTTGATACTAATTGCTGTGGAGTCTCTAAATAGCTATCAAGGCGATCGCTCACCCTTGCTGAAGTTTGGATTAAGAGTTTACTGGCAATATTTTCTATGGCTTGTTGACCACTTTTATAGGATAAGTAGCCAACTAAACCAACTGCCCCAGCAACTTGCAACACAAAAGGAACAATCAGCACATAGCTAATTGGAATTTTAGAAAACAATGAATTCCGATGAAAGATAGCCATTAAAGTGAAGTCAGGATGCAATCCCCCCTAGGTCAATGCAATGTCTGAGAACTATTTTAGTAAGTCAATAAATTATCTTGCCATTATCTCGTAAGTTAAAGCAAAGCTAATTCGATTAGTAGTTATTAGCGACTATAGAAAGAAATTGTACCTAGTTTTAGGTTAACGCATATTAATAGTTGCGGCATTTATAGCATTTCCCAATTTA
The DNA here is from genome assembly GCF_014696385.1 of Pseudanabaena mucicola FACHB-723. Taxonomy (GTDB): domain Bacteria; phylum Cyanobacteriota; class Cyanobacteriia; order Pseudanabaenales; family Pseudanabaenaceae; genus Pseudanabaena. Next base: position 16,281 of record NZ_JACJQB010000057.1, read on the forward strand.
GTGAAGTACATATGATTTGTTCAAGCTATGTTAACAAGGGGCTTAAGCCCCTTGTCTGCACTTTGCCAGTATAGAAAACGCTATAGCGCCACAACTCTATATTTAAGCTCACTGGCTAGAGCTATAAAAATTACTTTTTATAGGGCTACTTACAATGATAATCATAGACAAATTTCTATTATTGTTTCTATTTGCATTTAGATTTATATCTGCGATACTCATAGAGTATTAATTATGGTTTTCAAAAAACAGATAGAAATTATATGATAAATAACTGGCTGGACACCATCTGGCTGATTCCCTGTTATTCCTTGCTAGGGGCAATGCTATCAATCATTTGGTTCCCTAGCATTACGCGCAAGACGGGGCCAAGACCAGCAGGCTACATTAATATCTTCATGACCTTCTGCTCATTGCTCCATGCGATCGCAGCTTTGACGGCAGCTTGGGGACAGCCAGCTCAATCATTATCTTTTCCTTGGTTAACCGTCGGTGGACTAAATTTCGCTATCGATTTACAGCTTTCCGACATTAATATTGCGGCGATCGTCTTGATTACGGGCATTAACCTACTCGCCCAGATTTATGCGATCGGTTATATGGAAATGGACTGGGGATGGGGCAGATTTTTCTCTCTACTCGCATTTTTTGAAGCGGGCATGTGCGCTCTATGTCTCTGCGATTCCCTCTTCTTTAG
>NZ_JACJQB010000058.1 GCF_014696385.1 Pseudanabaena mucicola FACHB-723
AAGTGGCTCAATTAGTCTCACAGTAATTAGTTCGGATATGGTGATTCTTAGAATCTTCCCATTAGTTCGGATATGTGTAAATAATTCTGCATGGCTACTTACTGACCAGTGCCGGCTCTCTCCCAAAGCTTCTTTCCATTATTGCCCTCACCATCACTGTTAATGGGGTCGCCTCCACAAATCTTTCAAAAATTGCACTTATCATTTTTTATTCCTTATTAGTGATTGTTTTTAGATTTTATCTCTGATTATAATCGAATCCTACTTTTATTCATTCAAATTTCGCTAAATGTCACCTTAATAGGGGTAGGGTGAGGGTCTTAAAATTTTCTGCGTAAGGTGATCTAGATCACTCGGTAGTTGACGATACAAAGAAAAGAGAAAGAATATGGCTTTAATAAATTATTTTCTTCTTTTTCTTGGTGGTCTGTATGGCTATGGAGATCGGAGAATTATCGGACTCCTCAAGACTTTTATTTGATTTACAAAAAGCAAATACGATCGCCCAAAACTTTTCGGGATGTCTAGAGCCAGAAATCATTAGCCGTAAGACAGCCAAGGGTTTAGTTGAGCTATTTAACTCGGCTTTTGCTCGTATTTGGCTAGTGGAGCCTGATGGCGCAAATTTAAAGCTTGTCGCATCTTCAGGGCTATACGATCGTATTGATGGTTCCTTTGCCAGAGTGCCAATGGGAGCTTATAAGGTCGGAAAAATTGCTCATAACCGAGTTTCCTTTTTAAGCAATAATTTGGCTGAAGAAACTTGGGTTAAAGATCGTGCATGGGCGATCGCTAATCAAATTCGGGGATTTGCAGGATTTCCACTGATCGCAGGCGATCGCGTGATTGGGGTATTGGCTACTTTTAGTCATGCAGCACTCACACCTGAATTTCTGGAAGTTTTACAAGTACTTTGCACAACAGTCTCTATAGCCCTAGATGCGGCTTTGAAATATCAACAGGAGCTAAAGCAATCATCTACTTTTTCTGGCAATGGGGAAAAGACTCCACTATCAGACCAACTTGCCGCAATTTTAAAACCCTTACGCTTAACCCTGATTGGCACAGAAGAGGCAATCGCCTCTTCCCACGCGCAGGTTTTTTTGCAAGCTTGTGAGGTATTAGCTCGGTCAGAATGTCGGCAATGTCGATTGACCTATGACGCAGATGGGATCAGCTTGGAAGCGATGGTCGTAGAACCTAACCGAGATTTACAAGAGCATCAGCATTGGTTGCGATCGCAATTAGTACTAGTATCTTTGATGGTTTCCTATTTGGGTGGACAACTTGAGAGTCAAATAGGACTAGAACAGAATGTATTACAACTGTTGATCAGTCTTCCTTATAACCAGACTCAGACTGTGCCCTCTCTTCAAGACCAAAGCGGTTTATCTCAGTTGCCAACGCCATTGTCAGAACGAGAGCGAGAAATTTTAGGGTTATTAGTTCAGGGTTTACGCGATCGAGATATTGCCAATCATTTAATTATTAGTGAAAGCACCGTTAAGTTCCATTTAAATAATGTGCTAATCAAGCTCAAAGCTCGCACTCGTTACCAAGCACTCTATCAAGCAATCATACAGGGATGGATTTTATAGATATGTGTTGCACAATCAATAACCTGACTATTTCAATAGTTTCACAACTAGGCGATCGCCCTATAACAATGGAGCAAATAACCTCACCTAGCGTTATTACTAGACATGAACCTTCCGTATTTATTAATACAAAAGCACCTAAGAATAACCACTTAGTCTGAAAAGTAATCCAATAAGTAGAATTGAACCTATGACGACAAATCATTATCCAGTCATCATTGTCGGTGGCGGTCAGGCGGGGCTATGTATGAGCTATGCCTTAAAAGAAAAGGGGCTTGATCACTTAGTTTTTGAAAAGCATCAGATTGGACATTCATGGCAGACATATCGTTGGGATACATTCTGTTTAGTCACCCCAAATTGGCAATGTCAATTGCTGGGCTATCCCTACTCAGGCAGTGATCCGAATGGATTTATGGTTAAAGATGACATCGTTCAATATATTGAAAATTATGCAAAATCCTTTAATCCGCCGATTAAAGAAGGAGTGGAAGTCTCTAAGATTAAAAAAAGTGAATCTCAAAATATTTTTGAAATCACTACAAACATTGGCAACTATACCGCCGATCAGGTCGTTATCGCTGTGGGTGGATATCATCGCCCTAAGTTGCCGAGAATTGCCGAGAAGTTTCCCGAAAGCATCGCCCAGATTCATTCATCAGAATATAAAAATCCCGATCAATTACCAGAAGGTGCGGTATTAGTAGTGGGTACTGGACAGTCAGGCTGCCAAATTGCCGAAGATTTGCATCTGGCGGGTCGAAAAGTGCATTTATGTGTCGGCAGTGCGCCGCGATCGCCCCGTCGTTATCGTGGCAAAGATGTGGTGGAATGGCTAGATCAAATGGGCTACTACGATCTCTCGATTGAGAATCATCCCCAAAAAGAGAAAGCTAGAGCCAATACTAATCACTATGTGACTGGTCGCGATGGCGGTCGAGAAATCGATCTACGGCAATTTGCTTTAGAAGGAATGGAACTTCATGGTCGATTGAAGATTATCCGCGATCGCAAGTTGGAGTTTTCTGATGATCTCGCAAAAAACCTCGACAATGCCGATGCAGTGGCGGAAAACATCAAAAAAACGATTGATGGATTCATTAGCAAAAATAAAATTGCAGCCCCCATCGATCCACCCTATCAACCTGTTTGGCAACCTCCTGAAGAAGATGTAGCCATAGATTACGAGCAGGCAAATATTAGCGCTGTGGTTTGGTGTACGGGCTTTTATGCTGATTTTAATTGGATTGAAATTCCTGTTTTTGACGGTAAGGGTTATCCCGGTCATCAGCGCGGGGTCACGGAAGTAAGCGGTTTTTATTTTTTAGGGTTACCTTGGCTCTACACATGGGGTTCAGCGAGATTCTCAGGTGTAGCGAGGGATGCAAGTTATTTAGGCGATCGCATTGCCTCAAAACAAAATGTTAGGAGAGCTAGTAGCGAAGATTGGAAGATCGTTAATGAATTTCTGCTTGGCTCATGAAAAAGTCTTACTCCCTTCCCACTATCAAAATAGACATTAAAAACCAAGAATTAGCGTTGCGGCGCGAGGCTCCGCAACGCTAATTCTTGGCTGGGAAGGGAGTAACATCCCAAAAGCTGTGGGGTAGTTTTTGGGATGTTAAGCTACCTATCGAAATCGATAGGTAAACGAGTCAATTTACTCTGATTTTTAACTTAGCGATCGCCTTGCCTAGTCATACAGACAGACTTCACTCTTTTGTATCCAATTTGACAAACCCCTAACTTGCCAAACCCTATTACTGATACAAGCTTCCAAACAAATTTCCAATAAACTACCAATAAGTAAGAGAAAACAATGCCTGAAGTAACTGCACCCGCTCATCAAACTGGTGATTTCTTTGTTGATTATGAAGAAAAAGTATTTCCTGATGTCAAAGCCGATGCTGGCGAAAAGGCTTTGGTAACATTCCATACCGTTGCTTTTGAAGGTTCCATTGGATTTGTAAATCTTTTGCAAGCCACAAGACTGCAACGCAAGGGATTTGAGACTTCAATTTTACTCTATGGACCAGGTGTAACTCTTGGTGTTCAACGCGGATTTCCTAAGCTCGGCGATGCTGCTTTCCCCGGACATCAAAACTTTAACGATCAAATCACCAAATTTATGCAAGAAGGTGGCAAGGTCTATGCTTGCCGTTTTGCTCTTCAAGCTCTTTACGGACATGGTGAACCTTCTCTCATTCCCGGAATTCGTCCAATTAGTCCCTTAGATGTTCTCGATATTATTCTGCTCCACCGCAAGGACAATGCCTTTATTTTGGACACTTGGACATTGTAAACATGGATTATTCGCGAATAGTTAGAGCTGCTGCCGTTCAAATTAGTCCCGTTTTATTTAGTCGAGATGGAACTACTGAGAAGGTTTTAAATGCGATCGACAAAGCTGCAAAAGAAGGCGCTCAACTGGTTGTTTTTCCAGAAACATTTATCCCTTACTATCCCTATTTTTCGTTTGTGCAGCCGCCAGTATTAATGGGCAAAGAACATATGCGTCTTTACGAGGAAGCGGTGACAGTGCCGAGTCCTGTGACTGAGGCTGTCAGCAATGCAGCCAAAACCTATGGAATCGTAGTGGTGTTGGGGATAAATGAACGCGATCGCGGTTCGCTGTACAATACGCAGCTAATTTTTGATGCCGATGGCACTTTGTTGTTAAAGCGGCGCAAAATTACGCCAACCTATCACGAACGTATGGTTTGGGGACAAGGCGATGGCGCAGGGCTAACTGTGGTGTATAGTGCGGTGGGAAAACTTGGCGCTTTGGCTTGTTGGGAGCATTACAATCCTTTAGCAAGATATGCACTGATGTCCCAACATGAACAAATCCATTGCGCTCAGTTCCCAGGTTCGATGGTTGGACAGATTTTTGCCGATCAGATCGAAGTGACAATTCGCCATCATGCTTTGGAAGCGGGTTGCTTTGTCGTGAATTCCACAGGTTGGCTTTCACCTGAGCAGGTCGCTCAGATTACTACTGACGAAAAGTTACAAAAAGTACTGAGTGGTGGTTGTAATACCGCCATTATTGGTCCAGAGGGCAATCATCTCTGTCCACCAATTACGGAAGGTGAGGGTATGGCGATCGCCGATCTTGATTTTTCGCTGATCACCAAGCGTAAGCGGATGATGGATTCGGTTGGTCACTATTCTCGTCCCGATCTCCTGCAATTGCATCTCAATTCCCAGCCTTGGTCGGCTATGGAGAATCGATTACCCAGCCAATTACCCGATCAATTACCAAATGTAGCCGATGAATAAGCAACAACTAATTACAGATATTCAAACTCAAGGATTGAGTTGGGTGGAACCGAATATTGGTGTGGCGGGTCGTCAGGGCGGTGCGGGACCTTCCGATCATAAGGCGATCGCCATTGATGGCACTACGGTAATGGTTCCCATTTATACTGACTCATCGTCGCGATCGCCCTATACGGCAGCGATCGATCCAGAAACCGATCAGCTAGTACTGCGAATCGATGGGAGGGAAATCATGCCGATCGCCTTTCCGCAGGAACCTAAATTTTACAGTCTGACGACGGCGGATGGAATTCCCTATCGCAAAATTGCTTTGTTGCACAGCCGTGATGTGCTTGCCACAACGGTTTTACAAACCTGTATGCGTTACAACAACACCGAAACATCCTGTCAATTTTGTGCGATCGGTGCATCCCTAGAAGCAGGGCGGACGATCGCCAAAAAGACTCCATCACAACTTGCGGAAGTTGCCGAAGCTGCTGTACGTCTTGATGGGGTTAAGCATCTGGTGATGACTACAGGTACACCAAATACTAGCGATCGCGGTGCTGCTTATTTAACTGAATGCGCTAAGGCAATTAAGGCAAGCGTGGATATTCCAATTCAGGCGCAATGCGAACCGCCCGATGATTTTATCTGGTTTGAGAGGATGAAGGCGGCGGGAATTGATACTTTAGGGATGCATTTGGAAGCAGCCGATCCAGAGGTGCGATCGCGGATTATGGCAGGTAAAGCATCAGTACCGATCGAATATTATTTTGAAGCGTTTGCGGCGGCGGTGAAAGTATTTGGTTGGGGACAGGTAAGTACCTATTTGCTAGCTGGCTTAGGCGATAGTTTTGAGACTCTAGTGGAAATTAGCGATCGCCTGATTCAGTGTGGTGTTTATCCCTTTGTGGTTCCCTTTGTGCCGATCTCTGGAACACCTTTAGCCAATCATCCTGCTCCCAAGAGTGAGTTTATGTTTGCGCTCTATGAACGGATTGGGCAAATGCTCAAGCAAGCAGGAATGTCTTCGGCAGATATGAAAGCGGGTTGCGGTAAGTGCGGTGCTTGCTCGGCGCTTTCTACTTTTGAAAAATTATAGAAAGAAGAATATGTCACAACCTTATATTTTTAAACTTGCCACCTCTCCTAAAGAAATAAAAGATTACTTCGATTTAAGAAGGGCGATCTTTGTGGAAGAGCAGGATGTATTTGAAGAAGACGATCTTGATGATATCGATAAAACTGCCTATCCCATTGTTGCCATAGAAACCGCTAGCGATCGCGTTGTCGGTGTGGTTAGGATTTACGAAACCCAGCCTCGACTTTGGTATGGCGGCAGATTGGGAACTCATCCAGAATTTCGTCGCGGTTGGCAGATTGGCAAAGGATTGATCCATAAGGCTGTCACCACAGCAAATACTTGGGGATGCGATCGCTTTTTGGCGACAGTGCAATTACAGAACGTGCGCTTTTTCCAACGTCTACATTGGGAATCTCTAAACGAGATCACAATTTGCGATCGCCCTCATCACTTAATGGAAGCCGATCTTAACTTCTATCCTGCGGCGATCGAGCTATGCCCCAGTCTCCTTTGGCAAAGTCACAAGGTATCTTAGTAAGAATAGGCGGCGCTTCGAGCCGCCTATTCTTATCCATATTTTATTAGGACTACAATGCTTTCAGAACTGGTAACAAGATTGCAGCGATCGCTTAGTTTGCCACAAAAGCAAGATATTCAAACGGCGGCAAAGGCGCTATATCAAGCATGGCAACTCGAACAATGGCAAAGCGATCGGGTATTAATCGGTGATGACTGTGCAGCGATTCCCGATAGCGATGGCTATTTACTATTAGCTTCTGAGGGAATGCTACCCCAACTAATTGAAACCGACCCTTGGTTTGCGGGTTGGTGTGCTGTGATGGTAAATGTGAGTGATATCTACGCGATGGGAGGTGTGCCGATCGCCGTTGTCGATAGCATTTGGAGTCAAACCCGCGAACAGACAGCACCAATATGGGAAGGAATGCAAGCCGCATCTCTTGCCTATCAAGTTCCAATAGTTGGCGGTCATACGAATTGTCATAGTGTTTACAATGCTTTATCTGTGGCTATTTTAGGACGCGCTCACCATCTGATCTCCAGTTTTAAGGCTCAGCCCAACGATTTATTATTAATCGCAACGGATTTTCGCGGGCAATGCCATCCCGATTATGCCTTTTGGAATGCTGCCACCACCGCCGAGCCTGAGCGATTGCGCCAAAATCTAGCAATCTTGCCAAGACTAGCGGCGAATGGTTGGTGTGATGCAGGCAAGGATATCAGCATGGGCGGACTTGTTGGCACATTGCTGATGCTCTTAGAAACCTCCGAATGTGGCGCAATTCTCGATCTCGATCGCGTTCCCTGCCCTGATTCACTTTCTCTCGAAAAATGGTTAACTTCATTTCCTAGTTACGGATTTCTCCTGAGCATCCGTCCTGAACATTTAGCGAATGTGCAAGCAGAATTTGAGCAACAGGATTTGGTCTGTGCGGTAGTTGGGGAAGTACAAGCAAATACTCAGTTGATATTGCGATTGCAAGGTGAATCATGTTTATTTTGGGATTTTGAGCACGATGCTTTAACTGGATTTTCTAGCAGGTTTTCCTAAATGAATCAATCGCTCCGCATCGCTCTATTTACTTACTCCACCAAGCCTAGAGGCAGTGTCATCCATACTTTAGAACTAGCCGAAGCATTACAGGCTTTAGGACATAAGGTTTGTATTTTTGCTTTAGACAAAGATGGAGCAGGCTTTGATCGCCATTTATCCTGTGAGTTTCTCCCGATTCCTGCTAGGGATGCGCCAAAAGAGATTGATTTATTGATTAAGCAACGCATTCAAGAATTTGCAAATTATCTCATCGATAATTTGCAAAATCCGCAATTGGATTATGACATTTACCATGCTCAAGACTGCATCAGTGCCAATGCTCTAGCTATTGTGCGATCGCAACAAATCATCTCCCACTTTATCCGCACAATTCACCATATTGAAGACTACAATAGCCCATACTTACGCGATTGTCAGGATCGTTCCATTCGCGAAGCTTCGCTATGTCTATGTGTGAGTGATAGTTGGCAGCAGCAGATTCAAAAAGATTATCAAATTCATGCACCGCGAGTCATAAATGGTATTAATGTAAGCAGATTTTCCGATCGCAAAGATGGTTCTGAGCAGTCACTCAAGGAACGATTCGGGCTAACTGGATCGCCAATTTATCTGACGGTGGGCGGCATTGAACCAAGGAAAAATTCTGTTAATCTCTTAAAAGCATTCTCGCAGGTATTAACAGATTTTCCTAATGCTCAGTTAGCGATCGCAGGTGGTTCCACGCTCTTCGATTACCAAGATTATCGCGATAACTTTTTGAATACAGCTCAAGAATTAGGGATTGATATTGGTAAATCGGTTGTGATTACGGGCGTACTATCCAATGTAGAAATATGTACGATTTATCGTTGTGCTGATGTATTTGTATTCCCCTCAATCAAGGAAGGTTGGGGATTAGTAATTTTTGAAGCGATCGCTTCAGGTTTACCGATCATCACCTCAAATATTTTACCTTTTACTGAGTTCTTAACATCTACACAAGCCTTATTAGTCGATCCTGCTACTGTGGAAGCGATCGCCCAAGCCATGCGATCAATTAACAATAGTGATTTTACAAATTCCTTAATCCATGCCAGTCGGTGTATTTTGACTGATTATCTTTGGGAGCAATCGGCAAAAATGCATCTTCACGAATATCAAAAACTTCTTTTATAGAATCTGTTCGATCGCAGAACGTTATAAATTAATCACTAGTCACCAATTACCAATCATCCAAATCCATGCCTCAAATCAATTTCCAAATTAGCTGGCCCGATGGTTCCGAACAAACTTGCTATTCTCCATCGTTGATCGTCAAAGAATATTTTGCTCCTGATGTTGAATACAAATTAGATGAGTTTGTAGAATCTGCGCGAATTGCTCTTAATATTGCTAGCGATCGCGTTAAAGCAAAATATGGTAGACCATGCGGATTAGCGATCGGGCAGTTACAGGATATTGAGGCAAGGGCATCTAAGTATCAAAAGCTGGAAAACCCCAAAGTCAAGTTCATCCGATTTATTGAGTAGAGAATCATGAATTATCAATTACGCACTGTCACTTCAAAATCATCACAAAGTTCATTAATTAAATCTTCTATGGCGTTGCATAATTAAGTATGAGTTAAAAAGAGAGATGAAATGTCCAAAGTGTCGGTCAGAACATATAGAACCCATTTGATATCTTAGGAAGGTTTAGCAAGACGCTTAAGCATAAGTCTGACAGAGCACATCTTGAGTCTAGTGTTAGCGTTGGCTAAAGTTCTATCAAAGTTTTTAACAAGACTCTGGCATCTTTCCACCCAAGCATTAGAACGCTCAACAATCCACCGCATCGGAATAACCATAAATCCATATTCTCCTTGAGCTTTTTTCTCCTGCTTAGATAGTTTCGGTGCAAGTTTGAAACGAATCTTGGTCATGATCTGAGAATAAATCGTCTCTAGTTGTTTGGTTAAGTACAAGGGATTATATCCATGTTCAACCATTACTGTAATCTTAGGAATGTTGACAGGCTTTGATTTGAAGTAAGCAATGTTTTGCTCAAACATCTCAATCAATCCTTGGTTATCAGATACACTAGCTTTAGTGCAGTGGGTAAAAAACGGAAATCCCAGTGAATCAATGGCTAAATGTCTTTTAATACCGTTGGTTGCTTTGTAAGAGCAAAAACCTTTGGACTCAACACTAGCATTACAAGTATTTTTAGTGGCTTGGGAATCAACAATAGAGAGTGTAAAGTCTGGGATATATACAGAGAGACAATCTAGACACACAATTACCACCACCAAAACAGATGAATATACGCAAAGAATTGCTAGATGAATTGCTGCAAGAATGTAAAACTCCACCCGACTTATTCGGAAAAGGAGGAATCTTGAAGCAACTGACGACCGCGTTGGTGGAACGAGCATTAGAAGCAGAACTATCCACACATCTGGGCTATGGAAGGCATGAACCCAGACCAGAAGGACAAACTAACAGTCGCAACGGCTATAGCCAAAAAACTATCCAAGGAGACTTTGGAGTAGCAGAGCTAACCATCCCCTGTGATCGCCAAGGTGAGTTTGAATCGCAGATGGTAAAGAAAGGACAAAGCCGTTTGTCAGGATTAGATGCAAAGATCATCGCCCTGTATGCACGAGGGATGAGCGTCAGGGATATTCAAACCCAGTTGCAAGAAATGTATGGTGCCCAAGTATCACCCACCCTCATCTCCAATGTCACTGATGCAGTGATTGATGAAGTAAAGCAATGGCAAAAACGTCCCCTTGAAGCAGTTTATCCGATAGTATTTCTAGACTGTCTGGTGATCAAAGTTCGAGACAATGGCAGGGTAGTTAATAAGTTCCTGTACTTTGCCTTGGCGGTAAACATGGATGGATACAAGGAATTACTGGGTATGTGGATTTCCCCAAATGAGGGAGCGAAATTCTGGTTGCCAGTACTCACCGAAATTCACAACCGTAGAGTCAAAGATATTTTGATTGCTTGTGTTGATGGTTTAACTGTCTTCCCCAATGCCATTGAGACGGTATTTCCGAAAACTCAGGTGCAGTTATGCATTGTCCACATGGTCAGAAACTCGGTCGCTTTTGTACCTTGGCAACAACGCAAGCAGGTTTGAGCCGACCTCAAGGCTATTTATAGCGCCGCCACTGAATCGGAGGCTGAGTTTAACCTTGAGTTGTTTGCTGAAAAATGGGACAAGCAATATCCGTCGATCTCCAAATCTCGGCAAAGTCATTGGGCGAACATTATCCCCTTCTTTGCTTTCCCAAATGAGATTCGCAGGGCGATTTATACCAGCAATGCCATTAAGTCGATGAATAGCAGTTTACGCAAGTTGATTAAGTCTCAACAGATTTTTCCCTCTGATGAGGCTGCTTTCAAACTAGTCTATTTGGCGATGTGGAATATCTCGAAAAAATGGACGATGCCAATTCGTGATTGGAAACCTGCTCTTAATCAATTTGCTATTCTCTTTGAGGATCGTCTCCATATCTAGTTCCTAGACTTTACACAATCTTCTTGGCAGTCTCTTTGAAGCGTAAATCCATAGATGTGACTATCGATCGCATTCCAAGCTCGATCAACCATCTCGAATGAAAAGCCCGCTTCACATAGACAGCCCAATCTCGCATCCGTATAGCGCAACATTGCTGGTCTCACATTAATTCGGCTCATGAGGCATCTTCGCCCAAGATGCAATTTACACCTATCGATTGTTCACCAACTATGAAGCCTATAATGCAGCCTTGAGTTATTATCGGCACCGTACTTTACGGGACAATTGTGAGGGAAATAGAGCGGGGTTAAGTGCTGCCTATGTTGGTTTATTTCGCGCACCAAGCGGAGATTTTTTTGCGCTTGATAGCCAAAGGTATGATTTGGAACAGCACGGTTGTAACTGGAGTCTAGACTAAGTTGAGTAAGAAGATCAGAAAAAGAGCAGGAAAAAGCGACCCAGAGAATGGAGAATTGAGCAAATCCAAGAGAATGCAAAGGAGAATATTTAGGATTAGGAATTAGGGTCGTCTTAGTTGCCCTTTTTTGGACGAGAAACGCATTTTTTGATGATGAGAAAGCGAGGAAAAGGAGTTCGCTTGCGACCAGATTTCGAGCCAAGCGACTTACCGCGAGGTTTAGGAGAACAGGCAGGAGAGTCAATCCTGACTAAAAGTGCAGCAAAGCCCTGAGCGACCCGACCAAAGGTGAGATTAGTTTGAGGTTTCTGCCAAGGTAAAGGAGTATCAATAACCGATTGCCGAGCAAGCCATAATTGCCAAGAGAGTAAAGGCATAAGGTCACTCCAACGCAAAGCTTGCTGAGGAGTCAACAAATGAGGCAGAGTCCAATGTAAACGTTGTTTGGCAAAGCGATTCCAATGGTCGATAGCAAAACGGCGTAAGTACAAGCGCCAAAGCTGAGGCAAAGTCGGCATCTGTTCACCCACCCAAGCTAACCATAAACCAGAGCAATGGGGATGGGTGACTCGAATAACTTGGAAATGTCGTTGGGCTGCTTTTTTAAAGTGTAAATCAGACCATTGCTGGATTTGCACTTGTCCGACTGTTTCATCCTCTAAGTTAAATATTGTCGATATAATCAACAAATGACCATAATTCGTCCGTCTGTACAGTCAGACGACGTTTAGAGTTGGTTTGGACTTGGGCTTCTTGAGAAATGTCTTGATATTTTTGATTGACATAACTCTGTAACCAACGTTCTGACACTTGGGCACTGTACAGTTAAAGTGTGATCAACGTATTTGCGCCTTTTTTGTAGGCATGAAATGGGCATTTCAGCGCCTATCCCCGATTAGCTGACCAGTGTCCAGACTTTTACCTAAGTTATATAGTCGCTAGCATGTCAGCATAGGGAGTTTGGTGTAAATGGGCCTTACCAATCGAACCAAACAGATCAAGTTTATCAATAATCACCCCTTGCATTGCCTCAATTGCTTCACCAGCAATTTCTAACAAATCCTTAGGACTGTCACCACAAATTTCTGACTTCAGAGCTTGCATATAGGCTTGGCGAACTTCTGTATTGACATTAAATTTACAGACTCCTAACTGAATTGAGCGATGGATCATTTCTGCAGGCAATCCTGAAGCCCCATGCAATACAAGGGGAATATCGATCAGATTACGAATTTTTTCGAGACGGTCAAAATCGAGACGGGGTAGGCTTTTATATTCCCCATGCACATTACCAATAGTGACCGCTAAAGAATCTACCTTTGTTTGCTGGACAAATTCTAAGGCTTGGATTGGGTCAGTCATTTTGGCTTCTTTTTCAGCGATCGTTAGACCATCCTCAGTACCACTAATTCTGCCAATTTCTGCTTCTACGACAGCCTTAAATTGATGAGAAAGAACAGTCATCTCCCGTGTAAATTGTAAATTCTCTAGATAGGACATTGGGGAACCATCTGCCATAATCGAGCGAACTCCTGCATCAAGGGCTAAACGAATATCCGCTGCCGAGGTACTGTGATCAAGATGGATGGAAATGGGCACACTCGAGGATTTTGCGGCTTCGAAGCAGAGACTAATTAAGGGTAGTTTGCCATATTTGAGAGCACTAGGATGCAGTTGCAACATCGCAGGACTACGGCTGGTTTCGGCAGCATTCACAACAGCTTTGACACCTTCTAAGTTATAGACATTGAATGCGCCGATCGCGTAGGAATTACGACGCGCAGTTTCTAAAAGTTCCCTAGTCGAACTCAACATGATTGCTATGACTGAAAAAGAGATTGCCAATCATCATATCAAAATAAGCTATCACTAATCACATAACACGCTAATTGGAGCAAGTAAGGATATGTTGCTTAGAGATTCTCTAAATAATGAGGGGTGTCTCTGGTACTGGGTTTGTCGGTGGATGATGCTGTACTGATAAGGTATAACCTTACTTCGCATCAACTATAGCTATAAAAGCTTTAATATGAAGCAAATTATATCGTTGGTTCCTTAACCCTATGAATAAGCAAAGCTGGATTGAGCAGCTATCCCTAATCGCACATATTGAGGGTGGCTATTTTACCGAAACCTACCGCTCCTCAGAGGAAATTGCCACGTCTCGCGAAGGACAGAATAGAGCAGTGATGACCTCAATCTATTACCTCTTGACCGACGATCGCCCCATCGATCATTTGCATAGAAACCAGTCTGACATCATGCACTATTTTCATGCAGGTTCAGCAATTACCTATATCACAGTTGATCTAGGGGGGAACTTGCAGAAAGTTAAACTAGGGCTAGATATCACTCAAGGACAAGTACCGCAGTTATTAGTTCCCAAGGGTTACTGGAAAGCGGCAGTACTAGAGTCGGGTGAATATGGCTTGATAGGAGAGTCAGTTGCTCCTGGGTTTGACTATAGAGATATGACGATCGCCAATGCTGATAATATCAAAGCGCAGTTTCCCTATCTATGGGATGAGCTAGCTCCCTATATCAGAGCTGCTTAATTCTTGTTAAAGACAACAGGTTTGCCTGTGGCGATTGCCTGCTCAATAATGTTAGCAACTGCTTTGACACCACCCCATCTGGATTTAGGCAAGAACAAGACTCCTGCTATGGCAATCAGACTTTTTCATCGTCCCGTTTCTATGGATGAATTATACAGGTGTGCGAGCCGCCGCTCTTGCTAAGCTTACAATTCTATTCGCTTCTCTTTCACCACTCAATAAAGCCCCATGCACTGTTCCTAAATATTTACCATTTGTGGCCTCACCTGCAAAAAATAGACGCTCTCCTACGGGTTCCGACAAGCGATCGCAGTCTTGAATGTTACCATTTATCGAAAAAGTGGCGTAGGAGCCGTAAGCAAATGGATCATTATGCCATTGCGTCAATAATGTGGCAGTTGGTAGCAGAATATCATTGCCAAACATCGCTTGCAAATCAGACATGATATTTTGCGTGGACTCAGACTCAGGTACTTGTGATAGCGATCGCGAGAAACTACCACTAACTATCGCGACTAAAATTGGCTGCTGAACATATTTCTGCCAATTATAAAATTCAACATAGCGATCGGTAATGTTGCCATTGATGTAAGCCATCGTATGAGGCTCTGATGGCCAAAACTGTTGAGAAAACTTCAATACCAGTTTATTTAGTGCTCCCATGCCCAATTTTTCAATTGCTTCTAACTTAGCCTCTGGTAATTCTGGTGAGAACTTAATGGAACCATGTTTCAACACACCCAGTGGAACCGTGACAATTACCCTTGAGCCAGTAAAAATACCGCGATCAGTCGATACTTTGACACCATTAAGTAGCTAAGCAAAATTAATTACATAAGTTGAACCAAAGTCTCGAAGAACTTTTTCAACATAAGAGACTAAACTTTCCCAAGATTCATATGCATTGAGTTCAATCCACTCATACTTCATGAAACGCCACAAAATTTCAATCAAGTTCAACTGGGGACTATAAGGGGGTAACTGGAAAATCTCAACTTGCTGGTTCTTCCACTGCTCTAATTTCTCTTGAATCAGTTGACTGGTATGAATAGAGGCTTTATCCATAACAATCACTGTTGGCTTGGTAGATTGACGAGCAAAGTCATCGATACAAGCGAGAATGACTGCACTGGTGATACTGCGTTCAAAAACATAAGCAGATAAGTCATTGTTTCGATTCATCAAACCCACGACATTTAACCTCTTACTGCGTTGACTGGGTAAGCTTAAACCCGTCCCTTTCTCTTGCCAAGCATAGGGAA
>NZ_JACJQB010000059.1 GCF_014696385.1 Pseudanabaena mucicola FACHB-723
AGTTAGATAGCATCATTAACAATATTTTTTAATTTGTCGTTTCTAGTTTACTAAATTAGAAGCGATTTTTTCTAGTTATTTCTTATCGTTCAACACTTCTGATCCAGACCCCATGCCTTCAAATTATACAATCAAGGACTATAGCCTAAGAGATGCTGACTACTACATGGCTCGCATCCCTGAGGCTATCATTGAGAAATTGAGTACCGAAGAACATAAAAATCTTAAAGATGTAATTTCCTCCGCCCTTCCCAAACCTTCACCAAAATTGATAGATTTAAGGTTTGTGATTAACTTGATCTTTGCAAGATATTTCTTTGTTTTATTGATTGGTAAAGATCGTTATAAAAAATGGAGAAAAGTTCAAGATATAGCCGCACCTCATTACACTTCCCCTTATCACACTCACCCTTTCACTAAAATTGCCCATCGCGTTATGGCATTATTGCTATTTTTTGCTATCAATTTATTGGTGAGTGGGTTGATCATTTCATTTGTCTATTTAATTTTAAGTTTCTTGGGAATTCATTTGTTTGGTAATCATCTCAATACAGCTTTGCTTTGCTAATCTCTTGTTGCCTTAATGCTAAACTCGAACATGGCTACATACAGCTACAAAATTTATTAGCGGTTTTGCCTGATTGTAGGCAAGTATTCATTTGGGACTTATCATCACCATTGAGTGGAACCGCATCCACAAAAAATCAAACGACGATCGCCCGATCAACCCCAAAACATCGCGATCGCTACTTCAAAAAAATCAAACAGCGATCAATTTACTGTGTCCAATCTTCTATTTGTAAATTAGCAATTTGCTCAAAATCAGAAGTGTTGCGGGTTAATACGATCGCATTGTTAACAAGGGCGATGGCTGCAATTTTTAAGTCCATTGTGCCGAGGCGAGGGTATAGCTTTCTGATTCTCTGGAATTCATTCGCGGCATCTATATCAAAATCAATAATGGGGGTAGCGCAGTAATTGTTGATTTGTCTTTTGAGTTGTTTGTAAATTTCAACTTGCGCTTCAAGGTTGCGTGCTTTGGAAATGTGGCTTAACCATCCTCTTGTTTGTTCTTCGTAGCTGATAATGGTTGCTGAGACTTGATTAGGATTAACTTTTGCTAAGCGAGTAAGAAGACGCTGAGCGTTAATCCCCCCACGATCCAATACGCTGAGATGGTCTGTATCGAGTATGTACATCTATTTTTTGCGGGACTTTGTTGATGTCTTACGCAATGACTCACGGTATTTTTTGCCTAGTTGCATAGCTTTGTCATAGTCTGGGCTATCAGCAAATGTTCCTGTGATTTGCTCCCACCAAGGTTTTACTGTGGCAGTTGGACTTTCCACCTTGTTTTTTATCAGGGTGATTTCAGCTTCTAGGATTGCGACTCTTTCTTCTAGGGTTATTGACATTAGGGTTAGAACTCAATCATTTTGTAGAAATGATTATAACAATTAGGTCACTTTGTTAATACAGACTGATCACCCCTCTCAATACCCAAACTTGCGATCACCCCTTCAATACCTCAATATCATGATCTCTAATCCATCACAATCAAACAGCGATCGCAATACAAAGTCACTTGCGATTCAAAATTTTTGATTGTAATTCCGATATTGAGCGCCAAGGCTTTCTTCTGTGGAGCATCCTGTGGCAATTCGAGCATACCATCGCTAGATCTTCAACTTTGGTTTCTACTTCTTCTGTAATTTCTGATAAAGGTTTGATATGATGCGCCTCTATAAAATCTTCTCCGTATTTCTTCAAGAAAGAGAAACCGCAGACAGAGCAACATAGAAAAGGATCTCTTTCTTTCGCCTTTTTTTTAGCCAAATCGACTACAGCCTTATCTCTTTCTATTAACTTGTGTAATTGCTCAACCTTTTTTCCTTCACCGAACGCCAGTTCATCGTTTTCTTCCTTAAAGACGGTCTGTTCAACTAATGTGGGAGCCTCAACTGTTTTTATACTATCAGTTTGAAAAACAGTCGGTTTGTTTACAGATCTTATATTTTGTCCAATTTTAACTTTTTTACCATTCGGTGTAAAATCCCTTCTACCATTTCTATTAGACCCCCAAATTATAGATGCTGCTGGAGATACATCATCAAACTCAACATCTTCGATAAATTCATAGCAATTACCCTTTTTTGCTAATTTTTTAGTAGCAATAAGGTCGTTTCTTATTTCTAGGTATCTTTTGTATCTCTTTTTTTTACCTTCAGCAAAATCTAGCGAAAGATCAGAATCACCAACAGCAGCAGAACCTTTGCAAACTAAAAACTCTTTACCATCTTGATTCTTATAGTAGCCTAATGCTCTGATTCCTTTCGATTCACCTTCATGATATTCGTCATATTTCATATATTTGATACTGATGAGTTAGTTAATTATGTATCAATAGGAGTTAATCCATATACTTCTGCATTTCTGCCAACGGCTCATCAAAATCATCTGACATCACAATCAGCCCTGTCATCGTTCCTGCTTGCCTGTACTTTTTCTTAGGTATGTCATCACTTGCGATCGCATTACCAGATGATTTTTCAATTCCCTTATTCAATAGATATTCTGCATAATGCAGAACCTCGATTTTGAGAGAATCTGGCATTTTTGCAAAGATTTTTAGCACCTCATCATCTAAGGAAGTATTGGTGCTAGATTCTTGATCTTTAGTAATAGTTTGTTGCATTAACTTTCACTCTGGCGTAGTTGCAGATAGAAATATTAACAATTATGACCTATACACTCTCAACAGGCTCAGGCTTCCAAGTTTCACCGTACTTGTCTTTGAGCGCAGCCCATGCTTCGACCTGACCTTCAGCATATTCTCCTGGTTTACCCCATTGCAGGAAAGCACTCATTTGGGGCTTGTCATCGGCATCGAGGAAACGGATGGCGTAGGTGGTGAAATTGCCGCGTTTGGCTTCGGCGGTTTCAAAGCGGACATCAGTGATTTTGTCCATGTTGAGGTGAAACTCGATATGCTCAGAATGCATATTCGCATACTTGCCCTTGGGGAGTTCAGCATAAAACAGCTTCTCGATATTTACCCTTGCTTCCAGCACACCCGCATCACTGGTGACGATCAGGCGGACTAAGCCGAGAGTGTGACATTCTTCTAAAAAATCTTTTAATGTAGGAGACATAATAATTAACTTAATAAATTTATGATGATGATGTGAAATTTTTTTGCGATCGCAATTACCCTATTAAAGCTGAAAAGAGTTAGTGTGTGTAGCTTTTGGGTGATAAAGTTTGCGATCGTAAATTTCCCAAGACCTCAAAAATGCTCTAAAGTTGACAACAAGCTCATTTGCAGGCATATATTTATGAAAATTGCTAATAATATTACGGAATTAGTTGGGCATACTCCCTTAGTCGAGCTACAGCGCATCCCCAAAGCTGAAGGCTGTGTGGCACGAATCATCGTCAAACTAGAAGGGATGAATCCTGCCGCATCAGTCAAGGATCGCATCGGCGTAAACATGATCCAAGAAGCTGAAGAACAGGGTTTAATTTCGCCCAATAAAACTATCCTAGTCGAGCCAACCTCAGGGAATACAGGGATTGCCTTAGCAATGGTCGCCGCCGCGAAGGGATATAAATTAATTCTGACCATGCCTGAAACCATGAGTATGGAACGGCGTTCGATGTTACGAGCCTACGGTGCAACACTGGAACTAACCCCTGGAACTGAAGGCATGGGCGGTGCAATCCGTCGTGCTAAGGAAATTAGTGAAAGCACTCCCGATGCCTATATGCTGCAACAATTCCGCAATCCTTCCAATCCTGCCATCCATCGTAAAACTACTGCCGAAGAACTTTGGGAAGATACCGATGGACATATTGATTTTCTAATTTCGGGAGTGGGAACTGGCGGAACGATTACAGGAATTGCGGAAGTAATTAAATCCCGTAAGCCAGAATTTAAAGCGATCGCAGTCGAGCCAGCGAACAGCCCTGTCTTGTCTGGTGGTCGTCCCGGCCCCCACAAAATCCAAGGCATTGGTGCAGGATTTGTACCTGAAGTTCTCAAAACAGAACTGATTGATGAGATTATCCCTGTCAGCGATGACCAAGCAATCGCCTTTGGTCGCCGATTAGCCCGTGAGGAAGGCTTGCTATCAGGAATTTCCAGTGGCGCAGCGCTCTATGCCGCAGTCCAAATCGCCAAGCGTCCCGAAAATGCAGGCAAAATGGTCGTCATGATTCAGCCCAGCTTTGGTGAGCGTTACTTAAGTACGCCGCTATTTCAAGATCCTGAATTGATGGCATTGAGTTAAAACCCCTCCCTAACCCTCCCCTTGCCAAGGGGAGGGAATTAGATTTCTGGTCTTCCCCCTTTGCAAGGGGGAATTAAAGGGGGGTAACTATTTAGACTTCGCAATTACATTTTTATAAGTTCCATTTAAAACCGACAGAGCCGCAACATATTGAGGATCTTCATTTGTGCCGAGTTGCTTGCGCGTAATTGGTTCATTTAGCGCTACTTCCACATCAGGAATGATTCCCCGTTTATGAATGTTGTGATGCAATGGAGTCTCATATTTAGCAATCGTTACCGCTAACCCTGCACCATCTTCTAATTCATACAGAGATTGAATTAATCCCTTGCCATAGGTCTTTGTGCCAACCAGTTGAGCGCGTTGATTTTCTTGCAATGCTCCTGCCAGAATTTCACTAGCACTAGCTGTACCACTATCTGTCAGAACCACTAGCGGATCATTGGTAATCGCGCTGCCCTTGGCTTCAAAACTTTCCTGCACACCATGCCGATCCACGGTATAAACCACAGTGCCTTCAGGAATCAACATCCGCGCAATTTGTAAACCCGCATCAAATAGTCCTCCGGGGTTGCCGCGAAGATCGAGAACATAGCGGTCAGCACCATCCGACTCTAGCTTGCGGAGTGTTTTTTCCATATCTGTCACCGCATTACCATTGAACTGATTAAGTCGCACATAACCAACTTTATGATTTTCCTCTTGATTAAGCTTGGCAATAATCGGTGTCACAGCAATGCGATCGCGTTTAATCACCACGTCTAGTTTTTCGACACCCTTACCATCGGCAAGGGGACGCTCTAGGTTGAGCTTTACCTCTGAGCCAATTGCCCCACGCATTCTCGTCGCACATTCATCAAGGCTCAAACCCGTGGTGGGAATGTTATCAATGCCGACAATGCGATCGCGAGATCTGACCCCCGCTACATCCGCAGGAGAACCTTCAATGGGGGCAATCACCGTCACGTTATTATCAGGTTCATCCACGGCAATCTGCAAGCCCACCCCCGTTAGCTCACCTGATGTACTGGTTTGCATACTTTTAAACTTGTCTGGTTCTAACAAGCGGGTAAAAGGGTCATCGAGAGTAGCAAGCATTTCACGAATGGCTTGATAGGTATCTTCGCGGCTATTAAATTTCCGATTCACAAACTGGCGGCGCACTTTGTACCAATTTTGATGATTGAAATCCTCATCAACATAGGAGCGGTTAACGATTTGCCAGACATTAGTCAAAAATTTCTGTTCTTGCAAATAGTCGGTCACGGCTGCATCGGCGTTCCCCACCCAGAGAAATTGTGCGGCAATGGTGACCAAACCAACTAAGAACCAAGCCCAAATACGACGTTGCTTTATCATGCTCTCTATGCAAATTCTCGATGCAAAAAAACTACTCCCTCTATCCTAGCTAATCTTCACTTTGATCCAACATATTGCGCGGGTTATCCGTACCGATACAGGCTTAAAATTAGTCATAAATTAGCAAGGGGCAGTTTATGCGATTCTAAATCTAGAATTTAGGTATGCAAGAAAATGCAATATTGGCAGAAATTTCAAGCCGCAATTATTTTTTATACCTGCCTGCCACTCAACTCCAAGCAAATACTTGATTTTCGAGGAATTGCGATCTACGCGCCCCTAGTGGGCATTTTGATCGGCATGGCGATTGCCACTGTCGATTTTGGGCTAGCAATACTCAAACCAAATCCCAATTTGATTTCTCTGCGATCGCTAATTGTCATTTTATTAGGATTACTAATCACAGGCGGGTTACACCTTGATGGGGCAATGGACACTGCTGATGGTTTAGCAGTTACCGAGCCGCATCGTCGCCTTGAGGTGATGGCAGATAGTCATACAGGAGCCTTTGGTGCGATGGCTGCGATCGCAATTTTGTTACTTAAAATAATTGGCTTAGCCACCATCAGCGAGCATCGTTTCTGGATTTTAGCTAGTCTCTGGTCTTGGGCAAGGTGGGGACAATTACGAGCGATTATGGCTTATCCCTATCTTAAGAAGGTCGGTAAGGGCAAGTTCCATCAAGAGGGGCTACACCATTGGCAAGTTTGGTTAGTAGCAAGTTTATTAATTGCCGCTAATTTGGCGATGGGCTGGATTTATCAGTCAATTTATCTAGCGATAATGCTAACTGCGATCGCAATTAGCACCACATGGCTAATCGGCGCATGGCTAAATCGGCAACTTGGCGGACATACTGGTGATACCTACGGCGCAATTGTCGAGTGGACTGAAGCTATTGGTCTGTTTGCGATCGCCTATTTATAAAAATAGAATTGTGGCACGAAGCGCCACAATTCTATTTTAGGTGTGCAATCGAGCTAGGGCTTCAATCAAGCGCTGATTTTCATTT
Source organism: Pseudanabaena mucicola FACHB-723 (assembly GCF_014696385.1). Taxonomy (GTDB): domain Bacteria; phylum Cyanobacteriota; class Cyanobacteriia; order Pseudanabaenales; family Pseudanabaenaceae; genus Pseudanabaena. The sequence continues at coordinate 6,661 of NZ_JACJQB010000059.1, forward strand.
TCTAGGCGAACTGCAACCCGAAAATAGCGATCGCCTAATTCGGGAAAACTTACACAGTCGCGAATCAAAATCTTATCTCTTTGCAAAAGTTCCCTTTGTAAAATGGAACCCGCTCTTTCCGTTTCCACTAAAAGATAATTTGCGGCATTGGGCAAAGGATGTAAACCTGATATTTGGGACAAACCTGTAAATAGTTGCGATTTAGCACGCTCTAACCAATCCCATGTCTGCTGTTGAAATGCATGATCATCAAGTACCGCAATTCCTGCGGCCACTGCCAAACTATTGACACACCAAGGATCTCGCCATGTCTGCCAACGCTGGAGCCGTTCGGGATGGGCAATTGCATAGCCCAAACGCAACCCTGGTAAACTGTAAAATTTAGTTTGCGATCGCAAAATCACTAAATTTGGATGCTCTGGCACTAAGTCAATCAAACTTTGTTGGCGCTCTGGGGTGAGAAAGTCCATAAAAGCTTCATCGATGACCACCAGTGCAAACTGCTCTAGATAGGGTAATAGACTGTCCCTAGTAAATAAATAGCCCGTAGGATTGTGGGGATTATTAATTAATATGCCTTTGGTCTCTGGATGAGCAATTTCTGGAAGTACGGCATTTAAGACAAGAGGTTGATGGTTTGAGAGAAGCGCATACTTTTCGATAGCACAATCAAAGGTCTTGAGGGCGCGATAATAATCGGTAAAGGCTGGAGTGAATAGAACCGTTGAGGCTAATTGAGATAGGTCACGACCTACCCAAGTTAGCAGCTCCGCCACGCCATTTCCCGCTAAAATCCATTCGGGCGGCAGTTGATGCAACTTCCCTAGGGCTTGCCTCAGACTTGTATATTCAGGATCAGGATAATGACTCAGATCGGCTAAATGGGATTGAATAGCTGCGATCGCCGATGCGGGTACACCGAGGGGATTAATGCTCGCTGAAAAATCTAAAATACTGTCTGGTGTAGTACCAGCAAGACTAGCCGCCCATTGGCGATTGCCCCCATGAATTGGACGTGCGCGATTGGGTGCTTGCATTATTGTCTCAGTGACCTTGTTATGAATTTAGTATATGTATCAAAAAACTAGAAGCAACTTGCTTCTAGTTTTTTGCATCGCTATATATAGTTTATCAAAGGCTTAAGTCGTAACCCAGATTGCCGTGCCGCACGGCAATCTGGGTTTTAAATTTACTTATGCTTGATACTTATTACAATCCATTACCGATCGCAAAAAAAGCAGACCAATATTTAGGATGGCTAAACTGATCCGATTTGATTAATGCAACCTGCGCTCTATGGAGTGCCTCAGTCGAGGAAACATTGCCTTTGCGGAGTTCCTTGTAAAACGCTTCCATTAATGCCTGTGTGCCTGCATCATCAACAGACCATAGCGATGCGATCGCATTTTTCGCACCCACTTTCTGCATTTGATACCCAAATCCTAAGATTTCGACACCACTACCCAATTTGCCAACTCCTGTCTGACAGGCACTGAGTACAATCAGTTCCACATTGGGAATCTGCCATTCTGTGATTTCACTGAGTCGAATCCTGTCGCCATTGCCAAAGATAATGAAAGAGTTATCGGGTGTGCCAGTGTTGAATTCGGCATGGGTAGCGAAGTGGAGGATGTTATGGTTCTTAAATTTGGATTCTGTCGCTTGACGGCTAAAGTTATTCTCTAGCAATGTGACTGAGTTAGGGAATGTTTTGGAGATCGCGGCGATTTCTTTGAGGGTGGCTGGGAGTCCGATTTGACCAAACTTTTTTTCTCCTGCTTTACCACCAAATGCTCCCGCCAGAATGTTCAGTTCTACCTTCGGTTTGGGGGCAAAGTCAGAGAGGGTATAGGCGATCAGATTATTGATGCGATATTTTTCGCTCAGCCATTGTTTGCCATCGTATAGTGCGGCTAGGGGGACATAGCGAAGGATGCTATCGGGTGCATAGAAGATGGTTTTGGCTTGCGCTTGAGTTAGTTCCGCTTCGATGGGTTTGATCAGCAATTTGTACAGTTCTTGGGCGGGTTCTTGATAGTCCTCTGAACCAGAATCAGTTAATGTTGCTTTAAATTCAAGTACGATCGCTTCAAGTTCCGACTTCTTGATATTGACGGTGCGATTGATGGGCGTTGTGTTGGGAGCAAAGAGAATAATTTCTAGTCGATCTTCTAGGATTAAGGGATAAATCAGTACCGTACTTTGGGGAATCTGTTTGAGATAGTCTGGGATTTTGTTGATTTCTGCTTTGGGTAGGTTTTGGATCTGCTTTGCTAGTTGATTGTTAAGTCCCACACTTTGCTCTGGACTAATGTCTGTCAATTGCGACAGGATGGCTTTCTCTGGTTCTAGTAATCGCAATCCCTCGGCACTGCGATCGCTGCCCTTGACATTTTTGAGGTAGTCTTCTAGCTCCTGTACTTTTAAGAGATCGAGAACTTGCAATGCTTCCATGATTCTGCCCTGCTTGATTAGCAAGTCAGCTAGGCGTTTATAGCCCGAAGCAACGGTTTCTAAATAGGATGCTTGGTCCTCCTTACTTAATCCCTTGATATCTTTACGAATTGATTCGAGGACATTGATGGATTGTTTGTAAAAGAGAATTGCCAGTTCTGATTGATTGAGTTGCGAAAAGGCATAACCTAAATTATTTAGTGAGAGTCCAGCTTTACTGCGATCGCGATTTTGTCTAAAAATTGCGAGGGTCTGCTGATAAAAATCGGCAGCTTTGGCAAACTGATTGAGGCTGATGTGAGCATTGCCCAAATTGCCGAGGGATACACCTTCACCATCGCGATCGCCATTATTCCGACTAATTGCTAAGGACTGTTGATATAGCTCAATTGCCTTCTGAACTTGCCCTAAATCGCGATATATATTGCCAAGATTATTAAAATTTGTGGCTTCGCTATCCTTAGAACCAAGCTGTTTAGCGATCGCTAAGGACTGCTGGTGAATGTCAATGGCTTTGGTATATTCGCCCAACTTTTTATACGCCCCGCCCAGATTATTGAGAGACTTGCCGATTCCTTCGAGATCGTTAACTTGCTTGAACAGCTCTATAGATTGCTGGTTAAATTCAACGGATTTCTGGTAATTACCAAGGTAATCATAGGTATTCGCCAAATTACCTAATAATTTTGCCTCGCTTTGCCGATCGCCATCTTGTTTTTTGAAGACTAAGGCTTGCTGATAAAACTCAATGGCTTTTTGGTATTGACCAAGACTGTTATAGCCATTTCCAATTCCAATTAAGGAATTTCCTTCGCCAATGCGGTCTTTTAACTGCTTTGCCATCAATAAGGAGCGCTGATAAAAATCAATTGCGGGTCGATACTGCCCCACAATCATATGGGCAGTCCCCAAGTCATTGAGTAAGTTCTTTTCGCTCTCGCGATCGCCAAGCTTTCGCACCACGGCTAAGGCTTTGGTGTAAGAATCAATTGATGGCTGATACTGCTCCAAAATGCGGTAAACATCACCGAGATCGCTGAGGGCATAGCTTTCACCTTGAAGATTTCCCAGTTGCCTAAATATAGCTAAAGACTGCTGATAGGCATCTACAGCTTTTTGGTATTGTCCTAAATTTCGATAGATACTGCCCAAATCTCCCAGCGCACCACTTTCTCCATCACGATCGCCAATTTGCTGAAAGATTACTAAAGCCTGTTGGTAAAAATCAGCAGCTTTTTGATACTGTTTCAAGTTTCTATAGGTACTTGCTAAATTATTCAGCGCCGTTGCTTCTGCCCTGCGATCGCCAATTTGCCTCCTAATGGCTAAGGACTGCTGAAAAAAATCAATCGCTTTGTCGTACTGTTGCAGACTGTTATAGACTGCACCGATATTACTCAGCGAAGTCCCTTCACCTTTGCGATCGCTAATTTGTTGTTTAATCGTTAAAGATTGTTGATAGAAATCAAGCGCCTGTGGGTATTGCTTTTGCCTGAAATAAATGAGTCCAATATTGTTGAGCATTACCGACTCGGCATTGCGATCGCGATTCTCACGATAAATCTGCAAAGCTTGTCTATAGACCTGTAAAGCTTCGGGATAGTTATTGGCTCGAAATAGCTGCCCACCTTGTGCAGCAAGTCGATCCGCTTCATCCTGCCGATTTTGTGGTGATACCTGTGCCTGTGTTGCACTTGGCATAAACTGTAAAGGCAGACCCAGCAAAGCGGTCAAAACAGCAATACTCAATCCTCTATACATATTTCTATTTACCCTTCTTTAAGTCTGCTTCAATGCGACCAATGCGAACTGCATAGTTCTCAATGCCACGACCGCGCTGATCCTTTTGTCCTGCGGCATGGAGTCCCACAATTTGATAGACCCCATCAATTTTTGTAATCAATGCTGAGCCAGAAGCGCCGGGGTTAGTGTCACAATCATGGACTAACATTCCTTCCCTTTCACCGAGGATACTGCACTTGATATGCACCCCTGCGGTTTTGCCCTGCCCTGCCGATAGCTCGTTATAAACTTTGGGATCGGGATAGTCTCCCGAATAACCTGCGATCGCAAGCTTGTTTTTGTAGCGCTGTAACAATGCCGAGGGAACTGAACGCCATCTCAGAAATCCGTATTTCTCCCCCAAAGGTTTATCAATCTGCAAAATTGCCCAGTCATCGGCGGACTTCCCAATGGGATCATTAGTTCCTGCCAAAATATTTCGCACGATCGCCGCATCATTTTTTGTCCGCAGTCTTCCATTAATCAAATTTGGTAAAAAGAAGATGCTGGGGAATAGTTTGCCGCTTTGGTCGTAAACACAATGGGCATTGGTTAACACCAAAGACTTCCCAATCAAAGTACCCGTGCAGGAATATTCTTTGCCATCTCGGCTTACCATTACCACTTTACCGACAGTTGACCAAGGATATTCGCGACTCAATAGAGGCACGCGCTGATCTTCGCCAATAATTGCGCGATTGTTGCCCACTGGCGATTCAGATTCCCGCAGTTTCTCAGGCGTAAACCCGTCTAGACTATCGGTGATGTCTTGGATGCTATCAATCTGTTGCGGTGCGATCGCATTTTTGGGGAGCAGTCCTGAAAGCGACTGAGCCTGAATGGGGGTGATACTAGTCAGACCAGATAGGCAAGCCATAGCCATGCCAACACCAAACCAATTCTTCCAAATCCTATATTTCATAGCCTTACAAATTCGTTTATATAAGATTTTACATCTGTCTAAATTTGATTATTGCTCAGTTTAGGACAACTAATGCCAAAAAAAATCGGTGTTTCAAAATTTGAAACACCCGACCAAGATTATAAATTATCAGAATTATTTAAGAATAATAAACAAGGTGCTTAAGCTCCTTGTCTTTTCCAGCATTACTTAAGGTTTATGCAGGTTTATGCACTAGTTAAGAATAAAATCACATCACCTTCCTGCACTACATACTCCTTACCTTCACTGCGAACTAATCCCTTCGCTTTTGCTGCTGTCATCGAGCCGCATTCCACCAGATCCTTGAAGGCGACTGTTTCTGCTCGAATGAAGGCTTTCTCAAAATCAGAGTGAATTACACCTGCGGCTTGAGGGGCTTTCATCCCTGCATGAATTGTCCATGCCCGCGCTTCCTTCGGACCAACGGTGAAGTAGGTACGCAGCCCCAAGAGATGATAAGTAGCGCGAATTAACGATTTTAAGCCACCTTCCTTGACCCCAAGGGATTCTAGAAAATCTTGGCGCTCATCGTCTGGCAGTTCCAATAACTCAGCTTCAACCTGTGCCGAAACAATCGTTACTTCTGCATTTTCAGAATTTGCGATCGCTCTTACTTTTTCAACATAGGCATTGCCTGTCGCCAAGTCATCTTCAGAGACATTTGCTGCATAAATTGTGGGCTTGAGTGTCAGCAACTGCAACACCTCAATTGCTTCCTTTTCCTCATCACTAAGATTCGCTAAACGTGCAGGTTTACCAGCATCAAGGGTTTCCCTAACTTTTTCGAGGGCAGCTAATTCAACTTTAGCATCGGCATCAGCGCGGGCAGCTTTGCGGGTGCGCTCCATACGGCGATCAACCTGTGCTAAATCAGATAAGGCGAGTTCTAAAGTAATGATTTCAATATCACGGGCAGGATCAATCGATGCCTCAACATGAATAATGTCATCGTTTTCAAAACAACGCACAACATGGACGATCGCATCACAGACACGAATATTACCGAGAAACTGATTTCCTAAGCCTTCCCCCTTGCTTGCACCTCTGACTAGCCCTGCAATATCGACAAATTCGACACGAGTGGGAATGATTTGTGCGGATTTACCGACCTCAGCGAGGGTATTTAGGCGATCGTCAGGGACGGACACCGAGCCAACGTTGGGTTCAATCGTACAAAAGGGAAAGTTGGCTGCTTCCGCCTTGGCGTTAGCAACTAGGGCATTAAATAACGTAGACTTTCCCACATTGGGTAGTCCGACAATCCCAGCTTTGAGCATGATGGCTATCTAAACGAAAACTTCTTGACATTGTGCCTATAAATTCTGTCATAAAAGTCTCACTTAGTGAGACTTTTGCCAAAATTCACTTAACAATATTTATAGCTATAGCAAACCTAAATGAGTTGTGGAAAAATAGAGAAGAAGAAATCAAAGCAAAGACTTGGAAGAATTAACTGAATTTATAGAGAGTAATCCCAAGAGC
>NZ_JACJQB010000006.1 GCF_014696385.1 Pseudanabaena mucicola FACHB-723
AAAAAGCATGGTCACTTTCCTAAGAGTATCTTTCGGCTTGGCTTTGATTTTCTTCGGCATATTATCTTTGACCTTCATCTCAATTCTCAAGCCTTCTTTAACTCTATTAAATTTTTGTCCTGTACTTAGGATAAAACCCTAAAACCTGTGGCGCACGCGCAGCGTGCGCCACAGGTTTTAGCTCTGGGTTTTAACTATACCTAGCTACTTAGTTAGTAAATAATCATAAATCTGCGCTGCCTGCGTAGCGGGCGACACAAGCTTTATTGTTAGTTTTTAAATATGCTGCGTTGTATGTAGTTACTTGGTTGTCATGTAAAATTAGCTCACAACTTTCGCCCAATAATTTTTTCAAGAGATAGATATACCTGTGCTAGAGGTTCGTGATGTCTGTAAATCCTACGGCAAGAAGCAAGTTTTACAGAACTTGAGCTTTGCAATTAAATCAGGGGAAGTCTATGGGCTTTTAGGTCCCAATGGGGCTGGGAAGACTACTACGATTAGTATTCTTTGTGGCTTGATCAGTGCCGATCGCGGTACTGTGACCATGAATAACCTTAGTTTATCTAATGCCACTCGCTCACTGATTGGCGTTGCGCCGCAGGAAAATATTTTCTATAAAAGTCTGACCTGCGAAGAGAATTTACTTTTTTTTGGTCGTCTCTATGGGCTGAAACCAGAGATTTGCAAAAAGCAAGCACAATACTGTCTGGAATTAGTTGGACTTAGTGATCGTGTTAAAAGTATTGCCGAAACCCTCAGTGGTGGAATGCAACGCCGACTGAGTATGGCAATCGCACTCGTCCATCAGCCGCAATTAGTGGTGCTTGATGAGCCAACCACAGGACTTGATATTGAAGCCCGCTATGAAATTTGGGAATTAATTCGGAAACTGCGTGGTCAAGACACTGCGATTCTTTTAACCACCCATATGCTAGAGGAAGCCGAGCGTCTTTGCCAAAGGATTGGGATCATTAAGCAGGGTAGTTTGCTGGCTGAAGGTAACCTTGATGAGTTGCGGAAATATGTCCCTGCTCAGGAAATTGCAATTATTTGCACACCCACCGAAGATCTGGCGATCGCAAGGGCATCGGAACTTGGTTTTAGCTATCGCCGTTACGGACGAGATCTCGCTTTTTGGTTGCCCAAGGTAATGGAATTAAAGGAGATTTTGGAATGTTTTGAGGGGATCACGATTAATTCGGTTACGCGCCAACCTGTGCGTCTGGAAAATATTTATGTGGAAGTTACTCAAGGTACTAACTTACCTCGAGACTTTTAGCATGGGTGATAATTGCCTGCGTAAAAGCAAGGAGATTTTGCTGCATTTTGTCCAATTCGTTAGATACAACTCGATCTAGTGAAGTGTAGTAGGTGGCGGCTAGTTTAGGGCGGCTCGCAGATTTAACCATCCATAGACCATCGGCTAAACTGGCTCTAATTTCAATGTTGATATCGTCATTTTCTTTTAACGTAAAGCTATCGGAAATTCCTTGAAAAGCCCGAATTTGGTCTCTATCATCCCCCTTGATCCAAACCGTGGCGACTAGATAGGGACTAATTGATTGCAAATCATTATGGGATACCGATCGGGTTGTGTATATGTATAGCAGTTGCAACCAAGGCAAAGGATAATTGATTTCTAAGGCGTTATAGCCACTATGCTTTGCGATCGCAATATCTTTGTGATGAAAGTGGTCGATAGTTAAGCCCCATTGCTCACTAAACTTTTTGGCTAACTCTGGACTCAGAAAGAGATTTCCCCATGTACGATGCTGCCAAGGCTGCATGTCCATAAAATGCATATATTCGGCAAACTCATGAGCAATTCGTTCCTGCCTTTGCGCCACCAATGCATAGATATCTTGCCAGCAGAAGTAGGGCATTGATGAATCGCTATAGTTTTGCGGCTGGAGATAATATCGCTTGGCATTTTCACTGGCTAAAATTTCTGGCTCAATGAGGCAATAACTATTACCAATCAAAACGACATAGGTCGTCTTGGGCTGAAATCTAGCTAAAACTAAGAGGTTTTCTAAAGAATGGTGGGTGAGTTCGCTTTCTAAAAGATGGCTGCAAATAATGTCAAAGTCTTGGCATTGCAACAACAGATCGGGCTTAATCGCGGCAGCTAAAAAAGCATTGTGAACTGCACCCATAAACTTAGAATTCGGCTGACCTGAACGCTGAGTCAAAAAATCGACAAACTCTTGACCTAAACCCTGAACATTTTCCAATAAATATTCCCAAGAAGCTGCAAAACGCTCTTTTTTTGTCAAATTTGGGGAAAGTAGAAAAATATTACTCATAGAGTGGCGCTATCTAGCCGCATTTCCATACATTGTATAGGTTAATTGGAGACTAGTGCTTTAGAATAATGTTTTCAAGCATGAACTTTGCAACTTCGATCGCAGCTATGGTAGAAGTAGTGACCAACCAATCCGAGCCACAGATTATTTCAAGCAATGCTATTGTCGCTGAGGGCTTGAGTAAGACCTATCGCACTGGTTTTTGGTTAAATCAAAAAATTAGTTCTTTACAGGATTTTTCATTAACCATTCCGAATGGTGAGACCTTTGGTGTTTTGGGACCAAATGGTGCAGGTAAAACCACGTTACTAAAAATTTTATTGGGCATCGTCCAACCCACTTCAGGTACAGGAAAAATTTTAGGCTATCCCCTTGGCGATCGCACCGCGAAGCAATCGATTGGTTATCTGCCCGAAAATGCCTATTACTACGACTATCTAACAGGCTGGGAGTTACTAGACTTTATTGGTAGTTTATTTGGTGTTGAGGCATCCTTACGTCGCCAGAGAATTGCGGATCTGTTAGATCTGGTGGGGCTTTCACAGTCAGTAGCCCGCAAAAAGCAGTTGCGCCAATATTCTAAGGGCATGGTGCAACGGATTGGAGTTGCTCAAGCCTTGATCAATGATCCTGACGTGGTGTTTCTTGATGAGCCAATGTCGGGACTTGACCCCGTTGGTCGCTATCAGGTGCGCGAAATTATTTTGATGCTCAAAAATCAGGGCAAAACGGTATTTTTCAACAGTCACATTTTGTCGGATGTGGAGCTAATTTGCGATCGCATTGGCATCTTAAACAAAGGCGAACTCGTTGCCATGGGGACTTTGAATGAGTTACTCGGCACAGAACAGTCTTATCAAGTCAGTGGTCATGGTGGCTCTGAGGCAGAGTTAAAACCTTGGCTAGAGCATTTGACCTTTCAAGGTGATACTTGGCATGGTCAATTAGCTAAAGACTTACCAGATTTTCTCAATTTCTTATCCGGCATCAATGCCAAGGCAATTTCTATTGAGCTAGCCAGACAAACGCTCGAAGAATTTTTTATTGAGCAAATCAAAGCTTCACGGCACAAAGACTAAACCAAAGCATAGAGTTGCGGCGCAACTCTATGTTTTAGCGATTTTATGCTTTGGCGATTTCCATCATATGTCTGACTGCTGATAACAAACCATATTCAAAACCTTCGGCAAGTGCTTTACAAGAAGCATCAATAATATTTTGCGATACTCCCGCCGTTGACCAACGCCGCTTACCATTGCTGAATTCAATTAAGACCCTTGTTGTTGCTTTTGTGCCAGAGTCACTATTGAGAATTCGGACTTTGTAGTCGGTGAGATAGAAGTTCGCAATTTCAGGATAAAAACTAGTCAGAGCTTTGCGAAGGGCTGCATCAAGGGCGGCGACGGGGCCATTGCCTTCGGCGGCGGTAAGATGTTCTTCATCTTTGACTAACACTTTGACTGTGGCTTGGGAATTGACTGCACCAACGGAATGGGTGACATCGGATGTGGAATAGACATGAAAACTGCTGATCGTAAAAAATTTGGGGCGATCGCCTAAGGCTTCACGAACTAGTAGCTCAAAACTTGCTTCGGCGGATTCAAACTGATAGCCAATCTGTTCAAGATCTTTAGTGATTTGCAAAATTTGCCGACAGGCGGGATCTTCTTTGCGGAGGCAAATGCCAAAGGTTTCGACTTTGGAGATGACATTGCTGATTCCTGCTTGCTCAGAGATGACAATGCGACGATTGTTGCCAATACTTTCAGGAGTAATATGCTCGTAGGTAAGGGGATTGCGTTGGACAGCGCTGACATGGATGCCTCCCTTATGGGCAAAGGCAGAAGCCCCCACAAAAGGTGCGTGATCGTCGGGGGCAAGGTTGACGATTTCGCTAACTTGGCGAGAGGTGGCTGTGAGGTTTAATAACCTATCGGCAGCGATGCAGTCATAGCCCATTTTGAGCTGCAAATTGGGGATCAAGGTACAGAGATTGGCATTACCACAGCGTTCACCATAGCCATTAATCGTTCCCTGCACCATGGTTGCGCCATGCTGAACAGAAGCAATTGCATTGGCAACGGCTAGCCCCGCATCATTGTGGGTATGAATGCCAATTTGCGGCGAGGTGCTACCCCATTCTCTAAGAGATGCATCGACCAATTCTGTAATTTGAGAAATTTCATCGGGCAGCGTACCGCCATTGGTGTCGCACAGGATAAACCATTCTGCACCAGCATCAAAGGCGGATTTTAGGGTTTTGAGCGCATACTCAGGATTATTTTTGTAACCGTCAAACCAATGCTCGGCATCGTAAATAAGTCTGCGATCGCAATTTTTGAGATAGGCGATTGTATCGCTGATCATGGCAAGATTTTCTTCGAGGGTTGTGCGTAAACCTTCGATGACATGGAGATCCCAAGATTTGCCAAAAATGGTAATCCACTTAGTTGCTGCGCCGACAATGGGAACAAGCATTGGATCATCTTCAGCCTTGATCCCTGCGCGACGAGTTGAGCAAAAGACGACTAATTCCGCGTTGCGGAGAGGATGATCTTGCATCCGCCGAAAGAATTCGCCATCCTTAGGATTAGCCCCTGCCCAACCACCTTCGATAAAGGCAACCCCCATGCGATCGAGGCAATCGGCAATCCGCATTTTATCTTCCACAGACAGCGATAAACCCTCGCGCTGTGTACCATCACGAAGGGTCGTGTCATAAATCGCAATTTTTTGAGTTTCCATGTTTGCCGTTTCGCGGAGTCTACTTACCCATTGCCTTAACCAAGAAAATGCCGCCGAAGTACAAAATACCCACCGCACCAGCCAACAAACTCTGAGTCATTGGATCGGTCGATGGCGTTAATACTGCACCTAAAATCACTGCGCCTAGGACAACGTAGCGCCAACCTGCCAACATGCGAGCTGAGTTAACAATTCCTGTCATGGCTAATAATGCTTGGATGACTGGGATCTGGAAAGCTAAACCCGTACTGAATAGTAGCAATAGGACAAATTCAAAGTAACGATCAATTGACCAGAACTGCTCCACGACATCACCACCATAGCTGATGAAGAAGTTGAGAGCGGCGGGGATCAATAGCTCGTAGGCAAAGACAATGCCAAGTACAAATAAAATGCTAGAACCAAAGACAATGGGTGCAATCGCCCGTTTTTCTTTGCGAGTCAGCCCTGGCAGGATAAATCGCACAATTTGGTAGAGGATGGCAGGACTTGCCACCAGTAAACCACTATAGCCAGCCACCTTAATCGACACGAAGAAATATTCTCCAGGGGCAAGCTGCAAAAACTTTACGCCTTGGGCTGGGATTTCTAAGAGGGCAACAATTTTATTAACAAAGGCAAAGCAACCAATGATCGCGACAACTATGGCAATTAGGGCGTAAAAAATTCGCGATCGCAATTCCTCAAGGTGATCAAAGAGTGACATCTCTACATCTTCAATGGCATCCTCCTCGATTGCTGAGACATCTAGATTGTCTATGGCTTCGGCTTGTCCATTCGCCAAATTCTTGGATTCTTCTGCTTCACTTATCGTCTCTAGCATGATGTCGTTACTAAAATCTACTTGTCGATTGCCTAACCCGATCTTTGAAAAACTATCAACTAATCTAGTCTAAGTATATTGATACTATAGCTGTTGCCAGTCTTGTTAGGAAACAAACCCAGAATGCAAGTTGCGCTGCAACTTACATTCTGGGTTTGTAGGTAAGATAGGCCGCATTAATGCCGCATTAGTACAGATCGCGGCAATTATGTTAACTTCCTGATATTTAACCGTAAAATCCTGATGGCGATGTTATATTGCTTACTAGGTAGTCAAATAATTTAGATGTCTCTGGATATAGCAATCTCATAAATTCTTGTCGCTTGCTATGGATGTCTAAAAATAGACTGTGTATAGGTTTCAGGAAAAAATTATGATGATCACATGCAAATTTTTAGGCTTATTCGCGATCGCAAGTGGCGTATTTGCTTTAAATCCAGCATCTTTAAATGCTCAAATTGCGATCGGTAACGCTCAATCCAACCAGTTATCTCCTGCTCAACAAATCCTCCAAGATATGCAACAGAGCAATGCGCCTGCGGTGGGTGGTGGCAGTATGCAAATACTCAGGTTTACAGGTGCAGAGGTGTCGCTTGCTCCTTTAGAAGGTTTGGATCGCCTCTTCAATTGGGAAATTAAGGAAGAAAGTGGTATCACATCTGAGAAGACCTTGGGGGATCGTGTTGAAGAATTTAAATTAAATCAACGGCAGCGAATTGTTTCTGATAGTGAAATTTTTAATGCCATCGATCGCCTCAAACGCGAAAATTAGCCAAGTCCTGACTTCATAAAAAAGTTTGCTTTGCAAACTTTCCAGAGAAAATTTTAAAAGCGGCGCAAAGCGCCGCTTTTAAAATTTTCTCTGGGTTTAAATGTTGTATTTATAGCTTCGCTTGACGATATAGTTCACGGGCATAGTCTGTCCATGTGCCTTGTCCCCAATAACGGAAACAACTAGTTTGCACCAAGAGGTTATATAGCAGTGCGTGCTGATAATCTGGACTCTTGGTAATTGCAGGATTTTGAGCAACGAGAGCATCATATTTAGCATGAAAATCGGCACTGAGTTGATTCATCGGTTCCAAGACATTCTCATAGCCATTGACCCAACTCATACTATTTGTCCATGATGCGCCATCCATATGGAACTGATGGTCACTCAATTTGAGTTCGCTAATGGCTTGTTCTACGGCGGCGGTACTCATAGCATTGCGATCGCAAATTTGCTCAACCTTTTGCCAAACCCTATGTTGTTGCACTGCCTGCACGGCTGGATATTCCAAAGGATTTACTCCCGCCGCCTCAATCATTTCCAGATATTCAGTTCCATTTAAGCCTACAGTTCCTGATGTGCCACGCCCATTAGTTTTCAACTGATCCCAGATCAATGGATAATCGCGAGGAAACTCATTCATCATTACGCCGCCATTCTCACCATCAGCAATTTGCGAAACTAGCGAAGGGACAGCCACATTGCCAATCATCTGGCGACTACGACCTTTAGTCTCATGATAGGGCTGCATTTGGGCGACCAGTTTCGTGTCAGAACCTTGGGTTTTGATCAGCACCGTGATACTAATTGATTCGCCCTGAGAATTCATCGCCACTAGACGATTGGGAATATATTTCTGATCTTGGCTTAGTCCTGAGCCATCAAGGTTTTCTACCGAATGTTCCTGCACCATCAACCAACGATAGCCGCATTCTTTGAGCGCTTTGATGTATTCGTACAGGGTGTCAGGATGATTGGGAAGGTGCATTTCAGGCGGCGAAAAACCTTTCACACGCTTGAGTGCATCAATACCAAAAGTAGAAGCAAAATGACTCTGCCATGCTTGCATATGTAACTTCAGATCAGGAATGGGAGTCGAGGGGATCACCGCATGACTCCACATAGTGCCAAGCCATTCCACATAAGGTTGATATTTGCGATCGCAAGTAATTCGCTTCAAATTATCCAAAATGTCATGGCGTTGCATCTGCTGCAAACCCCAGAGTAAATTTCCTGAATAGTCCAGCATAATCCGAGGATTACAGCCTTGCTCAACTAGTTGAGGTATAAAGTCCCCCATGCGGCTATAGCACCATGCAAACACCGACGCATTGTGATTATCCCCATCGCCTTGATGTTCAAACATATTTTGCAGATTACAAATTAGCGACCCATTCGCTCCTGCGGGAATGGTGGGCTGGTGCATATGCAAAGCACAGGCGAAGGCAGAGGTGATTTCCTCAAGTCGCAAATTATGGTTACTGGAATTGCGATCGTAAAATACGGGTGCATCTTCCTGCACGGCACGTTGAATTACGTCTTCATTTCCACAAATATCAGGAAAAGCCGAGGTAACAGAGCTTGTAGCTGTAATCAAAATTTGTAAACCTCAATAAAGTTATCGAGACTTACAAATTTATGATCGTAAATCTCTACATTTATATTCTGACAGCACTTGGGTTTAAAATCTGACTGCGTGTTTCTAATCAGAGAGTTGCAGCGCGAAGCGCTGCAACTCTCTGATTAGAAACAAAGTGCTGGGCTTTGCCCAGCACTTTGTTTTAAATATTAAGAGGCAGGTAACTCAGGCACAACGTTGACTTTGAAAGCTTTGACTTCATTGGCTTTAGGTAAAGTCAATGTGAGGATACCACTGGCGTATTCTGCTTTGACTTGTTCATGTTCAATGGGTACAGGCAAAGCAAACACACGACGGAACTTACCGTAGCTCATTTCACTCCAATAGTAGCCCTTTTCAGTTTCTTCCTTGTGTTGTTCAATTTGACGTTCGCCAGAGATCGAAATCGAGTCCTTGGTAGCTTGAATGTCGAGATCCTTGGCTTCAATTTCAGGAAGTGAAAGACGTAGTGTTAAATGATCACCATCATCACGTAATTCACTGGCAGGAACCCAGCCACCTTTTAATGTTTCTTGGGTGAGTGGTTCGATGTCACGGAATAAACGATCGAATTGACGACGCATTTCTTCCATTTCTTGTAGAGGTTGCCAACGTACTAACATAAATATCACCTTGATCTATTTCTAAACAACTATGAACGTTAAGAAGTAGGTTAAGAGTTAAGTTAATGTTTGGGACTTCCCTTTCGCTCACAGTTTTATTATGGAATACCTCAAAAGCTGTGAGGAGGAGGAGAACCGAACTTTTTAAGTAGGGTTCTCCTCCTCCTCACAGTAAAGCCCTCACCCCTAGCCCCTCTCCCACTGGGAGAGGGGAACAAGATTAATTTCTTGCTCTCTTTCTCCCATCTAAGGGAAGAGGAACCTAGGCTTCACCAGTAATAGATAGACCTTCTACCCATACCTGCGGACAAACACCTGAAGGCGTGATTTTGGCATCAGGTTCTACATAGACAATTGCTTTTAGTAACGCCAAAATGTCGCCAGCCACAGTCGCCGACTCGATGCTAGTGCGATCGCCTTTATTAATTAGCCAACCATCAAAAGGCAAAGAGAAAGAACCCTGAGATGCTTGGACACCCGCATGGAGAGCTTGCAAGTCATCAATCAAAATCACGTTTTCTGCCGTTGCCAGATTGTGAACTTGCTCATCGGCATAGGTGTCACTACGCTCAATGTGGAAGAAGTTAGGACTAACGGATACTTTGGAGCCAATGCTAGCATTGCCTGTGGGCTTAGCATTGAGTCGCTTTGCCGTGACCGAGCTATGCAAAAAGTTGGTTAAGATTCCATTCGCAATTAAGGGAGTGCGCTGAGTCGGTGTACCTTCGCCATCAAAGGTGGACGAACCAATATTGGCGGCATGTAGCTCATCATCACTGACATTAAGTAATGGCGATGCAATTTGTGTGCCGATAGATTCGGGTGTGGAGAGGCTGTTTTTATCCAGAATGCTTTGGGCATTGAAAAGACTAGAGAAAGCGCTAATCAAGCTTAAAAAGGCTTCGGGGGAAAACACAACTAAGTATTTGCCCGATTTGATTTTTTCGTAATTGAGATGACTGATCGTTTTCTCGGCAGTTTCATCGACACAGCCCTTTACATCTAAATTTGCAAAGTCACGACTAACCCGATATGCACCACCACTGCGAGGCTTGCGACCGTCTTCTTCGGTTTTGGTATATAGATAAATGGAGCTATAGGAATTGCTTTCATTTCGCATTGCGCCATCGCTATTCAGATAGAATCGGCTCATATCCCGTTGCGATAGACCGTTGTAAGGAACACCTGCGATCGCAGTATGTTTGGCTAAGAGATCTTTTTCTGCACCTAAAAGAGTTTCAACCAGTTGCTCGATCGCAGTTTGGGGCGCAGTTTGCGATTCTCGCTCAGGGATATGGGCAATCGCCTCAGGACTAAAATCAGGAATATTTTCCTTAGCCCCGAAAAAGCTGGCTTCATAGGCACTTTGCAGGGCTAGCTCTAGACCAATGCGATCGATATTGGTGGTGGATGTTACGCCGACAGTGCCTTCATCATTCCAGACGCGCACGGTGATGCTGGCACGATTGGAGGCGGAGACTTGTTTGGGTGCGCCGCTATCGACTTCGGCACTGGTTTCATCGACAATTGCGCCATAAATATCAAATTTTTTGATATTTAGCTTACTAGCCGTTTCTTTGGCATCGGCAACCAACTTTTCTACACTGAGCGCTGATGACATAAACCCTTTAATTTTCCTTAGTTTCGTCTTAAATCATTAACTATCATATAGCTGTCGCTAGTCTTGTTAGGACATAAAACCTAAAAAGCGAGTGGCGGTGCTTGTGCTACCTGCCACACGGTCAGTACAAGCCTCTGGGTTTACGATAGAATGGCTGACAAATTTCTCTAAATTTCTCCATGGTATCTACCGAAGCCCTCGATCAACTCCGCGCCACGCTCCGTAAAGGGCAACAAGCTATGGTGGATTGGCAAGGAGGAGAATTAGCAGTGTCGGCAGTGCCGGGGGCAGGCAAATCAACGGGGATGGCAGTTGCGGCAGCAGTTGCGATCGCAAAGTTTCAACTGCATCGCCAAAAGCAATTAGTCATCGTCACGTTCACACGCTCGGCAGTAAGCAACATTCGTAAAAAAGTATCGGAACATCTCAAAAATCTGCGCTTACCCCAAAGTGCTTTTACGGTCAGCACCCTGCATAGCTTGGCTTATAACATTGCCAGTACCCATCGCGAACTGTCGGGATTTGGTGCTGGTGAAACCAAAATCATCTCGGAATCCTTGAGACAGAAGTTAATTCGCAATGCCACCAATCTTTGGGTAAAGGAAAATCCCAAATTGTATGCACTTTTGCTAGAGGGCAAAAGTTTTGATGGGGAAGATACGGAACGGTTGCGGCGGCAAACGGTATTGCGAACCGAGGTCTTGCCTAGCCTAGCCAAGGAGGCGATCGCCACTGCCAAAAGCTCTGGACTCAGTGCGACAGACATCAGGGAAGTCTCAGCTCCTGACGGTGGTGACATTTTGGCGATCGCGGCGGGAGTCTATGAAACCTATGAGCGTTTATTGCGACAAGAGGGTGCGATCGACTATGACGATATGATTTTGGGTGCTTTGCGAGTCTTAAAAAATGAAGGAGTGCGTAAATATTGGCAAGAGCGAGTTTTTGCGGTGTTTGAAGATGAAGCGCAGGATTCTTCGCCATTACAGACTAAGTTGCTGGAGATTTTGGCACAGAATGCCCTCACCCCCCAGCCCCCTCTCCCTAAGGGAGAGGGGGAGACGGATTTCTTGCTCTCTTCTCCTACGGGGAGAGGCTATGGGGGCAAAAACTTAATGCGAGTTGGAGACCCCAATCAAGCCATTAATTCCACTTTTACGACTGCCGATCCGCGCTTTTTTAATGAATTTTGCGATCGCTGTTTGCTCAATTCACAACTTTCCACCCTCGATCAAGCAGGGCGTAGCACCAGAAATGTCATGCGTGCTGCTAATTATGTATTGCATTGGGTCAATCATTCTCATGAATATGCCAAGTTTGAGCAGCCTTTTCGAGAGCAGAGAATCCGTCCTGTCGATGCTGATGATCCGCAACCTAATGCCAATCCTGAACCGATCGGCAAAGGTGTCGAAATTTATTTGGGAAATGTGGTCGATGACATTGACCATGAAATGACGATGATCGGCGATCGCATTAAGCAACTGCATAGCCAAGATCCGCATCTGAGTATGGCAATTTTGGTACGTCAACATAATCAGGGTCGCTTTGTTGCTGAGTCTTTGGCATGGCTCACCAAAGAACATGACATCAAAATCTATGATGTCGAGCAAAGCGATCGCCGCTCACGAGTGCCGATAGATATGTTGGCAATTTTGCAATTTATGGAACGACCCCACTCGCCCGACAACCTCAAAGCAGCACTCGAAGTTCTCAAGGATCGTCTCAAAATATCATCGCAGCAAGATCTCAATGCCCTTGCCAGTAATCCCGAAAAGTTTCTCTATCCCACCCTTCTCGATCCTGCATTGCCAACCCTTGCTAAAGAAGCTCAAGCTAGATGTATTGGACTATTACGCGCCAAAATCGAACTGCCGCTCTATAACTTGATTCCCTTTGTTGCCTTTACTCTCTATGACGATGAAGCAGGGCTATTGGCAACAGCCGATAAATTAGGCGATCGCTTAAATCTGCAACTGGCGGGCAACTATTCCATGCAAACCATCATTGAGTCATTGCGCGAGATTGTCGAGTCAGAAAATTTTGAAGCTGTCGAAGATGAAAATCTCGAAGGACGCTATATGACTGCGGGGCAGGTGACGCTGATCAGCCTCCACAAAGCCAAGGGACTCGATTGGGATGTGGTGTTCATGCCCTTTCTGCACAAACGCATTTGTCCAGGAGAAGCCTATCTGCCTGAGTCGGTGAAATTCTTAGGAGATTTTGGGCTGCCAGAGGTAACGCGATCGCAAATTCGGGCAATTGTCCATGGTGAAAAAATTCCCAATGCTGAGGATTCATGGCAACAATCAAGCTATCTCAAACAGGCAGAAGAGTTTCGCCTGCTCTATGTCGGCATGACTCGCGCCAAAAAATTACTATGGCTATCGGCAGCAAACTCTGCTCCCTTTAGCTGGAATACCATTGCCAGCCGTAATGACAATATGGCGGTTTGCCCTGCGATCGCAGGGCTAGTCAAGAAGTTTCCTGAATTTCTCGCCTAAACCAAAAGTGCCACGCATAGCGTGGCACTTTTGGGATTATTTGGGATTTATTGTGCTTTGCGTTGCCAATGCTGGCGGTAAATTAGCTCCAATTGATTGCCAAACTTAGAGAATAGCCTCGCCTGTTGGTCTTGCAGTGCCAAAAATAAGCGATGGAATGCCGATGTGAAAATGGCAATTACCAAACCTGTCGCCGTGGTAATTAATGCTTCGGCAATCCCTTCCGTGATTGATCCCGATTTGGCATTGGCAGCCACATCCCCAATTTTGAGAGAACCAAAGGAAACCATCAGCCCTGTGACCGTGCCGAGCAACCCTAACAAGGGTGCAAGCGTAATCACCGCCTCTAATAACTTTTCTCCCTTGAGCATCCCCACTAACTCCTCATCGGCGGTACTTTCGAGTGCTAATCGAAATAGTTCAGGATCGGGATCTTCTAAGGCTAGGGGCGCATAGAGAAAGCGACCAACGGGAACCGTGAGTGACTGTTGGGCGGCTTCAGTGGCAAGTTTAAGATCTTGACGAGCGATCGTTAAAATGTTCTCTGCGGTTTTTTGTTCTAGCCTAAGCAGACTAAACCAAAAAACAAGTCGTTCCATGATCCCTGCGAGAGAAAATACTGACAGCGCAAAGAGTGGGTACATAATCACGCCACCCGCCCTAATCAACTCAATCACTAGCTTGTGACTCCTTTTCTTGGCGTTCGCGGCTGAGTTGGTTAATCAATGACAGGACTTTGACACCGCGCTCAAAGGAATTATCTTCATGGAACACAATTTCAGGAACACGGCGCAAGGCTAGTCTCTGACCAACTTCACGCTTGATAAAGCCAGTTGCTGAGGCTAGCGCCTCCATGGTTTGTTGTTTCGCTTCTTCAGTGCCGTAAATGCTGACAAAAATTTTCACATGTTGCAGATCACCTGACAGCTCGGCATCGGTGACACTGACCATGCCCATGCCGACGCGATCATCCTTAATGTCTTTTAGCAACATATTGCTAACTTCGCGCTTGATTAATTCGGCAACACGAGCAACTCGTCTTGTAGTGGCCATATATTTATACTTCTGGATATTTGTACAGTGAATTCTGTACTGTGTTAAGCAACATCTAAACCTAGCATAGCTCTTAATACTAAGGATACGCCGATAAACCCACTCACCATGGCAGTAATCATGGCAATCGCGGTAACGGGTTTTTTGAGGAGGGGAATGATCGGCGCAATTACGACCGATAACACTCCGCCCGTAATCAATGCCAAAAATTTGGGATAACGCAGTAAGTTTTGGATGAAGTTTTTCATGATTTAAACAATTAAGTAGACAGCAATGAGGGTTTAATGGCTTTGCTAATATTTTCTTACACAACTTTAGCATTGTGAGATTAGCCTAGACACCTTCACAATATGAATATGAGCATTGCCGCAACTATCCCCCATTAGTTGACCAATGCCAGCGATCGCAAATGTTTGGCGCAAAGTGCCAAGGTAAAAAACATGCAAGCCCTACAAGCAAGACTCCTGCAATACCTTGAGAAAATAGTGATCGAGCGCAATCCCTACTATGCATCGGCAGGACATCTATTTGCGCGTGAGTATATCCGATCGCATTTTGCGAAATTGGGTGAAGTGAGTGTCCATGAATTTGAGGTAAACGGCAATATTCATCAGAACTTGATTTTAAATATTCCTGCTAATTCCAGTTACAAGCAGTCACCCCTGATTATTGGCGCACATTATGACACCGTTGCGGGTTGTGTGGGTGCAGATGACAATGGCTCAGGTGTGGCGGTTCTTTTAGAATTTGCGACGTATTTCGCCGCTAATCCCATTAAATATCCCCTGCAATTAATTGCCTTTGACATGGAGGAATATGGTCTATCTGGAAGTGCTGCCTATGCCCATAAACTCAAACAGGAGAGGCAAAAATTAAGACTCATGATTTCTTTGGAAATGTTGGGATATTGCGATCGCAATCCTAATTCGCAGCAATACCCCAAAGGTTTCGGATTAGAGCGACTCTATCCGAATACAGGCGATTTTATTGGCTTAATTGGTAGCGTTGCCACAATTCCTGACTTAATTCATTTTCAGCGTCATCTCAAGCCAAATTTGCCCTGTGAATGGCTTCCCGCAGGTTGGCGCGGTCTCGCGATTCCTGACACCCGCCGCAGTGATCATGCTCCTTTTTGGGATGAGGGTTACAAAGCGCTCATGGTGACAGATACTGCGAATATGCGGAATCCTCACTATCATAAAAGTAGTGATCGTTTAGAAACACTAGACTTAGATTTCCTCACTAATGTTTGCCAAGGCTTAATTACGGGGATTAACAACTTAAAGGGCAAGACCTAACCTAATGACGAATCCAGAGATTAACTTCCGTTTAGCACAATTTATTGACATCGACCCATTAATGGAACTTGTACAGGAGTTCTATCAATTTGAGAAAATCAAACTAGATGACAATGTAATTAAAGCTTTTACTGCCCTACTTAGTGATGAACAGTTGGGACTAATTTGGCTAATTTGCGATCGCAATCGGCCGATTGGCTATGTGGCACTTACATTCTTTTTTAGCATGGAATATCACGGGCGTTGTGGACTAGTTGATGAGCTATACATCAGATCAGACTATCGCGGACAAGGCATCGGCAAACAGGTATTTATCTTGATTGAGGAATATTTACGAAGCCAAAATATGCGATCGCTATCTCTCGTTGTCGATCACTGGAATAGTCCTGCTGAAGCTCTTTATACCAAACTAGGTTTTCGGCGTGAACCACGCCATTTGATGGTCAAGCATCTTGCGTAGCAAAGCGCCGCACCTCGCTGTTTGTTCAAATTGGATTTTGGGTAATCGCGCTCGATAAGTTACTATTTGGTTGTGAAATAGCTGTGAAATATCAGAGAGTTAGAATATGCAGTTAAAAAGTGTTGTCCAACCTTTTGGCGAAGTCAATGTTTATCCCCAAAATAATGGTGATATTGATGTCGTTGCAACTATTCTGATCGTTCCAGCCCTTGAGGGAGCTAGAGTTGGGCTAGCCCTAGACAGCTCGGCATCAATGAAAAAAATGTACGGCATCAGTGGCGTAGTCAGCAGTTTTTTTGCCAATGCGGCAGTCACCCACAACGTCGTGGAGCCGATCACGCGAGTTATGGTCAAATATCTCGCTAATTTTGCCGTAACTGGCAAGGTCGATCTGATTAACTGGGCTTGCGGCGCAGCAGGAACTTTAATTGAAGATTTGGGTAGCTTTAGTGGCGAAGAAATTGATCAACTTGCGGTTAAAGGCCCAAATCTACCTTGGGGAACAGGCACAAAATTACTGCCCACTGTGCAGTATTTCGTTGACAAATATCAAGACTCCCCTGCGATCGGGGTGAAGCATCCTGCGGCAATCTGCCTCATTATTACCGATGGCACGATTGATGATCTTGAAGATGTGAAGGAATATTGTTTTCAATATGCCCTAGAGATTGCCGATCGCACAAAACCATTTATTAAATTTGTCTTGCTCGGGGTTGGCAAAGAGATTGCCGAACGGCAACTAGAAGAACTCGACAACCTATTTGAGAATAGCTTCATTAAGGATGCAGAAGGTCGTGATATTGACCTATGGGATTATCAAGTTGCTGACGAGATTCAGACCCTAGAGCAAATTTTCAAAGAATTTGTCTCGATGGAAACCATCGTCACTAACTACGGTCGGATTCTCAACCAAGAGGAAGTAGTTTGCGAAGAATATAACTTTGGTGTGCCTGCTTTGATGCGATTTAAATTACCTGCGGGTTCAACCTCATTCACCCTAGAGTTTTCGGGCGGCAACATCACCCAAGACATTACCGAAGCTTTGCCTAAGCCATCCGATCAACCTTTGCTAGTGGACTTAGAAACGCCACAATCAAAATCTGAGCCATGGACAGATGTTGTAGACTTCGTGTAATTACCGCCCAATAGAATGTCATGGTACATGCCCATAATTCCGAGACCCATGCTGCACAAGCGCAATCTCAAGATGAGCTAAATAAGGAATTACGAAAATCTGCGATTCCCGCTCATCTCGTTGTGGCTGAATTTGGCGAAGTTAATGTATGGCGATATGCGATCGCAACTCAAGATGCAAAATGTCGGGTAGACTTCACGATCGCCATGGAGCCACAGGGCAAATTTGCCGAAGGTTGGCGGACTGGCTTGGCTCTAGATGCCAGTGCCTCGATGAAACGGGTCTATGGGCGTAAGGTGGAAGTACGGGTCGATCCTGAACTCTTAACTACCTATATCAAGCAAGGTCGCCTCAAGTCCTATCTAGAAGATGGTGAACCCATTAGAAAGATTCAAAGAGAGGCTTTTACGGAAATTAAGGAACGTGGATATGCGGTGAAATTTACCGAAAATATATTGCAACCACTGGTAAAAGACTTTATTGCTTATTTGGCGAATGGATTAGATGAAACGGGAAAAACGGCGCTGATCTATTGGGGATGTGGTCAAGGGGATGAGATTCAAGTGCTCGGCGAGTTTGATGCCTTAAGTTGTCAGCAATTAGCGATTACAGGCTCTAGTATTTTGCAACTTGGTAAAACTACCCATCTTCTACCTGCGATCGCATATTTTGTAAATGAATATAGTCAAGCCCAGCGCGGTATTTATCTGTTTTTAACCGACGGTAGAATTGATGACCTAGAGGATGTGAAGGAATTTACAAAGGAACTAGCGACAGAGATTGCCAAGGGGAAGCGAAATTATCTCAAGCTGATTTTGATTGGGATTGGGAATGATATTGATCGCTATCAATTACAAGAACTAGATAGTTTTGATACGGGTTGTGATGTAGATATTTGGGATTACAAAATTGCTAGTGAGATGACTAGCCTATCGCAAATTTTTGCGGAGGTAATCAACGAAAATCAAATTATTGCCGAAAATGCGGCAATCTATGACGATATGGGTAACTGCGTCAAAATTTATCCCAATGGTTTCCCCTCTAAGGTCGATTTTGTGATGCGTCAGGACTCACAATGGTTTGAGCTAGAAGTCAATCAGCAACGTATTCGTCAAACGGTGACCTTGACTGACGAAACTGCGATCGCACCATTACCAAAAAAAAGCCTATTCGATTTTGAGCTTCAGGCGCAAGCTATTAATGCAACAACTGCATCAGAGTATTCACCATCGGGGAATCTCAGTAGCCCATGGCGTATATTCGCTGCCTTGTTGATTGGTGGAGCTTTTATTGGCACTGCGATCGCCTTCGGTATTCTGATTCAGCGCTCAGATCAACGTAGAATCCTCAATCAACCAGTCCCCAACGAAATCAAAAAAACTATGCCCAAATAAATGAAGGCATCGCTTTGCGTCGCCCTCATTTATTTGGCTTTATGTTAATCAATTTGCTTAAATGCTATAAATGTTTGTTTAGTCGTTTACAATGGTAAAGGTTAGCTTTTTTACCTTTTAGGGTATGCTCTAACCTTAAAAATTATGTAACCCTGAGGACATAAGCGAATGCTACATCGCAAAATTTATCAACTTTGTGAAGCCAAGAGCGATGTTTGGATTTACCTGAGGGATCAGGGACGTTGGTTAGAAAGAGCCAAAATCCTAGATATTGAAGGTGACGTAGTCACAATCCGCTACGAAACCGAAGATGAAGACGAAGTTTGCTCTTGGGAAGAGATGGTCAGATTAGAAAGTATTGGTGCTGTGACCCAAAGATTGTCGTCATTCACGAAAACAGGGGGATCTTACGGTGAACTGTTAATATCCGATGACTGTCCTGAAGCCGAACAAATTCGCCCCCGCACAGAACCTGAAAAATAGCCAATCAACATAACTATCAGAATAGAGTGGGTGCATTGCGCCCACTCTATTTTATGAGATGCCTAAGACTTTGTAAGCCGAGATTAGAACGATGCAACCTGCTGACCTGACAACCCTTGTGGCTCTTACCCATGAGCTAGATGTAGCCTGTGTGCCTGCAAGGTTAGAGCAAGTACATCAGAGCGATCGCTATACCCTCCATTTGTTGTTACGTACCCTCGAAAAAAAACAATGGCTATTGCTATCTTGGCATCCCCAGTCGGCACGACTCCACCTCTGTGAGCCACCACCCAAACAGCCTGACACCTTTACCTTTAGTCAACAGATTTTGCATCAGGTGGCAGGTTTTGCCCTCGTTGGTGTCAAGCTGACTAGTCCTTGGGAGCGTGTTGTGGATTTGCAATTTGCCAAACGCCCTGATGATGAGGTGCAGTGGCATTTGTACTTGGAGGTGATGGGTAAATATAGCAATGCAATTTTAGTCAATGCTAATGGCGAAATTGTGACGGCTGCCCACCAAGTCAGCAGCAAACAGTCGCGAGTACGCCCAATTCAAACAGGCGATCGCTATGAGTTACCGCCTGCTTTGTTAGAGGCAATTCCTAGTCTTCATGAATCCTTTGACTCATGGCGCGAGCAATTAATTTTAATTCCCAAAGAAATTAGTCGTAATTTACTAAGTAACTATCGTGGCGTGAGTTCCGCCCTAGTGCGCTCATTACTTGCGATCGCAAAAGTCGATGGCAACACCAATGTGTCTGTGCTGACTATGCCTGAATGGGAATCTCTATATAGCGCATGGCAAATTTGGCTTGGTTGCCTTGACCAAAAAAGTTTTTATCCCCAGCTGGAGGGAAAAGGCTATGCCATGATTGCGGGAGAGCATGAGCGCAAATCTTTAACCTTCGTGAATGAATTTTGCGATCGCTATTATTCGCAACAAACAGGCAAGATTGCCTTTCAGCAACTCCATCAACAAATTAGTCAAGCACTGCAAAATCAGTTAACCAAGCTCAATGTTAAAGCCAAAGACTTTTGCGATCGCTTGCAACTTTCAGCCCAAGCCGATGACTTTAAAGATAAAGCCGATTTACTGATGGCACATTTACATCTTTGGACAATTGGCATGAAGGAAATTACCCTCACCGATTTTCATTCAGGAGCTTCGGTGCAGATTCCCCTTGACCCCACCCAAAATGCGGCTCAAAATGCTCAATCTTTATATAAAAAGCACCAAAAACAAAAAAGAGCCGCTCTTGCGATCGCACCCTTACTAGAATCTGTACAACAGGAAATCGCCTATCTTGAGCAGGTTTCTACCGCCGTCAGTTTGTTGGAACAGGATGAACTCGCTGCCTTACAGGAAATTCGTGCTGAGCTAGCACAGCAGGGCTATCTCAAGGTCACGGCTGAATATGCTCCACGCACCAAAAACAACAACAAAAGCATCAAAAACAAAGGTAATCGAAGTAAACAGGAGGAAATTCCTGATTGTCACCGCTTTACTACTCCTAACGGCTTTGAGGTGTGGGTGGGCAGAAATAATTATCAAAATGATTTGCTGTCGTTTCGCATCGCAGGGGAATATGATCTTTGGCTCCATGCCCAAGAAATATCGGGTAGCCATGTGTTATTACGCTTACCTGCGGGATCTGTTGCCGATGACCAAGATCTCCAAGTTGCCGCCAACTATGCCGCCTACTACAGCCGTGCTAGACAGAGTGATCAAGTTCCCGTCGTTTGTACGATTCCCAAGTATGTATTTAAACCCAAAGGCGCAAAGCCGGGCATGGTCGTTTATACCCATGAAAAGATTATTTGGGGACAACCCACTACTCTAAGAAGCGAATAAGAATAAGTGCGGTGCGGAGCGCCACAATTATTCTTATTGCCTAGGGCGGCTATAACCGAACTATTTCCAAACCAATTAGCACTTTTTCCTGATTCGATAAGTCACCAATAATCTGTTTAAAGGGCAGTGGTAACTTTTTGACTAAAGTCGGAACCGCAATAATCTGGTCTTTTCTAGCAATATGAGGATGCTCAATCAGATCGATTACCTCAATTCGGTAGCGACCTTGCAGGAACTCATCACATATTTTTTGTAAATTGCTGATAGCTAAAAGCGATTTAGCAGATTTTCCTGCTATGTAAAGCTTCATGTCCCATAATTCATTTTCTTCGGGCAGGGGAATCTGATCGTTTGTATTTATATCCATATTTCTAATCAGCTTTGCGAAGAACTGATATTTCAAATTTGCTGTCAGTTAAGATTTGCTGAGAAATGTCTTCTTGTTGGCTAAACATATCTAACTCCGCTTGCTCAATGGCTAGTTGAATTTCGAGAGCTTGGATTTGAGCCTTTACTAACGATTGCTGCTGTTCTAGTCTGAGTTTTTTACGCTCAAATTCTTGCTTTTGATGGATATGCTCCAATTTCTCTTGGGCTTGTTGCGCGACCCTTGCAGTTCCAGTCAAGAAGCCCTGACGACCTAGATATACATCAACTATGTCTATACCACTACTCGTTAAGATAAATTCACGTACCTGATTAGAATGCTGCATACCACGGGATTTCAGAATATACAAAGTGCGATTACGTTCGCCATTTGTTTCCATGGTACGGAGTTCTAGCCAAGTATCCATGAGTGAAGATGTTCCTAAGTCTGTATGCTCAAAAGGAGAACCACCTTGCAGTAAGTTTGTGAAAAAAACAGTGATTTGTTGAGATTTAAATATGTCGATCAAACGCATCAGAAAATTCTTGGTTTGATTTAATGTTCCACTACTAGCAAGATTGCTCATCGGGTCAACCACAATCGAGCTAGGCTTAAACTCTTTGACCCAATTCTGAATTGTGAGTAATCGCAACTCTAACCCATAGGCAGTTGGACGTACTGACTCAAATCGTAGTAAACCATTTTCGACATGATGGGTCAAATCAAGTCCTACCGATCGCTGATTTCTGAGGATTTGCTGGGGAGGTTCTTCCATTGCCAAATAGAGGCATCGTTCGCCGCGATCGCAAGTGGCTGACGCAAAGAAACCTGCTAAGGTCGTTTTACCCGTTCCTGCCATCCCAGTCACCAAAATACTACTACCCCGATAGTATCCACCCTCATCTAACATCGCATCAAGACGGGGGATACCTGTCGATACTCGTTCCGTAGAGATTTCGTAGTCTAAGCCTACTGAAGTGACTGGAACTACTGAAATACCATTTTCCTCAATTATAAAAGGATATTCATTGGAGCCATGTCTTGAGCCTCGATATTTAAAAATTTGCAGATAGCGGGTGGTGATCTCTTCTGAGGTACGCTGCTCTAAGCGAATTACACAGTCAGAGACATATTCTTCTAAGCCTTGGCGCGTTAATGTGTTGCTTCCCCGCTCTCCTGTAATTATTGCCGTCACCCCCTGTTCTTTGAGCCAGCGAAACAAACGATGCAGCTCCGATCTGACAATGTGAGCATTGGTTAATCCTGCAAATAGGACTTCCAATGTATCCAAAACTACTCGCTTTGCCCCGATTTCTTGAATTGCACTACCCAGCCGAATAAATAAGCCGTCAAGATTATAGTCACCAGTTTCTTCTATTCCCAATGGACTGATATAAACATGGTCAATAATCAATTTACCATCGGCTTCTAATTGTTCTAGATCCCATCCCAAAGACACAACATTTTGGGCGATTTCTTGAGCATTTTCCTCAAAGGTCATGAGTACGCCTGCTTCGCCGTACTTAATTGCACCATGCACCAGAAACTCAACTCCAAACAGGGTCTTGCCACAACCTGCTGAACCACACACGAGGGTGGGGCGACCTTGTGGCAAGCCGCCATCGGTTATTTCATCTAGACCCTGAATTCCTGTGGGGGATTTGGGGAGTTGAGGCTTCAATGTTTTTTTACTTCTATTCATAGATTTCTATCTATTTTTAGCATATACTCAGACTTAGTTTTTGAAAAACTTGCACTAATTAGTTATATTTACCTGTAAAACCCAAGTAAGGGGAACTACTAATTAGCAATTATGTCTAGAGAACTAAATTATATGCATAAAAAATTAGTTCGATTTTCACTAGACCCAAGTTGCAATAAATCTTGCAAAAATTATTTTTATAAAAAAATTATTCTATGATTTCCTGTGATTAACTTAAGTAACCTAGAGCAGAAATCATTATTAACTGCGATCGCAAATCGTATTCAAGCGTCACTAGATTTACAAGTGATTTTGGATACAACTGTCCAAGAAATTCGTGACTTTCTGCATACAGATCGGGTCATAGCCTATCAATTTGCAGCAGATTGGAGTGGTCGCATCGTCTCGGAAGCCGTTGGACAAGAATGGGAATCACTGCTAGGACAAGTCCTCACCGATCCGCATTTTGGTGAAGCGATGGTGGAGCCTTACATCAATGGACGGATCCAAGTAACCGATGATATTCACGTAGGATTAACCAATTGCCATACCAAATTTCTAGAGCAAATTCAGGTAAAAGCAATCATTGTGGTGCCAATTGTACAAGGTGGAGAATTATGGGGACTGTTGGCTGCACAGGAATGCACCCAAACTCGTCATTGGCAAACCTCAGAAGCAGAGTTGCTGCAAGAGTTAGCGACGCATATCAGCATCGCGATTCGTCAGTCAATGACGATGACACAGTTGCAGCAATTTAACCAAGAGTTAGAATCCAAAGTCCTCGAACGCACAGAAGCTCTACTTACTGCTAAAAACCAGTTAAACATGCTTGTGTTTAATGTTTCTGATGGGATTTTGATTATTGATGAGGATGGGTATATTGTATTTGCCAATCCATCCGCTGCCAAAATATTTGGTATCGGAATTGAGCAGTTTATAGGCATCTTGTTCGGAGTGCCTAATGATTTGAATAATCGATTTGAAATTAATCATCTGATTAACTTTGAGGAGGTGGGGGGCAGTGAAATGCAGGTTGTTGAGATTGAATGGAATCAGCAACCTGCCTATCTCATCTCTCTGCATGATGTTACTGAACGTCTTCAAATGGAAGAGAAACTACGAGAGTCTAACCAAGAATTAATGCAGGCAACACTCCTCAAGAATGAATTTCTTGCCAACATGAGTCATGAGCTGCGTACTCCGCTCAATGCCATCTTGGGTATGAATGAAGGTTTACAGGATGGTGTGTTTGGGGCAATTAATGAGAAACAGTTAAAGGCATTACAAACTGTTGAAAAGAGTGCCAACCACCTGTTATCAATGATTAACGATATTCTTGATGTTGCCAAGATTGAATCAGGACAAGTCACTTTAGATTTAGCACTTACCTCTATTGAAGAACTATGTCATTCTAGTTTGGTTTTCATCAAGCAGCAATCTTATCAAAAACACCTGCAATTGGAAATTAAAGTAGCACCAAATTTACCAAAACTGCTTATCGATGAACGGCGAATGCGTCAAGTGCTAATTAACTTACTAAGTAACGCCGTCAAATTTACACCAACAGGGGGAAGGATTACTTTAGAAGCCTCAAAACTAGTAAGAGAAGATGGGCTAAAAGCAGATCTAGTCATGACTGTAACCGATACGGGCATTGGTATTTCTCCAGAAAATATCAAAAAGCTGTTCCGCCCATTTATTCAAATTGATAGTGCCTTAAATCGTCAATATGCAGGAACAGGACTTGGTCTAGCTTTGACAAAAAATATTGTGGAACTCCATGGCGGGAGGGTAGGAGTAACCAGCAAACTGGGCGGTGGCAGTTGCTTTACGATTGAGATACCTTACGATCTTGAGTCTTCCTCCCCCGTTATGAGTGGAGATAAATCTCGATCGTTTAAGCAAGAAGTTGATGTTGAAATCGAAGCATCAACTAGCCAAATGCCCTTACTACTCATCGCCGAAGATAATGACGCAAATGCACTGACATTTTCCAGCTATTTAGAGGTTAAGGGCTACCGAACGTTATTTGCGAAAAATGGCAAAGAAGCGATCGCAATCGCCAAAGATAAGCATCCTGACTTAATTTTGATGGATATTCAAATGCCAGTTATGGATGGGTTAGAAGCAATTAGACAAATTCGCCTTGATCCTGATGTCGCTGGTATTCCGATTATTGCCCTAACGGCATTGGCAATGAAAGGAGATCGGGAGCGCTGTCTGGGTACAGGTGCAAATGATTATTTGAGTAAGCCAGTCAGACTCAAGGAATTAGCAGCTATGATTCAAGGGTTACTCCAGAGAAATTGAAAAAACACCGCTTTGCGGTGTTTTTTCAATTTCTCTAAGCCTTAGGTTGGATAGCATTGTAACAACGAGTAATTCTGCCAACCCCACGGAGTTGTTGCCTATACCATTGCGAAACGGGATCTTGTCCTGAAAGCGTACTCATGGCAATTCCGTTATGTCCATGCTCTTTCCCTGAGCTATGGATATAGGCAGCATCCCCAATATAAATACCGACATGGGTCGCTTTAGTAGGTGTCCCAAAAAAGATCAAATCGCCAACTTGGATATGATCAATGGCGATCGCATCACTAAACTCTTCCTGCTGGTAAGCATCACGGGGCAACCAAATGCCGACTGAGGCAAAGGCAACCTGCATCAAACCTGAACAATCATAATCTGGTGCGACAGTCCCTCCCCATAGGTATTGATTGGGGACTGCGATCGCAGTTTGTATAAACGCAATCACATCAGAAATGCGATCGCAAATTTCTTGGCTACTTAAATTTGGTGGACGACTTTCTAAGAAACTTTTGCGATCGCTAGATACTAGCTTTGCAACATCTTGGCAATCTAGCAAACCTGTATAGCCATCTTCAAGTAATTGGATCTGCCAAAAATCTGGTTCAGCCTCGATTACCTGCAAATATCGTCCCTTAGCCATCTGCGTCGCTAAGCGATCAAGGGTTGGCGAATCATAAATATTAATGTCAGCCAGACTACGGTAGATCATGATTTTTTAATAAAACAAGTCTTATCAGAAATTATTTCAGGTCTAAGTAACTGGGCGAAATTAAATATAAAACCCTAAAACCTGTGGCGCACGCTGCGCGTGTTCCACAGGTTTTAGCGATGGGTTTTAATTATGCCTAGCTACTTATTACGAAGTAAAAGTTGCATTATCATACTTTGCTGCTAGTATGTGTGCATCAAATTTGAAAACTTAAGAAGTGAGCTAGCAATAGCCGTGACCGTGCAGCTTCCCCCCCTTCCCGAAATTCATCACCCCAAGATTCAGGCACTTTTCCAGAAGAGTGATCGCGAACTCGTGACGCTATTTCAAAGATATCCTGAAGAGGGTCAATACTTTGCCGCGATCTTCTGTCGATATGGTCAAGTGCTATATACCTTAATTGGTACGGCAACTCGATCGCCAGTACAATCTGACTATTTATTTGTCAAAACTTGGGAATATATCTATCACGAGATGCGTGCTTTAGATCTCAGAGCTAACACACCGCATTTATCTCTGCAAAGTTGGCTGATTAATATCGCGGCGATGATGATCAATCGTGCCGAAGTGCCACCCGTTGAAGACATCCAATATTCATTAAAAGATACACCGCCCGTATTTTGGTGCTACCTTAATCAAGCCCTAAATCAAATGGCGGGAAACCTCCGTCTGATACTATTGTTGTCTCAAACTTTTCAGTGGAGCCATACGCGCATCGCCGCCTACTTACATGCTGAGGGGGAAAACATCTCTGCTAGTGATGTCAAACAGCTTCTAGTCAAGGCATATCAAGCCCTAGAAGATGCCCTACCCGCCGACATTCGAGACATTTACCTAGCTCAAACCGCCGTTACTGCCTGAGGTAAAGATCATGCAAACATTGAGTCCTACCATCTCTCCAACTATCGCTAAATCAAATAATTCCAAAATTGCTGATCCAGAAAATGATTTTCTCCCCGCAATTGCACAGTCTTCCGTCTTACAAACAGCGTTGGCTGGTTTGGATGCAAGTCTCAATGATGAGCTAGACCGCTATCGCCATTGGCAAGAGAACGGACAAACAATTTCCTATCTCAACCCGTTCCGTCCCCGCTCGATTTCGACGCAATCAATCTGGACATCGCCGAGTGTGTCCGATGCCCTCTCGCCAATTGCCCCATTGGAAAGGCATAGCGAGCATCGCCATTCCCTACAAATGCCTGTAATGCCGCCAATGGGAACAACAAGTAGCCCATCGATCAATATATCTACGGCTGAACTACATAGCTATCGGGGCATCGAAGATTTAAAAAATGTCGAAAATCGCCCTGATGATCATGGTATTGATCTTCCCTATGTCGAAAATCTGCATAAGGGTACGCCTGAACCGATGCTGATAACTCCGCCGACGATGGCGCAAGACTCTGAACCTGATGAAGACCAAATTTTGCAAAGTTTCATCAATGACTATGCAGAAACGAATCAGGATGAGACTAGTCGGGATTTTTATCCTATAGCTATGCCTGAGCAGAAAGGCATCATCGCCAGCTTGATGAATCCTGTGGGTATTATTTCACTGCTCTTATTGCTCTTTTCGAGTGCCGCGATTGGCTACCTGTTGGTTGATCCATCGGGAGTAATGCAACTTTTTAAAAATGAACCGAAGAATGATCCTAAATCCAAAGCATCGCAAAACAATGTTGATAATAAAGATTTAGGCATAGATATTAATTTAAGAAGCACCAGAAGAACCAATGATTCTGGGTTATCATTTGTACCTTTTGCGGGGGACAGGAATGATCCTTTAAAAGCACTCACCAATCCCACGACGGCTCCGACAAATCCTCTAACAAATTTATCGCCAAAAACTCCTGCCCAAGGCTCAAAACCATCAAATTTATTTGCGCCTAGCAGCACTGTTCCTTCCAGCCCATTGAGAACAGTGCCATCAACGGCGTTACCACCAATATCAGTTGCGCCACTGCCTCCTGCCCTTGCGCCGGTGGAAAGTTATAGCCCTGCTGCTCCTGTACGGCAGCCTGAGCCTGTATATAGTGCACCTAGTGCACCTGTCCGTAAACCTGCTAGCCGTCCCTCCAGTGCTGCCCGTTCAACTACGCCGCCACCAAAGAGTGAGTCAACTGCCTATGTTGCGCCAGCCCCATCGCGTAGTACCGCAGTAAAATATGCGGCTCCCCTTTCTGCTGATCCAGCGCCAGCACCTGTAAGTAATGCGCCTGCATCTTCCTATCGCGTAGTAGTTGAAAATAGCTACGCCTCTAGCGCTCAGCAGATTGACCGCGATGCCTATGTGCGTCCTACGGATGGTCAAGTACAGGTTGGCTCGTACCGTGATCCAAATGTGGCGCAACAGCGTGTTGAAGAATTACGCCGTCAGGGAATTCCTGCCAGACTCGAATAAAAACCAAAGAAATATGCAACTTTTTTATGATGCAATTGCTTGTGGACTTTTGGCAGCTTTAACATGGATGGGATTGGTGTGGATGTCGCCCAATCGTCCGATTCAGTCTGGGCAAGCTTGGGTGCAGGGTGTTAGCACGGTGGCAACTACCAATATTGTCACTTGGGTTTTGTTGGTGACTTTAAATTTGCGATCGCTACCTATATGGGCAATCGTATTTCTACTGATCAATATTGCGATCGCAGGTTTTCTCTTTCCCCTGTATAAAGGCATCCAGATTCCGAAGCTCTGGGCTTTATTAATTCATCCCTTGGTGATTGCCATAATAACTGTGTTATTAAGTGGCGCAGTCGGTGCTATTTAATGATCAATAAAAAAGAGGGGTGCAATGCATCCCTCTTTTTTATTGCTGAGAATAATTATTTTAGTGAAAAGTTGAGAAAGATGAGCATGATGCCAAAAGCGAGCATTCCCACGGCAAACACTGACAAAGCATTGGTAAGTTGTTCTGAGAATTGCATGACTTCAGCAGCAATTACTTCTGGAGTTTTGTAGCGATCTGCCCACCAGAAATAGCTTAGGGTAAACGCCACACCGAGAAATAGCGTGATGAATAGAGTGAAACTGATTAAAGGTGTGTACACCATATCTTTTCTACTTCCTATAAATAGGGTGAAAATGTAAAACCAGCTCCCAGAGTCGTAGAACTGTTTTACGCTTAGATTAGTCTAGGTAAAAGATAGATAGTGATGGTAGCGATCGCTACTAGTGGTAATTTTATCTACAGTCGATCCAGACTTTGTTCATTATCACCGCTCTGTTTGAGTTTTGGTTTGAGCAATGTTTGACGATTTGTTACAGAATGTGAAAGGCGATCGCAATCCATTCATCAATTTGAGCGCGATCGCTAACGGAAAAGCCCGCCGCGACCATGGCATCGGTAACATTTTCGGCACGATCGCTGGTATAGCCTGCGGTGATTAATGTACCTGAAGAAGCTCCTGAGTTTGGAGAAATGCGTAACGCTCTGTAAAATTCATCGGCAAGGGAAATATGCACTCGCGCAAAAATATTTGCCACGATCAAGTCAAATTTTTGATCGGCATCAATCGCAGGGACTGCACCAACACCGTCACCACCCATCCAATGCCCCAATTGACTCGCACTGCCAAGGCTGCCACACATCGTCGTTACTTTGTCGATGACTTGGTTAAGCTCTACTGCTTCGGCGGTGGCTGTCACGGCGATCGGATCATTGTCAATCGCTAAGACTGTCGCCCCCATCTTTGCCATCGCCACACTGAGAACCCCTGAACCTGAACCAAGATCTAGCGCATAGAGATCGGGCTTAACGTGACGCTCTAGTAATTGCAAACTGAGAATTGTCGCAGGATGTAAACCACTACCAAAGGCGAGACTATTTTGTAAGCGCAGAATAATTTCTGGGTCATTTTTTTGATCATCATTAGTCCCATAGTGAGCATCATTAGCCAAAATCACAAAGCGACCAATCCGACGGATCATCGCATTATCAGCATTAAGACCTGATGCCATTGGCTTCTGATCAATCACAAAGGTTTGTAACTCGCTGGTCATGCCTGTGCGGTGCAGAGGCTTGAGAATATTTGCGATCGCATCAATGCGCTGATGAATTTGGCTATCTTTGGGCAGGTACATTTGAATCGTAAATGTCCATTTGCCATGGCGATCCTCATGGTTGCCAATCCGCATATCTTCGACTGCGATCGCATTTGCCAATAACGTACAAACCCAGTCCACCGCTTCATTGGTGGTGTCAAGACTCAATTCTATCCATGCCATAAATTGCGCCCTACTGCGGTTGATGACAGGTGATGCAGTGAAATGCTCCACCACCAAGGAGAATATGCTTTGCCGAAAGCCCAATCGCTTTGCGGTTCGGGAAATGCTTGGCAATTGCGGCTACAGCAAGCTCATCATTGGCTGAGCCATAGATGGGAATAATCACACTGTCATTAGAGATATAAAAATTGAGATAACTCGCGGGCATAATTTCCCCTGCATCGTCAATCACCAGACTGGGAGAAGGGATTTTCACCACATCTAATTTACGCCCCTTAGCATCGGTCATGGATTCCAATTGAGCCGCGATATCAAGGAGAACTTGATAGTTAGGATCATCATTAGAAGTCGGTTGCATACACATAACTATGTGCGGTGCAATAAAACGAGCAATTGTATCAATATGTCCATCGGTGTGGTCATTGAGAAGCCCTTCTTCAATCCAAAGCACTTTCTCCACGCCCAAGGCATTTTTTAACCCCTGCTCAATCACCTCTTGATCCATGTCAGGATTACGGTTGGGATTTAGTAAACATTGCTTAGTGGTTAGACAAGTACCTTCGCCATCAACTTCGATCGCGCCACCTTCAAGTACCCAATCAAATTCAAACTGAGGAATATCAAGAGTTTGCAAAATCCGATCGGCAACGCGATCATCATGCTCAAGCATATATTTACCGCCCCATCCATTCCATTGAAAATGCAAAGCTCCTAATTTCCCATCCTTGTTTTTGATGTAAATTGGAGTCATATCACGCATCCAAATATCGCCAAAGGGAATCTGATGGAAGCGTACAGGTAAATTACCTAGCATTTGCTTTGCGAGTGCGGCGGTTTCTTCGAGTACCAAGATTTCGAGCTGCTCTGATTTTGCGATCGCAGTGGCAAGGGCGACAAACTCAGTCTGGACGATATCGAGATATTCTAACCACAGGTCACGATGGCTGGGAAAGGCTAGCCAACAAGCGGTGTGGGGTTGCCATTCAGCTGGCTGAGCATAGCCCAAGTTTTTTGGGGTTTCCATGACTGTGGTGTGATTAATTGTCCATCGGAAATCCTACCGTTATTTGGTGCGATCGCGCTACCTATGGACTTACATGAAACCAGATCAGTGTAGTTTTTTTGCTTTATCCTATAGTTAAGTAGCTAGTCATAAGTAAACTAAAAACCCAGAACGCTGTTCCGCTCGTTTCGCAGGCGGAACAGCGTTGGGGTTTGGAGTTTAATTACACCTACCTACTTAGCAACTTGGGTTATCTATGGAATATGCGATCGATTTTGGGACAAGTAATACTGTAGTGGCAAGGATTAACGCCACTGGGACGATTGAAACTTGCCAATTAGCGAACTATAGCAGTCTGATGGCTGATAATCCGCCGTTAATTCCCAGCTTGGTTTATGTGCAAGATGCCGTCAATGACAAGATTTTTATCGGTCAAACCGTTTGCGATCGTGGTTTAGATCGGCAAAGCGGCAAAGGAGAACAGCGCTTTTTTAAGGACTTTAAAAGAGCAATTGGTTCTAATAAATCTATGTTTGTTCCCGAAGTTGATGGGCGCGAAGTGGAATTTGAACTGGTGGGGGAATGGTTTCTCAAAGGCATTATCGAACAACTGCCCGATGTGGACGCATTGATCTTTACAGTGCCTGTGGATAGTTTTGAGTCCTATCGTAACTGGTTAGGTGATGTCTGCGAAAAGTTGACCGTTGAGAGAATTCGCATCCTCGATGAGCCGACAGCCGCAGCACTGGGCTATGGCATTAGTGGCGGCAGTGAAACGCTATTGGTCGTAGATTTTGGTGGTGGCACATTAGATTTATCCTTGGTGAAGCTGGCTTTTGCTGAGGCACAAACTGAACCTGAACAACCCAAGTCCCCATTGGGATTTCTCTTAAAATGGGGCGATCGCACGATCAAATCAAACAATATTAATAATTCAATTAATTCAAGTTCGCAAACGGCGAAAGTGTTTGCCAAAACAGGACAAAATCTCGGCGGCATTGATATTGACAATTGGATTGTGGATTATTTCCATGCCACATTAGGACTTCCCAAAAACTCGCTGGTGAGTCGCTTAGCGGAAAGGCTGAAAATCGCCCTGTCCCATCACGAATCTGCGACAGAAGTTTACTTTAATGATCAAGCCTTTACCTCCTACGAATTGACCTTAACGCGATCGCAATTAGAGCAAATTCTGGAGCAGCAAAAATTTTTTGCTAGCCTTGATCAAGCCCTTGATCGGGTGCGTCAGCAGGCAATCCGCCAAAATCTAGATTTAGCCAAAGTGGATGCGGTGCTTTTAGTCGGTGGAACTTCCCAAATTCCTGCGGTAAAAGCATGGGCTTTACGACATTTTACGGAGGCTCAAGTCAAATCCCATAAACCCTTTGAAGCAATTGCCCATGGGGCAATCTCACAGGGTTGGGAATTAAAGGATTTTCTTTATCACAGCTATGGCATTCGCTATTGGGATAAGCGCTATAAAAAACATAACTGGCACACCATTGTTAAGGCTGGCGAAACCTATCCATTGCCCAAGCCTGTAGAATTGACCCTTGGGGCATCCATCGCCGATCAGCCGAGCATTGAGCTAGTCATCGGTGAGTTAGGGGAAACTAATGTAGAAGTTTATTTTGAAGATGAGCGGCTAATTACTCGTGTTTTGGAAAATAAACAGGTGGCGGTGCAGATCCTCAATGAAAAGAGTACCGCGATCGCCCAGCTTGCTCCTCTTGGTCAAACGGGTTGCGATCGCATTAAAGTTTGCTTCCAAGTCGATGAAAAACGCACGCTGAGAATTACGGTACAAGACCTGTTAACTCAAAAAGATCTCTTGAAAAATGCGGCTGTGGCACAACTGATATAATCAACGGGCGCATATGCCTGTGTTTTACCCTTAACTTGCCTTAATCCTGCACTAATCTCGGTCTTGAGCCTCAACCTGTTATGCCTATCTCGAAAACAAAACAATCATCAAAAAAAGGATTTGCTCAGTCTACAGCCCCAATGCTGGTCAGTGCTTGTCTGATTGTTAAAAATGAAGAGCAGCGTCTCGCGACCTGTTTGGAAAGTTTAAAATCATTTGTCGATGAAATTATTGTGGTTGATACAGGCTCAACCGATCGCACCGTGGCGATCGCCAAAAAATATCGGGCGAAATTATTTCATTTTGAATGGTGTGATGATTTCTCACAGGCGCGAAATTTTGCGATCGCAAAAGCTAAGGGCAAATGGATATTTGTGATTGATGCCGATGAGGTTTTAGAACCAAGTGCCATCGCCATGGTGCACCAAGCGATTGCATCGGAGCAATGTATTGCCGTGAATCTGTTGCGTACCGAAATCGCTGCCAATCAATCACCTTACTCTCTAGTTACAAGACTATTTCGCAATCATCCTGATATTCAATTTGCAGGTGTTTATCACGAATCGATTGATCAATCCGTAACTGCTCTGCAACAGCGAGAACCGCATTGGCAAGTTCTGAATATCGAAGTACCTGTATTGCGCCACTATGGTTATACAAATTCGGAAATTGATCGTAAGCGCAAATACGAATTCGCAAAACGCTTAATGCAAAAGCACTTGCAGCAATTTCCTGAAGATGCCTATATGCTCAATAAATTAGGTGCTTTGTACATTAGTGAAGATGCTGAAGAACGGGTGAAGGGAATTGAACTATTGCAGCAAGGTTTAACAATAACGGAAAATGATCATTCGCAAAATCTAACCCGCTATGAGTTGTATTTCCATTTAGGTGTTGCCTATGCCTATGGTCAGGATTTCAATCTTGCCAAGATTGCTTATTTACAAGCGATCGCGCTGCCTATTCCCGACATTGCCAAACTCGGAGCCTATTTAAATTTAGGTAATCTCTATCAAGACCAAACTTCACCAGAGGCAATCACCTATTTTGAGAAGGTGACCCAAATTGCGCCTAATTTTGCCCAAGGGTATTTCAACTATGGAATTGCCCTCAAGACCGCAGGACGTTTTACCGATGCGATCGCAATTTATCAAAGAGCAATTGCCTGTGATCCAAACTATGCCGAAGCTCATCAAAATTTAGGTGTGGTTTTAATGAAAGTTGGCTATTTCCCTGAAGCAATTGCGGTGTTTAACAAAGCGATTCAACTGCACGAACAGCAACAAAACTACGAAGCAGCGGCAATGTTGCGAACCGCTTTGCAGGAGTTTTAACGTTACTTAATAAGCTGCTTGCCAAGATCCTTTGCCATAAGGGCGCGATTGGGACAAACCGCAACTCCTGCTTGACGAAGGGCTTCAGCCGCCCATGTATTGCAATTAAACAATCCAAAATATCGCGGTACAGCCGCATAAAAGTTGCTGATGACATACTGTCCTTGACCGATTGCCGCTAAGCGATCACCGTTCCCATCAACAGCAAAGGTATTCTTGACATAGTTAAATAGGTTCTGGAATCCCACCTCCGATAGTGTCATTGGTAAAACGGGTACTTGGAAAAATTGGGCGGGTGATACCGCCAAACTTGCCACATGGATAACACTATCGGAAGGGATAAATACTGCCCGCAGCATTGAAAGAATTGACTGATCATTAGCGTAATAAAACTGGCGATCGCCCCAACCTACTTCCACATAGGGAGCATCTTTCCATGCCTCAGCACCAAATTTTTCGCCTTGTTGCTGCT
Organism: Pseudanabaena mucicola FACHB-723; assembly: GCF_014696385.1. GTDB lineage: Bacteria > Cyanobacteriota > Cyanobacteriia > Pseudanabaenales > Pseudanabaenaceae > Pseudanabaena. The sequence goes on from NZ_JACJQB010000006.1 coordinate 34,668, forward strand.
GCCAAGCTAAACCCGAATGCCAGTCATGTTGCACAAAGTAGACGACGCGATTTTTGCTATTGGATTTAGATGACGGATCTAGCACCAAGATTTGATTAGGACAATAGAGAAAGTAGCTAGCGATCGCCATCGCTAAACCTAAAAATATTCCGAATATTATGATTAGCCAATGCTTGCGAGTCACGGATCTAGACCACTAGCTACGTAAATCTGCGATCGCATTTAAAGCGACATTGGCGATCGCCTGATCGGTTGCTTTCGGCAAATGGTAATACTTCCCACCAGCGGCAGCAGCAAGTTCCTTGGCAAAGCCCGTCGATACAAATTTATTTTCGGTATCGATGACCAATAAGCCCAAGTTCAAGGCGCGAATCTTGCGACAAATATCAATCAGTTCACCCTTGATGTCAGGCTTGACTTCAGGGTCGATTGGCTCACCTTGCGATCGCGCTAACGGCACATTGCCACGACCATCGGTGATGGCCACAATTGTGACCGAGCCAACATCGCCAGACTGACGGGCATTCATCCCCACGCGCACCGCTTGAGTCAAACCATGCGCCAATGGCGAACCACCACCACAGGGCATCGTATCCAGACGACGACGCGCCGCCTCAATCGAACGGGTCGGCGGCAACAATACATCCGCCTTTTCCCCGCGAAAGGGAATCAGGGAAATTTGGTCACGATTTTGATAGCTGTCGGTTAGCATCCGCAAGGCAGCTCCCTTCGCTGACTGCATCCGATTTAACGCCATCGAGCCAGACGCATCCACCAGAAAAATCGTCAAAGCCCCAGCTTTGCGTGCCAATTTCTTTGCCCGAATGTCAATATCTTCAACAATCACATTGCGGTGGGGTTGGCGCAATCTGCGGGCTTTTTGGTATGGTGCGGAGGCGCGGAGAGTAGCATCAACGGCAATGCGATCGCTCTTGCCTTGAGGTAAAACTGGCTTAATATAGCGACCACGTTCTTGGGAATAGATCAAGCTGCGTGTCCCCGATCTACCTTGCTTTTGCATGGACTGAGCAAAAAATAGCACTTCAGGATCGAGAATCACGCCTTCAGGATCAAAGACAAATTCTTCAGGAATTTCAGGAGCTTCATTTTCCTGTTCAGGTTCATTTTCCTGCTCCTCTTGCTCTTCCTGTTCCTGCTCACCTTCATCTTGATTTTGAGGTGGTGGCGGGGGTGGCGCTTGTTGTTGCTGCTGTTCAGGTTGTTGTTGCTCAGGTTGCAACGGCGATCGCGGCACGATTACCAACTCGACGGCTTGACGCAAATCGTCGGCATTAACTTGAGTGCGGCTATCGAGGGCGGCAGCAGCTTTTGCCACCCGCAAAGCAAATAACTCGGCACGATGCCCCTGCACACCACCCCGCACAGATTCCGCCACTAAATATTGAATCTGCGCCCTCGAAATGGTGACATCATTTAGCCATTCCCTTGCCAAAATAATTTGTGTCCGCAGATCTTCAATATCAGTGTCGTAACCGCTTAAAAAGGCTTCAGGAGAATTGGCATAATTTAAGACCATATCGACAGCTTCCACACGCTGATCGAGGGAGAGAACACCATCGGCGGATAGATTAATCGCAATGCGATCCATCAAGTGTTCACCCAATGCGCCTTCTTCGGGATTATAGGTCGCAATTAGCAGAGGCTGACAGGGATGTTGATAGCTGATACCTTCCCGTTCGACTTGGTTGTAGCCTGTGGAGAGAACGGAAAGCAATAGATTAGAAATTTGGGGATCGAGTAAATTGATTTCATCGATGTAGAGAACGCCACGATGGGCTTCTGCTAATAGCCCGGGTTGGAATACGGTTTGACCTTCGCGCACCGAACGACTCACATCCACAGAACCAATCAACCGATCTTCTGTAATTCCCAATGGAATTTGAATGAATGGAGCAGGAATAACTTTTGTAGCGATTTCACTGGGATGTTTATTCTGCATTGCCTCCACTAAGGCATCGTCCCATGTGTCAGGTTTAGTCGGATCACAGTTACTAAGTGAGTCTACAGCTACTTCGATGGGGGGCAGTAGAGCATGAATACCACGGGCTAAGACCGATTTGGCTGTGCCGCGTCTACCTGCAAGGGCAATCCCGCCGATGCAAGGATCGATCGCTGCTAGCAGTAAAGCGGTTTTAATCGCTTCTTGTCCGACCACAGCCGCAAGCGGAAATGTGATTGGTGGATTGTTGGGGTTTGTGGTTAGGGGCAGCGAAGAGACCATTTATCGATTTATCTAAAGTTTTTGGGACTTGAATTTATAAGTATTTGCCCAATTATAGCGGTTTGTCGGTCAACAAGCCTCAGCTTCTAAAACTCCACGCAATGTCAATAAACCCTGCTTTAATTTTCGAGAGATCGTCACTGCACTTACGCCCAACATTTGAGCTACTTCCCTTTGAGGCATATCTTCAATAAATACAAATTCAACGATTTCTCTAGTTTTTTGTTCTAAAACTGATAAAGCCTGCTGTAAACGCCACTTCTCTTCTTGTTGCTGAGTATTACTTTTAGGATCAGCGACTAAATCACCAATAGAGCCGCAGTCTTCTTCTTCGGAACGAATTGGTGCATCCAGACTAATGGGAGCACGATTTTGACAGGCAAGCTTGACTTCTTGCCATTCGTAAAGGCTGACTCCGAGAGCGTTAGCAACTTCCTGTGCGGAGGGTTCCCTTTGTAAAGTGTTGCGTAATTTTTGCATCACGCGCACTGATTGCTGTTGCAGATCCATCCAACGGCGAGGGATGCGAACGGATGTGCTTTTGTCTCTTAGGTAATGCTGAATTTCGCCACGGATATAACGCACGGCAAAGGAGCTAAAAGCATATCCACGGTTTAGCTCAAACCGATCAATTGCGCCAATTAAGCCTAATGCACCTACTTGAAGCAGGTCGTCGTACAACTCTGAATGGCGATCTGCCCAAAAGCTAACTTCTTTTTTGACTAGGCCAATGTTTAGGCGAACGATGCGATCGCGTAAATATGCAGATGGGGCATGACCATATTTTTTGAGTAGTTCGAGGGTAGTCGTCTTATCCATGCTCGAAAATTCATGTACCTTACGATGACTGCTAGCTAGAGCAGACAGATCGGAAGTTGCGGTAAATGTGTTGGTGGTCATGGCTTTTCCCCGAACTGATCAAGATAAATTCAAGTCATTAAGAATGATTGTTGTTGCAATATAGTCAGAATAGCTGCCTTACATAGGATTGGTCACCTTCCAAGCTGTTAGGAGTTTTAAACCCTTTACATAACCAAATACCTAACAAGCTGTTAGGTATGCTTTTTCTGGGTTTTGTAAATATGCCACTGTACTTAACTGTACTTACTTGTAGTTATGCCTTTGCTGGCGCAAACTGGATTAGTTGCGATCGCAGTAAAGCCTCGAAACGATGCAGTCATTTCGGCATGAGTGGCGAATTATCTTGCCATCAGGTAAGAGCAACACTTTTAGACGGTTTTAGTCGAACAAAAAACAAATAAAAGTAGATAATAGATAAATTATGGTTATGCGCTTTGGCATACCCTTAAAAGATCTCATCCCACAACAAATTCTTTTAATACACTTGTGAACTACTATTTTCCATCCGATCCTCCCTATTTCTTGTTTGCAGTTTCCCTAGTGGCTGGACTTGCATGTGGCAGAGCTTTTGAAACTACCCTCCGCTCTCTCGTTAATGTCTGGTCAACCAGCAAATCCTCTCGCGTCATGCTAGAGCTAAAAAGTGCCAGCATTAAAGTCCCTTACCTCGGTATGACCATCAGTATTGCCATCTTCATGGCAGCAGGCTTAGAAATATTTGGTCTACCCACCCTATTTGGCTATGTAGTCGCAGTTCCCATCACCGTTGGCATTGCCCTACTCGTATGGCGGCAACTAGGACAAATGCTGATTGAGCTAGAGCGGGGCGGCTCGGCAGCACTGGATCTAGACTCTTTTGAGGGTTAGGGAAACTAAGCAAATTTTGAGAAATTGGTTTGTCTAAATCTTCTCAAAATTTGCTTGAGTAAGCATCCTCCAATTTCTTAGTCTGCCAATATTTGGGATAGATGCATTGATTTCATGAATACTCAAGAATTTTTAAAAATATATCGCACAGGTCGCAAAGATTTCGCCAATATTAATTTGATCGGTGCGGATTTACAGTCGGTCGATCTCCACAAAATCGATCTCAGTCATGCCTTGATGAATAAGTCAAACCTTAGTAATGCAAAGCTTTGTCGAGCGAATTTAACTGGTACAGATCTTAGTTATGCCAATTTGTTCAAAGCTGATCTGCATCAAGCAAATCTCCGCTATGTCAATCTTAAAGGGGCTGACCTCCGCAAAGCAGATTTACGCGGAGCAGATCTGCGGGGAGCTAATCTTAGTTGGGCAAACTTACAAGAGACTCTATTTGAAGGCGCACAAATGAGTAATGTCAATTTATTTAATGCCAAAACAAGTTAGGCGACTGCCAGTATCGATTGGCTTTGCCACATCACATTTTCGGAAACAATCTGACAGTCAGAATTTAACCATAGCAGTGATATATGTTGGACTTGTCCAGATGCTAAGGTCACAATTGAGAAGTTTCGGTACTGCCTTCCCCGCTCATCTTTGTAAATGCGCGGTGTACAGGCGGCATTGAGAAAGATTGTTCCCCTTGAGTTAGTTGCGATCGCAGTTCGAGACTTGTGATTATTGAGCTTTAAATGATGGTGCATATGACCAAAGGTAACCAAAGGTACATGTTTTCGCATTTGATAGGATTGTTCAATTGCATTCATAAAGTCAGGATCGCCATAGTCGCCGCCCACAGGTTTCCAGTCTTTGCCACAAATAGAACTGGCTTCAGCACCTAGACCCAAGGGGCCATTGTGACCTAAAAAAATGATCGTTTCATGGGCTGCCTGAGCAACAGCATGGGTGATCCGTTCTGTCGATTCCTCAAAATTATTGACATTAAAGCGATCGCGATAAAAATTTGCTTTCTTCCACTTAGAGCCGCCCCAACTAAAGGGACGTGAACCAACTACCGAGAGATTAAGTGCAGGAAAATCTAAACAACTAAATCCCACATGGGCTGATCCTAAAAGGTCTAACTGTTGTTGCACCCAATCTTCCTTGGTGCGGTCATAGGGACATTTTCGTTTGCTAGGCTTCTTTTGTGGCTCGAAGGCACTATACCAAGCATCATGGTTTCCTAAAATTACGGCTTTAGGTATGTCTAGATTTGCGATCGCACGGACAACTTCCACAGCTTCATTGCCAATGTCCCCGACGAAGAGAACTAAATCTACACCTAAAGCCTGAAGTGCTAAACGATCTTCGATAGGCTGCCATAGCTCATGGACATCCCCCACCACAGCGATCTTGATTGATTTCAACGGATCAAGCATGAACTAATGACTAAAAAATATAACGTTCCTATCATATACAAACCCAAAGCCAATAAGTGAGTCGCGGCGCGACTCACTTATTGGCTTTTATAGAGGTTTTCAGCCTAGTAAGGTATACATTAAGCTAGTTGAAAAAGGGTCTTAAGCCCCTTGCCTGTAAGTTACCAGTGTGAGAATTGCTATAAGATGATGTAAACCTTATTATTCCGTATCACAACATATGCCCACGCCCGTACCAACACTTCCCGCCGACTCCGAAGGACTATTAAAACTCTTACGCCATAAGGAAGGAACTTGGGTGCAGTGGGGGCAAGCCTGCCAAATGTTGCAAAAGATGGGAGAGAGTTCCCTCGCCATTTTTGAGAATACAGGATTTGAACCAATTCAACAAAATCAAATTGTCGTTGCTTCACAGGTCTATGCCAGCCTTCAAGCGGGCAATGCGGCGGATATTGTACTTGCCCATTTTGAGCAAAAGGGAAGTGATATTCTCAATGAATTGCGTGTACTTAATCAATCGGAACGAGTCACCATGGCAACCTTTGCCCTTGAGAAGAATCTGGATGTTTTAGAAGCAAAGGATGTTGTTAGGGCAATTAAGGAAGCTTCGGCAGTGGCAAATTTGCCCGAAGGCTTTACTCGTCACCCCGGAGATGCCGTAGTTTTGCAGGTGATCAAAGCCGCTCAAGGCAAAATTGAACCACAGGAAAGAACAAGATTAATTGCAAGGGGCTTGCGGTTTGCCCATAGTGAAAAGGCAAGAGCCGAGGTCGAGCGGTTACTCATGGATATGGCAAATCCTACCCGCAAGAAAGCGCCAAATCTGCCCAATTTTCGCTATGACGGTGAAGATAATATTCCGAGAATCTTGCCAGTTGCGGGGACTTTGCCGCTATCGGTTGACCAGTTTCAATCGGTGGCTCAATTGCAAGAAATACCACCCTTCGGGATTGTTCAGTCATCAGGGGCAGAGGCTTGGGCGACCCTGCCAGGATGGTTTGTTGTACATCAAGCGGAGGATGGCGTGATCGTGGCAGGCAATACGGATACGCTGCAAGCAGCTATTAATCAAGAAGTATTGAGTTCTATTCGCGATCGCAGTGAGGATATTTTGGTGCTAGTCGATCGCAGTCAATGTGATTGGGATGAAAACAGCTATTTTGCGATCGCAGATGACAATGGCAATCTCAAGTTTGCATGGTTTGACACACAGCCAGACGTAAAACTATTGGGTAAGGTGACCTTAACCCTACGTCCCAAACGTTTCTTTGATGAAGAAGCATCTAAGGATCGCTGGCAATTTGAAGAATAATGAAATCTTATTTGCCAATGCAAAACCTACTAAAAATCTGATCTAACACAGATTCCGTCACCTCTTCCCCTGTAATCTCACCGATTGCACTAATAGCAGCGCGTAGATCAATCGTCCAAAAGTCAAGGGGTAATTGATCTGCGATCGCAATTTTTACATTATCTAAAGATTGCACCACCCTAATCAAGCAAGCTTTTTGGCGTTGATTGATCGCAACATCAAGATTAGCGGCTGCGATCGTATCCTGTGCAATTGATTGCAAAATCGCCGCCTCCAGATCCTCAATTCCCTGCTGCTGTGCCGCCGCCGTTTTAACAATGGGAATGCCCTCACCCCCCAGCCCCCTCTCCCCTAGGAGAGGGGGAGTAAAGATTTTTTCTTGCCCCCCTCCGATGGGAGAGGGGCTGGGGGTGAGGGCTTCTTGCTCACTGATACTAGGAGCAAGATCAATCTTATTGATCACCAAAATGACAGGACGATCGCACACAGTCTTATAGATTTCCGCATCTTTTTCAATCCAGCCGACACTGGCATCGATCACCATCAATACTAAATCGGCAGATTGCGCCGCTTGCCGAGATCGCTCCACACCGATCTTTTCCACCACATCCTCCGTTTCCCTAATTCCTGCCGTATCAAGCACCTGAATGGGAATACCACCCACTACCAATTGCGAATCAACAACATCGCGGGTCGTTCCGGGTAAATCGGTAACGATGGCGCGATCGCTACGACTCCAAGCATTGAGCAAACTTGACTTACCAACATTGGGGCGACCCACAATCGCCACCTTTAAGCCTGTCCGCAATAGTTCGCCACGATCGGCGGTTGCCAAAATTTGCTGCGCCTCCTGTCCCACTATCCCAATCTCTGCCTTAACCCACTCAACATCAAGGGGTGGCAAATCATCCTCAAAATCAATCCTTGCCTCAATTTCAGTCAATATATTTAGGCATTTTTCACGCAAATATTTTAAGGATTGGGTAAGTTTGCCCCGTAAACCTGCGATCGCTGCTTGAGCTGCTTGAGCCGATTTTGCCCCCACTAGATCATGGATACTTTCAGCTTGGGTCAGATCAATTCGACCATTCAAAAAAGCTCTGAGGCTAAATTCTCCCGCCTCCGCCAGTCTTGCCCCCTGCTCTAGGCAGAGATTTAGCACCTGCTGCACTGCCATAATTCCTCCATGGCAATGAAACTCAGCCACATCCTCACGAGTAAAAGAACGCGGCGCTTTCATTATCAACAATAGGCTTTCATCAATTACACCTTTGGTGATCGGATGCTTGACATAGCCATAGAGGACACGATGGCTTTCCCAAATCTGTTTACCCCCTGCATGGAAAATTGTTTGGGCAATCGCCACCGCCCGATCGCCCGATAACCTGACAATACCGACACTACCCTGTTGTGGCGAGATAGCCGTAGCAACTGCTGCGATCGTATCAGATAGGCTCATGTAGTTACTCTCAAAAAAAACTAGTAAATGATTTATGATAGTTATGAATAGAAAAACTTATAGATGTAAGTCTAAAAATTAAATTTGTAAATTAATGTAAATTTACAGCCTAAATTTACATTGTGAATTTGCACTATAAATTTGTATTTAGGGGGCGACATCTAACAGGTTTGAAGTTTAATCAGTCTATTGGGAAACAGTTAGATTTGCCATCATTTTTTTGCAGACTAATTGTCCTATTGGGGTTATCGAATTATGCTTATGGTTAGTCACAACGAATCTCTACCTCATTCAGGAAACAACCGAAAATTGCGTGGTAATCTCACAACAGACCAATCAGCAAGTCAAGTTGAGGAATCGTTAAGACTCCATCAAGCAATTCTAGATAGTGCGGACTATTCGATTATTGCCACAAATACTGAGGGTGTCATATCGGTTTTTAATGCTACTGCCGAAAAGTGGCTGGGTTACTCAGCATCAGAAATAATTGGCATTGCCACACCTGAGCGCTTTCATGATCTCGCAGAAGTACAGAAACGCGCCGCAGTTTTGACGGAGGAGTTAGGAACCCCAATTAACGTTGGCTTTGAAGTATTTGTCGCCAAGGCGAAAATCGAACAGGTAGAAGAGAGTGAGTGGACTTATGTTCGCAAAGATGGCTCACGTTTTCCTGTACTGCTATCCATTTCCGTCATGCGGGGTGAAAATGGTGAAATGTCTGGCTTTTTGGGAATTGCCAGCGATATCTCCCGCCGCAAAATATCCGAAGAAAATTTACAGGTAACCCTCCGCGAATTGGCTTTTCAAAAATTTGCTCTAGATCAAGCTGCCATTGTTGCAGTTACAGACTTGCAGGGACGTATTTCTTATGCCAATAGCCGATTCTGTGAGATCTCTGGCTATAGCCAAGATGAACTTTTAGGTCAAGATCATCGCTTTATCAATTCTCAATATCATCCACCGAAATTTTTTGATGACCTTTGGCGAACTATTTCTAAAGGCTCGATCTGGCGTGGTGAGGTTCGCAATAAAGCTAAAGATGGATCTTTCTACTGGACTGACAGTACAATTATTCCACTGCTTGATGAGGAAAAGCATCCTATCAAGTATTTAGCAATTCGCTTTGATATTAGCGATCGCAAAAAACTGGAAGAAACTCTGAGATTAAGAGAAAGGGCGATTGCCTCAAGTGAAAATGGAATCGTGATTACAGATTGGCGGCTGCCAAACAATCCGATTGTTTATGCCAACCCAGCCTTTGAAAAAATTACTGGCTATTCCGCCAATGAAGTAGTTGGTAAAAATTGTCGTTTTTTACAGGGAAATGATTTATTTCAGTCCGAAAAGGATACTTTACGGACAGCGATCAACAAGGGGGAATCTTGCACCGTTGTGATTCGGAATTATCGCAAAGATGGTTCTTTATTTTGGAATGAACTCAACATCTCGCCCATCACTGATGAAAATGGGAATGTTACCCATTTCATTGGTATTCAAACCGACATTAGTAAGCGCAAAGAGGCAGAGAAGGCTCTTAAACGACAAATGCGGTTAACGGTTTTGCTCAATCGGATTACCGATGAAATTCGTCAAAGTCTTGATGTGGAGAGTATTTTTAATACGGCAGCCCAGCAAATTCAGATCGCCTTTCATGCTAGTCGATGCCTCATTTACAAAATCGAGTATCAAAATCCTGAATTGCAGACCAATCCAAGTATGACGCTCGTTTCTGAATACTTAGCTGACAAGATTTTTTCAGTCAAAGAACTGGACTTCCCACTACTGAGTAGTAGCTTAGGAACACAAATTATTAATCAAGATCAAGCGATCGCCGTAACTAATGTTTACCATGAGCCAGACTTGGAGCAGTTTGGCGACCTATTTTATCGGATGCAATTGCGATCGCTATTGGCAATCCGCACCTCATCCCATGGCATAACCAATGGCGTGATTTTATTGCACCACTGTAATACTTTCCATGAATGGACGACCGAGGAGAAAGAATTACTGGAGTCAGTAACTAATCAAGTTAGTATTGCCCTCTCGCAAGCCCATTTACTGATGCAGGAAAAGCGCCAGCAAGAGCAGCTAATTCAACAAAATGAGGAGTTAGAAGAGGCAAAATTGGTTGCTGAAGCTGCCAATCGGTCTAAAAGCGAATTTTTGGCAACTATGAGCCATGAAATTCGCACACCCATGAATGCTGTTATTGGGATGACGGGGGTACTGCTCGATACGAGCTTAACCAAGGAGCAACGCGAGTTTGTGGAAATTGCCCGCAATGCAGGCAGCACCCTACTGACGATCATCAACGATATTCTAGATTTCTCAAAGATTGAATCAGGGCATCTCGAACTAGAAGAACAAACCTTTGACCTTCGCACCTGTCTGGAAGATACGATCGAGTTGCTATCCGCTAAAGCCCTCGAAAAAAATATCGAACTCGGTTATTTAATTCATCCTGATGTTGAGCTAATCGTAGTGGGCGATATGACTCGTCTGCGCCAAGTTTTGGCAAATCTGATCGGTAATGCGATTAAGTTTACCAGTCGTGGCTCGGTGAACATTTCCATCACCCAAAAGGTGATTTCGCACTATTTGCGGTGCAATCTCAGTAGTCACAATGAAGAGACACAACTATTACGCACCTTACAGTTTGCTGTTAAAGATACAGGTATTGGTATTCCTCGCGATCGCCTCCATCGGCTGTTTCAACCCTTTAGCCAAGTCGATGCTTCAACGACAAGGCAATATGGAGGCACTGGGCTTGGTCTAGCAATTAGTAAACGCCTTTGTGAACTCATGGGCGGCACAATGTGGGTTGATAGTGATGTCCAGCAAGGTTCAACTTTTTACTTTACGATCACCGCACCTGTAAATGACAATTCTGGTGTAAATATTGGCAGCGAAGTGACAAGCAACTTGCCATTAGAAATATTGCGATCGCAAACAGAATCATCATCAATATTAGCAACCAAAATTGGCGCAACATCGCTTCCCGTCAATCCTCCCATTAAGGTTAACCTAACTGCCAAACAAGGATTTGTCTTTGATCCTCTGATGGCTCGTAATCATCCCCTGCGGATTTTGCTAGCCGAAGACAATGTCGTTAACCAAAAAGTAGCAATTCACATATTACAAAGAATGGGCTATCGCGCTGATGTTGCCGCTAATGGTATAGAGGTGCTCACCGCGATCAGACAGCAGACCTATGACTTAATTTTCATGGATATGCAAATGCCTGAAATGGATGGTTTAGAGGCAACCAAACACATTAATCAAGACTGGCAAGCTGGTAAACTCGCTAATAAGCCGAGAATTGTGGCAATGACAGCTAATGCCATGCAGGGAGATCGTGAAGTATGTCTCGCTGTAGGCATGGATGACTATTTGAGTAAGCCAATCCGTAACGCAGAACTAGTCAGAGTTTTACAGGAATGTCCATCCATAAAATCTGGACAATCTTCTCCATTATCTTCGATTAATAGTTTTACTCTTCATGCCGCCGCCAATGATATCGGCGGAGAAGATCCCGCATTTTTAGCAGAATTGATTGACAGTTATCTAGATAATACGCAATCACTCCTACAAGAGATATATACTAGCTTTACACAACAAAATTTTCCAGTAATGCTACGGGCTGTTCATACCCTGAAATCCAGTAGTAGTGTGATCGGGGCTGAAGACTTGTCAAACCTATGCCGTGATTTGGAGACTAATCTCCGTAATGACAAAATTGAGGACTTAGATAGCAAAATCAATAAAATCACCGAAGAATATGCTCACGTTAAGGTCGAGCTAGAGCGTGAAAAGCACCATTAAACGCTAAAAAACGCTGAAAGTACAAGGATTCTATTCATGTCAAATTTCCTGTCAAATTTACCGTCTCGCCATTGTAATGACCATCGACGATACTAGCGATCGCACGCCCCTAGGCACAAAATCGGTTCTAGAAGTGCCTCTCCCCGAAAACTTCGCTAACAATCCTTTAATTTTGGTTGTTGACGACGATCTCTTCATGCGGAAAATTTTGGTGCGTTACTTAGAACGGGAGCATTATCGTGTAGTTGAAGCTGCGAATGGTCTAGAGGCGTTACAGCAATATCAGCAATGCAACCCCGATATGATTTTGCTAGATGCGATGATGCCGATAATGGATGGCTTTGAATGCTGTTCAAAATTGCAAAATCTTCCCAAAGGCGATCACACCCCAATCCTCATCATTACGGCTCTTGAGGATCGCGAATCCGTCGATCGAGCCTATGATGTCGGTGCATCGGACTATGTGACCAAGCCAATTCACTGGGCGGTACTACGTCAAAGAGTCCGTCGTTTGCTCGACCAAGCCAACTTACGGCAACAGATTGAGTCGGCAAATCAGCAATTAGCTGTCGCCAATCAGCAGTTAGCGATCGTTGTCCAAGAGCTACGCCGCCTAGTGTCGATCGATGGTTTAACCCAAGTTGCTAATCGTCGATGTTTAGATGAATACCTAGAGCAGGAATGCAAGCGCTCGCTCCGAGATCAACAGCTCATTTCTTTGGTGCTATGCGATATTGATTTTTTCAAGAACTATAACGACAACTATGGTCATCAAGAAGGCGATATTTGTCTCAAGGAAATCGCTCAAGCGATCAGAAAATCGGCTAGTCGCCCTGCAGATTTGGTTGCTCGTTATGGTGGTGAAGAATTTGCGATCGTTTTACCAAATACTGATGCAACGGGTGCATTAAATGTAGCTATTCGCGCCACAGAGATTGTAACAGAGCTAAATTTACCCCATGCCTATTCAAAGGTGGCTGATCATGTGACGATTAGCTGTGGGGTCGCGACACTCAATCCTCAACAAGAATGCCGAGTGAGTAATTTGCTCAATGCTGCCGATCGCGCACTATATCTGGCCAAAGCTGAGGGGCGTAATTGTGTTAGACAACATAATGATTTAGCCGAATAAGTATCTAGGTTTTCTATGTTCGCTTGATATGGTACGGTCGTACCTAAATCATGAATTTATAAAAATATATCAAATTGCAAAATTGTATGGAATGGCATATTACCGACGCACAAAGTTTAGCAATCATTGACCGCGAAATAGGTGAACATTGCCTTACGCCTGCCGAGTACGAAATTGTGCGCCAAGTAATTTATGCCACTGCCGATTTTGAGTATCAACATCTGGTGAAATTTTCTGATAATGCTTTGCAGGCAGGTGCAACTGCGCTAGCGGCGCGTGCCACTGTAGTGGTCGATGTACCTTCTTTGCAAGCAGGGATATTTCCTAGTCTTTGCGATACTTTCGCAAACCCGATCTATTGTGGTGTCGAAGCAATTACGCGCCCTCAAAAGACAAAGACACAGGCTGCTTGGGGCGTGGAAACATTAGCAAAGCGCTATCCCGAAGCAATTTTTGTAATTGGGGAGTCGGCAACTGCTTTGGATACAATTGTGGATCTAATTGAGACTGAAGACCTGAATCCTGCTTTGGTAATTGCGACTCCTGCGGTATTTATAGATGCAAATACGGGCAAGTCTCGCCTCCAAAATTGCTTAGTCCCGCATATTTGGGTAGAGGGTCGCAAAGGAAATGCGATCGCAGCGGCGGCTATTTTTAACTCTTTAGTCAGACTGGCATGGCAAGCTTACGGTAGCTAGGCTCAAGGCTTGTAATGCTTGCTAATCAAGCGAAATTAGCGAAATTATAAATTATTATTTTCCTGCCGAAGGCAGGAAAATAATAATTTACTCGCCAGTGTTGTTTTTTGACTGAGGAATATGTTTTTCCAAACAAGTTTTTAGGGCTTTTACATCAAATAAAATGGGCAAGAAATGGATGCTTTTTATTTCCTTAAAATAAAACAATACAGGGAAAGAAAACCAAAAAATTTTCCAATCTTGCCATTCTTGATAGGGGAAAGTTCGGAATTTTTCTGATGATCGATATACCTCTAAATCTGTTGCCGTAAATATCAGTCGAATCGTACCTGCTTGATAAAATAAAAACAACCCAAAGAGCGCAACCACACCCGCAGCAATCACCTGCACCCAAATTAATGGTATCGCAGACAACACTAATACGGTTGGGATTGCATAGTTTGCCTTTAATTCTGTAGCCTGTGATGCAATTTTTGGGTCAACAAATGGATTTGAAGTAGTCATGGTGATTTAAATAATTGATTTCTATCTATAGATATACATTTAATTCTAAATCTATGTCCCCTTTGTTGAAGTGATAAGATGAATCTAGCTGAGCTAACTAAACGCTTTAGTTAGTTCACTGCTAACTGAGTGATGCCTTAGCACAAAATCCAACTTCTATGTAAGATTAGGAAATGTTTATGAACTTATCCTCAACAGCCAATAATTTGAATTTACCCTTGCGTGATGCCGACAAAGATCCAAAAGTCTGGAGCGAACTCAAGCGGGCAATCTCTACTAGCTCTGGATTTGATAAATGGCAACGCTCTCGCCACGGCTCAAAATACGAAACTAAAGATGTCACCGCACAGGAAGGCGTTCTTGATGATCTCGTGCGTAGCTACTTACGTGAGACACTAGAGACGTTAGCCTATTAAGTGTGAGATCTTCGTTGTGAGCGAAACATTTGCATCTTTGAAAGAGCAACTAGCTATGGATGACATGGGACTTCGGATGAAAGCCATTCATGCTAGTCGCTCTCTCTCATTAGCTGAGCGATTTGAATTACTAGTAATCGCTGCTGCTGATCCCTACGCTCGTGTCCGTTACGATGCAGTTAGCCAAATCGGTACAGTCGGTACTGTCGATTTGCCAAAGTCTTTAGAAATATTAAGTAATTGTCTGTTAACTGACGCGGAAATTGATGTAAGGGCTGCCGCCGCCGCTTCCTTGGGCGCTCTCCAACTTACCCAGTCCTTTGACATTCTCAAAACTGCCTACGAGTCCACCAATGACTGGATGTTTCAGTTTAGTATCGTCGCTGCGATCGGTGAATTGGGCGATGCTCAGGGTTTTGACTTTCTTGCGGAAGCATTGCAAAGCCCTAATGAGTTAGTCAAAATTGCGGCAATTGGTTCATTAGGCGATTTAGGTCAACCTGAAGCTGTGGATTTACTTTTACCCCTGATTGAGTCTGAAGATTGGCAAGTACGCCATCGCGTTGCTCAGTCCTTGGCGCAACTCGGTGGTGATCGGGCTAAGGTAGGTTTAGAAAGGCTTGCTAATGATCCCATGCCTCAAGTCTCCGAAGCAACTCAATCATTTTTAGAATCTATTTAACTAGAGGTTTTGCTGAGTCAGGGCACTGGACAGTTAAAGCGTAATCGACGTATTTGCGTCTTTTTGTTGGCATGAAATGGGCGTTCTAGAACCTATCCCCAATTAGCTGACCAGTGCCTTGAACAAATAAATCTAAGTTTGATTACCCAAACCAATACCAATTCCACCCATGATTTTTCCAACAGCATTGGAAATCACGTCAGGTTCAGGCGAGGCTTTCTTTGTTTCTAAAGCTGCCCATGTCAATGAACCGACTATGCCATCAGCACCAAGGTTATGCTCTGTCTGAAATTTAATGACAGCAGCCTCAGTTTGATCACCAAAAACTCCATCAGCATTAATTCCTAATAATGATTGCAGGAGAGTTACCTCTTCACTGGCATCTCCTTTATATAACTCTGCATGCGCCATAATAATTCTCCGATAAAAACTTAGATTTGGCAAAACCAAAAATTCAACCCTATTAGCTTATGCTGCATTTGCAAGCTAATCAAAAAATCTGAAGGATTTAGTAAGAATTTCGTTAGTGATCTATAAGTATTATTTTATTTAACTACGCGATAGATCAAGCATCGCTTGATATTTATACGCCTTGAGTAGAAGCATTGCAAATTTCCAACTAATTTCTCGTAAGGTGGTGGATTTGTGAATGGATTTTCTCTTAGTATGGCAACTAGCTCTTTGGTTTTCTCAAATAGACCAATACTTTTCAATTTATTTAAATCTTCTTGGGCTTTTTTACTGAAGATAACTTCCCACATTGTTACAGTCCTAACTCTTGAGCGTTTACCCATTCACTTCTAGGGCTAGTCATAACTTCTTTGAGTGAGTCGATATATCCATGTATAGAGTTCAGCTAGATAGTCTCTTCTATCGCTGCCCAGTCTTCTTTAGAAATCAAAACCACGTCATTCTCTGAGCCTTTAATCATGACGGGCTTATGATTTGCACTGACTTGGTTAATTAAATCATTAAAGTTGGCTGTTGCTTCTTGAATTAGTAAGTAATCCATAATGTTTTTCTACAATAATCAATTAATTAAACTGTAATACTTATGCTGCTAGGGTTTCAAAGGAAAATCTGAGATTAGATGATTCTTGAAGGCTGTAATTAAGTTTCTCAAAACCAATTACTACACCAGATTTATTTTTCATCAAGATCACTTCATCGCCTGTTTCTTCGCAGATATATTCTTGGTTAGGATCGCCAAACCAGACGGTGAGGGTGTTTCCTAGTTTGTCGTAGTAGACTTTTACTTCTGCCATAGTTTTTAAGCCACAATTTGATAAATTATGGGGCGATAACGGGGTTTTGGAATTGTTTTGTTTTCTGCTGTGGCAGATTCTAGCCATGCGGTTTTAGCAAGAATTACTTCAGAGAGTGCTTGCTGTGGAGTTTCACCGATCGCTGAGCAATATTTTAAATCAGGGATATCGGCAATATATGCCTCATCTTCTTCGCTGTAGAAAATGTTGATGTGATAGTCTTTCATGGTTGTTGTTCTACAAGAAGTTACGATGTCACCCAGTTTTCAAGAGCAAGGTTTTGAACTCGATTAAATTCTTTGGTGTTGTTGGTAACTAGGGTTAGGTTTAAACTCAGGGCATGAGCTGCTATGAGCAAGTCCATTGCACCGATGATTTTGCCCGATCGCTCTAGGGTTGCGCGGATGTCTCCGTAAATGGTTGCGGCTTGTTCGTCAAATTGGACAATTTCTAATGGGATTAGGAATTGGTTAAGGGCGGCACGATTGCGATCGGGAAATTGGCTTTTGGCGGCTCCATATTCTAGTTCGGCTACGGTGATGGATGAGATACCAATGTCAAAGGGGGCGATGGTTTGAAATTTTGCTAAAACGTCTTGGGGCTTACGTTTAATGATGTAAATGCAAGTATTGGTATCGAGCATATACTTCATGAGAATAGCTCCTCTCTTTCTTGTAATGGAGGTTGTTCTCTAGTTTCCATAAAGTCATCTGAGAAGAGATCGAGGCTATTCCAGAGGGTTTGCCAAGGATTGTTTTTTGGGATAAGGATGATCGCGTTGCCGACTTTTTTGATGTAGACTTCTTCGCCGACTAGTTGGAATCCATCTGGTAATATGGCTAGTTGTTCGTTGCCTTGCATTCTGAGTTTGGCGGTGTGCATGGGTTTGTTCTCCTAGTTGTATTCTAAGTTAATTCTTCTAAGCCAAGCTTTGACTTCATTTGTGAGTTCTTGGGTACTTTTTTCTCCTGTGAATGGGCGTATTGGGATTGACTCTGTGTTAGGCTTTGGCAGAGTTTCACGACCTACTCATTAGCGCTTTTGCCAGTGTTGTGACGATAAAAGGCGATCACTAAACTACTAAATATTTATAAAAGACAACTTTTTTACAGGAACCTGAAAATGTGCAATTTTTAACTCTTCGGGATGGATTGAGTTTTCAAACTCTTCAGAGAAAAATGGTAGTTGCTCTGAGTATTTCTTAAACGCTGTATTGTAGAAATTTCTCAGTAAAAAAGAGATGAAACAATAAGGTGTCAAAGGAGCAGCTATCGGTATTCTACAATTTTGGTACTGCCCCAAAGTCAAATGGGATTTTGGATGATCTACTGGGACAAAAACATCTTCTCGACAGTCAAAATCAAAACGAATCGGGAATGGCACAATATTTCGTGCAATGACATCAGCATACACAATATCTTCTAGATATATATCGGGAGAATTCTGAAACTCTTCTAGGTTGGGTGATGGATAAAAGCCAAGAGAATGACGCTCTAATCCTTTAGCATTGTACAAGTAACGCATTGTGACTAAAGCCCCATCTGGCAGCTTTGTAATGTAAGCTCTTTCAGAGGCAAGATTTTCATAAATTTCTGCATAACTATAATTTTTGAGCGCAACTGATAAATACTCCGATTGAGGAAAAGTAACCTCTACTATATTATTGTTGCCCCTTCTCACAAAGGGATAGTTCTGGTCACTTGATAAGCCAACTTCAACCAAGTAGCCAAGTAACTGCTTAATATGTGTACAGACCTCTTGAGGGCTAAGCATTAATCGCTATTCCTGAAGATTCTCTGAGAGCAGCTTCAATAGCAGCAATATTTTCTTCATCTAGCTCTCCTGATTTGATGGCTTCAATAACTTCTGCAACTTTCTTACCCTTACTATTCCGTTGACTACGTTCTGCGGGGGATATATCACGATGAACAATACTCAGATGTTCTCGTTCTGCTTGTGTTGGATATCGAAAATGTAATTCATAATTTTTGCTTTGTAGAGACTTATATTCATCTATTAAACTCTGCATACCTGCACCAATCCCAAGAACCCTAACCCATGCTTTGCTACGTGTAATTGCCGTAAACAATCGATTCCGAAGAGTGGCAAGATTCGCGGAGGTTGAATGACAATCTTGAGCATTAATGATATAGACCATGCCTGCCTCATTACCCTTGGCGCGATAGATTCCTGTAAATGTAATTGATGGTGTATCAGATTTAAAGAATATGTCTGGATCTGTATCTACTCCAGCTAAGTGTGAATTTATTTCACTTTCTAACAACTTTTTGCGGATTGATCCAACTTTTTCTCTAGTTGTTAATGGTTCGGGATTGATAACGACAATATCATCGTAAGAAAGTTCTTCTTGCTGTAAATTTTTCTTTATTTCATTGACAACCCAATTACTCTGTTCTTCTTCATTTTTAAAAGGAATAAATTGAATTAAGTCATTGATTGGAGAATGATTCTCTAACCATTCTGGACTTGCATCAGGTACTCGTTGAAGAACTACATTAGAGTTATCTTGTAAATCACCTTCCTTAACTTCATACCCAATTTCTCGCCAGAGTCCAGATTCTCCAAACATTTGCACCAGCCCCGTATTTCTATTTGCAGGTGGCTGACGATAAATCCCAAAGCCTAGTGCATGGGCAGTAACCAATACAGGACGAGAATTTCGATAACATTTTTCGAGAATAATGTCACTTCTAGGTTTATCAGGTGTTGGGACAGGAAATGTAATGCGAGGTGTTCCATCAGGATATGTACCAAATATCTCTTCAGGAGTAGATACCGAAGTTCCCGAAAGATTTTGTAATTCGTCATAGGCATAGACAAGCCTTTTGGGATCATCAAGAATCTCATAGCATAAACGCAAGAATGAAGGTGGAAAATCTTGCGCCTCATCAACAAGAATTACATCATATAATTTCTTGGCTTTGTGAGAGTGTGTTAAAGCGTTTTTACATACAGCATCAAATACATTGCCACTATTGAAATTTCTTGTAGCAGAAGGGAAATCAAAATATGGAGCATCTACAGAACGACAAAACTGATGATAAATTCCGTCACGTTCTCCACCACCAGGCGCTCCCCAAGCATTTAAAACTTTTATTTGTTCCCAATCAGGCTCATTGTCAGTTTTTTTTAGAAAATTTTCAATTAGTAGTTTTAATTGACCTTTTAAAGCCCTAGTGTTGAAAGTGACTGCTATTTTCCAATCTGGATGCTGAGAGTGGAGATATGCAGCTTTTAAGGCAAGTACAATTGTTTTGCCTGAGCCAGCAAGTCCTCTTATCCGTTGAACACCTTCAACAGTCTCAATAACTGCTTTGCTTTGCAAATTATCTAATGTAGCAATTGAATCTTCTAGTTTCTTTAATTTAGATCCTCGTGAATCTGGGTTCGTGATATGTCTTCGAGATTTACCTTTGCGAATCGTAGATATATTCTGCAATACAGAAAGCGTTGACTTGTAATAAGCAAGGCTACTTTCATGCCAACTAAATTCTTCTAACGCTGTTTGGAGGTTATCTTCATTTACAAGAATGTATTCTGAGTCGGATGAGTAATCAGTTGAAGCTAATCCAGGTGCAAAAGAAATTGTATGGATCTTTACTACAAGATCTTGCTTCTTCATTAATTCTTTGTAAAGTGTGAGGCGAGATTTAAGCTTGTTAGCTAAGTCATCCTGACGATCCTCAAACTCTGAAATATCGGAGCCTTCAATTAGATCAAAAATAACTATTCCTTTACTAGGTGATACCCATACAGCATCAAAAGGGAAACTACCGTCAGGACTGGCAATAATTGGATAACCAATAAATAATTCTCCATCTCCACCTTTTAGAGAAGAGAAGAAGTTTACTAAAGCGCGGCTTGAGACTGGCTTACTATTGGTTCCTTGAACAATTGATGTTGAAGATGCCATTTCCCTGATTTCCCAGATTCTTATCCTAGATAGTTTTTATCATAACAAAACATGCTTACGTCTTTACTCAGTGGCTTTTCATACAGGACGGCGAATACTCTTGAAAGAAACTACATCATCTCTTTCAACTTCTTGCAAAGCCTCTTGATAGTCTTCCAAAAAATTAGGAATACTCAACAACTCCTCCGTTGCATCATTGCTTTCTCTTTCATCAAGATAAGCCAAAAAATCCGCCACCACCCGCAATCTTTCAGGTGAAAGCCTTTGTAAAATCGCCTCAATTTTCTGCACAGTATAGAGATCTTCAGCAACAGCTTCCATGTGAATCACCCGAGAAACTTACTGCAAACATTTTACAAGCAATTTAGCTAACTCAGGTTGCTTTATGACTGCGACAAAAACAAATGGTTTACGTGCCTAGTTTTTTCTGCAAATCATTAAGCATGATGTTTTGACTGCGAATACGCCGCGACAAAATGCGAATAATATTAACGGCAATATCAGGAGTCTCATCAATTGCGTCATACAGTTGTTGCTGTGACAGCACTAAACATTCGCAATTCGTGATTGCTGACACCGATGCTGAACGGGGTTCGGCATCAAACAACGACATTTCGCCAAAGCAGCTCCCCTTTTCCAGAACTGCCAAATCTTTGTCTTCGATATGTACGCGCACCTTGCCAGTAATGATGATGTATAGCGATCGCCCTTCCTGTCCATGGGCAAAGATCATCTTTCCTGGTGAATAGGCGACCTCATTCATTCCTGCCGCTAAGCGCACCAAAAAGCCATCCCGTAATTCTTTAAAAATCGGTACGCCACGTATTAATAGTAGTCGGTCAATACTGGTTAACATCGCCTAAGACTCCTTAATACCATTGCTCTGAAAGTAATAGGAAATTGCCCTAGCTTGAGCAAGTACCAAAGGATCGCGATCCTTTAATAGACGGGGCAAAATCTTGATTAGCGATCGCGGCGAAGCAACTTGCAGATAGGAAATCACCGACTCCCTCACAAAACCTGTGGGATAGTCTAGGCATTGCAGCATTGCTTCGGCAGGTAAACCCCAACGTTGGGTACGTGCGACATGGAAGCAGCAAGCCAAAGTCCAATCTGACAGACAATATCGCAGATCGACGATTTGCTGTAAACGGTTGAGCGGGGGGAGCGGTTGATAGGGGTGAATCGTAGACAAAATATTTAGCTTGTCGGAAACAGAGCGGCTGTCAATTACGGATAAAAGGACTTTTTTGAGACCAAGATCAACTGTATTGTCTAAAATTTCCATACCACGGGCTATTCCCCCCTTGGAACCAGACAAGATGTTAAAAGTTGCGGCTTGAATCGCGGAGGATGGATAGAGGAATTTCATCATTAATAAAATTCGCTCTAGGCTATTGATGGCTTCATTTTGCAAAGAGTCAAGCAATAGATCGATTTCGGTGTTGGTGTTATTTCCTAAGGAAATATCTTCGATACCTGCCCATACCTCTGCCATAAGTCTAAACTCTTGCAGGATCATTTTTTCAATTCCGCCCCTGCCCATTATTTCGAGAATTAATTCGATGCCTTGTTCCTGTGGAATCCGCAGCAATGAACGCAGGATTTGTCGCCGATTTTTACCCCAACATTTAGGTAAATTATTTGCTAGTACGCCGATCGATGTCTCTGAGCAAATTTCCCCCAAGATGTCCCAAGCTTGAATGCGTACATTGTCGGGACTGCGATCGCAAAAAGCTAGATCTAAAAGCGGTGCAATCGCGTCATCACCGAGATTAACTAGCGCTTGGTGGGCAGCTTTGCGGGTCGCTTTGTAATGTAAGCCCCGAATGATCGATGGGAAATATTCGCTAACACGGGTTGCTGCGATCGCACCTAAGAGGGCGCAACGCACCTCAATCGATGGATCTTGCAACAACTGTGGCACATAAAAACGCAGAGACTGCATAAAGGCAGCCTCTGCCAAAGCCCGACAACCTAGAACCCGTTCTGATTGCGAATGGCTAGTGAGCATATGGCGCAAAGTATTGGTTGCCTCAGCGACTTGGGTCGGTGAGCCGAGTCGCATCATCATCGCCACGGCTGTACCGCGAATAATCGGATGTTGTTCGAGATTGAGATAGCGCCGCAAACCATCGATATCGCGACTTTTTTCATCGGCAAGCAGTAGGTAACGTAAGCATAGGGCTTGGACTTGTGGCGAGTTACTGCTTGTTTTCATAACCTCGCGGACATAGGGCAAATACCTTGCTTCAGGATTTTCTAACATTGCCTTGAGGCTTTGGGCTTGCAGTTCGGGAGACATTTGCGCCAACATGGGGGCAAGGGATTCGCCAACGGACTGCGGAGCAATTTGCGTCAACAGGTCAATACATACTGACTGCTCCAGTTGAGTTTCTGCCCTGACTACGGATTCTGATACAGCGCGTTTCATTTCGCGAGGATCGACGGTCATCATACTCAGATGCCCACTTTCCACATTTTGGATCAATAACTCTAAATATCCCCGTCGCAATAGAAGGATGATCCCCACCCAAATAATTGCCACAAAGACAATAACCGCCGCAAACGAATTGGAGAAAATATCCGCAGCCATGCTGCTGCTCTTAAAAATGCCACTGAATAGCCAAATGAGAACGCCTGCCCCACCTGTGGCGAGGGGATCGGCAATGCCACGGACAAAGGATTGAATTTGACTACGAAATTGGTCGGGAACTGCCTGAAATAGTGTTGGCGAGGTGGCGGCAACAATCGTAAAGCGAAATAACTCGTCAAAAAATTTCAGTACCACGAACCCAACTAGCAAACCGAAGGGGGCAAAACCTGCGATCGTGCCTGTGATGATAATGCCGATCGGGGGCATCAATACGGCAAAAAATACACCAATTCGCTCGATAATGCGGCTAGAGCCAAAAAGCTGTAATGTCAGCTTAAATACCCCCATAATGCCGCCAAAAATCCCTAAAAAGCTGCCGATCGCTTCTTCGGTTTTAAGATGAATTTCTAGTTGAGTTTGATACTGAAACTCAATCATGAAAAACAAAACCTGCGCGGCGATAAAGAAGCCAAACAGGAGCCAGACGTATTTTAAGATATTGCCTGAGAGGGAACGAGTGGCAATTTCACGGTCTTCATCGCTGCGATAAACAGTATTGGGAAAGGCTTGGCGATAGCGACTGCTGAGATAAAAAAGGACGCAGGAACCTAGCAAAATCATTAGGCAAGTGCCGAGGATCATATTGATCGCACCAACCCAGCGCACTAAAAAGGGGTAGGAAAACCCACCAACGATTTCCGCAACAATAATGCCTGTACTAATTAGCGGAAAGGCTCGTTTGATTTCACGAATGTTAAATAGTTGGTTCGCGGCAATATCATTGTTGATATTACTCAGTACATAAATGCCTTCTACCCATAGCCGAATCGCAAATACGGCAACCATAAATAAATATGTGCCTTTTTGCATTAATCCCATCCATGCTAGGGGTAGGGGTAGGGCAAGTAACAGTGATATGCCCAGCATTACCCAACGCAAGGGAAATAACTTTTGCAGCCATGAATAAAATACTCCCAGTGCAGTAACGACTACTGCGGTGGAAATATAGATCCACACAAGGTTTTCGGCTCTGTAGGTTTCTAGAAATAGGGTGGAGCTGGAGTATTCTAGCCATACTGCGCCGATTGATGTCATGCCATAGAATAAAAACATCAAAAATGTGCGTTCAGCTTCGTCTGGGCGCAGATTGACGATTCTGAGGAATCGACGCATTAATGAGTTGGGATTGGGAATGGCTGAGGCATCCATAAATAGCGGCTGTCAATTGACGATATGGTACTACAAGAAAGTAAATCTGCAATCAAATCACCGATGACAGCTATTTTGACCGTTACGCCGATCTCGCAAGGGCATCTTCATGCTTGGGAAACCTGTCGGCGGAAATACCGATATAGTTTTTTAGAGGATTTGAGTTTACCTGAAGCTGACTTACAACGCCAACGGACTTTATTACTAGGTTCAAATTTTCACTTGCTGATGCAGCAAAGGGAGCTAGGGTTGGATGTGTCGGCGTTGGCGAGCAGTGATGATAAATTACAGTCTTGGCTGGATGCTTTTGAGTCTCAGCCTCCCAAGATGATAGACGGTGAAAGACTATGTGAGCATCGCCGTACTTTAGAGATTGCGATCGCAATTGCTAATCAACAGGAAAATAACTGCGATCGCAATTGTTTTGTATTGACAGCGATCTATGACTTTTTGATTTTGGGTAAGCATACAGCGCAAATACTTGATTGGAAAACCCATCAAATTGCGATCGCACCAGAACAATTAAAAAATAATTGGCAAACCCGTCTCTATTTGTATTTGTTAGCGAAGACAACTACCTATAGTCCTGCTCAACTATCGATGACCTATTGGTTTGCGAATACTGCTGAGTCCGTAATTATTAATTATTCGCAGAGTGAATATGAGCTTACTGAACAGCGATTACAGCAAATTTTGACGGAAATTACGAAAGCAGGTGATGATTTGGAGCAGTACCCAAAAGTTGCCTTGGGAAGTGATGCTTGTAATTATTGTGAATTTCGCGATCGCTGCGATCGGGGTGAGGTATTCGCAAAAGTGTTTACCGATATTACTGAAATTTCGGAAATCGAAATTTAATAACCAAGAAGGGAGGCGCTCTGCGCCTCCCTTCTTCACATAATTAGGCAGCTACAGCCCTTTGCAAGCGGGGCAAGGCTAAGCCCTTGCGATGCAGCAAAATAAACGAAGGAATAATTTCAGGTCCGTGCAGATCGCCTGTGAGGGCAGCTCGCAATGACTTCATGACTACGCCTTTCTTGACACCTTGGGACTTGGTGACATTTTTGATCACTTCCCCAGCACTATCAGCATCAAGCGACTCAGTTTCCTTGAGGGCATCGATGAGCGCTGTAATCACACCAGATACACCTTCACCTTGGAGGGTTGTCTTCGCATCATCGGTATAGTCTTCAAAATCAGTAAAAAAGAATTTACTGATGGTGGCGGCATCGGTGAGCAAAGTCAAGCTGGGGGCAATCAGTTTGGTGAGATCCAGTAGCCATTGACGATCAACGGATTCCAGATCATAGCCAGCATCCTTGAGAAATGGCGTAATGCGATCGCAAACATCTTCCGTTGGCAATGAGTGCAAATATTGACTATTAATCCAATTCAATTTGTCCCAATCAAACTTCGCCCCTGCCTTATTGACGCGATCGAAGCTGAAGATTTGAGAAGCTTCTTGGAGCGTGAAGATTTCTTTTCCATCACTCGGAGACCAACCCAAGAGCGCCATATAGTTGTTAAATGCTTCGGGAATATAGCCCATATTCCGAAATTCCCAAACAGAAGTTGCGCCATCACGTTTCGAGATTTTTGCGCCCTGTTGATTGAGAATGAGCGGTGTATGCCCGAATTGTGGTGGTGTTGCGCCGAGGGCTTCGTAGATCAGGATTTGCTTAGCGGTATTGGCGATATGGTCTTCCCCGCGAATAACTTGGGTAATTGCCATGTCAATATCATCGACAACTACGGCAAAGTTATACAAAGGTAAGCCAATATTGCCTTGCTCATCAACACGGGCAATCACCATATCACCACCCAGATCGCTGCTGCTCCAAGAGACCGTGCCGCGTACTAGATCATTCCATGCGATCGTCCGAGGTTCTTCGATAATAAATCGAATCACAGGGCGGCGACCTTCAGCTTCAAAGGCTTGACGTTGCTCCTCACTAAGGTGGCGATGACGATTGTCATAGCGAGGGGCTTGCTTATTAGCTTTTTGGGCTTCGCGCATTGCCTCTAGTTCTGCTTCGGTGCAGTAGCAGAAGTAGGCTTTTTTATCGGCAAGTAATTTCTCTACGGCAGCAATATAGCGATCGCTGCGTTGGGTTTGGAAAAAGGGGCCTTCGTCAAAGTTAATCCCCAACCAAGCCAGGCCTTCTAAAATATTTTGGGTGTATTCGTCCTTAGAACGTTCGCGATCGGTATCTTCGATTCTGAGGATAAATGTCCCGCCTTGATTACGGGCATACAGCCAATTAAATACGGCGGTGCGGGCAGTACCAATATGCAGGTTACCCGTGGGACTTGGTGCAATGCGAACTCGAACAGACATGAATTTGTAAACGTTATAAAATCCGATTATCCTTCATATCACGTTACTGTGGCTAAATAAAGCGATCGAGATCGTCCAGTCAAAATTTCAATTCAAAATTTCAATGGGTAGGGATGATCAAGGATATTTAGCTAAATGATTTATTTTGGGATGTGTTGAGCTATCGCGTAGTGATTCCTAAAACTTGTCTATTGGGATGATTATCATTAAAGCGATCGCCTATAATACCAACCAGATAGCTAAGATACTTTTGAGGTAATTCCGATGCTCCAAATCGATCTCAAACATCTGCCCACCAGCGACGAATTACCAGATTCTGACGATACACCTGTGGATAACGAAGACCAGAATTTTGTACCAAACTTACTATTATTTCTATTGGAATATATTTGGAAAAATCGTGATGATTGGTACTTTGGCGTGGATATGGGTATCTATCACACCACTGGTGTAAGTCCGAGGGTTCCCATAATTCCTGACGGATTTTTGAGTTTAGGTGTAGAAAGGCGCAAAAATGGCAAATCACGTAGTAGCTATGTGATGTGGGAAGAGGAATATACTGCACCAATTTTGACGCTAGAAGTTGTCTCACACAGCTATAGTGATGAATACGAGAAAAAATTAGAGATTTATCGCAAATTAGGCGTTAAATATTATGTAATTTATAATCCTCAATTCTGGCGACGTGATGGACATCTGCCCTTTGAGGTTTATAAATTAGTGGATGGTGATTACCAATTACAGATTGGTGAGCCATTGTGGATGCCAGAGATCGGTTTAGGTCTTGGACGCTGTGTGTTGCCAAGCGATCGCTTTGGACGTGAAATATTATCGTGGTTTGATGAACGGGGACAGCGTTATCTTACAGGCGAAGAAAAGGCTGATTTTGAGCGACAACGAGCAGATGCTGCTCAAAATCAGGTGGAGTTATTATTGGCAAAGTTGCGATCGCTTGGTGTTGATGCGTAATCGCAAATCTTGATCGAATCTTATAAATATTCTTTTTATTAACTCTTATCAGCAAAATATTGTAGGTAAATCATGATTGCCACACCAAAATTTGATTACATAACTCCCGACGAATATCTCGCAATGGAAGAGCAAAGTGATATTAAACACGAATATATCGATGGATATGTTTATGCAATGGCTGGCGCAAACGATCCTCACGTTACGATCGCCTTAAACATGGCTTTTTTAATTCGCAACCATTTACGCGGCTCTAATTGCCGCATCTATATGTCTGACATGAAAGCGAGAATAGATTTATTAAACCGCTTTTATTATCCAGATGTGATGGTGACTTGCGATCCTAGGGATACCCAATCGCAAAATCAAAAGAGATACCCTAAACTAATTATTGAAGTTCTATCCAAATCCACTGAAGGTTTTGATCGCGGTGACAAATTTGCTGATTATCAACAAATAGAAACTCTAGAAGAATACGTTCTCGTCAACACCAAACGTCAACGCCTTGATTGTTTCTGCCGCAATCAAGAAGGACTTTGGGTGTTAAGGTCATACTCTGGTGAGCAAGACAATTTCCAATTGTCGAGCATCAATTTTGAAGGAAAATTTGCCGATCTTTACGAAGATGTCACATTCTAGCAAAAGCGATCGCATGTAATACTAGCTAGCTAGGATACCTTTGGGGTTAGCTGATGCTACAAATGGCAAAGTTGCGATCACAGGGTATTTCTGAGGAGTAAAACGTCAAGATGTAAAATAGGGCTAGATCAAATCGTGAAAAAAATCTATGCCCGTACCCGTAGAACAGTTACTTAACTCCGAAATCCTCAAACCTGCCCGTTATCTCGGTAATGAGTTTGGTGCAGTGCATAAGCCTTGGGATCAGGCGATCGTGCGCTGGTCGCTCACCTATCCTGAAATCTACGAAGTGGGCGCGTCCAACTTGGGGCATATTATTCTTTACAGCATTATTAACTCTAAAGACGGGCAGCTATGCGATCGCGCTTATCTCCCTGCACCTGACCTCTCGACAAAGTTGCGCGAAACCAAGACTGATTTATTTGCGGTAGAGTCCAAGCGATCGCTACGGGAATTTGACATTTTGGGCTTTAGCCTTAGCTATGAGCTAGGCGCGACTAATGTATTAGAAATGTTTGATCTTGCTAATATTCCGATGACATGGCGCGAACGCAGTGAATTAAGTATTGAGGAATGTCCGCTAATCTTTGCAGGGGGGCAGACAGCGACTTCTAATCCTGAACCCTATGCGGACTTTTTTGATTTCTTTGCTCTTGGTGATGGGGAAGAGTTATTACCTGAAATTGGCGAAGTTCTCAAAGCTGCCAAACTCGCAGGTAAAACTCGCCGCGAAACTCTACTCTATCTTGCCAATGAGGTAAATGGAGTTTATGTCCCTGAATTTTATGATATGGATGAGAAAACAGGTGCAATTACTCCCAATCGTAGTGATGTATCGCCCCGCGCCCTGCGCCGTGTTGCCACACCGATGCCAGAGCATAGCATTGGCTTAGTTCCCTTAGTGGAAACTGTGCACGATCGCCTCACTATCGAAATTCGGCGCGGATGTACTCGCGGCTGTAGGTTCTGTCAGCCGGGAATGCTGACCCGTCCTGCCCGTGATGTTGACCCTGAGAAAGTGGTGGATACGATTGAGAAGGCGATTAGGGAAACTGGCTATAATGAGTTCTCTTTGCTCTCCCTTTCTTGTTCCGATTATCTCGCCTTACCATCGGTGGGCGTACAGATTAAGAATCGCTTTAAAGATGAACACGTTACTCTCTCTCTTCCTAGTCAAAGAGTCGATCGTTTTGATGAAAATATTGCCCATATGCTGCGTAGTGGCGATGGTCGCCAGCAGGGGCTAACTTTTGCGCCAGAGGCAGGAACTCAGCGCTTGCGGGATGTGATTAATAAAGGCTTGACCGATGAGGAATTGCTGCAAGGCGTGAAAACTGCCTACGTTGAAGGTTGGGATAAGGTCAAACTCTACTTCATGATTGGCTTACCGACAGAAACCGATGAAGATGTAATTGGTATCGTTAATACTGTGGAATGGCTCCAAAATGAATGTTCGCAAAAGGGAAGGAAGAAGATTTCCTTCAACTTGACCATTTCTAACTTCACACCTAAGCCCCATACACCTTTTCAGTGGTTTACGGTTTCTAGTGGCGAGTTTGTGCGAAAGCAGAGATTATTACGCCAAGAATTTCGCCGCTTGAGTGGAGTGAAAGTGAACTACACTGAGGTTCGCATCAGTGCAATGGAGGATTTTGTCGGACGGGGCGATCGTCGTCTCGGTAAGGTGCTGTATCGCGCATGGCAACTGGGCGCAGGTTTCGACTCATGGTTTGAGAATACAGAAAAAGCTTTTGGCGCATGGACACAGGCGATCGCCGAAGCAGGTTTAGTTTGGGATACGCCATCACTAAAAATGTCTGATCCTTTGCCTTGGGATCATATTGATACAGGGATTGATAAACAATGGCTGATCGAGGATTGGGAAAGAGCGATCGCAGCGAAGGTAATTCCTGATTGTTCCTTTGGTGGATGCTCGGAATGTGGCGTTTGTGGCCCTGAATTTGGACATAATGAGGTGATCCCACCTCCAGAAATTCCTGCGATTTCCCTAGAGAAACCACAAATCCCCCCTAGAGTCCAGCGCATCCGCCTCAAGTTTGGCAAACTCGGCGATATGAGTTTGATTTCCCATTTGGATCTTTATAGATTCTTTCAACGAGCGGCGAGACGGGCAGCGTTACCTATTGCCCATACGGAAGGCTTTAACCCATTGCCCCGCATTTCCATCGCTAAGGCGCTACCGCTCGGTCAAACTAGCAGTGCTGAGTTTGTGGATTTTGAATTAACTAAGGTGATTCCGATTGAGGAATTTCAAGAGCGCTTCAAAGAAGAGTTAGATGCGGATTTACCGATCTATGCGATCGAGGAAGTACCTGTCAATGCCCCTTCCCTAGATGCAATGCTAGAGGTTGCCGAATATACGCTGACCTGCGCTTTTATCACGCCTAAAGAGCGCCATGCGGCGGACATTATGGATTTACTCGAAGGTGCTGGTTATTGTGTCCTCGCCGCAACTTCCATTCAAATGCCGAAGAAATCAAAATCAGGGCGAGATCAAATGATTGAACTACGCGATCGCATTTTTACAATCAATATCATCAATCCCGATCCTGAACTGCCAACGATTCACTTTATGGGTAGTTGTAAGCCTGACAGCAATCTCAAGCCTGAGTATGTGATTTACATGATGAATAAGTATCTTGCCGAAGAGGATGAAATCAAACTAGTCAAAGTTCATCGCGAATCGATGCGGTAATCCTGAAAACAAGGGGCTTCAGCCCCTTGTTTTTTTAGAGTTAAGCGTTAACCAGTAAAATGTGGTCATGGATATTATTCTTTGTCACGTTACCGCCGATTTTGATACGCTTGGGGCAGCAGTGGGGGCAGCACGTCTGTATCAGGGGGCGCGGATTGTTTTGACAGGCGGCACACAAGCCCCCGTGCGCGATTTTTTGTCGCTGCATCGTGATGAATATCCTCTGCTGGAAATGCGATCGCTAAATCCTGCGTCAATCAAAAGACTGATTTTAGTTGATACCCAATCCCCTGCACAGTTGGGCAATGCGGCAAAGTGGCTAGAGCAACCTAACATCGAGATCCATGTTTATGATCACCATCCCACTAATATCAAACCTAATTTTCATGCGTCTTTGTGGTGCGTGGAAGCAGTCGGTTCGACCTGTACGCTAATCATTGAAAAACTGCAAGCAAAGTCAATCTCCCTAACACCCTTTGAGGTCACTGCCATGGCTTTGGGGCTGCATGTGGATACGGGTTCGCTCACTTTCGAGCATACGACGGCTAGAGATGCGATCGCATTGGCATGGCTAATGCAACAGGGCATAAATCTCAAGCTTCTATCCAGTTACATTGACTATGCGATGTCGCCTTTGATGCAGGAGATTTTATCAAAAGCCTTAGCAGAGTTGCCTGCCCATACCGAAACCATTGAAGGTTATCACATTGCGGTATGGTCACTACATTGCGATCAGTTTCTGACTGGGCTTTCCAATGTTGTTGAACATTTGATGGAATTGATCGAAGTTGATATTTTGATGGTGGTAGCCTTGCAAGTTGACCGCATCAGTCTGATCGGACGCTCGCGCCATGAATTTGCCCAATTGCATACGCTGATGCAGAGCTACGGTGGTGGTGGTCATGCTTGGGCCGCCTCAGCATCATGGAAAGTACCTATTGATCAAGATTTTCAATTATCGAGACTTGTCAACGATATCAAACAGGCTTTATGCGATCGCATTCCCAAAACGATAACTGCCGAGGCGATGATGTCCTCACCTGTGCGTACAATTCGTCCCGAAGCCTCAATTGATGAGGCTCATCGGATTTTATTGCGCTATGGACATTCAGGCTTATCGGTGGTGAATGAGCAGGATCAACTTGTTGGCATCATTTCCCGTCGTGACCTTGATATTGCCTTGCATCACGGCTTTGGACATGCCCCCGTCAAGGGCTATATGGCAACCACAGTCAGACAAATCTGCCCCACCACGCCCCTAACAGAAATCCAAGACCTGATGCTGAAGTGGGATATTGGACGTTTGCCCGTGATCGATCAGGGCAATCTGGTGGGCATCGTTACCCGCACCGATGTCCTGCGTCACCTGCACCGACTCACGCCTGAGACACCCCAAGTCACACAAGTGCGTGATCGCTTGCAAGTACAACTCCACAAGTTACTCACGCCCCGCTATTGGGATATTCTGCAACAAGCCGCCAAGGCGGCTGATCACTTAAATTTACAACTCTATTTAGTCGGTGGTACGGTGCGAGATTTTCTGTTAAATCTGGCTACCGACGATCTGGACTTAGTGGTAGACGGCAATCATCCCCTTGTGACTGACGGTGAAGAACCTGAGGGCTGGGGCGTAAAATTAGCACGATCGCTGCAATCCGTTTATCCTGACACCAAGCTAGAAGTTCACGGCAAGTTCCAAACTTCCGCACTCACTTGGTCAGATGGTTTATGGATCGACATTGCCACGGCTCGCACTGAGTTCTATCCCTATCCTGCGGCATTACCAGAAGTCGCCGCCAGTTCGATTCAGCAAGATCTTTATCGCCGTGACTTTACGATTAATGCCCTTGCCCTGCGTTTAAATGGTTCTCAAGCAGGACAAATTCTCGATTTTTTTGGTGGTTTAGAAGATTTAGAAAATCGCACGATCAGGGTACTCCATCCCAATAGCTTTATCGAAGATCCCACTCGCATTATTCGTGCCGTCAGGTTTGCAGTGCGCTTGGGTTTCCAAATCGACGAACGCACAAAGGAATATGCTCAATCAGCTAGTCACCTTGTCCAGAGCTATAGCCGTCAAGGAATCTGGTCATATCAAAATACCCGACTCAAACAGGAGTTACGCTATGTCCTTACCGCGACCTATTGGGCAGAAGCACTCGATCAACTCGATCAATTGGGCGCATTGCAATATCTGCATCCTCAGTTAGCGATCACACCGATCATGATCGAGCAGTTGCAACGGGTGGGCGCATGGCTATTCCATTTTGGGCACATCTATCCAGAAATCGATCGCAGTCACATTTGGCAAGTGCGACTAGAGATGCTGTTAGTTACTTATCCCGATGCACTAGAGGTTGCCAAAAGATTACATTTCAACCAAGCAGGGCTAAATCGCCTTGCTACTTTTCCTTCTCTTTGCGATCGCATTTTTGCAAAAATGACGACTAATCTCAGTGCTAGTCAAGTAGTGCAGCTATTAGAGAATCTTAATGTCACGGAAGTAATTATGCTGGCAGCTATTGCCCCTGCGGAAATTCGG
Source organism: Pseudanabaena mucicola FACHB-723 (assembly GCF_014696385.1). Taxonomy (GTDB): domain Bacteria; phylum Cyanobacteriota; class Cyanobacteriia; order Pseudanabaenales; family Pseudanabaenaceae; genus Pseudanabaena. The sequence goes on from NZ_JACJQB010000006.1 coordinate 68,304, forward strand.
CGGATTTTCTATCACTACCTCAACGAATGGAACTTAATCAAACTGCCCCTTGGTGGTCGAGAACTAAAACTCATGGGGTATCAACCCAGCAAACAGTATCAAGTTATGCTCAATGCCCTCCGCGATCGGGTTTTAGATCAACAGATTTCCACTGTTTCCGAGGCAGAAGTCTTTATCAGGCAGCAATTTCCTTTGAACTCAAAGCTCTAGTTCCTACAATTTCCGCTTGATCACCACAAATGTAATGTCATCATAGACCTTGCTATTGCCGATAAAATTACGCACATCATTAATTACAGTTTCCCGAATCTGTTCTACTGGCTCTAGGTGATGTTGACTAATCAGATCGACCAAACGCTCAAAGCTATATCTTTGCTTTTGAGCATTTTCTGCTTCAGTGATGCCATCGGTGTAAAGCAGCACCACATCACCCAAATTGAGATTAATCTTGACCTCAAAGATAAAATTACTAATTTCATCAGTTAAACCAATCGGAAAGCCCAACTCATCCGTATCAATAATTTCAACTTCCCCATCAGCCCGAACAACGATGACACTCTCATGCTGTCCGCTCAAACGAAGGACATGATCGTGATAGTCCATCAGAATCAGACTCAAGTTCTTATCGCAATTCATGCGTTGGAGATTGTCATAAATAGTTTGATTGATTGTTGAGAGAAACTTAATCGGATCAGTTTCGCCATTGATTAGTAAAGCCCGAATCGCAGTTTGTACCATGATCATGATTACGCCGCTTTCTAAGCCATGACCTGTAACGTCACCGATGCCAATTTTGATATGTCCATTTTGCTGCAACACATCGTAATAGTCGCCACCCACTTCATCGGCAGGTTCCATAAATCCAACTATATCCAGTGCTTCGATGCTATTGAGTTCTTTAGTTTTCGGTAAGATCATTTCCTGCAATCGCCGAGTAACTGCTAGTTCAGAACTCATCCGCATATTATCCACAGTCAATTGTTGATTGAGAAAATTGATTTCCCGATTGGCGGCAACTAATTCACTAGTACGTTCACCAATAATATCTTCAAGTCTTTTGTTGATTTGATCTAATTCGGTATAGGCATGATCTTTGAGTACCACTTGCTCATGCAACTTAATGGCAGCGCGTCTATTTTCGGCAACCAGTGCCAAAATTGCGATCGCAGTTATGGAAATCACACCCATAAACAACTGTAAGAGTAATAGGGAATTGCTATCCTGTGAAATCTTGTAAAAAATCCCGACCTTGTAAGCCGTACTAATTGATGCTGTCATCGCAGTCACCGTGACCAACAAAGTCGTAATTCTTGCCCCAAATCGGAATGCTGACCATAGTAATGGGGGCAGCAGCAGATATTCGATTGGTTGGTTTTGAGCAAGTGCTAAATAAGATATAGCCGCTAAGCTCGTGACTGTAAAAAATAACTCTTGCAGCCGAAATCTATTGAACTGGGTGCTTGTTTTGGGACTCCACCATACCAATGTCAAAGGTGCAAATACCAACGCTCCGATCGCATCACCAACCCACCAACTCCAAGTTACATCCCAATAGTTAGCGAATGGGACAAGCCCTGCTACCGTAACATTGAGCGTTCCCAACAAGGCTTGTAATAAAGTGCCGCCAAAAGTAACGGCAAGGGCAAACGTCACAAAGTGTTTGACATCACCTAAAAAATAACTAGTTTGATTAAATCGCAATATTAAAGTCGTAGATAGTAGCGCACCTAATGTGGGGATTATTCCATAAATAATTGATGGCAGAAAAGATGACTTAGTGATCAAAAATCCATTTAGGGCTGCGCCCACAAATATACCAACCCATCGTGATCTTCCCCTTGCCAGTAAAGCACCCACAGTGATGCCAGCAGGTGGCCATACTGGAGAACCAAGTTGCGATTGTGGCAGTTGCAGCACCCAATTACTCACCCAAAAGTAAAGTAATCCCACAATTAGATTATCAATCCACCAAGAATTATGGATTACTGCTTTTGCCTGTGCCAAAAATTTCATTGGTGCTGCTATTACATAGAATGATTACTCTAGATTAATACAGCGCTTTGCGCTTACTTAAAACTCAGAAAAAATTTTAAAAGCGGCGCTTCGCGCCGCTTTTAAAATTTTTTCTGGACTACTTAAAGCAATACTTGCCTTCTCTACATTGGCACTAGATTGGCAGATAGACGCTTAAAGGCAAGACGCTCATTTTCGACATCCACAAAAATCGTGTCTCCATCGGTATAGTCACCGCGCAAAATGCCCTTAGCGATCTGGGTTTCCACCTGACGCTGAATGATTCGCTTGAGTGGACGTGCGCCATAAACAGGATCGTAGCCAACTTCAGCAATGAAATCTAAAGCAGCATCGGCAATCTTGAGGTTCATGCGACGATCGGCTAGACGCTCTTCTAGACGTTGTACTTGCAGCTTGACGATACGGCGTAATTCGTCGCGGCGGAGCGCATGGAAGATCACCAGTTCATCAATACGGTTGAGAAATTCAGGACGGAAGCTGGAACGCATCGATTCCATTACCCGTTCACGCATTTCTTCATATTTAGAATCATCACCAGCAATATCAAGAATATATTGCGAGCCAACGTTACTAGTCATGATGATGATCGAGTTCTTAAAGTCAACGGTGCGACCTTGCGAGTCAGTCACGCGACCGTCATCAAGGATTTGCAGCATGATGTTAAAGACATCGGGATGTGCTTTCTCAATTTCATCAAAGAGAATTACGGCATAGGGACGACGACGGACAGCTTCAGTGAGTTGTCCACCTTCTTCATAGCCGACATATCCAGGAGGTGCGCCCACTAAACGGGAAACGCTGTGTTTTTCCATATATTCCGACATGTCGATCCGCACCATTGACTCTTCAGTGTCAAAGAGATAGGCGGCAAGAGCCTTGGCTAGCTCGGTTTTACCAACACCTGTTGGCCCTAAAAAGATAAAGCTAGCAATTGGACGATTAGGATCAGCAAGTCCTGCGCGAGAACGTTGGATGGCATCAGCGATCGCTGTGACAGCTTCTTCTTGTCCAACCACGCGATTATGCAGAACATCTTCTAATTGCAACAGCTTCTCTTTCTCAGATTCAACCAACTTACTGACGGGGATACCTGACCATTTGGAAATGATCTCAGCAATGTCTTCTTCCGTCACTTCTTGACGCAATAGGGAACGACCTGATGTTTTGGCTTCTTCGAGGTTAACCTCAGCGATTTCGAGTTGACGCTGTAAATCAGTTAGTTTGCCATACTTGAGTTCCGCAGCTTTGTTAAGATCATAGTCCCGTTCCGCCTGCTGGATTTCGACATTAACATGATCAATATCCTCCTTGAGCTTGCGGATGTTATCAATTACATGCTTCTCCGCTTCCCACTGTGCCTTGAGGGTAGTTTGTTCTTCTTTTAGATCACCCAGTTCTTTATTTAGCTTTTCGAGACGATCTAGAGATTCGCGATCAGTTTCCTTTTTTAAAGATAGACATTCCATTTCTAGCTGAATTACCTTGCGATTGATTTCATCAAGGGCTTCAGGTTGAGAAGTAATTTCCATTTTTAATTTTGCCGCCGATTCATCAACTAGATCGATCGCTTTGTCGGGCAAGAAGCGATCGCTGATATAGCGATTGGAAAGGGTCGCGGCGGCAACTAGGGCAGTGTCCGAGATTTTGACCCCATGGTGTAACTCGTAGCGATCGCGTAAACCACGTAAAATCGAGATCGTATCTTCAACATTGGGTTGATCGACATAAACCTGTTGAAAACGACGCTCTAGGGCAGCATCTTTTTCGATGTATTTGCGATATTCATCAAGGGTGGTCGCACCGATGCAACGCAACTCACCACGGGCAAGCATGGGCTTGAGTAAATTACCTGCATCCATGGCTCCCTGTGTTGCCCCTGCCCCAACAACGGTATGGATTTCATCGATAAAGAGAATGAACTGACCGCTTGATTCAGTAACTTCTTTGAGAACAGCTTTTAGTCTTTCTTCAAACTCACCACGATATTTTGCCCCTGCAATCAGTCCGCCCATATCGAGAGCAATTAGCTTACGACCTTGCAATGATTCAGGTACATCACCACTAAGAATACGTTGGGCTAATCCCTCTGCGATCGCAGTTTTGCCAACCCCAGGCTCACCAATTAACACAGGGTTGTTTTTAGTACGGCGTGACAGGATTTGAATTGTGCGGCGGATTTCGTCATCGCGTCCAATTACAGGATCAAGTTTACCTTCGCGAGCTAATTCCGTAAGGTCGCGACCATATTTGGTAAGCGCTTCGTATTTATTTTCGGGGGTTTGGTCAGTCACTTTTTGGTTGCCTCTTACTTGCTGGATCACATTACGGAGCTTGGCTTCATCGAGTCCCATTTCCTGATAGAGAGGTTTGCCGAAGCGATCATCTTTGCAGTAGGGCAACAGGATATGTTCAATGGAGATAAAATCATCACCAAAACCTTTACGCTCTTTTTCTGCTCGATCAAAGAGAACTTCTAAGTTTTTACCAAGATAAACTGAACTATTAGAACTGGATACTTTGGGCTGACGATTGATGAATTCATCGGTGCGATCGCGCAGCCTTTGAATATTAATTCCCGCTTTGCTAAAAATATTGGCAGCAAGCCCTTCTTCTTCGAGCAATGCCTTGAGTAAATGTTCAGGCTCGATCTGTTGTTGCTGTGACGCTTTCACCACATCGGGGGTTTTTGCGATCGCAGCCCATGCTTTTTCAGTAAATTGATTCGGATTTGTTGGTTGCATCGCTAGTTGCCTCCTGTGGTTTAAAACTTCTGTGAATATCTTAGAGCGGATAGCTTTTAAACAGGATCGGTTCTACATCTCCAAAGGGTGCGTGTTTCCGTACAAAATATGGTCAAAAGCTATAGAATGTACTTAGTTAAAACCATAGCAAGGAGTAGAGAAAGAGTATGCAGCCAATCATTTTCCCTGGTTCTGCGGTGCGAGTTGTCAATGAAGGCGATACCTATTACGGTTTTCAGGGACAGGTACAGCGTGTGACCGATGGTCGCGTCGCCGTGATTTTTGGTGGTGGTAACTGGGAAAAGATTGTGTCATTTCGCGCATCAGAACTAGAACTAATCGACACCACCGTTAGCTCTAAAGCTAAAAAGAAATAATCGTGACAAATTTACCGACTCCAGATAAGTCAATAGGTAAATCTTCGGGCAAACCGTCTGGCAACTTAGGTCAGGCGGGACGTACTGCGATGACATGGATAATTCGCAGTGCCGTTTTGGGTATCGGTGCGATCGCAGGTTTAGGCATTGGTTTAGCGATTGCGATCGCACGTCCTGAACTAGTATGGCAACCCTCATTTGATTTTTTAAATTATAAAAAGCAACAATTTACACTCTCCTCAGAGGCTCTATTTGACCCTAACAAGTCTAGTATTCGTCCCGAAAGTTTTCGCCTATTAGATGAGGTCGCAGCCCAATTGCCCCTAGCTACAGGTAAGCGGATCCGAATTAGTGGGCATATGGAATTGAGCAAAAATGGTGATGAACTCACCCTCTCCTATTTACGGGCTTCGGCAGTTAAAGAATACTTAGCAAGATTGCGTGGTGAGCAAACCTATTCTTGGATGGTAGTTGGATATGGTGCTAGTAGACCAATAACTAGCAGTGATGCTAACAATCGCCAAAGCAATAGCCGCATTGAGATTTTTGTAGATGACTAGATATGCAAATCACTTTTCTTGGTACTAGCTCAGGCGTGCCTACACGCGGACGCAATGTCTCTAGCGTGGCAGTGCGTTTACCTCAACGCGCCGAAGTTTGGCTGCTAGATTGTGGTGAGGCAACCCAACATCAGCTACTCCGCAGCGATGTCAAAATCAGTCAAATCACCAAAATTTTTGTCACCCACATGCATGGTGATCACATTTTTGGTTTACCAGGTTTGCTAGCAAGTTGTGGGATGGCAGGCAATGTCAGTCACATCGACATCTATGGACCTAATGGTTTAGGCGAATATCTTGATGCCTGTTTGCGCTACAGCGAAACTCGTCTGTCCTATTCGATTAAAGTACATAAGGTCAAGGCAGGGCTAGTCTGCGAAGACTCAGAATTTTATATGATGGCGGCTCCTCTGAAGCACAAAGTAACTGCCCATGGCTATCGATTGGTAGAACGCGATCGCGCAGGTAAGTTCGATGTCGAAAAAGCCATGGCAATGAATATTCCTTCAGGCCCCATTTTTGGACAGTTGAAGCAGGGCAAAACCGTTACTCTCCCCGATGGTCGTAAAATTGATGGCAAGGAGTTTTGCGGCTCTCCCCAAGTCGGGCGCAAGATTGCCTATTGTACCGATACAATTTTTTGCGATAGCTCCGTGGAACTAGCGCAAAATGCGGATGTGCTGATCCATGAGTCCACCTTTGCCCATCAAGATTCGGATATGGCTTTTCAGCGTTTACATTCCACCAGCACCATGGCGGCACAGGTGGCGCTCTTGGCAAATGTCAAGCAGTTGATCATGACGCATTTCAGTCCCCGTTATGCCCCCGGTAACGCCATTTTGTTAGAGGATCTAGTGAAGGAGGCGCGAATGATTTTTGCGAATACTATTCCTGCTCACGATTTTATGACCTACGAGATTAATCCTTCGCACTAAGTTTGTAAGTTTGTGTTTGCACGGCGATGATTTTGAATTTACTACCGCAAAAAAGAGGGCATATGCCCTCTTTTTTATACCTGTAGGACTTACGCAAAGTTCTTTTGTGTAAGTCCTAATCTGCTTAAACTGTTACGGCGACAGTCACTACGTCCGTGGCTTCGGGGCTACCTTGCTCCGAAGGTGGCACAACTTGCCAGAACTTGGGTAAATAGCTCGACCAATTATCGAGAATTTCCTTTGCTCTCGAACTGCCAGTATGTTCATAGCTAGACTGAATTAGTTCCTTCAATTGCGCGACCCCTGCGGCAGTGACAACCCTTTGTACCTTGAGAACCTCTTGACTGAGACGCTCTGAAAACTTGCCGTCGATATCGAGGAAGTAGGCAATACCGCCTGTCATCCCTGCACCAACGTTGCGACCTGTAGTTCCGAGAACAACGATTACGCCGCCCGTCATATACTCGCAGCAGTGGTCACCTGTGCCTTCCACAACCGCTTTTGCACCAGAGTTACGCACGCCGAACCTTTCACCAGCGCGTCCATGGACGAATAGCTGTCCGCCTGTTGCGCCATAGAGACAAGTATTGCCAACAATCGAGTTGTCAGCAGGATTGAAGGTGACATGGTTACTAGGTTTGATGCTGATCGTGCCACCATTCATGCCTTTGCCCACGTAGTCATTGGCTTCACCGATGACAGAGAGATGTAGACCATTGATGTTAAAAGCACCAAAGCTCTGTCCTGCTGCGCCCACAAATTCGAGATTGAGGTGGCTAGCGAGTCCAGAGTTGCCATATTGCTTGGCAATTGCCCCTGATACACGGGTGGAAACAGAGCGATCGGTGTTAACGATTTTGTAGCTCTTATGGAGATCAGTTTGATTTGCGATCGCAGCTTGTACTTCTAGATCTGCCAAAATTTGATCATCGAGAACTGCACCATTGCTGTGGGCAGTAGCAGAATGTTCTAACCAACTGCGATCGGTCTTGGTGTCAGGAAGGTTGATTAAACAGCCTAAATCAACTTGACTGAGATCGAGTTTAGCCAGCTTGAGATCTTGACGTTGAGTCAATAGATCCGAACGTCCGATGATGTCCTTGAGGGATTTGTAGCCAAGTTGGGCGAGGATTTGGCGCACTTCTTCAGCAACGAAGTAAAGGAAGTTAACCACATGCTCAGGGGTTCCGGGGAAACGCTTGCGGAACTGCTCTAATTGAGAAGTTACGCCCACGGGACATTTATTGGTATGACATACCCGAGCCATGATGCAACCTTCGGCAATCATCGCGGCTGTACCAAAGCCATATTCTTCACCGCCCAGTAGCGCCGCAATTACCACATCCCAACCAGTTTTGAAGCCGCCATCAACTCGCAACAAAACGCGATCGCGTAGTTTGTTACCCATTAGCGCCGTATGGACTTCCGCTAAACCAAGCTCCCAAGGTGAGCCAGCGTGCTTGATCGAACTTAATGGCGATGCACCTGTACCGCCGTCGTATCCAGAAATTTGGATGATGTCGGCATTAGCTTTCGCTACACCTGCGGCGATCGTACCGATGCCAATTTCTGAGACTAGTTTCACGGAAACCTTGGCAGTCGGATTGATTTGATGTAAATCGTAAATCAACTGCGCGAGGTCTTCGATGGAGTAAATGTCATGGTGGGGCGGCGGCGAAATTAGCGATACTCCTGGTTTGGAGTTTCGCAACATGGCAATATAGCTGCTGACCTTCGGCCCTGGCAACTGTCCACCTTCCCCAGGTTTTGCCCCTTGCGCCATCTTGATTTCCAATTGATTGGAACTGACTAAATAGGAAGGAGTGACACCAAAGCGTCCTGATGCAATTTGTTTAATTGCTGAATTAGCAGTGTCACCGTTTTTTAAACCCTTGAGATGAGGGAATGTCGCCGAGATACCTTGATCATTGACATCATTAATAGGCAAGTAACGCACAGGATCTTCGCCGCCTTCGCCACAATTGGATTTACCGCCAACGCGATTCATGGCGATCGCTAGCACTTCATGGGCTTCGCGACTCAAAGCTCCGAGGGACATTGCTCCTGTACAAAAGCGCTTCAAGATTTCTGAGGCGGGTTCTACATCTTCCAAAGGGATACTAGATTGATTGCTCTTAAACTCTAGTAAGTCACGCAAGGCTGTTGGTGTGCGGTTGAGTAACTGTTGGCGATAGACTTCGTAATGATCATAGCCTTCACCCGCGACAGCCTTGTGCAGAGCCTTAGCCATTTCAGGACTATTCATGTGGTATTCACCCGTGGGGCGATACTGCACAAAGCCATAGTTTTCTAGTTTCTTGATTTGCAATTCAGGGAAAGCTTGGGAATGGAAGCTCAATAGTTCGGAAGCAATATCCGCAAAGTTGACACCGCCAACGCGGGAAACTGTACCTTTAAAGGAAGTCTCAATTACTTCTGCACCGATACCGATCGCCTCAAAAATCTGTGCGCCGCTATAGCTCGACAATAGGGAAATTCCCATCTTCGAGAGGATCTTCAACAGACCACCTTCAACGGCTTTGCGGTAGCTATCTTGGACTTGCATAATTGATAGAGCTTTAATTTTACCGCTCTGCATTTGGGTTTGGGTCTTGGTTTTACCCCACCATTGGCGCGTAGTTTCCAGTGCCATGTAAGGACAAATGGCGCTAGCTCCATAGCCAATCAAGCAAGCAAAATGATGGGTACTCCAACATTGAGCCGTATCGACAATGATCGAAGCCTTCATGCGGATACCTGAGGCACTGAGGCGATGATGGACTGCACCCACAGCTAGTAATGGTGGAATATAGGCATTGTCGGCATTCAAATTGCGATCGCTAAGAATTAGCAACTTGGAACCATTTTGCACCGCTTCCACTGCCGCATCACTGAGCTTTGCGATCGCAGTTTTAAGCCCATTAGCTCCAGAAGATACCGCAAAGAGCATATCTAGCTTTGTGGAGGCAAAACCGAGGTTTTGTAATTCCTCCAGTTCAGTTTCATTAATTACAGGGCTAGACACCTTGATTTGGCTAGCGGATTCTGGTGTTGCTAACAGCAAGTTTGCCCTTTCGCCCAAAAACATGGACAAAGACATCACCGTACCCTCCCGCAGAGGATCGATCGGCGGATTAGTTACCTGTGCAAAACGTTGTTTGAAGTAGTCATAGAGCAGGTGTGGGCGCTGTGATAGAAAGGCTAGGGGAGCGTCATCACCCATACAGAACACAGGCTCTTTACCATCCTGAGCCATCGCTTCAATCACCATTTCCACATCTTCGAGGGTATAGCCAAATGCGGTTTGATGGGTGAGAACTTGCTGCTCATCAAAGGTATTGCTGTCCACAAAGGGTTTTGCTTCAAGATTTTTACGATACTGTTTAATCCATTCACCGTAAGGATGCGCCTTCACAACCCGCTCCTTAATTTCCCAATTATGGAGAACTTCATGGGTTTGCAAGTCTACGGCGATGGTTTGTCCGGGGCCAAGGCGACCCTTTTCAATGATCTCAGTTTCAGGAATATCCACAGTTCCTGCTTCGGAACTAACAATCACCATGCCATCATTAGTAATCATGTAACGAGCAGGACGTAAGCCATTGCGATCGAGAGCTGCGCCGACTATTTTGCCGTCACTAAAGGCGAGCAGTGCGGGGCCATCCCATGCTTCTTGTAAACCACTGTAATATTCGTAAAAATCAACAATTTCTTGGCGATCGCGTAAATCAGGTTGATTTTCGTAGGCTTCTGGCACGAGGATCATGATTGCCTCAAGGGGACTGTGACCAGTTTCGATCAACAATTCAAAGACGTGATCTAAGGTTGCCGAGTCACTTTCATTTGCCTTGAGAACTGGGAGCAAGTCTTTAATCCGATCGCCCTTAGCATCGACCCAATTGGGATGCGCGAGATCCCCTTGACGGGCAAGGAACCAATTGGTATTGCCCTGCATGGTGTTAATTTCACCATTGTGACCCAGAAAACGCATTGGCTGAGCAAGCGGCCATTTGGGTAAGGTATTGGTGCTGAAGCGGCGGTGATAGATGGCATAGGCAGAAACATACTCAGGATTCTGCAAATCTAAGTAAAAAGCATCTAAAATTGCCGATCGCACCATGCCTTTATAAACCATGGTGCGGTTGGACAGTGACGCGATATAAAAGTCACTACCGCCTTGAGGGTATAGCTTTTCAATCGCTAATTTAATGCGCCGACGGGTAATGTAAATGGCACGTTCTAGCTGATCAAGATTTTGATGCTCAGCATCGGCAAAAAAAGCTGCTTGTTCGATATGAGGCTGATTTTCGCGGGCTTGAATCCCTAACACCTCTGGTTTCACGGGGACAACTCGCCAACCAATCAGTTTCAAGCCTTCTTCATTGGCAATTGTGGCAGTAATTTCTTTGCATTGAGCTGCCCGATCGTGGTCTTTGGGGAAGAAAAACATTCCCACAGCCGAATGCTCTGGATCGAGCGTCGGAAAGTCTTGTTTGAGCAATGCCCAAGGAATGGCAGTCATCACCCCCGCACCATCGCCCGAATCTTGGTCAGCGCTACATCCACCCCGATGTTCCATACAAGTCAGTGCTTTGAGGGCATTACTGACAATTTTATGACTGGCTCTACCTTCTTTGTCAGCGATAAACCCAACCCCGCAGGCATCACGCTCTTCCACTAGCCAAGATGGACCTTGGATCAACTGAGTAGTTACAGACTGATTAGACTGACTTGTATTCACGCGGCTTACTTCCATCGGATTATCTGTTGCTATCAAAAAAAGGTGTATCGAAATTACGAGATTTTTGGGTTGACCCACGAAGTTATAATTACTTCCAAGTTTTTAGACATTCTGGACATTATTAAGTCTAAATTAAGCTTTCCATTAACAGATGCAAAACTGCTAATATCTGGCTTGGATAAGTTTGCTGAAACTGAACTAAGGCAAATAGATCAGTCAATCATAAACATGTGGCACTGGGACTAGGCAATAAAGACCAGTCTGGTATTTTAATATAAATTTATGATCAGTGGGGCATCATTGATTATAAACGACAAAGTTTTTCCTTGTGTTCTGCTGACTACACTTTTGCGATCGCAAGTGGCGATAAGATCTTGAAAAATATAGCGCAAGCTTTGCTTGCGCTATATTTTTTTCATTTAGTTTATATATTTAACAATGGCTTATTGGCTTCTCAAGAGTGAACCCCATGTATATTCATACGCGGATCTAGAACGCGATCGCAAAACGATTTGGGATGGGGTGAATAATAATCTGGCGCTCAAGCATATCCGCACGATGCAACCTAAGGACTTGGCTTTGATCTATCACACAGGTGATGAGCGTCGGGCGATGGGGATCGCGGAAGTGGTGAGTTTGCCCTATGTTGACCCAGCCTTGGATGACCCAAAACGGGCGGTAGTTGACGTGCAGGCAGTGCGATCGTTAGCTCAACCTGTAACCCTTGCCCAGATTAAACAAGATCCTGATTTTGAGGGGTTTGACTTAATTCGGATTAGTCGCTTATCGGTTGTGCCTGTTTCTGAGGCGCATTGGCAAAAAATCTTACAACTTGCGGAATTGTAGAAAATCCAGAGAATTAAAAGCACCGCTTTTAATTCTCTGGCGAGTACCGCATTGCGCCATGAGACTAAGGATTGACTTCCTGCTCATGCCAATTGTGTTGCGGATCGCGTGTGTATAACCAACGGTTTTGAGGATTACCCCTTAGCTCTAAACGATCAACTTCCGTTGGCTCTAGCAATAGCAAACAAAAATCAGAGATTGGTTGCAGCGCGTCGGGCAAGTTGCCATCACCGATATCCCCCACCCTGACCTCCCGTGGATGCGCCCATGCGAATTGCACCCTTGCTGAATCTGAGAGCGCTTGCCACGACTGCGATCGCAATTTTTGTAACTCATCGTCCAAATTCTGATGATCGATCAGGATCAATTTGCCTGAAATCCGAAACTGCGATCGCGTTTTTGGGAAATACCAGCCTATCTCTGCCCAAGGATTGACCGCAATTTGGGCGACTTTTTGACTACGTGCGTCAGTCACGATTTTGAGGCAATCTTGATAGCGATCGCAGTTTTCGATAAACCCGCGAAATACGACCGTGCGATTACGGGGACGACCATCTAAGCCCACGGTGGCTAATTGTAAAAACCTTGCTTCAGGTTGATTACGATGCTGGTGTAAACTTCGAGCTAGGTGCGATCGCCACATAAAAACACTTAGAATATAGTCGCGCTGAGCGCAAACCAATTCTAGACGGTTTTATGGCGAATTTGTGGATTGAAGGTGGTACGCATAGTGGCAAAACTGAGCAGATTGTGCAGCAGTTTTGTGATTGGGCAGAAATGGATTTTGCCCATCAGTTTAATCCGCAAGCCGCATCCCAAAGAGTTTTAGTCTTTGCTGTCGATGCTCAGCAGCGCCGCAACCTCAGCAATCGCTTAATGCTAGCAACCCATGGAAAATATCCGATTACATCGGTAACGCCAATCAGCTTTTGCCAAAATGAAGTGCGCCTATTTTGGACTTTGCTAGTCAATAAACTAGATTTTAAAGCTCAGTTTCCCTTGTCACTAAGAATCGAGAATGAACAGGAATTAGCAGCTAAGCTTTGGAAAGATCGCCTTGACAGTGGCACTTTACAAATGGAAGGAATTGGTCGGGAACGCCTAGTCAGACGACTATTAGATCTCTTCCTATTGTCTGCCTATGCAGGGCGGGATATTCTAGAAATCCCTGCCATTCTGAATGCTGGCATTGAAATTAATCCGATTGATTCAACAGATCCCAACCTTGTAGGCAGTAGCTCAGATCAATGGCAGGAAATTGGTGAAGCCTTGCAGGAATGGCGAGCCTATTGCTGGGAAAAGGGCTTACTTACCTATGGCATTATTACCGATTTATTCACCCATCACTTACAGCCCCATCCAACCTATCAACGGAAACTAAAGCAGAGATATCGCTATGTCATCGTCGATCGCGCCGACGAGATGCCAGCAATCACCTGTGACCTGTGTAAGTTCTTACTAGCACATGATGCTCAAGGACTATTTACCTTCAATCCTGATGGGGCAGCAAGATTAGGGCTAGGTGCTGATCCTGAATATTGGCAAGAAATCAAAACAGAATGCAAAGTTGTTAGCTTACCCAAGGCAACGGATACCCTAGGCGCACAAATTGCTCAATCGGTGTTAGAGGTTGTGAGTGAGCCAATTTTGCAATGGAAGGAACCTTACGACTCAGTACATTCCATTGAATCAGTTTCGAGGGCAAAACTATTTCGCAATGTTGCTGAGACAATTGAATCTGCGATTGCAAATGATATTAAAGCCAATGAAATCGCGATTATTGCCCCTGGATTAGACAACATTGCTCAATATGCGATCGCGGAAATTCTCCGCAAGAAAAACATCAACATCACCCCCCTCAACGATCAACGCCCATTATCCTATTCAGCAAAAGTGCGATCGCTAATTACGTTGCTAACCTTGGTCTATCCCAACCTTGGGCAACTAGTGAGCCGCGATCATATTGCCGAAATGTTAGTAGTCCTCACGGATGCGATCGATCCAGTCCGCGCAGGCATGTTAGCTGACTATTGCTTTGTAAGACATCCCGAAAATCCTCAACTACTAGAAGCCGAAACCTACAATCAATGGAATCGTCTCGGCTATGAAGCCACTCAAGCCTATGAGCAGTTAAGACAATGGCTCAAAGATCAATCTCCTAAAGATGCCCCACTTCTATGCATTGATCGCGCAATTCAGCATTTCTTTAAACCACGCAAACTCAGTTATGAGCATACATCCACCTTACAGTCGCTAATTGAGACAGCGCAACATTATTGGCAACTCGGATATCGCCTTGATCCTCATTTAGAGCGAGACGAATCGATGATCTTAGAAAACTTCATTCAACTAATTCGCCAAGGTACAGTCGCGGCTAATCCCTATGCACCCAATCTGCCTGAAGATAGTGTTGTGCTTGCCACAATTTTTCAATACCGCATGGCGAGACTATCGCATCGTTGGCAATTTTGGCTCGATGCCAGTTCAGAATTATGGCTACAGGGTGGCTCGGCGGCTCTATTTGCTGCGCCGCTATTTCTCAAGAATTGGCATGGCGGATTATGGACAATCGAAAACCAACGCGATGTTGATATGCAACGTTTACAAAGATTGCTCAGGGACTTACTCGATCGCACCCAAGAGCAGATCTATCTCTGCCACAGTGAACTCAATACCAATGGACAACTCCAAAATGGCGTACTCCTTCCTCTAATTGAGATTAGCGCCACCGCATAGAAATAGAACAAGGGGCTTAAGCCCTCAGGCTAAAGATAAATCGCCAACTGCCTCCAGACGGCTGTATTTGCCAATGGATAGAAAAGATTCCTCTAGGGTTTGAGCAACGGTGGGACTAATCCAGCCCAATTGTTTTAACAAATGGATCGAAACCGCAGTCTTCGCTCGCTTCGAGCCATCCATCACTTTAATCGCCAGACCCAAACCTTCCCCAATGCGCCCCATACATTGCACCCCTTCAGCCCCTGATTTGCTAACAACTGCACCATTAGTGAGACGCATCAACTCCGTATCAAACTGACCATCACCAGAGACCATATCAGGATGTCTAGTCATCGCACGGGTGATCCGTTCTAAATGCAATTGATCGTGGGCAGACAGCAGAGCATAGAGTCTTGCTAATTGACTAATTTCCAAGAGATAGGTGGGAACGCCACAATCATCATGGGCGCAGATAAATTCCGCCGCAGGCATTTGCAACAAATCTGCCATGGTGTTGAGCGCTAGTTGCTGAACAGGATGCTGCCGATCCAGATAGGAGGAGATTTGCCAACCCTGTTGTTTACAGATGGCGATCATTCCTGCGTGCTTACCTGAGCAGTTATGTTGCAGTGGACTTTTTTGACATTCGGGAACGGGACATTGCAACGCACTCGGCTCAACATCACAACGCCAGAGAATACTAAAAACCTGTCTGGCTTGGGCAATTGTGCCTTGATGCGATCCACAAATGATGGCGAGATCGGTTTCTGAAAGATTAAAGCGCTCCTGTGCGCCAGTAATCGAAACAGGCAAAGCTTGAATTGGTTTGAGACAAGAACGGGCAAAGGTAGTTGTCTGGGGATCTCCTGCCGCCGACAAAACCCGACCTCTGGTATCAACTACCGCAGCTTGGCAAGAATGTACCGATTCAACTATGCCTTCGCGGAGCAATTGCACGGTAATTTTGTTTGCAGAAAAACGGTTGCGCTTGCCAAGATTCATAATGTACTGCTTGAGGATCGCCACTATGATCCTACTTTAAGTTAGAGATCTATGTGAAGATATGTAACAGTTGTGTATTTGAATTAATTAAACTATGCAGACAGTATCAGCAAGTACCGCACCGATTGCAGGCGAGTATTGGCTCTGGCGGGAACAAAAAGTCTATTTTGTGAAGGCGGGGACGAATACGCAGCGTCCACCATTGCTGTTAGTGCATGGCTTTGGGGCATCCACCGATCATTGGCGCAAAAATATTGCTGAACTCAGCCAAGACTTTGAAGTATACGCGATCGATTTGCTGGGTTTTGGTCGATCGCAAAAACCCGATTGGCAATATAGCGGCAATCTTTGGCGCGATCAGCTCCATGATTTTATTACTGAAAAAATTCAACGACCTGCGGTGATTGCGGGCAATTCCCTTGGTGGGTATTCCTCATTGTGCGTGGCAGCAGACTATCCGCAATCGGTGGCAGGCATCGTCTTACTCAATAGTGCAGGCCCATTTACCGATACCAATCCTTTAGGGGCGAAAAAAGTAAACCCTGTGCAGAAAGCGATTTCCAAAACTTTACAGGGTGTTTTGCGGCAGCCTTGGGCAAATCAATTACTGTTTAGCTTTGTGCGCCAAAAGTCTCGCATCCGTAGCACTCTGCAAAAAGTGTATTTGGATCAGTCGGCAGTGACCGATCAACTCGTCGAAGAAATTTATCGTCCATCCTGTGATCAAGGTGCGCCGCAGGTATTTGCCTCTGTATTCAGTACGCCCCAAGGCAAAAAGGTGGATGAATTATTACAGGTGATGAGTTGTCCGCTATTGGTGATTTGGGGAGAAGGCGATCCTTGGATGAATTCCCGTGCCAGAGGGGCAAAGTTTCGTGAGTTTTACCCAACTTTGACGGAGCATTACATTAATGCTGGACATTGCCCCCATGATGAACGTCCAGAGTTAGTTAACCAATTAATTCGTGATTGGTACGCATTGATTTAATTTTTGGAAGCCCGCCTGCGGCGGGCTTCCAAAAAAACGATGTTTGGCAGGAACTGCAAAAACTGTATAATCAGAACTTTGTGAAAATGGCAACTTGGCAATGTATTAGCGGCTGTGGAGCTTGCTGCAATCTCAACCCTAGCGAGCGTCCCGACCTCGAAGAATACCTCACTCCTGATGAATTGCGGCAATATTTGAGCATGGTCGGGAATGATGGCTGGTGCATCAATTTTGATCACCTCAATCGCAAATGTGGTATCTACGAGCAACGTCCCCGATTTTGCCGAGTTGAGCCTGAAACGTTTTACGACATGTTTGCGATTGAGCCAGAGGATCTTGATGAATTTGCGATCGCATGTTGTGAAGAACATATTGAGTCAATCTATGGCGATCGCTCCCTAGAGTTACTAAGATTTCAGCAAGCAGTGGGTTGTGATTGAGATCACTAGGGCGGGGCGATATTAGTCACACCAATATCACAAGTTTTACAGGATGCTTAGACTCATAGAGGTATCTATTTGGGAGACATCCATGAATGATAGAAGCGTTATCAAGAACTTGGTAAGTCGTGCATTGCTCGTCAAGCGTCTTACCCCTGAACTAGAAAACATGATTAATCGCGAGCTTTCGGCTCAAGGTTACATCACTGACAATGATTACGAGGCTTTGGAATATCTGATGCAAGCTGTTGATAAAGGTCAAGTGCAGCAAATTAGTTAGGGAATTTAAGTGGATTTGCTTCAAGCAATGATCTTAAATAAACCTGTAAACTAGATTTGCATAATCTTCAGCATTGCACATATGGGTTCTTTGACCTGCCAGCGACGACGTGACCTGCGATCGCAAATGCGCCAATCAATTTCTTGGGCGCTGCTTTGTGTTGCAACGGGAATAGCGGCGGTCGCGGTGAATGCTTGCCAGCAGAAATCTACGACTTTAGACCCTTTGCCACAGCACCCCAAAGTACAAGTTTTTTTTAACCACAATCAAGCAGCACGTTACACCGACCCCTATCGCAACATTGAGCGATTCGGTGATGACCTAGAGCGAGTTTGGGTTGATAACATCAATCAGGCTAAGACCAGTATTGATATTGCTGTCCAAGAGCTGCGTTTACCCAATATCTCTAGAGCAATTGTCGATGCCAAGTTGAGGGGAATCAAGGTTCGATTAATTTTAGAAAATAATTACAGCAAAGCTTGGAGTGAGTTTACACCGCAGCAAATTAACGACCTAAATCCCCGAGATCGTGAACGTCACCAAGAATTTCAAAAATTTGCGGATATTAATAACGACGGTCAGTTAAGTGATGATGAACTAGACCGTCGCGATGGGTTGCGGCTGATTAAAGCCACAAATGTGCCTTGGGTTGATGATACTGCGGATGGCTCGAAGGGCAGTGGGCTGATGCACCATAAATTTATGGTGGTCGATGATCGGTTAGTGCTGTTTGGGTCGGCCAATCTGACCATGAGCGATATCCATGGTGACTTCACTAGACCTGATACTAGGGGGAATGCTAATAATCTATTGCGGATTGACAGCCCAGACTTGGCGCAAAGATTTAAAAAAGAGTTTGAGCTAATGTGGGGAGATGGCCCCAATGGTAAGTCAGATAGTTTATTTGGTAACCAAAAGCAGTCACGGAAAATCGATTATCTGATTGTGGATGGGGCGCAAATTCGGATTAAGTTTTCGCCTGATCCTAAGCAAACACCCCTAGAGCAAACTAGTAGTGGCATGATTGCCACTGCGATCGCAGGTACAAAAAAGACTGTCGATATGGCTTTATTTGTTTATACCGATCAATATATTTCGACGATTCTAGAAGATCGGCAACAACAAAATATTCAAATTCGCGCATTAATTGAGCCTCAATTTGCCTATCGAGATTACTCTGCGACCCTAAATATGTGGGGCTTACGGTCTGATCAATCCTGTAAAAAAGGGATAAATAACGCATGGCAGAAGCCGATCAATACTGTGGGCATTCCTAATCTTGTAAAAGGGGATACACTGCATCACAAATTTGCAATTCTCGATCGCAATTTAGTGTTAACAGGTTCGCACAACTGGTCAGGTGCGGCGAACTATACCAACGATGAAGTTGTGGTGGCGATTCAAAATGATCTCGTGGCTGCCCATTATCAAAGGGAATATGATCGCCTGTATGCTAATGCCACCTTTGGCCCAACCGCCAAATTAGTGAAAGAAACAGCGAAAGGCTGCGCGACAAGATCCAAATCTGAACCTACTCCTGAAGATACAGAATCGTGAGCAGTAACTTTGGCTAAGCTATTTAATTAGAATTATTGCGATCGCAATGCCTGAAGTTTTGTTAAGCTAGAATCTCTGAAATTCTGTGCGTCAATACTGCATCAACTACAAATATGGTCAATCTGGTTCAACCCGTCAAACCCACGATCGCATTTTCTCACTTGGGTTGTGAAAAGAACCGCGTCGATACGGAACACATGTTAGGGCTGCTCGTGCAAGCAGGTTATCAAGTCGATAGCAACGAAGAATTAGCAGACTATGTAATCGTCAATACCTGTAGCTTTATTGAAGACGCTCGCCGCGAGTCGGTACGAACCTTAGTTGAACTTGCCGAAATGGGCAAACGGATCGTCATTGCTGGATGCATGGCACAACATTTTCAGCAAGAATTACTAGATGAAATTCCTGAAGCAGTTGCCCTTGTTGGTACTGGCGACTATCAAAAAATTGTTGATGTGATCGAACGTGCCGAAACAGGCGAACGGGTTACTGAAGTTACCCAAGTTCCCACCTATATTGCCGATGACACCGTACCGCGCTATCGCACCACCAATGAGGCAGTTGCCTATGTTCGTGTTGCCGAGGGTTGTGACTATCGCTGTGCATTTTGCATCATTCCCCACCTACGCGGCGATCAGAGATCCCGCACGATTGAGTCCATCGTGGCGGAATGCGAACGATTAGCCAGTGAAGGGGTCAAGGAAATTATTTTGATTTCTCAAATCACCACTAACTATGGTTTAGATATTTATGGGCAACCTCGCCTTGCAGAGCTATTAACTGCCCTTGGACAGGTTGATGTACCTTGGATCAGGATGCATTACGCCTATCCCACAGGACTCACTCCCAAGGTGATTAATGCGATGAAGTCCACCCCCAATGTTGTTCCTTATCTTGATCTACCCTTGCAACACTCCCATCCTGATGTGCTGAGAGCCATGAATCGACCTTGGCAGGGACGAATCAATGACAAAATCATGGAACAACTCAAGGCATCACTGCCCGATGCGATCGCTCGCACCACCTTTATTGTCGGTTTTCCGGGCGAAACCGAAGAGCAGTTTGAGCATTTATTAGAATTTGTCAAACGCCACGAATTTGATCATGTTGGTGTATTTACCTTCTCAGCAGAAGAAGGTACACCTGCCTTTGACCTGCCGAACCAATTGCCTGAAGAAGTAAAACAAGAGCGTCGCGATCGGATCATGGCAGCGCAACAGGAAATTTCCTATAAAAGAAACCAGTTGGAAATTGGCAAAACCGTTGATGTCCTAATTGAGCAGGAAAATCCTAACACTGGTGAATTAATTGGTCGTTCCGCCAGATTCGCCCCTGATGTTGATGGGGTTGTCTATGTGCGCGATCCATTAGGTAAAGCGACTCTCGGTTCTATGTTTTCTGTGAAAATAACTGCGGCTGACCATTACGACTTATTTGGTGAGATTGTTTAAACAGAATCCTAGAGAAACTTTTCTTAATTTAAAAACCAGCATATAAGTGGCAGTGAAACGCCGCCACTTATATGCTGGCTATTGCTCGGCTAAAGTAGCAGCGTAGCAAATTTTTGGTAGCTGCGAATACATTGATTTTATTAAATTTATAGAATAATGATGTCTAGTAACTTTTATATAACTTTTTAAGGGTAAGTTACTAACTTTTATATATCTCTAAACGGTTATAAGCCCTGAAAAAGAGGGAATAATTGAAGGCATAGAGAAAATCAAAGTGTCATCACAAAGGTAGAAATAAAGATCTACATTGTTGATTTATTGACCTAATCCTGTATTGTCTAAGCACAATAACTTACTTATCGCACTTGGAAATTCATCACCGCAAGCAAGCACAACATCTCAAACAAATTAGCAGGAAAGACAATGGATACAATTTCTAAAGTTAACCAATTATCTTTACAGCAAGGTTTAGGTAACAAGAATGCGTTTGTGATCAAGCTTAGTAGTAGCAAATTTGATCATTTCGCAGCGTCTGAGTTGCTCGCTAAAATTGAATCTTGGGTTGCCGCCAATATGATGATGAGCAATAAAGATGTTCCAATCTTGATTGTGGATATGGAAAATGTCAGCTTTATTGACAGCGATGGTTTACAGAAGCTAGTAGCTGCATTGAGAATAATGAAATCACAGAATAGTAACTTGTTACTCTGTGCTCAACAGCCTTCTGTCCGTTTGGTATTTGAGATTTCGGGACTTGACCAATTGTTTGCGATTTTTTCTGATACACATACTTTCGATCTACAGGTTAATCCAAATCAATCTGTCGCAACTCCAGTGCTAAGTCTGTAATCCTAATTTGCAATCCTCCTTCTCAATCAACAATACAAGCCATTATTAGAGAAGTCGATCAAGTCTTTAGCTTGCTGAGCTTTGTGTCACTAGCCAAGCAAGTTTTGTCATAAAACCAGAAGCAGAATTGCGGCGCAAAGCGCCGCAATTCTGCTTCTGGTTTTGGTTTGCTGTAAGTGCCAAAAACTACAAGCCATATCCCCTATGACCAAAACAAGATTACAATATGTTAAGCAAACGTAACGACAGTATAAAGGTCGAACATAAGACATGAAAGCAGCGATTATTGGTGCGGGTTTGGCGGGTATGAGTACGGCGGTTGAACTCAGCGAGCAGGGCTATGAAGTGGAGCTTTTTGAGTCCCGTCCCTTTGTTGGCGGCAAAGTCAGCAGTTGGTTAGACAAAGATGGCAACCATATCGAGATGGGCTTGCATGTATTTTTTGGCTGCTACTACAACCTCTTCGCCCTCATGAAAAAAACGGGCGCTTTTGATCATCTCCGTCTCAAGGAGCATACACATATTTTTGTGAATCCAGGCGGATCTCAAGCAGCTTTAGATTTTCGCAACTTTGGGGGCGCACCCTTTCATGGCTTGAAGGCATTTGTAACCACAGGGCAGTTACCACTGAAGGACAAGATTCAAAATGCGATCGCAATCGGTCGTAGTCCTTTAATTCGTGGCTTAGTTGATCATGTTGGCGCAATGAAAGAAATCCGCGCCCTTGACAACATTAGTTTTAAAGATTGGTTTTTGGGCATGGGAGGCTCGCAGGCAAGTCTTGATCTGATGTGGGATGCAATCGCCTATGGTTTAGGCTTTATCGACTGCGAAAATATTTCCGCACGCTGTATGTTGACCATCTTCCAATTCTTTGCATCCAGAACCGAAGCTTCCATTTTGAGAATGTTGGAAGGCGCACCCGATGAATTTCTTCATAAGCCAATTGTGAACTTGATTGAATCCAAGGGTGGCAAAATTCATTTGCGTCGTGGTGTTCGTGAAGTTCTCTTTGAAGGTGAAGGCGAAGATACTCGTGTGACTGGATTTATCGTTGGGAAAGAAGATGGCGAAGAAATTGTCACCGCCGATGTTTATATTTGTGCGACTGATGTGCCAGGAGTAAAGCGGATTATTCCTGAGAAGTGGCGTGCATGGTCACAGTTTGACAATATCTATAAGCTCGATGCCGTACCTGTTATTACCGTCCAACTCCGCTTTGATGGTTGGGTGACGGATATTGATAATTTGCTCTATGCCACTCGCGTTGATTTCTCCACCTTCGCTGATCTCGCAATTACTAGCCCAACTGATTATTATAAGGAAGGAGAAGGTTCGCTATTGCAGGTGGTGATTACGCCTGCGGATGATTACATCAAGCTCAGTAATGAGGTAATCGTAGAGAAGATGATTGCTCAAGTGCATGAGATTTTCCCTTCTTCCAACAAGCTTAATGTCACTTGGTCAAGTGTGGTCAAACTGGCGCAGTCGCTCTATCGTGAAGCCCCCGGCAAAGATCCTTTCCGCCCAACGCAAGCAACTCCTATCAAAAACTTCTTCTTAGCAGGTAGCTATACCATGCAGGACTACATCGACAGTATGGAAGGTGCGACGCTTTCGGGAAAAATGTGTGCAGCGGAAGTGATTAAGCGCCATCAGTTGGTGAAATCTTAGTAAGCACTCACCCCTAGCCCCTCTCCCATAGGGAGAGGGGAATAAGAGAATAATAGGCTATGGCTCAGCGATAGTCCTCACCACTCTCCCGCAGGAAAGGGGAATAAGAGAATATGTATGGATTTACCATTAATCTATCATCCCAATTACGTTGCACCACTGGCGAACACTAATCGGTTTCCGATGGAAAAGTTTCGCTTGTTGCATGAGATGTTGATCATGGATGGAGTGGCTCGACCAGAGCAGTTTTTTTGTCCAGAACTACCAGACTTGGCAACGATTGCCACGGTGCATGATCGCGCATATGTAGAAGCCTATTGGACAGGAACTCTTGACTCAAAAGCTCAGAGGCGGATTGGGTTACCTTGGACTCCAGAGCTTGCCTATCGAACTCGGATTGCGGTGGGTGGGACTTTGCTCACGGCCCGTTTAGCCCTCGCCCATGGTTTGGCTTGCAATACCGCAGGAGGAACCCATCATGCTTTTCCTAGCTATGGCTCAGGTTTTTGTATTTTTAACGATCTTGCGATCGCAACTCAAGTGTTGCGACAGGAAGGCGCTGTTCAAAGGGTTTTAATTGTTGATTTGGATGTGCATCAAGGTGATGGCACGGCTTTAATTTTTCAATCTCAGCCAGATGTATTTACGTTCTCCATGCATTGCCAGATTAATTTTCCATCGGTGAAGCAAATTAGCGATCGTGATGTTCCTTTACGTGAGGGCATGGAAGACGATGAATATTTACGCACTCTTGCCGCTCATTTGCCAGATTTATTAACTGATTTTCAGCCCGATTTGGTGCTGTATGATGCGGGAGCAGACCCACATATTGGTGATCGTCTCGGTAAGTTAGCCCTCACTGATGCAGGACTTTATCGTCGTGATATGCAGGTTTTGAGTACCTGCATATCGCAAGGTTTTCCCGTCGCCTGTGTTATTGGGGGTGGATATTGTGAAGATATGCGATCGCTAGTGTATCGGCATTCGCTATTACATCGGGCGGCGAGTGAGGTATATCGCCACTATCGTCTCTAACAGGCAGACCTCACCCCTAGCCCCTCTCCCGTAGGAGAGGAGAACAAGAAAACATGAGTTTGGCTCTCCTTTTCCCTAGGGAGAAGGGGGTGGGGGATGAGGGTTCCACTTCCCTCTTTTATTTAGGCGAAAAACTATGGGCTTTGAGAATTGCGGCTACTAAAAAAGCGTAGGAAACTGCACCCACAATTGCCAATAGCCAGAAACTCACCAAGGCGCTTGTATTCCAAAGGGCATGGAGCAATGCCGAACTGAGATAGCCCACGGTGAGAATTTGCCAACGGAGAGAAGGTTTAAGAATGCTCAGTCCGATAAAATAGCCAAAATAGCCGCTATATGCCATATGTCCTGCCACCGAACCAAGCACGCGGGGAATCAGTAATTGTAGTCCTGTTAATTCTGCGATTTCTAGTCCGCCTGCTTGATTGGAGACGCTTTGAATGATGTTCGGCACATATAGCCCCAATGTCTCCGTCAGCGTAAACCCTACTGCGGAAGCCGCACCGATCAAGATTCCATCCAATGGTTCCGTAATGCCAAATCGCGATCGCAATTTTTTGCTTAGCCCCAAGCATCCAAACCAGAGCGCAAAAATCGGTAACGCCTTCAGTAATTCCTCCATCAATCCCGCGCCAAAAAACATGGAGATAAACACATTGACGAAATTGGTTGATTCCCTTGGTATCGCCCCTGGCAAGACTTGGTAAAAGAACCAGAAAAATATTTGCAGGATCGGACTTTTGAGAATCCCTACCGTAAATAGGGCTGCGCCTAAAATTACCCACCAAGGCTTATTTTTGCCACATAGTCGATAGACAAAATAGTAAGCGGCGAGGCTGATGTAAATAGAAATAGTCAGGTTGAATAATTTGGGTTGCCCTAAAAAGGCAAACATCATCACCACAAATCCAACGGTAGCCATTCCGGGCAGGAGATAATCTTTTTTCCAAAGCTCATTACCTGTTGAAAAGATTGGTAATAACTTCGTGAGCGTAATATCGGTAATCTGCGATTGGGAACGTTGCTTAAAGCCGCCATAGCGATTTTCGGTAGCTGGTACAGCCGCTAATTCAAACACAAATTGGGGGCCATCCTTGGTGAGTTGAATGTGATCGCCATGCTGTAGAATGTGGCAGCCCTGCAACCGCTGACCGTTAATAAATGTGCCATTAGCGCTATTGCGATCGCAAATTTCCCAGCCCTGAATTACCCCTCCTAAAACAGGATGAATCTCGGCATGTCGGCGTGACACCGAGCCATAGATCTTGAGATTAATGGCAATTTCACAACTCGGATCACGACCAAAAGTAACTGATCGCTCACCCAAAGCCGTCACAATGTCCCTGCGATTTTGGGAAGAACCCTCCGCAGAGATTTGTTTGATAAAAGCGGTAGGCAAAATGCGATCGGACATAGGGTCATTTTATGGGTGAAGTGCTACCAAAAGCGCAGCAACCGCTCAAATCAGAATTCTTTCAATATCTAGCTCAGCCGCAGCATGGGCAAGTTTAGCAATATCGCTTAGATTGTCAATATAGGGAAGTATTCCCAAAACAGGAATTGAGGTAAGTCGCGAAATCATCTGCGGCGGTGCAAGATCTTCAATTTCTTCAGGGGTATAGGCTTGCGAACAAGCCAACACAATTCCTCGCAGTTTTACTTTTTGAGTATTCGCCAAAGCCACATTTGCGATCGCTTGCGAGATCGCCCCTAAGCGTACAGGCACAACTAAAATTGCCTCCAAAGCCCAATCTCGCGCCAAGTCCGCCACAATATACTCATCAGTAATCGGTGAGCCTAATCCGCCCATGGACTCAACGAGCAAACATTGTTTTTGTTGTTGCAGCTTCAGAAAATTCCGCCAAATTAATCCCAAATCGATCGATTTACCTTCTTTGATTGCCGCGATCGCAGGGGCTATGGGAGTCTCAAAGTATAAAGGCGTAATCTCATCGAGGGTTTGCGCCAGTGAGAAAGTTTGGCTATAAAATTCGCGATCGCCTTCTCCTGATTGCAATGGTTTATAAATGCCCAGAGATGTACTAGGTTGGGTTTTATCGCGATAGGTTAGCCAATAGGCGGCTAAAGCTGCTGTTAAGACAGTTTTACCCACACCCGTATCACTACCAACAATCAATAAAGGCTTCGTCATTATTTTTAAACTTAATCTTTAAACTTTATTTTTAAACTTCATTTAAGTAGCTAATCGCAATTAAATATAAACTACTCAAACCTGTGGCGCACACTGTGTGTGCGCCACAGGTTTGAGCTTTAGGTTTTAATTATACCTAGCGACTTAACACTTTAAAAAGCGCGGCAAAGCCGCGCTTTTTAAAGTGTTTTGGTTTTAATTCAGCACTTAACGCTACTAAACTGCAACCAAATTGTTTTTATGCTCACGCATCGCCTTAACAAAACGCTCGAACAAATAATCAGCATCATGGGGGCCGGGACTAGCTTCGGGGTGATACTGCACCGAGAAAATTGGCAGGGTTTTATGCTCTAGTCCTGCAACGGTCTTATCATTGAGATTGATGTGAGTCAACATCGCCGCAGATTGCTCAAAGGATTCACCAGTCAGGGCAAAACCATGATTTTGGCTAGTGATCTCCACGCGGCGATCGGCATTTTCAGCTTGGTTTTGTGCGGGTTGATTTAGTCCGCGATGCCCAAACTTGAGCTTGAAGGTATCGCCACCCATGGACAAGCCTAAAATTTGGTGTCCAAGACAAATGCCAAACATCGGTTTATTTGCTTCCAGCAAAGCTTTTGCGGTCTCAATGCCTTGGGTAACAGCCGCAGGATCTCCCGGTCCGTTGGAGAGAAAAATACCGTCGGGATTGTAGGACAAAATCTTTTCGGCGGAAGTGTCGGCAGGGACAACAATAACACGGCAGCCGTAGCTAGCAAGGCGGCGGAGAATATTGCGCTTTACGCCAAAGTCGATCGCTACGACGGTGAGAGATGCGCCTGTGAGATGTGATGCCTCCACAAATTCCCATTCAGGTAAGGTTTTGTCAGACCATTCATAAATGCGATCTGTGGATGCTTCTTGGGCAAGGTTTTGACCTTGCATTGAGGGGGCTGCCTTGACCTTGGCAAGTAACGCTTCAGGATCAAGAATTTCCGTGGAAATACCGCCATTCATTGCCCCTAGCGATCGCAATTTTCGGGTAAGGGCGCGAGTGTCGATCCCAGCAATACCAACAACATTATGGGCTTTGAGGTAATCGGGTAAGGACTGACGCGACCGCCAGTTGCTCGGTAATGTCGTAATGTTACGGGCAATTACACCACGCACTTGAGGACGATCGGACTCTTCATCTTCAGGAGTTACACCAGTATTACCCAATTCAGGACAGGTAAAGGTAACTATTTGACCTCTGTAACTAGGATCGGTGATTACCTCTTGGTAACCAGTCATACCTGTATTAAATACTACTTCGCCGATCGCGGTTCCAGACGCGCCAAAGGCATAGCCTCGGTAACAAGTACCATCCGCCAAGACCAAAATCGCCGCTTGCTTTGTTGCCATATCTTCTAATAATCGTGCGTTAGACATCCATTGTGGACACTAGCGAGTATTCTAAACGTTATCTAGGTCACAAGATTAGATCTTAATTGGTTTGCTGCTGAATATTTGGCTATAAAATCTCCGATCCCCAAAATTTTGTTTTTGCCCACTAGCTTTGAAAATACTTATTTGTGGACGCAACTCTGTTAACACGTAATCTGTCTGATTTTGAAAATATTGCCAACTTGCAAGTGGAAGATTGGACAAGTTAGCCGATCACCTTTTGTCTTCATCAAGCGCGATCGCAAAATATCTCTTAGTATTCTCGAACGATAAATACTGGTGTACTGAATTTGGGTTGATTTTGCTTTTGGATACGGATTAGACGATCGCTAAGTTCTGTTGTCTGAGATTGCAAAAAGTCATTGATAAAGTTGGCTTGTCCCTGATAGTCACGATCATCTTTACAAATAATGATGCCGCTATGATTCATGCCACTACGATGTAAATCGATAAAATCATCACGATTAAAAGTTATTAGAATTCGATTTTGATTTGTGGCAAATTTTAGAACTTCAGGGTCGGGAATTCCTTGATTTGCTTGTCCTGCTTCGTAGGAGGTAAGTACATCATGCTCGTAATCGCGCAGGATTTGCACAATGTCGATCGCAAAGTTTTCGTTGGAATACAATCTAGCCAATGATCGCTTCCTCTTGTTCGTATTGGTGAGAGGCGATCGCGTGATCGATTTCTTCTTGATGTGCAGTGTAATAGAATCGGGCGTTACTCAAATCGTCTGTGGTTAATGATGGGAAGTTGCGTAAAAGCTCTGGGGTATTGGCTCCTTGCTGTTGCAGTGAGATGATTGTCCAAACTGGAATGCGGGTATTGCGAATTCTTGCATGACCTCCACATACGCCGATGGTTTTCTGGATTGCGCGGGATTTTAGTTTTTCTTGCAATAGGGCATATTCTTCTGGTGCAAGGGATTCGATAACTTGGGCTAAGGATTCTACTAGTTTTGTATTCATAGTTTTGTATCTATGCTCTGAAATTGATATGAATCGCGCAATTCGTTCATGATTTCATAGGTCTGTGGATGGCGCATATTCGTCATGCCTAATTCTCTGACAGTCCCATATCTGGCAAGCCTTTCAGGATTTTAACGGTTTCTAAGCTCAGAATAATGACTTGCTTAATCAATCTCACGATATAGATATATTTGATTTGGGTTTTGTCTTTGCTGGGGCGCATTTTTTCGACTCGCTTATTCAACAAATATCACTCCTAATCTTTGCTAATGTTTGCTTGAGACACTCTAGTTCAAAAGCACATATCGTATAAACTTCCTCATGATCGGCATCAAAATAAGCATGAGCCAAAATATTTCTAATTCCTTTAACCTCTCCCCAATTAACATCAGGATATTTATTAAGTGTACCCTTGCCAATAATTTTGTCAATTCTGCAAATATTTTCACTAATAGCAATCAACATCATATTGATGCCATCTAAGCGGTCTAGTCCATCATCATCACGAATAAAATCGTCTGGCTCTTTAATTCCATTAAAACGCCTCTCAATCCTTCTGATTGCCTCATCAATTTCTAAAAATAGTTTCAAAAGATCTACTTGTTCACGCATAAATAGCCTCCCTATCGATTTCTGATTTTAGATAAGGATTCATGCTCTTGCGATAGCGAATAACATCAACTTCTTTGTCAAATAATCTCTCTAACTCCTGTTTAAGCCCAACTCGCTTTAACATATTTGGTTCCATTTCTACAACAATATCAATATCGCTTTCTTCAGTGGCTTCATTTCTTGCTACTGAACCAAAGATACCGATCTTAGTGACTTTATAGCGATCGCGTAGTTTTAACTTCAAACCGCGCAACTCATTTAATATATACTCTCTATCTAGTGAATTTGTAATCATTGGTTTACATTTCTCCCTAATCTTTTGGTAATCCTAAATCTGGTAGACCTTTCACAATTTTAACGGTTTCTAAGCTGACGGTGATTACTTGCTTAACCAGTCTCACGATGTATTCTTCGTCATCAAGGCGATTAGGATCGTTGGTGATGCCGCTTCGTTTGTCGGTGCTGACTTGGTATTGATCGATGATCCAGTCTAGGGCGGAACGGTTGCCTAGTTTGTATTCAAAGGTTTCTGGGGGAATACCTGTGAGGGTTAGGAAGTCGTTATATTTGATTTGGGTTTTGTCTTTGCTGAGGCGCATTTTTTCGACTCGCCAATCAATTGGGAGATCTTTGTTTTCGATATGTTTGAGGCGATATTCGGGTTGTTGTTCGTAGTTGATATGGATTTCGGTGAGGCGTTTTCCTGCGATCGCAAAGGGATGAAACTCTGGTGCGAAGGGGATGCGCGGTAGTTCGCGTTTGAGGTTGGCGGCGTAGCGTTGACGATAGTGGGGATGATGGAGTAGGGCGTAGGTGTAATGGAAGATGTCCCATTTGGTAATTTTGGGATCTTGATAATGGGTTTGGAATTGTTCTAATGCCCAATCAGTAATGTTTTCGCGGCGGTTATTTCCATCTTCATCATAAGTGTAGAAAGGAAAGCATTGAGTTTGATCTATTGACGTTAAAGATAAATTTGTAATCAAATTAGAGATAAAACTCCAAAATTTAGTTCTTCCGCCTGCTCCCGGCACAGAAATAATTAAATTCTCTACTTCTGATTGATGATTAGGATAAATTAATGGGAACAGCCCACGACGATCATTTATAACTTCATCAAAATACATGAATTGCTTGCAGAATGGACGAGACAAAGCACTTCTAATTTGATCAGAATTAAATTTATGCAGATCACCTCTTTTTAACCATGTTTTGAGAGTACTGCTCCAACTGATTTTTGTGTCATCATAAATTATAAAATCATCAATGTTTAATGATTTTGATTCTTGTTGATTCCATCGACTGACTTGGATGTTGTATGCCTCAACTGTTGTTTTAATGTTTGCTGATAAATCATTAGAAGTAAAACTATATACCCAAGCATCACGATTAGTTTTTACCCCGTTGCTAAAAATCTTAAAAATACAATCGGTTACATCTACCTTTGACGCTTTAGATTCTTTGCTTCCCAAGGCAATAAAGCTATCAAAATCATCCTCAAATCCTTCTGTTAGCCAAACATATTTTTTATCTGGTTTAATTTCTTGCCAATCAACATCTTGAAGATTCTCAAACTTCTCCAAACAACTTAACTTCTGTTCCTTGCGCCAAAACTCATCCATCCGCGCATAATAAATCTTAGCCTTTCTCATAGATTTTCTTGATTTGATTGGTCAGCAATAACTCGTAAAGCTAAAGCTTGCACATTTGCGATCGCCTGTTGTTGACTATTCCCATAAACTAAAATGCCAGCAATTTCGAGGATTTCAGCAATCCAGCGACCATCTTCTTCTTGTTCTGTTTCAATAGTGAAATGATTGGAAATATGTTGTGTCATATTGTTTTCCTTAATAAATATCTCCCCTAAAATCTATCGCATAAATGAGTAATTCATTTTGTTCAAAATCAATTGCATATATCACTCTAATTTTCCCAACCCTTAGCCTTGAGAAGCCATCCCAAGAACCTTTTAATGGCTTGACATCAAGTTCTTTAGAAATAATTGAATCTGGCTTTTCTGCTAAATCAAGTAAATAGAGGATTTTAGTCTTGATCTTTTCGCTATCTTTGGGCGGAATCTTTTCAAGAAACTTAATCGCACTTTTACTTAAAACTAGTTTCATTTCTCACCCAATCTGTCATATCTACAAATTCGGCTCTATCATAATCAGATGGCGAACCAAAATGCTCCTCAATATCCGCCTGTTCCTCATCACTGACACAAGGGGTCTGAGAGAATATAAAAGCAAATTTCTCTTTTCTCAAAACCTCATTCATCGTCTCTTGGACAGTCTGTTGAACAACTTCTTTGAGTCCTTGAGTCTCTAGATTTACTCTTAATGTCGTAGCCGCATACTGTAGAACCTCTTGTATGTCCGCTGCTTCTAAATCAGGCAATGCCTGTAAGATTTCTTGATCTCGCATTCCATCCGCAAACATATCAAAGACAGTTGTAACAGGTATTCTCAAAGAGCGAATACAGGGGACACCACCCATCTTTTGAGGATTAGTTGTAATTCTCGCAAATTGCATAGTTGATTTAACCTCTAACGCTTTCTTACAAAAATATTAACACTTACCCCAACTTGAATACCAAAAACATTATGAGTTGTTCCCGATAATTTAGGATTCTTGCGAATATTTCCGCCTAAATCAAATACATAGATTTGATCAAACTCCTGTTCTAAATATTGGCGCATCCCATCAAACGCAATCCCATCAATAAAACTGTTGTTAGTCACAAACGCAACCACTCCTTCATCACCAATTCTATCCGATGCCCACCGAATTGCTTTTACGTAGGGATCAGAAAGAGAGTTTTTTAAAGTCGCTTTTGAAGCTTTGGCATAGGTAGCCGCTACGCGATCATCAATCCCCGTCTTGTTTTTAGTCGTGTACTTACGATTCTTATTGTTATCATTCTCATTCAACTGACCCACATTATACGGAGGATTCCCAATCACCACAAACAAATCTGACTCCCTTTGTCTTTCCACCCGTTTCATATTCTCAGGTGTAAACAAACCCAACTGCTCAATACGCTGATCCTCAAACGTATCTACTAAACAAATCCCCTCAAACGCCTCATACTTCCCAGTTTGCTCAAAATACTCATGCTCAATATTCATCGATGCAATGTAATAAGGCAGCAACATCACCTCATTGCAATGCAACTCATGCTCATACTTGTGAGGCAAAGCCGACTTCTGGATTTCCGCAATCTCGCGCATCACCCGCATGATGAAATTCCCCGTACCCACAAACGGATCGAGAATATGCACACCCTTATCCACCAGAGACTTACCAAACTCCCGTTGCAAAATCTCCTCCACACTCTTCACCATGAAATTCACAATCGGCTGTGGTGTATACACAATCCCATGCGTATCCGCCACCTTTGTCGAAAAGCCCTGAAAGAACTTCTCATAGACCGTATTCAAAAAGTCCTGCTTTTGCGAAAAATCATCAATTGTTGCTGCTGTTTCTTCGATCGCCCCATAAAACCGATCCAAACTACTCAAAAAATGAGCGCGGCTGAAATGCTTAGAGGTCAAAGCATTGATCACCTTCTCAATCTCAACCGCAATAATATTTCTCTGAGCAAAATCAGGATTATTGAACACACTCCGAAAAATCCGTTCCGTTAGCAAATGCTGAATCAACATCTCCTCAACCGCTGACTCCGCCAGATTGGGATTAATCGACTGACGGCAAAGCTGCATAAACGCTGCAAACGCATCGATAAACTTTTTGTTCGTCTTTTCCTGTGTGCGAATTAGCTCCAGTAAAGCCGTAGCATGATCCTTCACGCGATCGCCAAATTCCTCAGCCGCCTTCTCCCATTGTGCGATCGCAGGCGCACGATATTCAAAAAACTGGCGCACCACGTCCACCAATTCCTGCTCTTTGGTAATGTCCACATCCATTACCAACTTGCCATCCTGATAAAGAATGGCGCGATCGGGCTGCTGAAAAATAATATTGTCTTTGGGATAGCCCACCGCAAACTTTTTCTGAACTTCCTTCTTCAGATCGTCCTTGCTATCCTTTGCTTCCCAATAAGCACGCGGCAAATGATAAATATCTACTAATGCCCCATCAATGCGAATTGGTTGTTTTTGCGATCGCTTAATTGCAAATTGCTGCTCTAAAGTCCACTCAAACTGCCGCCCACAGGACTCTAGCAACTGCTGAAAAGCCGACAACACTGCGCCCTCATGCACTATGCCCAACTTGCCATAGCGATCCAAAGCTTCATAGTAATTCTTGATTGGCTTGTGCGATGGCTTAAGGCTGAGACTAGGCATATTAAGAGTGCATGAAATTTTTTGGCAATAACATTACTATAAATGAATTTAGAAAGATCGAGAAAAACAGGGCTGAAATAGTTGTTTTACAAATACCAGAAGCATTATACCAACGCCTAGCGATTCCGTATTGCATCACTTCACTCCAACAGCCTCAAACTTAGGCAGAAATGCAAGATCAATATCATTCTGAGGAATTCCCCTTTGAATCAAATCTTGAGTGATCCCTCCCTCAATTCCATCATACTCAATTAGAACCTTCCCATCCTTAATACTCACATAAATCAAATTACCCCGCACCCGTCTCTCCCGATCCCAACCAAACTGCATCAGCGCATAGCGACTATTCACATCATCAAATATCGGTTCCAAGTGAATATTGCCATGAGAAGGACGCAACTTAGCATACTCACTAATTACCTGCTTGATTACTGCTTGATAGGATTTGACGGTATCCATTGAGTTATCTCCTTAGTGCTTAGATTTACAAACACCGATAAAGCCACTTGCCGCAAGATCGACAAACAAAAAGCGATCGACATAGGAAATAACATAGGGATCGTCAGTCACTTCCCATCCATCTTTAATAACTGCTTCTTTTACAGCCTCATGAATGGAGTCTCTAACTGGCAAATTATTTACTCCTCGTTTGTTAATTTCTTGCCTATTATGATAATTGTTTTGTTTCCATATCCATATTTAGCTGATGACTTCAGCGATTTCAATTACTTGTCCGTCGGGATCTTTGACTAAAAAATTAAGGGGCTTTTCGCTGCGTACCTTGTGTTTAATACCTTTAATTTGAATCTGTAACAGCACCTGCTCTACACAGTCGCGATTGAAGCAAATATGTCTGCCGCGTTTAGGGTCGGTGATACTGGCTCCGGGGACGATATGTAGTTGGACATTTTTCTTGAGCTGATACCACGCACCTTCCATATCCGCTGAATATTGCGATGAGCGGGATCGTCTTGCCTCCGCAGGAATATAGATTGGGTCTGCGGGTGCGCCCATGCCATATTCATAGCCATAGTAGTAATGTAGTGGCACATCGGCGATTGGCAGTTTTAACTCACCCTCATAAAAATATCTTGCCTGATCAAGATCAGAGACCATGATCGTATGTACTTTTGGGGCGCTGGTGAGAAACATCCACATGGCAACGGCATACGCACCAAGCAGCATAACCATGATGCCTTGAGTAGAAAACAGTGACTCCATCGTAAAAGCAACTACATATTTTTTAAGAGACTTAGTTTTTTAGTTTAGCTCAAGTATCAGGAATTTAAGTTGTTTTCGTGAACCTGCAAGGCAAACTGCTTACAAATTTAGATAAAACTCCTTGACTAAGCCGACGTAATCTTGCGTATAAACATGTTTATGCATTTCTATAGTCATCGTAGATTCTTGGGTGGGAGAGGGGGTTGGGCTTAGTGACATCAATATCCGTTTCACGGCACTGGTGGGGGTTGGCTTGATATAAACTTTGCGATCGCAAAACAAATGGAAATCCCTAGCCCTTTCCAGAAAATTATGGGCTAAGTCGGTGGGATAAATAACGGCTAAATGCCCAGTGGGATTGAGTAGTTGTTGGGCAATTTCCAGCAAATCCTGTTGAGTCAGGCTATCACTATGCCGCGCCAAGGTGCGTGAGGGCTGGGATGCTTTATAGGCGTTTTCAAAAAAAGGGGGATTGGCAATAATCAGGTCGTAATGGTGAGCATACTTATTCGTAAGGTTCTGATTCGCAAAGTCTTGAATCCGAGAGTGATAGATATTAAGGCGATCGCGCCAAGGTGAATTTTGGATATTCTCTTTTGCTTGTGCATAGGCAGACCCATCAATTTCCACGGCATCAATTAAGGGCTGAGACAGGGAAAATTGCGATCGCTGTGCCAACATGATTGCAAGTAAACCAGTACCAGTGCCAATATCCAGAATGTGCGACTTGTCCGACAGATCTGCCCATGCTCCCAACAAAATGCCATCTGTCCCCACTTTCATCGCACATTTGTCTTGCTGGATCGTAAATTGTTTAAAGCGAAAAGAGGCATTCATAATATCGGTCACAATAAGCTAATGTAGATATTAGAGAAGTCAGCGCAAAGCGCTGACTTCTCTAATATCTACCCTGTTATGTTGCCATGTCCAATCCCGTTTTTGTGCTTGCTTCTGCTTCGCCTACCCGCAAAAATATTTTAGAAAATGCAGGAATCACACCGATCATCAAAGTTAGTCACTTTGATGAAGATGCGATTCAGGTCAGCGATCCCACCTCATTGGTCTTGACCTTGGCGCAGTGTAAAGCCAAAGCCGTTGCACCCGAATTTGCAGGACAGGATGCGCTAATTATCGGTTGCGACTCGGTGATGTATCTCAATGGCATGATCTATGGCAAACCAGATTCCAAGGAAATTGCGATCGCAACATGGCAAAAGATGCGTGGCAATTATTGCGAACTCTATACTGGGCATTGCTTGATTGATGCAAAAAATCAGCGCTCGGTCATGCGTCATGGCGTGACCAAAGTGCATTTTTCAGAAGTAACTGATGCCGAAATTGATAGCTATGTGGACTCAGGCGAACCGCTCTGCTGTGCAGGATGTTTCACGTTAGAGAAACTAGGGGGATTGTTAATCGATAAAATCGAAGGCTGCCATACAAATGTATTGGGATTGAGTTTGCCGATTTTGCGCCAAATGCTGAGTGAACTTGGTTACAGCATCCACTTTACGGCCAATGGAACTGTAATTAGATGAATACGGCGAATCGAAATACAATCTGGGCGAGCATTGTTGCCGAAGAACTCTATCGCTCTGGTGTGCGGACGGTTTGTGTTTCTCCCGGATCAAGGTCTACCCCCCTTGTGATTGCTTTTGCGGAACTGCGCGATCGTAGTCCCGATTTTCAGATTTTGGTACATATCGATGAGCGATCGAGTAGCTTTTTTGCGTTAGGTGTTGCCAAAGTTCAGAAGTCTCCCGTAGCTTTGTTATGTACATCGGGAACTGCCGCCGCCAATTATTATCCTGCGATTATTGAAGCCTATTACAGCCAAATACCCCTAATTGTCTTAACCGCCGACCGTCCGCCAGAGATGCGCGATTGTGGTTCTGGACAAACCATTGATCAAATTAATATCTATGGAAAACATGTTCGCTATTTCTTTGAAGTAGGAACGCCAGAGATGATAGGCTTCCGTTTACGCTATTTGCGATCGCTGATCGGTCGTACCGTCAGTATTGCGATGGGCAAAGGTGACCCCCCCGCAGGAGCCGTGCATCTTAATTTTCCGTTCGCTGACCCGATGCCACCCTTCCCTGTCCCTCACGATGTGCCAGAGGATTTAGCCCTGAGTAGTCCTGAGGCGATGCGTGGCAATCCATCAGGAGCGGCTTATAGCCAAATTATCGCAGGAATGCGAGCCTTTGATACTGATACCATCGCTGCGATGGCAAATCAAATCATTAGCCATCCCAAGGGTGTGCTAGTTGTGGGTGTGTACGACGCGCCCATAGGATTTCTAGAGGCAGTGCGGCACTTGGCGAGGGCAACGGGTTATCCGTTATTGATCGAAGCCACAGGAGCGCATCGTCACAATGAAATTGGACATTACGATAGTTTTTTGCGATCGCAAAACTTCTGCAATACCCATGTTCCCGAACTGGTAATTCGCTTCGGAGCCATGCCCACTTCCAAAAGCTATTTGCTCTGGCTTCAGAAACATATCAGTTGTCAGCAAATTGTCGTTGGCAGCACCAATAGCGACCCTACCCACGGGCTTACCCAAGCTTTAAATGTTGATCCTGTCAGCCTTTGTCAACAGTTAGCGCACTATCTAGAAAACTATGCTCAATCTATCTGGCAAGATAAACAATGGCGTTTAGATTTTGAACTAGCGGAAAGTATTGCTGAACATACGATTACAGAATCCCTTGAAAAAATTGAGGAATTATTCGATGGCAAAGTCTATGGAGAACTCGCGCAAATTCTCCCCGAAGATAGTTATATCTATGTGGCAAGCAGTACACCAATTCGTGATTTAGATACATTCTTCCACTGCGATCGCCCAGTTACAGTTTTAGCGAATCGCGGTGCAAATGGTATCGATGGCACTATATCCAGTGCGCTTGGTGCAGCTTGGGGTTGCGATCGACCCATGGTTCTCATTTGCGGAGATTTAGCCTTCTATCATGATTTAAATGGTTTACTTGCCGCCAAAAAATATCATATTTCGCTCACAGTAATTCTTTTAAATAACGATGGCGGTGGCATTTTTAATTTATTGCCAATTGCTAAATTTACAGATACCTTTGAAGAATTCTTCGGCACATCTCACGGTATAGATTTTGCGCCAATTGTTAAGGCTTATGATTGCGAATATACATTGATTCAAGATTGGCAACATTTTCATACAACATTGACAAATTCCCTCAATCAAAAAGGTACTCAAGTCCTAGAAATTAGAAGCGATCGCCAACGTAATCAAGAGCTTCATTTCACGATTTGGAATCAGATTATCGAAAATTGCGATCGCAACTTTAGTTAAAGAGGCGATTGGTGGCGCGGAGTGTCACCAATCGCTGATGATTACTCGTCGTGGGCAAAACGGTTATACAGAAAATCTAAAGCTGTATTTCTAAGATCGTAATATAAAGGATCTTCCATGATTTGGGCGCGATCGCGAGGACGGGCAAAGGGAATAGTCATGATTTCGCCAATACTTGCGGCTGGGCCATTGGTCATCATTACTAAGCGATCGGCTAGGAATAAAGCCTCATCAATATCATGGGTAATCATTAATACCGTACAGCGATGCTCTGTCCAAATTTGCAATAGTTCCTCCTGCAATTCCTCTTTGGTGATTGCATCCAATGCCCCAAATGGTTCATCAAGAATTAATACCTCGGGACGAATTGCTAAGGCTCTAGCGATCGATACACGCTGTTTCATCCCCCCTGAAATTTGGGTTGGCTTTTTCTCGGCAGCTTCGCTTAAGCCTACCATCGCGAGGTGATGGCGAACGATATCATTTTTTTCACTTTTGGATAGGTTAGGATTTACCGAGTCCACTGCCAGCATCACATTTTCATAAACCGTTAACCAAGGTAACAGCGCATAGCCTTGAAATACGACCATGCGATCGGGCCCCGGTTTAGTGATTAATTTGCCATTTACGGATACTTCACCAATGGAAGGCTTAGAAAATCCACCAACCATATTAAGAAGTGTGGATTTGCCGCAGCCAGAGTGACCGATCAGGCAAATAAATTCACCTTCTTGAATATGTAAATTCACATCTTTGAGAACAACATATTCACCGTTATTTGGTGTGGGATAGATTTTAGAGACATTCTCAATGCGAAGGAAAGATTCTTGTGGTGGAATTGTTGCGATCGCGTTTCTGTTAAGGATGGTTTGGGTCATAGGTCTTAGTTAACAAGTTTCTAAAGTTTTTGGAGGGAATAAGACCCTCTCCCCTCTCCCCTCTCCCAAAAGGGGAGAGGAGAACAAGATAGGATTTTTCTAGCTCCCCCTCTCCCATTAAGGGAGAGGGGGCTGGGGGGTGAGGGAAGCTAAGCCACCATTCGCATTGATTCCATTGCAATTTCTGCCATTGTGATATTGCGCTTGATGTCTAACTGATTGAGATAGGCGATCGGATCTTCGGCATTAAAGGGAATATCGTCAAAGAGTTGAATCGCATTGCGGCTATAGCTGATATCAGTCAGACCGAGTTCACGCGCTGCCGTACTGAATACGCCCACACGACAGGTTTTTTCTAATACTTCCACCCAGTTGCGAGGGAAGGGAACATCACCCCAACGCGCCATTTGGGTAATGTGCCAGAGATGTTCAGAGCGGCTAGGACGATTGACACCAGCGCCATAGAACTGATGGTGAGCAGGTTCTCGCATCGGGGTGTCGATCGCACAGGTGACATCATCGGGGTTGCCTAAATGGATGTAATTCACATTGGTGCTAACGTAGGCGCGACGGGAGAGAATTTGGCGGATCTCTTCGGCATTGTTAGAATCGGCGCAGTACATACAGGCTTCTAAAAGTGCCTTGACCAGTGCAATGTGGGTATTAGGATAGGCATTTGCCCAGTCTTCGCGCACGCCGAGAACTTTTCCGGGGTGACCATTCCAGATTTCTAAATCCGTAGCAACGGTGAAGCCGATATTTTCCATGGCGGCACGGAAGTTCCAAGGCTCACCAACACAGAAACCATCGATACTGCCTGCTTTCAGGTCAACCACCATTTGCGCGGGAGGAATAGTTTTCAGTTCCACATCAAGATCAGGGTCAATGCCGCCAGCCGCTAGCCAATAACGCAATAGCAGATTGTGCATCGATGAAGGATGGACTACGCCCATGCGGTGCGTGCGATCGCGAGTATTTTGGAGCATCGCTTTAAAATCAGCGAGGGTATGAATACCGCGATCATAGAAATGCTTATCTAGAGTAATGGCGTTACCGTTACGGGTCATGGTTAGCGCCGTGACGATGGGCTTACAAGTGCCCGCACCACCGAGGGTCATCCACATTGGTAAACCTGAAGGCATTTGTGCTGCATCGAGATAGCCGCCTGCAATACCATCGACAATGCCACGCCAACTGGTTTCACGAACGAGAGAAACTTCATCAAGTCCATGCTTCTCAAAGAAACCTTTCTCCTTCGCGATAGCGATCGGTGCACAGGCAGTTAAGGGAACGAAGCCGATCTCTAAGTTGACTTTTTCTAGACCGTGGCGGGCAACAGTGGCAACCTTACGGGCATTTAGTTTCTTGACGCGCTTTTGTTGGTTCAAGAAATAGATGATTTCGCTACGGAGACTGTAGTAACTAGGATGATTAACCGCTTCCATGCGTTGACGAGGACGAGGAATGTCAACTTCCAAAATGCCGCCAATTTTCGAGGCAGGGCCGTTGGTCAACATCACAATGCGATCGCTAAGTAGTACCGCTTCATCAACATCGTGGGTAACCATCACGGCAGTGATCTGGTCTTCATTACAGATCTGCATCAACTTTTCTTGCAAGTTACCGCGAGTCAAGGCATCCAAAGCGCCAAAGGGTTCATCAAGGAGCA
The DNA here is from genome assembly GCF_014696385.1 of Pseudanabaena mucicola FACHB-723. GTDB lineage: Bacteria > Cyanobacteriota > Cyanobacteriia > Pseudanabaenales > Pseudanabaenaceae > Pseudanabaena. The sequence goes on from NZ_JACJQB010000006.1 coordinate 109,092, forward strand.
ATAGCTTAGGACGGACAGCTAATGCGCGGGCGATCGCTACTCTTTGACGCATTCCCCCCGATAGCTGTGTTGGTGGCTTATCGATCGCATGGGCAAGCCCGACCATCTTCACATAGCGCTCCACTAAATCATGACGCTCACCCTTCGGCAAATGGGAAAGCACTTCATCAACAGCAAGAGCCACATTTTCGCGTACCGATAGCCAAGGCAATAGCGAATAGTTTTGAAATACCACCATGCGATCGGGGCCGGGGCGAGTGACGCGCTCATCTTCGAGCATGACTACGCCGCCAGTGGGTAAGTCTAGCCCTGCAATCATATTGAGCAAGGTGGATTTGCCGCAACCAGAGTGACCGATGAGGGAGATAAATTCACCTTTTTTTATTTGGAGATCAATTCCCTTGAGGGCAATATATTCTTTGCCACCGCCCAATGGGAAGGTTCTTTCTATTTGGTCAACTAAAACAAAGTCCTGCATTTTAAAATTTCTCCTTTCTTCATATAAAACTGTTTTTAACCCCTCCCTAACCCTCCCCTTGAAAGGGGAGGGAACAAGACTTCCAATCTCCCCCCTTTCAAGGGGAGACTAAGGGAGATATTACTTCTGTTCTTCAGGCAAGATCACATTTTGCAGCCATGCCACAGCGCGATCGAGAATCAAACCAACAGCACCGATGTAAACTAGCGCCAAGATAACTTCGCCCACTTTGTCATTGGTGTAAGAGTTCCAGATGAAGAAACCGATCCCGACAATCCCTGACATGATGATTTCGGCGGCGATAATGGCAAGCCATGCGAGACCGATGGAAATGCGTAAACCAGTGAAAATATAAGGCAGTGCCGAAGGAATCAAAATCTTGAAGAAATACTTTTGGCGAGAGAGTTGCAGCACCCGCGAAACGTTGCGATAGTCCTGAGGGATTTGCTTCACACCCACAGTGGTATTTAACAAGATTGGCCATACAGCAGTGATGAAGATAACAAACAATGCTGCTGGTTCATTTTGACGCAATGCTGCAAGTGCGATTGGAACCCATGCAAGAGGTGGTACTGTTCGTAAAAACTGGAAGAGAGGATCGAGAGCTTTGTCAATTACTGGCGTTGTGCCGATTAAAATACCCATACCGATACCGACGATCGCGGCTAGTGAGTAACCTTTAGCAACACGCTCGAAGCTAGCGAGAGTCTGCCAGAAAAGTCCTTTATCAGTGCCACCACGATCGAAGAAGGGATACAGTAACAGGGTACGAGTGTTTTTCTCAGAAATGATATTAATGGGACTTGGTAACTTGAGTAAGCCCGTGCCAGAGAGGATTTGCCATAGGAGCAAAAATCCCAAAAGTCCGATAATTGGCAGTGCCCAGTTTTGAGCATTTTTTTGCCAGAATTTGCTGAGCGATCTCCCTAAGCTACCGTTACGATTACCAATACTTGCTGCCATAAACTATTTACTCCTATGAAATTTAATTGGTTGTTAGCTGTTGTTTTTTTTAGAATGTGAAGGTGGTTCGTAATACCCCAACAGTTGCGGTAGGGGCGTTATTGATGCCTTCAGGATTAAATACAAAGAACACGCCGGGGGTAATACTGATATTTCTAGATACTTTGAAGTTGAAATATCCTTCTAATTGATATGGCTTGGCTGTGGCTGTATTGGGAATAGTGGCAAGTCCACCAGCAGCACTACGGGCTAGAGGTTGACCGAAGAGAACACCTGCTGTATTGCCCTCCTGAAAGACATCGCTAAAATGGAATCCACTCATCCAACTAGTAAAAGTGGTGGAAGCATCCTTATTAGTAAGATTGGCAAAAATCCAAGCGCCAGACAGGTTAAAAGCAATCTTAGGGGTAATCCGCCATGTTAAAGTCGAGCCGATAGAATTCAGTTTAATTGGGTCGTCTAGTTCTGTCTCTGCGCCACTAATTGCATTAATGTCTGCGGAAGCTAAACCAGTTCCCAAAATATTGATCTGGTGATAGCTATTGGCATAGTTAAGTCCGATGTCTAAATTGGAAGTGGGTTTGAGGGTTAATTGAGCAGCCGCAATGGTACTACCACCAAAGAAGCCTGCACCAAGCAAAGTAGTGGGGCTGTTAGCTGCGATCGCAGAGTTGACACTGCCGTATAAAGCTCGCAAATCAACCTGATCAGAGGGATTCCAGATTAAACCAACAGCAGCAGCTAGCCCAGTACCAGATGTACCTCCAGATACACGAGTCGCCGCATTTAAGCCTTGACCAAAACGGGAGATAGAGCCTTGACCTTCACTAGCAAATGGGCTAATCGCAGGGAAAGCATCGGAAACTTCCGCATTGGAACCTGCAAACATTGTCAACTTATCGGCAACTGGGAAAATGTAGAGCAGCTTGTAAAGATTGACCGAGTTGGCGGCGGCTGTATTGGAGTTCGATGGATTGAAGTTGATAAATTGATTCTCAAATCCTAGACGGACATTACTAGAACTTTTGATGGGGTCATCCGCATAGCCTAAAGGTGCAGCTAGACTGTTGATATTGCTGGCTTGCAAGCCCGTAATCAATAAGTCCTTACCAGAAAAACTGGTCAATAAATTCAGGCGTACACGGTTATTAAAAGCAATGTTAGTGTTTGTACCACCGTTGTTAGGATTTGCTCCTGTTGCGCCCGACACGCTGAAAATCGCTTCGCCACTTAGTTTAGTTGTCGTGGAGAACTGTTGCGCTTCCAGTTTGGCGGTTTTCGCATCAAGGGCATCAACTCGTCCACGCAGGGTTGCGAGTTCGGCGGCAAATTCCTCTTGGAGTTTTTGTAGGGTTGCGAGGTCTTCTTTACTAACCTTGTCAGATAGTCCCGCCGAAACAATCTCATTGATTTTGTCAAGACAAGCATTTAAGCCAGCCGCAAACTCGTAGCGAGAGGCTACTTGTTTGCCGCGAAATGTGCTATCGGGATAGCCTGCGATGCAACCATAGCGCTCAACTAGGGATTGTAAAGCGGTGAAAGCCCAATCCGTAGGACGTACATCTGATAGTTGAGAAACTGATGTGACATTTTGAGCAATGGGATCAGTTGCGATCGCATTATGTTGAATTTCGCTAGCGATTGGTGAAACAGTAGAGGTTGTATTTGAAGTTAAATTGTCGGGATTGGCTTCTGCCGATGATGATATAAATATGACTCCTAGTGATAGAGACAAACTTATTAGAAGTAATTCAAGTTTACTAGTGTGAATTTTCAAAATTAACGGCTCTCTCTTAATAGTTTTGATTCGCTTGCTTATCTATCTAGAATTCTTTAAGTCTTTAGGTTTGGTTTAGATGTGATTGACATGAGTTTTGACCACATCACATCTAAACTCTGCATAAATCCTATGCTTGGGACTATGCCTTCTTAATCTTCAATCCATCCAGATAAGCCTGTGGATTCTCAGGATCGAATTTTGTACCATCAAAGAATTCTTCAATGCCGCGAGAAGTGCTAGGGGGAATGTCGGCGGTGAATCCTGCTTCCTTAGCAGCTTCGCGCCAGATATCTTCGCGATTGATCTTTTTAATCAAATCCTTAGCCGTAGCTAAAGACTCTTTTGGCAAGAAGCCCCAGCGCACACTCTCAGTGATGAACCAAAGATCGTGACTCTGATAGGGATAAGACACATTGCCCTTCGCGTCTTTCCAATAGAGAGGAGCCATGCTCTTGTCATCAATGATGCGTCCATCACCCATATCGTACTTACCCATCATCGGGTCAGTAAGGATTTCAGGATCAACACCAAAATAGTTTTGACCCGAAACAATCTGGATGAGTTCTTTGCGGTTGTCAAAGTTATCGCACCATTGCTGTGCTTCCATGATTGCCTTCAGCACAGCCTTGGTTGCCTTAGGGTTTTTATCAACCCAATCGGCACGCATCGCCAAATATTCTTCAGGATGTCCTTTCCAAATTTCGGCAGTGAGAGCCGAGACGAATCCAATTTTTTCTTTAACGATGCGATAGGGCCAAGGGTCACCTGTACTGAAGGCATCCATTGTGCCAGTTTTCATGTTGGCAACGGTTTGGGCGGCGGGTACAGTTAGCAGATCAATGTCAGCATCTGGATCGACTCCATTGGCAGCTAACCAGTAACGAATCCAGAACTCTTGATTAGCTTTGGGGAATGTGTAAGCCGCTTTAAACTTTTTCCCTTCTGATTTCATCTTGTCAATGACTGGCTTTATCTTGTCAGATTTCAGAGCTAGCCCCTGATCTTTTAGCTTACCTGCGATCGCAATGCCATTGCCGTGAGTATTTAATTGGAGCAATACGTACATTGGAACTTTGAGATTGTCGGTAATAATACCTTCTGACATTAAGTAAGGCATGGGCATTTGCCATTGACCGCCATCAATACCACCTGCGGAGGAACCGATTTTAGCGTTATCTCTAGCCGCACCCCAGTTAGCTTGCTTTGAGATATCAACATCAGTCATGCCATACTTTGCAAAGAAGCCCTTTTCTTTAGCAATAATTAATGGTGCAGCCTCAACAATTGGTAAGTAACCGAGCTTGACCTTCGTAATTTCAGGGACTTGCTCTGGGGGAAGATTGATCTTAGTAGCATTAGTAGAACTTATAGTTGGTGTGTCCTCAGGTGGGTTACCCAAACATCCTTTAAGAAGTACAGAACTAAGTGCTGTTGCCCCTGCTGTAGCAAGGAAACGTCGTCGTGAAATATTGTTTTTGAGACTAGACATAGCTTCTAAAGGCTTTTGTAATAACAATTGGTTTCTTTGTGTTGCTATCTTAGGGTGAATAGTAGATAGAGTAAAGTCTATTATTTTTATAATAAAGATAAGTTAAAATCTATGCATTTTTTTGATAAAGTTTCTATAGGTAAATTTATATGGTTATCATCCTTATGTAGCTATAAATCATCTTTTGCATGTGTCAAATCTAGCTTTGAGCGATAATAGCTGTAGATTGGTTAGATAAATAAATCTAATCAATCTGCGAGGCAAACTCATAAATCCCTAACAAGGCGCTTAAGCCCCTTGCTTGTTGAAATTACTTCTAAACTAATCTCACTATCCAATAGCAAAAAATCATGCTTGCTCAAATATCTGAACAACAAATCCGAAAAGTGCGATGGGTCTTAACCTGTGCTTGGTTACTGCTCATTGCTTCGCTCTTTTATGATCCGATTTCTCCTCTAATTACGACTGCAAATCAAACTTGGAGTCCTTTTCGCATTAAGCCCGAAGATTGCATAGCTGTGCAAAATACTTGTTTAGATCTGCAACCCTATCCCCTTGGCGCACCAATATTTTGGGGGATGATCGTCCCTAGTTCAATCTTTATCTTATTAGTATTTGGGCATGAGCTATGGCGGCGCATTTGTCCTTTATCCTTCTTATCACAAATTCCTCGCGCTTTGGGATGGCAAAGGCAAATAAAGAGAACCGATAGTAAAACTGGGAAAATTCGTTATGAAATTCCGAAGGTTAAAAAAGATTCTTGGCTAGGTAAAAACTATTTATATCTTCAGTTCGGACTGTTATTCATTGGTCTATGTAGTCGGATTTTGTTTATTAATGGCAATGCGATCGCCTTGGGTTTATGGCTACTGATGACGATCGCCGCAGCTATCACCGTCGGCTATCTCTATGGCGGTAAGACTTGGTGTAATTACTTCTGTCCGATGGCTCCTGTACAGAAGGTATATGCCGAGCCATCAGCATTATTGGCGACGAAGGCACACATGAGTGATCGCACAATTACTCAGTCAATGTGTCGGACAATCACCGATAGCAAAGAGCAAAGCGCCTGTGTTGCTTGCCAAAATCCCTGTATTGACATTGATTCCGAGCGATCATACTGGGATGGCATAGAGAAACCTGAATCAAAGATGCTTTATTACGGTTATTTGGGATTAGTAGTTGGTTATTTCTTCTATTACTATCTCTATGCAGGTAGTTGGGACTATTATTTTTCAGGAGCTTGGGCAATGGAAGGAAATTCTATCCAAAATCTCTTATCTTCTGGATTATATTTGTACAATCAAGCTATTCCCATTCCCAAGATTTTGGCAGTACCGATTACCTTGGGGCTATTTACAGGCTTAGGTTATATTTTTGGGCATCTTTCAGAACGGATCTATCGCGCTTATTTACATTTTTATAAGCAAAAAGCACCACTTACCCTAATTCGACATCATTTATTTAGCATTTGTACCTTTATTGCTTTTAACCTATTCTTTATTTTTGGCGGTCGCCCATTTATCCGTTTATTACCTAGCTTTTTTCAGGAAACTATTGATGTAGTTATTGTCTTACTCAGCACTTTGTGGCTCTATCGCACAATCAGACGCGATCCTGAATTGTATGCCAAGGAAGGGCTAGCGGGAAGATTTCGCAAACAATTGCTCAAAATGAATTTCCCCCTAGAACAATATTTTACGGGCAAAGATATTGAAGAGCTAAATCCCCATGAAGTTTATGTCCTCGCCAAAGTTTTGCCCGGATTTACCAAACAAAAACGTTACGAGGCATATAAAGGCGTATTGCGTGAAGCCTTGGAGGAAGGTTACACCAATTCATCTAGTAGCTTAGAAGTGCTACGGCAGTTACGCACAGAATTAGACATTTCCGATGCAGAACACCGCACCCTTTTAGATGAGTTAGGCGTAGAAGATCCGCAACTCCTTGATCCTAGCCGTCAACGTAATTTGGAAAATTTAGTGCGGATTTCTGGATATCGCAAAGCGATGGAAAGATTGATGTATTTGCAAAATTTAGATGTGACTACAGCGTCTCAGAAAGTGGCTAAGACTTACAGCATTACCCCTGCGGAAGAGCGCGAGATTATGCAGGATTTTGATCAGGAGGCTTCTCTAAAACAAAAATCCTATTACTATCTTGAAAGTTTAACGCGACTTTTACGGTTGTATCATAGTCTGAATCAGTCTTTTTTACTTGATGAAAGAGCAATAGTATCACTACTTTTAGAAGCAATTCGCCGTAAGAAGCAGATGTTGGTTTTAGCGATTTTAGAGGCAATTGCGACATTAAATAACGAAGAAGCAGTTGATATCGCAAGAAATTTAGGGAATCTCTCGCCTACAGTTTTACAGGACATTTTGGACGATTGTGAGTGCGAATGGTATCAGAGACTAGATGCTAGTCTAATTGCAATTCTGAAAAGTTCTGGTCAAGATACTGCTTGTTCTGTCTCATTGGATATTTCTGAGGTCGCTGATGCTTTAACAACGCTGTTGCAAGAACAAAATCCTCTGATCCAGTCCGCTAGTTTATATCTCTTGCAAAAACTTGATTTCACGCTCAGTCATTCTCTAGCTGTCGATGTAAATAGCAAACATCCGTTAGTAGAAGAAACCATTAATTTTATTACTAAAAATAACCACGCAGTTACTCTGGCAAGTTTTCCGATCTTAGAGCGTATTGTCTACCTCTTTAATAGTGACTTTTTCCATTCTCTCGACAATGAAATTTTAATCGAGCTAGGTAATCGCGCCTATGTCAAGTCCTATCAAGAGGAAGAACATATTAGTGAGGCTGGTGATACTTGTCGGGAACTGTTGTTATTGATTGAAGGGTCTGTGGAAATTAGAGTAAAACGCGCCGATCAAACCGAAATTATTTCCAATCTTCTACCTGGTAAGGTGCTGGATGAGTTGGAAGTTCTCACGCATACTAACCAGACGGGAACAATCACGGCAAAAGCTTCTCCGACTAGAGTATTAGCTATTCCTGTCGATACCTTTGATGATCTGATGGATCGCGATCGCAATCTTGCCATCAAAGTTTTGGAGCTAGAAAGTCTCCGAATTAAAGGTCTGTTAGGGACTGTGTGAGTAAGCTGTATCAGTAAACCAAGTCAATTAAGTCCCAGAAAAAAATTAAAAAGGCTTGCCAAGCAAGCCTTTTTAATTTTTTTCTGAAGGGGAACACAAGAACTTAGAGAGTCTCAAGTTTTGCTATACAATTGCCATAGCAACAACACATGAATTAAGTATGGATACAGCAAGTCTCAATGCTCTACTCAATAGTGGCGCGATCTTGCCAGAACTAATTGTCATTGGGACATTGGTACTCGTATTGATCGTCGATCTGATTGCATCGGGGCGCAAGTCGGCAAACGTTCTCCCCTATATTGCGATCGCAGGTTTAGTCGCCACCACTGCTGCCCTAGTTTGGCAATGGACAGGACTGGAAAACCCGATCGCATTTTTGGGCAGTTTTAATAGTGACAAACTCAGCATTATTTTTCGCGGCATTATTGCTCTTTCAGCTCTATTAACGATCCTCGTTTCAGTGCGTTATCTAGAGCAGTCGGGTGTAGTTGTGGGCGAATATCTGGTAATTTTGCTCAGCGCCACCCTAGGGGCAATGTTCCTCACAGGGGCTGACGATATGGTGATGGTGTTTGTATCCCTTGAAACCCTGAGTATTTCCTCGTACTTGCTGTCGGGTTACACCAAGCGCGATCCTCGCTCTAATGAAGCAGCTCTCAAATATTTGTTAGTTGGTGCGGCAAGTTCCGCAATTTTTCTCTATGGGATGTCTTTGCTATACGGACTATCGGGCGGCGAAACATCACTATCGGCAATCGCCTCGAAAATCACGATTAGCAACACAGCCTTAATTATTTCCATGGTGTTTGTGATTGCAGGGGTTTCTTTCAAGCTCTCGGCAGTACCTTTCCACCAATGGACTCCCGACGTATACGAAGGTTCACCCACACCAGTAGTAGCCTTTTTGTCGATTGGCTCGAAAGTCGCAGGTTTTGGACTAGCTCTCAGATTTTTGATTACAGCGTTCCCTCTTGCCTCACAGCAATGGCACTATGTATTTGTCGTCCTGACCATCTTGAGCATTGTTTTGGGTAACGTCGTGGCGATTGCTCAAACCAGTATGAAGCGGATGCTAGCTTACTCATCAATTGGTCAAGCAGGTTTTGTGATGCTCGGTATGGCAATCGACACCGAAGCGGGTTATGCCAGCATGATCTTTTACTTGATCCTTTACCTGTTCATGAACATGGGTGCATTTGCCTGTGTGATTTTGTTTGCTTCTCGCACTGGCACTGACCAAATTAGTGAATACAGTGGTCTCTACCAGAAAGATCCTTTGCTCACCTTGGCACTCAGTATTTGTTTATTGTCCCTCGGTGGTATTCCACCTCTCGCAGGTTTCTTTGGTAAGCTCTACATTTTCTGGGCAGGTTGGCAAGCCCATGCCTACGGCTTGGTATTGCTAGCCTTAGTCATGAGCGTTGTCTCTCTTTACTACTACATCCGCGTTGTCAAGATGATGGTTGTCAAAGAACCCCAAGAGATGTCGGAGTCAATTCGCAACTATCCTGCGATTTCATGGACTCAAGTGGGGATGAAACCATTACAAGCCGCGATTGTGTTTACCTTGGTATTCACAGTTATTGCTGGTGTTGCGTCTAACCCCCTCTTTGCTATCTCTAATCAAGCGGTACAAGAAACTAAGTTTTTGCAAGCAAAAGCACCTAATGCAAAATCATTGGCAGTATTACAAGATCCTGCACCTTTAAATTAAATAAATTAAAAAAAGAGATCGGGTCGTCCCCCAACGAACCGCAGAATCTCTTTGAAATGAAAACCCCAAAAGGGAATTGCAACGCAATTCCCTTTTGGGGTTTTCATTTGCTGTTTTGAAAAAATTGCCAAAAAGATAACTGCGATCGCACCTTTATTTTTTATGATGTATAAATGCCCAGATTTCAAAGCCGACTTTTTAATTGGATTGATCAATCTTTACCTGCCCAACTAGGACGCAGTGTAAGACGCTCGATCGATCAAAAAATTCGGCAAATTGCAGGATTACCTATACAGGATTTGCCGAGACTATTGGCTTATCAAGTGGCAAAATCTGCTCTCTATCCTGTGTATCTGATTACCTCAACTGCCAAGCGTACTTTTCCCGCTCTTAATCGTGGCAAAAATTCGGTGCGCGAAGAATTGCGATCGCAGCCTGATCCCATAGGACTATTACCAGAAAATGAATTAATTGCCAAAGATATTACTGATAACCAAGACTTACCCCAGCCAGAAATACCTCTATTTTGGCGACCACTGGCTAAATTTCTCAATTGGATTGATGCTGCTAAAACTAAATTAGATCGGAATATTAGTGCGATCGTCAAACGGTCGTCAGACAATCTTGCGAATGTTGACCCATCGGAAGTCGAACCAAAATTAATTGCTAATCGATTCTTTGCGGAAATCTGGAAACAAGAGGTAGAGCAAAGGCAATCTGCTCAAAATGTGATCAAAAATGCGATCGCAGAAAATAATCGCTTAGCAGAAAGTGTTGCCCTCGGCGAAAATACGCGCATGGCAAAGCTAAGACGTTTGATTGAAGCTGCGATCGCCTATTTTTTCGGCAAGCAACCTGCGGCTCAATCCCAAAGTTTAGGAGAGGATCAAGATAACTTAGAAGATCCCGAAATCGATGGGACAGATATCTCTAACGTTGATTCATTACCAGATAGTCCAAGACTGAGAAGACGGGGAGTGCGCTCGGCAAGTGTTAAATCAAATATGCCGCTATCGCGCCGACCTAGCCTAGAGCGATTGCGGGAATTGATTGCTGCCGCCATTGACTATTTCATTGGCAAACGCTCTCTTGATGGAGATGTAGATAACAATGTAGATGGAACTCTAGAAATTGATGGAACTCAACCTGATTTATTGATTGGCAAGATAATTGAGAAGCTGCAAAAAAGATCAATGAGTTCCCCTAAACGCAATCAGAATGATGCGGCGGCAGCTCCCGATTATGATGATTCGCTTAAATTCGATAATCAGCTAGAACGTCTCCAAAAATTGATTGAAGCTGCCATTGACTATTTCCTCCACAGACGGTCGCAACCAAGTTTAGAACAAACTACGGATATTGCTCCTAGCGAAGAAGCATGGTTAACCATGGAAGAAGTGTTTGGGAATGACAATGGCCCATGGCCAATGCCATTGGAATATGAATCGATTGCATTTAGTAAATCGCCCGATCGCCTTGTAATTCATTCGTCAGGAGAACTACAATACTTTGAAACTACAACTACCCAAATCTCGCAGGATCGACTAAAAGGCAGTTTAGTTTTTGATGATGACGAATTTAAGTTATATCAAAAAAAGCAAGAACCAGACATAGATGGTGAACGTCCGTTGCGAGCATGGATTGATGCAAGGGCAACCATCTTGGGTTATGCTTACAACCCTGTGATGACCGTAATTCTATGGGTTGATGCAGTCATTTTCAAAATTGAAGATTGGATCATTGCAACTTGGAAATGGTTGATTAATTTTCCCAAGAATTTATTCAAGTTTGTAAGATATGGAAAGAAGAAAAGCAAGAAATGACTTACCCCTAAATAGCTAGGCGTAATTAAAACCAAAACCTAAAACCTGTAGCGCACGCTGCTCGTGCGTTACAGGTTTTAGCAGTTTACCAATGTCTAGGGATCAACTTTTGAGATAGCATAAACTTAGTTACAGTTGCTTAATTATCCAAATCTATTATTAATTTTCTATGCCCAAGCTGTCGAAACCACCAGATCCTAACGATCCTGAATACCAAAGCCTCGAACGCAGAGTTAACTTTTATCTGCACCTTGCCATCTATTCGGCTTGCAGCACCTGTATGTGGTTTATCCAATCCATCACCGATAGAGTCTGGATTTGGTCAGTTTGGGTCGCTGTAATTTGGGCAATATTTATCCTTGGTCACGGGATCTGGGTTTTATCGAAGGAAAAACAAGTAGTGAATCAATGAGTACCTCAGAACGTATCGAACAATTAGCGGCGGCGATCGCAGAAGATGTTTATATTGACATTGCCAAGTGGCATTTGTACTTAAATGACGCACATTTGCACCGTCCTCTCGCCGAGAAGTTTTATCCACTCTTGCTTGATGGCATTACCGCATCGGCAGTTACAAAAGTGCTAAATGAAACTGCGATCGCAATTGGTGGTGGTAAGCGTGAAATCCCTCTTAGTGATTTGATCCCTAACTCTTGCCAAAATCGGTTGTTAACGGTTTTAGAAGAATTTGAACGAGCGCTATAAATCTTTGGCGATAACCTGCAATGACCACTGCTCCTGACAATCCTGTCTTTCAGTCCATGCGCCGTCGTCTGGCATTGTGGTACGCCACCGTCACCGCAATTTTATTAATTGTGTTTGCGACAGGTTTCTATCTATACGTGCAGACGACACTAATTGATCGAATTGATGACACGATTGATCATGTGGCGGAGGTCATTGAGCGATCCCTAATCCGTTCTAATTTAATTGATTTGGAGTCAGACTTTAGCGATAACTTTTCCGTTAATGCACAGTCAATCGACGCTGATCACATTGATATTGATTGGTTTAGTCCCGATGGCGATATTCTCTGGACAACCAATCAAACTGTGGAGTCATTGCAATCGCGAGAAAAAGGGATTCTGCAACCCGTTTACCGCACAGTGCATCTGTCCGAAGCCGAACCTTTGCGACAAATGACGGAGCCAATTGTGATCGGCGGTAAATTACTGGGCTATTTGCGGATTAGTCATCCTTGGTTTGAAGTCACCAAACCCGTTAAGCAGCTATTTCTCGACTTAGCGATCGGTACAACCTTGATGGTGTTTGTAGTGCTGCTCTGTGGCTGGTGGCTCGCAGGAATCGCCATGGAACCCGTGCGCGAATCTTACCAACGCTTGAAGCAATTTACTGCCGATGCCTCCCACGAGTTGCGTAACCCAATCGCCGTAATTCAAACCAATGTCCAAGTTGCCCTTGCTGATCCTGAGCCAGAATTTCAGCGATCGCAATTGGAAACCATCGAACGCATCACCCGCCGTCTCGGAAGATTAATTGAAGATTTATTGTTTTTAGCGCGTCATGATGGCGGTATCACAAATCAGGTGCGCGAAAATTGCAATTTATCGCAAATTTTGCAAGAAGTTGCCGAAGAACAACAGACAATTGCTCAACAAAAACAAATCACTCTGGAGTTAACTATTTCAGAACCAAAGTTAATCCTGTCAGGAGATCGCGATCGTCTCGGTCGTTTATTCACTAATTTAGTCACCAATGCGATCGCCTATACACCCACAGGAGGCAAAGTCCAAATTATCGCACAGTCGATGCCTACCCAAAACCAGATGCAGGTACAGGTTAAAGATACAGGCATGGGCATTCCCGAAAATGAGCTATCCCAAATATTTGAGCGGTTTTATCGCTATCAACCCCAAAAAAGCAATAAATCTAGTCCTAAATCAACAGCTAGCGCCACCAGTGGATCGGGACTTGGGCTTGCGATCGCAAAAGCGATTGCCGAGAGTCATCAGGGACAGATTAAGGTCGAGAGCAAAGTCGATCAGGGAACAACTTTTACAGTGAATTTTAGAACTTAGAGTACGTCTGCTTCGCAGACGCACTCTAAGTTCTAATTGCGATCTCGTCTATTTAACAACAACATGGCAATCGCACCGATCGCAAAACCACTCACATGGGCTAGATAGGCAACCCCCGGTAAATTGGGGTTTGCCATCGCGGCATATATCGTTTGCCCTGCAATCCATAACCCCAAAAATACTGCCGAGGGAATGGGAACTGCGGTAATAAAAAATCCTAAAAATACCAGACTTAAAATCCTTGCACGGGGAAACCTCACTAAATAAGCTCCCATTACCCCTGAAATTGCTCCACTTGCCCCCACCATCGGCACTAATGAAGTCGGTGCAGTCATGGCATGGACTCCCGCTGCCACCGCACCGCAGAGCAAATAAAATCCCAAAAATTTCCAATGCCCTAACTGGTCTTCAATATTATTACCAAACAAATAGAGAAACCAAATATTGCCCACTAAATGCAACAGATTGCCATGGAGAAACTGCGAGGTTAATAATGCGATCGCATGTTTAGCAGGATTGGCAACTAACTGGCTCGGTACTAAAGCCCAATTGCTCAACCATTCTGCTAACTGAAAGTTAGGCAAACTCACCTGATATCCAAAAACTAGGACGTTTGCCAAAATTAACGCATAGACAACGATAGAAGTATCTTGAGTCGGATTGTCATCATGTAAAGGAAACATTGCTAACCATACGTTACAGCTTTCTAAATTCTATCAATATTGAAATTGTGACTAAGTAGCTAGATGCTAGAACCGATGGCGCACGCTGCGCGTGCGCCATCGGTTCTAGAGTTTTATATTATTTTTTCTTGATTTTTTTATCGTGGGAACTAAGTGAAAATTTACCAGTCTCAGAATAAAGGGGAAATAATAAAATTCAGTTAAATATGGAGATTAAATACCCATGAAATGGCATTACAAAGTTTTTCTATTACTATGTACATTTGCTTTAGGTAGTAGCGCATTGCTAACTAGCCCTGCCGAAGCTCAAAAGGGTAGGGGAAGATATGACAAAAAAAACGATTCGTCTAATACTGAAGTGCAAAGAGTAAATAGGAGCAGGACTACCACAACTACCACGACAACTCCTGTTACTACGACTACCACAACGTCAACAGTCACTCTCAGCCCTTATCAACGTACTCAAATTATTGAGATTATTCGTGGCACAAGTACCTACAGCTACTTAATCAGTGATGATATCCGTGAACAAATTTATATCCAGCGCAGCTCATTGCCCCCCGGAATTCGGAAAAATTTAGCTCGTGGCAAAGGCTTACCCCCTGGCATTGCGAAGAAGGTTTTACTTCCCCGTAATGTTGTTAGTCACCTGAATCTACCTAGCAACACGAATATTATTGTAATTGGCTCCAATATCGTTGTGATTGATCCAATTAGTAATCTTGTTCTCGATATTCTTGCCAATATTTTCTAGAATCAAGGCGATTCCTCTATATCAGGACAAATAAAAAACCAAAAAGAGAGTTAAGGATCGACTCTCTTTTTGGTTTGGGATTATTCCATGTCATCGAGCTTGATGCGCGGGTCAACAGCTTTTAGCAGCAAATCACCAATCAGATTGCCAACCACTAACATCAATGTGCCTAACATCAATCCCGCCATCACTAAATTTGTATCCTTTTCTCTGGTGGCATCGAGTAATAATTTGCCCAACCCCGGCCAGCTAAAAAAGAACTCTGTAATAAATGCACCGCCAAGTAAACCGCCAAACTCAAATCCTAATAGGGTAATTAAAGGGTTAATGGCATTACGCAAGGCATGGGTATAGATGACCTTATTTTCAGGTAAACCCTTAGCACGAGCAGTTTTGATATAGTCTTGCCGCAACACATCCAACAGACTACCGCGCATGATTCGTTGTAGGCCTGCAAAGCTAACTAGGGTCAAAGTTAAAATTGGCAAGATCATATGATGCCCAATATCTAGCGCTTGTCCTAGGGGTGATAAATCGGCAAAATCAATACTAGTCATACCGCCCACAGGAAACCAGCCTGTATTTTGCGCCACCATTAGCAATAAAATTGCCAAAATAAAACTGGGAAAACCCTGTGTGGCATAGCTGAGGATCTGGATAATGCGATCGCTCCAAGTATTTTGTTTAACAGCGCTATAAATGCCGAGGGGAATTGCCAAGAGCCATGTGGTCAACAGAGATGCGATCGACATTAACAGTGTATTGCCAGCTCGCTCGACAATTAGTGGCGTAACAGGGGCTAAGCCTTGACAACGCACTCCCAAATTTCCATTCAAGGTATTTTGCAACCACAGCAGATATTGCACTGCTTCGGGCTTATCGTAATTCAGTTGTTTTTCGAGTTGTTCGATCGTTGACTTGGGCGTGCTGGGGTTATTCCGCAATTCGGCAAAACAGTTGCCGGGGGATTTGGTAATTGCAAAAAAACTGAGGATTGATACACCGACAACTACGATAATCGCTTGTCCGAGCCGCTTTACTACAAATATGGTCGTATCGTTGATGATCCAGCGCCAGAAAGATCGATTGTCTCTATTTGCAGTTGTCATAGTTTAAATCTAGGAAAAAGTTCAGACTCGTCACAAATTGGTGAACCTTACTTGGAAGGATTCTGCGATTTAATTATGCTAGCGTAAAGCTCCGTAAAACCACAAAAGAGTTGCAACGTGAAGCGCTGCAACTCTTTTGTCATTAATGCGGATGGAGAGACTCGAACTCTCACATCAAAGATACTAGAACCTAAATCTAGCGCGTCTACCAATTCCGCCACATCCGCTTAGTGCTGGTGTTTTTTGCACCGAATAGAATAATACAGCAATCTTGGACAATTACAGCATAAAGTTTGGAAACTTTGGTTTATTTTTAAAAATTTGCGATCGCAGTCACCTTTTCGCTAGTCTTTACCTTCTTGTTTTGGTTGCTATACAATCGTTTTGAGGAGATTGCAAATATGAAATTTTTAAACCTCATATCCTTATTGAGTATATTGATCAGTGCATATCCATAAGCCTCAAAAAATTGATATCGATCAAACTTACCCTTGTCCCTGCCCACGCAAACGTGGCAAGCTCAAGCCGATTGCACTGACTGATGCCTTTGGTTGCGATCGCTGCTCGCTCCTGTTTGAGTTAGAAAATGACGGCTACAGCCTCTTACAAATAGGTGGGCTTGATACCCAGAGACACACATGGCAATGGATTGGTAAGTGGAAAGCCATAAATGCTTATCAACAAAGCATCTTAGAAAGAATTTTGATGATCGCCTCAGCGCTGTTATTTCTAGGGTTAGTCATTTTATGGGCGCTCAATCTGCAATCAACTTTGGGGATTCCCTTGGCAATTATGTTGTTTACTCTATCTGGTTTGCTAATATGGCGATTGCTTGCGATTTGGCGGCGCGATATTTAGCGCAATATTCACAAATTACTTATTACGGCATATGTCACCAGAAGACCTGACTGGCTTCATTTACAAATCCCACTCCGCAGCTCTGCAACTCATGCAGATTCCTAGCCAAGATCGGGATAGTTTGCTTCTAGAAATTGCCAACAGCGTCAAAAAGCAGAAAAATGCGATTTTAGAAGCCAATACTTTGGATTTAGAAGCAAGTCGAGATATGGCTGTGCCTGATTTAGTGTTGGAATGGCTCAAGCTGACTCCTGAACGCCTCAATCATGCAATCGATTGTCTGGTGCATATTGCCAATTTGCCCGATCCCCTAACTTTACATGTGGGTCTGAATGGTTATCAGCGCGTCCCCTTGGGTGTAGTAGCTCTGATCTATGAAGGATTTCCGCAGTTGAGCCTGATTGCGGCGGGAATGTGTCTCAAAGTTGGTAATACACTGATCCTGAAGGGTGGGAGCGAGGGGACATATACCCAAGAGGCGATAGTTGCGATCGCAAAGGATATTTTAATTGCTAGAGGGTTTCCTGAAGCCTGTATGACCTGCGTCCCGAAAGGCGTGGCGATTAAAGAGTTGATCGTTCAAGAAAAATATTTACGTCTTGTGATTCCCTATGGTCGTCCTAGCTTTGTACAGCAAGTCAGCAAACAGGCGACGGTTTCGGCGCTACCCATTTCCATGGGCAACTGTTTCTTGTATTTGTCTGCATCAGGCGATCTCAACTTTGCGAAGGAGGTGATCCTCAATAGTCGCAAGGGTGACCCTGATGCTGTAAACGCGATCGAAAAAGTAGTCGTGCATCGCTCATGGTGCGATCGCGGTTTGGGCGATTGGATCACTAGCCTCAAAACTCAAGGCTTGGTGGTGCGGGGCTGTGCGGAAACTACAGGTTACTATCGTCATTTTGTGGAGGAGTCCATTGGCACTGAAACCATTGATCAAGATTCGCATAGTCAAATTATCGAATCTGAAGATATTTGGGGACAGGCTTATCTAGATGAAACCATCGCCATCAAAATTGTCGATGATACCGCCGAAGCAATTACATGGATTAATCAATATAGTAGCGGTCATGCTGATGTGATCATTACTGACTCTCTATCTGAACGCGATCGCTTTGTGAGCCGCATCAATAGCAGCACTATTTTTGTCAATACCCATAGTCGTTTCAATCGTTACACCAAGATTGCCGAAAATGGCAGTGCCAAAATTGCCCTTGGCATGTGCAGCTTAAAAACGCGAGGTGCTTCGCGCTATCCGGGGGTAATTGATATCTATGCTCTGACTACAACCAAGCAAGTGCTGACCAATTCTTATTGTAATTCGTACTTCAAATAGTTCACCCTTGGCAATAGCGCTGTAATAATGCTTCAAGCTTGTCAACGCCAGACCGAGGCGGAAATCTCGGCAACTCTTGCTCTAAATTGCGATCATTAAGCAGACACAACACAGGTATCTCGTACTGATAACGCTCAAACCAATCGAGATTGCTGGTGATATCTCTAATTTCTAGCTCAAAGCTAAGGTTTTTGACCTGTTGTAATTTTTCTAGCAATCCCTCACACAAACAACAGTCTTGTTTGCTATACAAAATTAATTTCATAAATTTATTGTGGTTATTGTTAAATTCGACTCCACTATGTTATATTATTAATCCGTCAGAACGCATAGCTCAGTTGGTTAGAGCACCACGTTGACATCGTGGGGGTCGGTGGTTCGAGTCCACTTGTGTTCATTATTTTCCATTCATCAGCATCGGTAGCAGCCAATTGCGGAGTTGGGTTAGTTGATGATTTTTGCGATCGCAAAAATCATCAACAAGCGCTCGCATATTTTTGTTTCCCCATATTTGCGATTGTAGCGATTGTAGGGGTTTAGCATTTGCGCCAATATTTCGATACTCCTATTCTTTCTGGGGCAAATGTCCATTCTCTTTGGCAAATGCTTAGAAACCTTCCAAGTCATTGATTTTCGGTTTCAGTCCTCATCGATACTCTTTGGGAGCTATGCTTCCTTTCTCTTCTCTGCATTTTAGCCATTGATCTAATGTATTTCTACTGATGTTTAAGGTTCGGTAGATGTGACTCTTTCTTCTCCTCTATCGAACGCTGATACTGCTTTCTCCCATAAATCTACGCTGTAGGGTGCTGTCATCTTCGTTTCTTTTTCTTTCTTGTCTTATCATTATGTCCTTTCTTTCCATTCTTCCGCTATAGCAGAAATGTCTTAAGTTTAGACTTCAAGATTGTTCCCACACCAAAAACTGCAACAGCTAAAGTTCCCATTAAAGAAGATGGAATCGGGACAGGTCGAATTTGGCAGAATTCAGATGTACTAGATTGGGAAAGTTTTTCTTTGGGTGGGCATTGCACCTCGACTTCTTTTAGACCGTTTGGGTCAGGTAGTTTCTCACCTAATAAATCCTCTGGTAGTAGTTTGCCTAAAGCAAACTCTTTTTGCCTAGGAACTCCATTTGAATCAATAATTTCAAATCCTTCCTCTAATCTAAAATCATAAAACCCCGTATTTACTGGAGCTACACCTACAAATATTAGGCTGCTTAATAAAAGTTGTCCTCCAGGAGCATTCTTAGGGTGGTTCAATTCGATAGGACCACCCTCATCTCTCGCCATACCAAGCAGAACCCGACCTATATTTATTGTAAACTTTTCTCCATCTTTTCTTGCTTCTTGTTTTTGTTTCTCTTTTAATGGAGAGTCAACCTCAAATAAATTCTTAGGATCAAGGATTTTATTAACTAGTTTTAATTCTAGAGGATTATAAGCATATTCAAAGTTGATCTTAACATTATCACCACCTAATCCCAAGTTAACTCCTGTTAAATCCAAAAAAACATCAAATGTTACCTGCTGTCCAGATGCAAAAGGATCTATATCAAGAATAGGATCAGCATCTGCTTGACGTGGTGGTGGGTTTGATTTGAAGTAAAGCGAAGCTGCATGAATTGGCTCCCAAGAGAGTACGGAACCCAATAGAGCAATTACAAAGATCGCAACATAGTTGTTGTTTATTTTTACTTTCATTTATTTAGTCCCAAAATCATTAAGGTTTCTTGAGGAATCAACCGCAGATACTCCCACCTTGGCTATTATTGAAATTAATAAAAAACAAAGACATCAGTTATGATTTAATTGACTGGCACTGTTATCTCTAGCATTACTTCTTTCGGGATACACAGCAAGAAATCTAAAAGCAGTATTTTTGCTGTGTATTATTACCCGTATTGAAGTATGCCAGAGTGTCAAACACTAATATCTAGTTTAGCCATCCTTTTCTGATTTAGCTTACGCTTCAACATCATGCCTGTACCCAAAGCCGCAAATGCTAATGTGCCAAATACACTACTAGGAACAGGTACTGGTCTTCCTACCCTAGCGCTACCACCACAGTATCCATTAAAAGCAACGCAGCTAAAAGTTCCTTCGATCACAACTTGATCACGAGGTTTTAATCCAAATAGATCACCGCTAAATAGAATCCCTGATGTGCTAAATGTGTCTTTAGAAGCTGCTAAAGCACCACTAAAATTACCTAAATTTGTAACTTGCTCAACTCCGTCGAGAAATGCTGTGATAAAGTCTTCTCGACCTCTATTCAGACCATCAAATCCAAATAATATTTCGAGTCTATGGGGAGTAGCTGCACCACTGAAGTTACCAACAATCGAGCCAGTGACCCAAGCATCTTTACCACGATCTAGATAAATACCGCCAAACACATTCAACGCAGCGAGTTCTGTGTATAAAAAGAGAGAATCGAATTCGTCTGCGGTAAATGTAGCTTTTCCATAGGACGCATTACGAACTGCATTCCCATCATCTACTACGTCATCAAGGAATTTACCCTTTCCCTGCCACGCTATACCTGCAAGAGCTGGCTGAGCTATAGCTTTGACAGTAATATTTGCATCACCTTTGCCAGGAGGATTAAGAGTCCATGTATCACTTAAGGATGGAACAAGGGATCCATTTTTCTTCTGAACAGGTGACTCTGGGTTGAATTCCGTAATTAATGGATATCCTCTGTCTGGAGTCAGCAACGCATCGACTAAAGTCGTTCCAGTAGTTGCACCGTCATACTGACGAACTGATGGATTAACTGGTAATACTTCTCTCACAGAAAACTCAATCTCACCTTCAGATGATGTGGTTGTAAATGCGAAACTGGGAGAAGGTAGCAAGAGAGAAATACTAGATAGAACAAACCATAAATCTTTGCGAGCCAACAATGACTTCCTAAAACAAGACCAATTTACCATGATTGAGTCCTCAGACTTAGTTACCTTTTGATGGGGGTTTTATACTCGGCTGCACATATTGACAGACGAATTAGTCTCTCTTACTTTATTAACTGTGAGCAAAACATAAAAGTGGCTAAATTGTCATCATCATGGCATTTAAGCCATTAATAGAAAAAGAAATATGTCTTGTTAATAAAGTTAGTATTCAAAATACATAAACCCATTTTGCGAAAAGCACATCAAGTATTTAATTTAAAATAGATATAGAAATCTACACATAATTTAAAAGTTCGACAAAATTGGATATCAATTGTTGGCTAGTACATAGATAACGCAATTGTAAAAGTTAAGAGTTGTTTTTAAAACTTGTGATTACATAGCAAACATGAAAAAATTATAATCATGCCAAGACACTTTAGGTGCGAATGTGAAAAGAGATGTTTCATGTTAGCTTGGTTGCCTTGCCAAATGTCTTAACTGGCTCACTTCTGGGAGCTTTAGATCTATTTAGCTCCGTCGGAATTGTTTGGAATGGAGTAACGACTCAAGAAACGTCAGAATCAATATTTTTTAATGCAGAAATTGTTGGTGTATCTAAAGAACCTGTGACCTGTTATGCAGGAGTAAAAATTAATCCTCATCAATCTATTTTTGATCTTCAGCACACAGATATTATTTATTTGCCATCAATCACAGGGATTTTTAAGCAACCTTTGGAAATACAATATTTAGAGATGTTGACATGGATTTGTCAGATGTATCAAAAGAATGCATTAATATGTACATCTGGTTCTGGGGCTTTAATAATGGCAGAAACAGGACTACTTGATGGACTAGAAGCAACAACCCATGACGCTTATGTAGATATTTTTAAGAAACAATATCCCAAGATAAGACTTTGCACCAATCAAGCCCTTGTGCAGACAGGTCATGATCAAAGACTGGTTACAGTTGGAGGACAATCCACTTGGCATGATCTCATTTTTTATATCATTGCCCGTTATGCTGGCAATGAAGCTGCTACTCAAACGGCTAAGGCATTCTTAATTCAATGGCATCTAGATGACAAAATGCTTGCCCATGCAGGATTTCAGCATAATCTTTCTCATAATGATCGAGCAATCCAAGTTGCCCAAAAATGGATATCTGAGCATATCAATCAACCTAACACACTTATTTCTGCTAGTCAGGTCGCTGGTCTGGCTATCCGCACATTTAACCGTAGATTTAAGGCAGCAACTGGTTTAACACCAATTGCATATATTCAGAATCTACGCATTGAGCAAGCAAAAATACAGTTAGAAACAACAGATAAAACCATTGACAGCATTGGTATTACCGTTGGTTATGAAGACTCTTCATCCTTTCGGGTATTATTTAAACGTATCACAGGACTCACCCCTAGTGATTATCGGCGCAAGTTTAAAATACCTGACAAAGTAAATCTTCCAGAAGAAGATAAATCAACTTAAACACCCTAAACAACGTAAAGCGCTGATTTAAAAATTTCTCTGTACTACTCAAAGCCTCAATAGGCTGTGCAGCTTGTTGAGGCTTTGAGTAGCCCTAAACAGAATTAAGTACAAAACGTTGTAAAGCTTTGCTATGTGCTGAGTCACTTACCATAGTGGGTAATTGTTCATGCTAGATTTATAAAGCGAAGTTTTTTAGGCAGTATGTCCCATCCCATTTATCTGACGAAATCTGATCTCAAGACTGCTCGCAGTTGTACAACTAAGCTTTATTACAAAAAATTAGGCTATCCCACTGTCGATCGCGTCGATTCGTATACCAGAATATTAGCTGATGGGAACTTCATCATTAGCAAAATCGCGCATCTTCTCTATCCTGAAGGAATCTACATCACCGCACAGTTAAAATCTGATGAAAGTATTGCTAAGGCGGCTCAGAAGACAATCGATTACTTGCAACAGGAAAATGTTGTTCTATTTGAGCCTGTTCTCTATCATGGTCACAAGCTTGCCCGTGCCGATATTCTCGTTAAACAGGGAAATCACATTGAAGTCATTGAAATCAGGAGTAAAGGGTTTGATAGTGAAGCCCATGAAGAATTAGTCAGGTATCGCAATCTTTCGTTATTTCGCAATAAACGGACTGGTCAAGTTGGCGGTGATTGGCGATATATCATCGAAGATGTTGCCTATCAGGTTGGCATTTTACAAGAGATGTTGGCAGAGTATTTACCATTATTTGATGCCGACATTGCGCCCTATTTACTAGTTCCCGATCGCAATAAAACCACTGCGATCGATCATCTTGCTTCCTATTTTCAGATTGAGCGGCAGGATTCCCATCGTAATTCTTTTTCTAAATTTAACGGCATCAAGGTCAACTTCACAGGCGATATTGAGACACTCAGACAAGATCAGTTTCTCACCAAAGTTAGTATCAAAACTGAAGTAGCAGAATTAATCGAACCAACCCTCACATCAGCCCAAACCTATATCAATCAATTAATTGAGAAGTCACCTGAATTATTTGCTCCCCTTAGTAAAAGCTGTAAAGGTTGTGAATATCGAGCTAGCGATCGCGATCCAAGAGATGGGTTTAAAGAATGTTGGGGCGATCTGGCGGAAGTGGAAAACCACGTCCTCGAACTCTACCAGATGGGTAGAATTGGCGGTCATGAGACTCCCCTTGTCAATGAGATGATTCAACAAAAGAAAGTCAGTATGTTTGATGTTCCCTTAGAAGAACTAAATGACTACACCTATAGCTATCGACAACTGATTCAAATTGAATATACTCAAAAAAATAAAGAATGGATTTCTGAACATCTTCCCAAAATATTACATCAGATTGAGTATCCCATTCACTTCATTGACTTTGAGACTTCACGGATGGCAATTCCCTATCGAGCAGGGATGCGTACTTACGAACAAGTTGCTTTTCAATGGAGTTGCCACACCATCTCAGAGCCAGATGCTCCACCGACGCAAACTGAATGGCTAGATCTTGACAACACGTTTCCTAATTTTCAGTTTGCTGAGTCCTTGATGGAATGTTTAGGCGATCGCGGCACAATCCTCACATGGGCAACTCATGAAAATAGCGTATTGCGCGATATTTATTATCAAATGCAAACCTATGACTATCAAAATCTACAATTACAAACATGGCTAGCCAATACCGCTAAGCTAGGCAATAAGGGCAAATCAAACCTATTAGATATGAATGCGCTGACCCTCAAACATTATTTCCATCCATTCATGAAAGGCAGAACATCACTGAAATGTGTACTACCTGCAATTTGGAAAACTAATCCCTATTTGCATCAAATCCCCCATTTCCAAGAATATTTTTGCGATCGCAATGGTGAAATTCTTAGCCCCTATGATGTTTTGCCCCAGTTACAAATCGGTGATCGGATTCAAGTTGTCAATGAAGGAGCAGGGGCAATGTTGGCTTACCAAGATCTAATGTATGGTGAACATCGCGATCGCAGTCTTGAGAATCAAACCATGCGCTCGCAGTGGAAAGAACTGCTCTATCAATACTGTCGGCTTGATACGATGGCAATGGTAATTATTTGGACACATTGGCAAAATTTATGCCGCAATAAATAGGTGACAAGTAAATAAGTAAATAAGTGGCAATTAGCGACCGTAGCATGTAGAAAAGTAGGGGCAATTCATGAATTACTCCTACTTTTCTTGCGTAAGTCCTAAATGTTATAAATCATGATCTTTTTGTATTGAAGTTGCTATCAGTGGGTAATCTTATGATGTATGCCTAAGGGGTTTGACCTATGGTCGTCCTGCTAAAAACACTGCGATCGCGACTACATAACATTCCTGTACAGTGGATGGTAGCACTTCCGTTTGTGTTGCAAATAATAGGCTCCATCGGAATTATCGTCACATACTCCCATCAGAATTGGGCAATTCTAATTTGTGGAATGCTATTGTTATTTTCAAGTATCTTTGCCGTCTGGGCAAACCGTTGTATAAATCAAAAAATCGGCATTCTTGAGCTTGATCTTCAGCAAGTACAGGAGAAATATAAGCTTCTCTTTGAAGCTTTACCTGTGGGTACGATTATTACTGAAGCAGCATTGCGGCAAATTGAATCACGTTTACAAGCCTTTCTAGACAATGCTCCTACGCCAATTAGTATCAAGGATTTAGAAGGTACATATTTATCTGTTAATCCAGAATTTGCCTATTTAATGAAACTGTCTGAGGAGCAAATTCTAGGTAAAAAAGACTATGATCTATTTGACAATCAAGCTGTCAAGAGATTCCATGATATGGAACTACAGGCAATTTTTGAAGGGATTGCCGTTAACTTTGAAGAAACCTTGAAATTCTCTGATAGCTTGCAAACTTTCATTATTACCAAGTTTCCGATTATGGATACCCATGGCAAGCCCTATGCCGTCGCAGGAATTTATCTAAGTAGCTAAGCAAAATTAATTACATAAGTTGAACCAAAGTCTCGAAGAACTTTTTCAACATAAGAGACTAAACTTTCCCAAGATTCATATGCATTGAGTTCAATCCACTCATACTTCATGAAACGCCACAAAATTTCAATCAAGTTCAACTGGGGACTATAAGGGGGTAACTGGAAAATCTCAACTTGCTGGTTCTTCCACTGCTCTAATTTCTCTTGAATCAGTTGACTGGTATGAATAGAGGCTTTATCCATAACAATCACTGTTGGCTTGGTAGATTGACGAGCAAAGTCATCGATACAAGCGAGAATGACTGCACTGGTGATACTGCGTTCAAAAACATAAGCAGATAAGTCATTGTTTCGATTCATCAAACCCACGACATTTAACCTCTTACTGCGTTGACTGGGTAAGCTTAAACCCGTCCCTTTCTCTTGCCAAGCATAGGGAA
>NZ_JACJQB010000060.1 GCF_014696385.1 Pseudanabaena mucicola FACHB-723
AAGTGGCTCAATTAGTCTCACAGTAATTAGTTCGGATATGGTGATTCTTAGAATCTTCCCATTAGTTCGGATATGTGTAAATAATTCTGCATGGCTACTTACATACAGAAGTTGGTAGACCTCGAATCAAACAGTCTCTATGGTCAACAATTAAAGATCCTAAAACCCATCGCGTATCGGCTGTAACCATCTCCAATGGCGGGAATAACGTCGGTATTTACATTCCTCTATTCGCTAGCAGCACTTTACCTAGTCTCAGCATCATTTTGAGCGTCTGTTACATGACTATTGGTTTCTGGTGTTTCTGCTCCTATAACCTCACCCGTTTCCCTGGTATTTCTGCTTTAGTCGCTCGCTACGGTCGCAAGATCGCTCCCTTTGTAATCATTTGGCTAGGTCTATCAATTATCATCAAAAATGAATCCTATCGTCTAATTCTGCCCATATAAAGTTAAGACAAACGTAAAAAGCTAAAAATGGTAAAAATTGCTTTGCAATTTTTACCATTTTTAGCTAACTAGATGGGCATACTTATGAGACCGATGTTAATTCAGCCGAACTGAGGCTAATTAATGTCGAATTTAGATTTTCTTGATCAATCAAGAAAGCATCATGACCATGAATAGAATCTAATTCAACTAGCTCTGCATTAGAAATCCAATGAGCAAGTTCTTGTTGTTCTTCTGGATAATAGAGTAGGTCGGCGGAGTTAGAGACAATTAGAGTCGGCTGATGTATTTTTGCTAAGGTTTCTTGATAGTTGCCCCGCTCGCGTCCTAAATCATGAGTATCCATAGCTTTAGTAAGCGAAATATAAGCATTAGCGTCAAAGCGCTGCACTAATTTCTGACCTTCGGCATGGAGATAGTCGGCGATCGCAAAGTTATGGACTTGATTCTGTTCACGGGGAAATCTTTGTTCAAAATCTGGGCGGCTGTAATAAGCACAGGTGGCGATCATACGGGCGATCGCTAGTCCTTGATTTGGAGGCAAGTCATCACTGTAGTTACCATTGTGCCAAAGAGGATCAGCATAGATGGCTTGACGCTGAATTTCACCAAGAGCAATACTCCAAGGAGAATGGCGACCTGATGCGGAAATGACCGCGATCGCTTTGACTAATTCTGGGTAAAGCAGCGCCCATTCCAAAGTTTGCATTCCACCAAGAGAGCCACCAATAACCAATTTCCATTGGGAAATATTTAAACCCTGCATTAGCGTATATTGCGATCGCACCATGTCACGAATTGTAATCGCAGGAAAGCTTGCGCCATAGGCTTTTCCCGTCTCAGGATTAATCGAAGCTGCACCTGTAGAGCCATAACAACTTCCTAAGATATTGCTACTCACAATAAAATCTTGGCTAGGATCAAAAGTTTTGCCTTTGCCGAATAATTCACTCCACCAAATATCAGCATCAGCATTAGCTGAGAATCCATGACAAATTAGGACGGCGTTATCTCCCTTAGTATTGAGAGTTCCCCAAGTGCGATAGGCGATTTCCCCATGATTCAGGGTTCCACCAAGTTCTAATTGTAGAGGTTTAGGGATTTTATAGAATTTAGTGCGATCGGAAATAAAGTTTTGATATTTCATGAGTTGATTTTGGTAGGCTGAAGATCCTCACCCCTAGCCCCTCTCCCATTAAGGGAGAGGGGAACAAGAAATTAGTTTTATACCAATCCACTTACGAAAATGTAAGAATCGGAAAATCAAGAAATGGCACAGCCATTTCTTGATTTGATATTACTCCCCCTCTCCCTTAATGGGAGAGGGGGCTGGGGGGTGAGGGCAATCTTTAACTAATCTGTCCAAACGCTTGCTCAAAGTCAGCTTTGATATCTTCGATATGTTCCAAACCAACGGAAACGCGGATTAGATCAGGGGTAACACCCGCAGATTTTTGTTCAGATTCCGATAGCTGTTGGTGCGTGGTCGAAGTGGGGTGAATTACCAGAGTTTTGGCATCACCAACATTCGCGAGATGACTAGCCAGTTTAACAGCATTGATAAAACTGCGTCCTGCTTCTAGTCCGCCTTTAATGCCAAAATTCAGAACTGCACCAAAGCCATGATCGAGATACTTTTTAGCGCGATCGTGATAAGGGTGATTGGGCAAACTGGGATAATTCACCCATTCTACTTTGGGATGATTGACCAACCATTCTGCTAGGGTTTGAGCATTTTGGACATGGCGATCGATTCTTAGGGATAGAGTTTCTAAACCTTGTAACAATAGAAACGCATTAAAAGGACTCAGAGATGCACCCAAATCGCGCAATCCTTCGACCCTAGCTCTGATGATAAAGGCAATATTGCCAAAGGTTTCATGGAAGTTTAAGCCGTGATAGCCTGCCGAAGGTTCCGTAAAGATTGGGAATTTGCCATTACCCCAGTTAAATTTACCTGAATCGACAATCACACCACCGATGGAAGTGCCATGTCCGCCAATCCATTTGGTTGCTGACTCCACCACGATATCGGCTCCATGCTTGATCGGTTGGGCAATGTAGCCACCCGCGCCGAAGGTATTGTCCACAATTAAGGGAATGCCATTCTCATGGGCGATCGCTGCTAATGCTTCAAAGTCAGGAATATTAAATTGAGGATTGCCAATGGTTTCCACGTAGAGAGCTTTGGTGTTCTCATCAATTTGTTTACGGAAATCTTCAGGATTATCGCCATCAACAAACTTGACATTAATCCCTAAACGGGGCAGCGTCACCTTGAACTGGTTATAAGTACCGCCATAGAGATAACTGGTCGAAACAATATTTTCTCCTGCTTGAGCGAGAGTAGCGATCGCTAAAAATTGAGCAGCCTGTCCACTAGATGTCGCTAACGCCGCCACACCACCTTCAAGAGCAGCAATACGTTTTTCAAATACATCCGTAGTCGGATTCATGATCCGCGTGTAGATATTGCCAAATTCTTTAAGCGCAAATAGATTTGCACCATGCTCAGCACTATCAAATACATAGGAAGTAGTTTGATAGATGGGAACGGCACGAGAATTTGTTGTGGGGTCAGGTTTCTGTCCTGCATGGATTTGCAGTGTTTCAAAGCGATAGTTTTCAGACATAGGGATGATTTAGGGGTGAGGGTATTTTTATTCTGTTTTAGTTGTTGGCAAGTCTGCTTTTTTCCAATCTGCAAAGCCGCCTTCAAGGGAAAACACGTTGGTATAGCCAATCTTTTGCAAAGAGTCAGCAACCAATGCCGAACGGTTGCCACCGCCGCAATAACAGACAATTGGTGTATCTGGATCGGCGATCGCTACTTCAATCTTCTGCTCGATCACGCCGCGACTGAGATGGATCGCGCCTTCGACATGACCCGCATTCCATTCACTTTCTTCACGAACATCAATAATTACTGGCTTTTGGGATTGATCCAGTTCACTTAGTTGATCTACAGATATCTCTTTAATTCGTTTTTTGGCATCTGCGGCTAATTTGAGAAATCCTTCACTGTGCGCCATAATTTTTGATTGCCTCTCTTTTTTTAATTTTTTAAGCCGTCACTTTACCGATCGCTGTTGCTTCAGTAACTTCAATTAGTTTCCCTGTTTTGACATCATAGATATAGCCATAGATAGGAATCTCGGGCGGCACTAAGGGATGATTGCGAATGCGTCTCACATCGATCGCCACACTTTCAGCTAAATCGGAAAATGTCAGCCAGTCAATAAATTCTGCTTCATGAGATCCTTCTCCTTCTCCCGAATCATGCCAGCCACTTTCGCCAATGGAAGCCGTCTTGAGACTACTTGCTAATAATTTACGAATAGTTTGATCAGTGAATAACTGCATACCGCAATCGCTGTGATGAATTACGAACCATTCCTTAGTACCGAGCAGCTTGTATGAAATAACTAGTGATCGGATCGCGTCATCACTAGCACGTCCCCCTGCATTGCGAATGACATGGGCATCGCCTTCACTCAGTCCTGCATATTTGGCAGGATCAAGCCTTGCATCCATACAGGTGAGGATCGCAAATTGTCGGCTAGGTGGCAAAGGCAAAGATCCGCGATCGCCGAAGTTTTCTGTGTATGTACGGTTAGCCTCTAGGACTTCTTCTAAGACCTGACTCATGTACTGTGATTCCTAATGGTGGTTAATTATTAGCTGCTTAATCAACGGTAAATATGTGTAAATACCGTAGATTTGTTTAAGAGGCTAACACCTTTAGGATCAAAAAACAAGGTTAATCATCTTAATCTCCATGTATAAACCGTATATTTTATTGATTTTTATGTAATTATTGATTTGTCTGGTATCTCCTCATAGTTAAAAGTCATGGCTCAACAAACCACTCAAATCAATCCTCAAAGCACTTTTAACAAATCTAATTCACCTGTAATCGCGCCAATAATTGCGATCATTGGGGCGGGATTTAGTGGGACTTTAGTAGCTGTAAATTTACTTAAAACATCGACACAGCCGTTAACGATCAAATTAGTTGAACGCCGTGAACAACTGGCAAAGGGAATCGCCTACGGCACTGATAATGTTGCCCATTTGCTCAATGTGTCCGCAGGAAATATGACCGCTTTTCCTAATGATACGGGGCATTTTCTGCGCTGGCTCTATCACAATTACAGTGAATTAGCCGATTTATTACCCCTAGAAATTACCGCGAGTACCTTCATTCCTCGTAAGGTCTATGGGCTGTATATTCAATCGATTTTAGAAGAAGCCCTTGCCACTGCGCCCCATCATGTGAAGTTGGAGAGGATAAAAGATGAAGCGATCGCTATTGAGAAGCTCCAAACTGCAAGTAATGAACGAGCGCGAATTTTTTTAAAAAGTCAAGGCGCGATCGCTGCGGATAAAGTCGTTTTAGCGCTGGGCAATTCCCCCAATGCCTTACCTCAAAGTCCTGACAAGATTCGGAATGCTTGGTCAGCAGAAGCTTTGGAAGATCTTGATCCTAGTGACGACGTGTTGCTGATTGGTACGGGCTTGACGATGGTGGATATGGTGCTGTCGTTGCATCAACGCAAGCATAAGGGAAAGATTTATGCAGTGTCACGGAGAGGACTCTCTCCACAGCGCCATCAACCGACTAAACCCTATCCTGCATTTTTGACTATTGATGATGCACCGAAAACTGCTTTGGGACTATGGCAGCGCTTGCGTGGCGAAGTCCAAACAGCGCAAGCAACAGGATATGACTGGCGATCCGTCATTGATTCTTTACGTCCTATTACTCAGAAGCTTTGGCAACAATTGCCACTTCCAGAACAGCAAAGATTTTTGCGTCATGCCGTTCCCTATTGGGATGTGCATCGTCATCGCATCGCTCAACAGGTTGCCGAAGTTCTCGATCAACTATTGGCTTCAGGACAATTGACAATCGCCGCAGGACGCATTCAAAAGCAAGAACAAAATGAGAGTGGAGTGATTGTCACGATTAAACCACGTCTCAGTAAAGCTGAAAACCATTCTAGCTATATCTTAGCGGTACAACGTGTGGTTAACTGCACAGGTGTCGCCGCCGATTATCGAAAATCCAGTCATCCCCTAGTCGAAAGCTTGCGATCGCAAAAATTAATCCGCCCCAATCCCATCGGCTTAGGGATTACCTCAGCTACCAATGGAGCGTTATTAAATGGTACAAATAAGCCGTCGAATATTCTCTATACGATTGGCACACCCCGCAAAGGCGACCTCTGGGAAACGATCGCCGTTCCTGAATTGCGGGGACAGGCTCAAGCCTTAGCAGAAACCTTACTGCGATCGCTACCTTTACGAGTGCGTTCCATTCCCACAACACCGTTACTAATTGGCGATATACTTCAGCAAGTAAGTTCAACTTTAATCTTTCGTCAATTCTTTGATCCTGAAACCAGTAGCTATACTTACTTGATTGGAGATCGCCAGACTAGAGAAGCCGTACTTGTTGATCCAGTTTTAGAGCAGGTGGAACGGGATTTACAGGCGATCGATGATTTGGGTTTGACCCTGCACTATAGCTTAGAAACCCATATTCATGCCGATCACGTCACAGGTGCAGGGAAATTGCGACAACTGCGCGGCGTTCAAGTTCTCGTCCCCGAAAATGTAGCCGTTCTCAAAGCGGATTTATCCCTTGCAGATGGTGAGATTTTGACGATTGGTGCTGTCACGATTAAAGCGATCGCCACCAATGGACATACCAACGCCCATTTATCCTATTTAGTCAACGACACGCATCTTTTAACAGGTGATGCTCTCTTTATTCGCGGTTGTGGACGTACAGACTTTCAAGGTGGTGATGCTGGAATGCTTTACGATGCAGTTACTGAAAAGCTCTTTACCTTGCCTGATGAAACGCTGGTTTATCCTGCCCACGATTATAAAGGGCGAACTGTTTCGACGATCGGCGAAGAGAAGCGCCTTAATCCTAGATTTAGCGATCGCACCCGTGAGCAGTTCATCACGATTATGAGTAATCTGAATTTAGCATTCCCTAAAAAGATGAATGAAGCAGTTCCTGCTAATGAATATTGTGGTGATTTTATCCCTCAAGATAGTGTGGCAAATTTGGTGATAAATCAGGATCAAAAAGAAATAGAACTCACGGTGCAGAAAAATACCGAAATTTACAACGACTATTTTGCGATGTATATTTAGATAAAGAAGAGTGGCAGCACGAAGCGCCGCCACTCTTCTTCTGGTTTTCGGTAACTAATTAAGATTCTCCAATTCAGAGATTGGCGACAATTCCACATCTTCATAAATCAGTGATAAAGGACATTGAAAATCAATACTAGTTAACTCAAAAATGTCAGGATTAACAGTTTCAGCAAGATCTTCTGGATAGCTAGTTAATTCCCATTTACCAGCACTCCCCCGCCGATAAACATCAATACTGATTTTCTCAGCATCAATCAGGACATACTCTAGCAAGGTAGAAAAACGACGATAATATTTGAACTTATCACCACGATCAAAGCCAGCCGTACTTGGTGATAAAACTTCGATAATTATTTTTGGGAAAGAAATAACTTGACGCGATCGCCGATCTTGCTCATTACAACTAATCACTACATCAGGATAAAAATATGCTTTTGCATTGCTAACTTGCACCTTGACATCAGCAACATTAACGCGACAGCCGATCGCTTTTAAATGCTCTCGAAGTGCATTGTAAGCATTCAAAGCGATGTCGTTGTGAGAGATCGTTCCGCCAGCCATCGCATAAACTTCACCATCAATGTATTCATGACGAACTTGCTGTTCTGATTCCCATACCAGATATTCTTCAGGTGTTAAAAACGGCTTTTGAAGATTAGCAATCATTGATTTTTTCCACGACCTCTCCTTAAAAATAACACATCTAGGATTTCATACAAAACAGCGAAATGTAACGGTAATTCATGAATTACCGTTACATTTTGCTGTTTATTGAGGATTGCCTAGGGAAGATGCACTTACCTCAGTTGATGGAACCTGTTGATTTGCTGCTTGATTTACTGAGAATCGGGCAATCAATCGGATTACCACAAACAAAGATAAACTCGTTACTACAATGACGCTGATAATCGCAGGGTCTTCAAAGTTTGTGCCAGCAACGATTAGCGCTCCTGCAATATTACGCTGAGCCGTACCCACACCGAGAGTTAGCCTTGTGTCGAGATTTGGTCCACCGAGCAGATATCCCACCGCAAAGGCGACGATGATAAAAATAGCGATCGCTAAGACCATACCACTCTTTGCTAACTCAATTAGGCTATTGAATTGCAAGGCGAGTGATGAAGCTAATCCCAATATGAGAGCAAAGTTAGTGACTCGTCGCAGAAATGGAACGATGCTAGTAGCGATCGCCTCAAAGCGTGACCTAATCAATAGCCCAATTGCTAAGGGAGGTAATAAGGACACAAATAGGGGCTTCGCAACTTGCCAAGGACTAATCTGCACACCGTCTAAAACTAGAGGCAAGACAATCGGCATAAAGATGGCGGAAGCAAGCATCAGAACCACCATCAATCCTGCGGCAAAGGCAATATTTCCATTCACCATTTGCGCTAATTTTGGTAATACAGGAGGACCTGCCGTGACTGCAAGAATGGTAAAGCCAATCTCAATCGGTTCACTCACAGGTACAAAGTGCAGTAATCCCAAAACTAAAATTGGCACAACCACAAGGTTTGCGATCAGAGAGCGAATGACTAGCCGCCAATTGCGAAGAGGCTCGATAATCTGTGATAGGGTGAGACTCAAGCCTGTGGCTAGTAACATCGCTAGAATAAACAACAAAAAAGAAAGTCGATTGAGGAAGATAAAGTCAATTTTGTGGAAGTAGAAGTCTAATTGCTGGATAAGGGTGGGAGCGAGATCAGATAACAATTCATTCATGATTAAAGGAATAAAAAGAAGTTTTAGACTTTAAACTACTCATCAATAGAGATTACAGCGCTGTACGCTGACTTAAATTCCAGAAATACTTTTGAAAGCGTTGTTTCGCAACGCTTTCAAAAGTATTTCTGTACTATTCAAAGCCTCAATAGGCAGTAATGGGAATTTGATAACCATTCGAGGAACTCGATGGATTAGATAAACTTGATTAAGGTCAAGATTCTAGTCATATCATAGGTTTTCTAAAAAATAGGTCTTCGCGAAGACATCTAAAGCGATCGCCAGTCTATTAATATAGTTAGTTATACTAATTGTTAGTAAACCGTATTTGAACAAGCTGCATGAAAAACTGGAATGGGCAAGGCGATCGCATAATTAACATCATTTATCACCACTTACCCGCGATGCGTTGGCAGAACTTCCGCCTGTTTTTTGGCGGACAGTTACTATCGATGTCTGGGACATTTATGACCCAGCAGTTAACTATTCCGTGGCTAGTTTATGATTTGACCAATTCCGCATGGATGTTGGGAGTAGCGGGTTTTGTACAGTTTTTGCCTACATTATTCGTGATTCCTTTTTCGGGTGTTTTGAGCGATCGCTGGAGTCGGCGCGATTTACTAATGCTGGTGCAGATTGTGGGAATAGCTGTATCTCTCGCTTTGACAATCTTGACCTTTGCGAATTTAATTACTTTCCCAATCCTTTTAGTATTGAGCGTGCTTAATGGTCTGATTAAAGGGCTGGATATGCCCGTGCGTCATACGATTGTGACAGAAACCGTAGGCGATCGCGCTGATAGTAGCAATGCGATCGCTTTAAATTCGGTGATGCTAAGTTCTTCTCTAGTACTAGGGCCAGCAATGGGCGGAATTTTGATTGCGACATTAGGGGTGAAATATTGTTTTCTCTACGATACGATTAGCTATATCCCCGCAATTTTGACTCTGCAAGCGATGCGATTGCCTGCAATTCACTCAAATGTCCGTACTGGCTTGGGAGAGACTTTTCAGAAATTACGAGAAGGTTTTACATATGTTTCCCAAACGCTTCCTATTCGGGCGATCTTGTTGATGATTGCTCTAAAAGGACTGGTGGGAATGGCGCATATTGCGCTCATGCCTGTGTTTGCTGCTGAGATTTTAAATGGAAATGCCACAACGATGGCGCAGCTTAGTACTTCTGCTCCGATTGGTTCATTATTTGCTTGTCTATACCTCAGTGTCAGAAGGGGAATTGCGGGGTTAGAGCGTTTGATTGTAGTAGCTCAAGTTGCGATCGGTATCAGTTTGATTTCCTTCTCTCTCTCAAGGGAGGTCTGGCTATCGATTGTGATTCTCGTCTTTACGGGCGGCTTCACAATTCTGCAAATCACTAGCAGTAATATGATTATCCAAACCTTAGTTGCAGAGGATAAACGCGGAAGGGTGATGAGTTTCTATGCACTGGCGATGGTGGGAATGATGCCTTTTGGGAATCTATTTGCAGGTACGTTAGCTAATAGCTTTGGTGCAACTAAAGCTTTGATTATTTGTGGTATTTTAAGTATTCTAGGTGCAGTATGGTTTTCGGCACAGTTACCATCCGTCAGTCGTTGGATTGCCCGCGAAACAAAATCAGCACAAATTCCCGTTGTTCCCTAAACTATTCATAGCAAAAAGTAACTACTCATTAACTTTATGTCGAATTTTGAACTGGTGATTTTTGATTGTGATGGAGTTCTCGTTGATAGTGAAATCATCGTCAATCGTGTTTTTGCGGAAACCTTGACGGAAGCAGGTTTTGCGACTACCTATGAAGAAGTCAGTCAAAAATTTGTAGGACTTTCCTTTGCAAGCTGTCTGGAGATAATTGAGCAAAGCAATGGCAGACCTGTTCCTACTGATTGGTTAGAGCTATGTAGGGAGAGAGAAATTGCTGCGTTAAAACAAGAACTGCAAGCAACTGTGGGAATCGTTGATGTATTAACGGAGCTTACTCTACCCAAATGTGTTGCTTCCAATAGTAGTCCTCGGCATATCGACTTAGTTTTAGGATTAACAGGATTGTTAGATCATTTCGATGGAAAGTTATATAGCTGTCACCATGTCGATCGCCCGAAGCCTTTTCCTGATGTGTATCTCCATGCTGCTAGTCAGATGGGCTATGCGCCAGAGAGTTGTGTGGTGATTGAGGATTCAGTAGCGGGTGTAAAGGCGGGATCTGCCGCAGGGATGAGGGTGTTGGGTTATGCGCCAAGCGATCGCCATTCTTCTCATCATGAGGCACTAATTGCCGCAGGTGCAAAGTTAGTTTTTGATGATATGCGTCAATTGCTAGATTTATTGAAAGCCTAGAACTTATAAGTAGAATGTGCGATCTACTCACCCACAAGATTGGATAACTGGTTGGACAGTAAGCTTAAATCCAAGCGCCCTAGCAACTTTAGTCACTGTCGCAAAGGTAGGATTACCATCAGGAGATAATGCTTTGTATAGTCCTTCTCTTGTTAACCCTGCGTCTTTTGCTAGCTTACTCATATTTTTGGCGCGAGCGATGACGCTAAAAGCATGGATAATCGCGTTCGGATCGTCTCCTGCTTCCTCAAGGCAAGCTTCCAAATATAATTGAATGTCTTCTTCTGTCTTGAGATGTTCGGCTGAATCCCAGCGAGTAGTGATGATAGCCATAATTCAATCCTCTAATTGTTTAACTAGTTCCTTAGCTTTTTTTATATCAGAATCCTGAGTGCTTTTATCGCCTCCACACAGAAGTATCACAACGGTAGAACCTCTCTGTACAAAATATACTCTATAGCCAGAGCCATAGAATATTCGCATTTCGCTTACTCCTTGACCAACTGGAGCGACATCACCAAAGTTTCCCAATTCCATGCGATCAATGCGTGCTTGGATACGAGCCTTAGCCTTTTTGTCTCTTAAGTTGGTAAACCAGTTTACGAATATTTCTGTCTGGCGAACTTCAATCATATGTTAACTGTAGTTAACAGTATAAAATTTGTCAATCCCCTATTTTTCTGTTTTGGGTGAGTCTTTTTCTTTGCTATAGCGCGGTTAACGGACTGCAATGATTGTGAATTCCTAGATCCTCATCTGGAAATATAACTAACCAGAAACTTCTCCGAATAGATTGCTTTTGTTAAGACAAAAACAGGGTGCGTTGCGTTTCATTAAAATACACGCTACAAGGTCGGCGATCAAACTTTTTAGCTAGATTTTGTAGAAAAGCCTTCATCCTTATCTTCATCAATCTTTAAATTCTCGCAAAGCTCATTAAGCCGATAAATAAGCATGTTAAGCTCTTCGATAGTTGGTGCGATATCATTATGTACTAGCTTATTTCTAAACTGTCGGAGAGACAAAATTTCTTGCACATCTCTTAAGTCTAACAACTCTTTGTAATGAAGTTGTTCTGCAATGAAATGTATAGGAATATGTTGCAAATTATTGTAACGAGATTTTACCTTCTGAGTAATATCTTCATCACTGTAAATCATTAGACGAAGCCTACTCTCAAATGTATTCCACACTGAGATAAATTCACCTACTAGACGATGAATTTCTTGCGTTTCACTGATTTCTCTTATTGCCTTTTTCAGTTCCTCTTCTTCTGTTTTATTGTTAGATCTTGCAATTTTTTTAAGGAAATTATCTGATGAGTATATCCAGAAGAATTGTTTTGTTTCTAAGTAGAATTCTTTTATCAACTCCAATCTTGGAAACAACAATAGTTTCTCGTTCATTTCCCATAAGTCTTCTTTTCTCTCATCAGTAATAAAAATGAGCGGTTTGCTTTCTCTTTTTGCAATAGCTATCATTTCTTTCCAAATAATAAGATCTCCATACTTATTCTCATCTTTGTCATTATCTGTATATCCGGGAGGGATTTTGGCTTTATATCGTTTTTCACCTTCTTCTTCAAACTCCTTAATCTCATCATTGGAAAAGGATTCATTTGCACGTTGTAAAAATAGTTCTGACAAGGTATTTAGGATCTCATCATTCATATAGTTAGGTAAAAATTCTTGCGCCTCTTCAAGTTTTTCAATAATTTTTTTTTGATATTCCTCAAGGAGGTTTTCTTCCTCTTGAAAAGTATAGTCTAATGGAAATTTTTTAAAGAGAGATTTTATATCTTGAAACGAAGATAATGCTTCATCATTCGCTCGTTTAATTTTAGTAGTCGAAGAACTTATATTTTTCCTAATTCGCTGAAATTCTTGTTGTTGCCTCTTTATATTAGTAATCCGATTATTATGAAATTCTATTATTGATTGAGACGCAAATACAATTCTATCCTTTATGTATTTGAATGTTTCAAGAAATTCTTTTCTTGTGTCCACGGAATATATATAGAACCCATTTGGTATCTTAGGAAGAGTAATGAAAGGGATCAAACATGGGATATAGCAGTAGCCTAAGCGATAAAGAGTGGGAGATTATTGAACCTCT
>NZ_JACJQB010000061.1 GCF_014696385.1 Pseudanabaena mucicola FACHB-723
TTCCCTATGCTTGGCAAGAGAAAGGGACGGGTTTAAGCTTACCCAGTCAACGCAGTAAGAGGTTAAATGTCGTGGGTTTGATGAATCGAAACAATGACTTATCTGCTTATGTTTTTGAACGCAGTATCACCAGTGCAGTCATTCTCGCTTGTATCGATGACTTTGCTCGTCAATCTACCAAGCCAACAGTGATTGTTATGGATAAAGCCTCTATTCATACCAGTCAACTGATTCAAGAGAAATTAGAGCAGTGGAAGAACCAGCAAGTTGAGATTTTCCAGTTACCCCCTTATAGTCCCCAGTTGAACTTGATTGAAATTTTGTGGCGTTTCATGAAGTATGAGTGGATTGAACTCAATGCATATGAATCTTGGGAAAGTTTAGTCTCTTATGTTGAAAAAGTTCTTCGAGACTTTGGTTCAACTTATGTAATTAATTTTGCTTAGCTACTTAATTGGGCAATTACGCCATTTTTTTGCTGCACCTTCTCAATCATTCGCATGACTGGGTGTATCGCATTCACTTCATTGTCGCGATATGCGCCAATCAAAAGCAGTGATTGACATGCCGTTGTTCCTAAAATTTCTAATAGTTGTAATGAAGCCTGATCTGCCCATTGTAAATCATCTAAAAAGATGACTAGGGGATGTTCTTTTTTGGCAAATACATGAATCAGTTTTTGAAAGACGCGGTTAAAAAGATTTTGCGACTCGTTTGCCAGTAAGTTCCTCGGATCTACTGCTATGGAATCTTCTCCCTGCTTACCGATGATGATTTCTAAAGAGGGGATTAATTGCGTCATCATCCGATGATGTGTACCCAGAGCCTCTATAATTTGCGATCGCCATTTGTTTAAACTCTCCTCACTCTCCGTTAGCAATTGCTTAATCAATTCCTGCAAAGCTTGAATGATTGCCAAATAGGGAATATTACGCTGATATTGCTCAAATTTGCCAGAAATAAAATGCCCCCGTTGTCTAGCGATTGATTTATGGATTTCTTTTACCAAACTTGATTTGCCGATCCCTGCATAGCCCGACACCAATACCATCTCTACATCATGATCATGCGATGCTGATATGCGCGT
Source organism: Pseudanabaena mucicola FACHB-723 (assembly GCF_014696385.1). GTDB lineage: Bacteria > Cyanobacteriota > Cyanobacteriia > Pseudanabaenales > Pseudanabaenaceae > Pseudanabaena. The sequence goes on from NZ_JACJQB010000061.1 coordinate 1,088, forward strand.
AAAAGCGGCGACTAAATTCTCCACTTCCCTATCTCTGCCATACAGTTTCTCCGATATCAAGAAGCGATCAGCAATATCCTGCTGCGCTAAAGGAAATAGCTCGATTGTTTGCTGATTTAATAAGGAATGCAAACATTGCTCTAAATCGACCTTGATTCCCCATGCACTTTGATATCTTTCTTCCGCATTTTTCGCAATCAGTTTTAAGATAATTTGTGATAAGGCTAGGGGGATTTGTGGCTCAAGTAAGTGCGGTGCAATCGGCTCTAGGGCTAAATGTTGATGAATTAACTCAAGGGGATCATTACAAATAAAGGGCAAGCGTCCCGTTACCATTTGATAGAAGGTAATGCCCATCGAATAGATATCAGTACGATAATCAATCGATCGGTTCATCCTTCCTGTTTGTTCAGGTGAAATATATTCTAAAGTCCCTTCTAGTATTTGATTTTGACTAAAAGAGATGGTCTCTTTGCTTAAAGCTGAGGCAATCCCAAAGTCAATAATTTTTAATTGTTTTGTATTGGAATTAACGACTATATTTGATGGATTAATATCTTTATGGATGACGTTTGCAGCGTGAATTTCGCCAACGCCTTCACATATTTGGATTGCTAATTTCAAAAAATCAATTAAATTCAGTTTGGTGTTATTTAATAACCCTGCTAAAGATATACCGCCAAAGTCTTCTAATATCAGAAAGAATCTATGGTTATAACGTTCTAGTCCATAGGCTTTGATCACAAAGTTAGATGCTAAATTTTTCGTGATTTCGTATTCTAGTTTGTATCTGCCAAGAGCCTGAAATGATGGGAAATCCGTATTTAAAGCCTTGAGAATAACTGGCAAGTTGTCGCTCTGACGGATGCCACGATAGACCTGAGAGTTCGTGCTTTCATAGATTTGCTCGACAACTTGATGATTCGGGATATTGACTAGCATATTTTAGTCATAGCAGGAAATCTAGAGATTTATCTAGTCTAACTGCAAATTATCCGAAATTGCGATCGCAATTCTATAGCTACAGCCTGCCCCGCCAATGATTAACGCCATGGGGCGGCGCTAATCATTGGCGGGGAAACTCTAGATCGCCTATCCAAAAATCTCGGCAGGGTCGGCTGACTGGACTTTGCGTAACGAAATTGTCCCTGAAATAATACACATAAAGATCGTTAACAACAGCACAGGAATTGCTTTGTCCCAAATATAGAGTGGCAAGAAAGTCGCATTTTTGGTGAGATTATACATGCCAAAAGAAATTCCTAAACCGGGAATAAATCCTAAAATTGCTAATACAATCGCCTCTTGAATGACGACTTGGGCTAGATATAAATTGCTATAGCCCATTGCTTTGAGGGTGGCATATTCCGCAAGGTGATCGGAAACATCGGTGTAAAGAATTTGATAAACAATAACGATGCCGACAATAAAACCCATGATTGTACCAAGGGTAAAGATAAATGCGATCGCAGTGCTTTTTTGCCAATAATTTTTCTCAAAATCAATGTAGCCCTGTATGGTCATGATCCGCGTATCATCGATGGCTGCATCCTGAGTTAGCTTCAGATCTTCTAGCGTTAAATCAAACTTAGAAATTATGACCTTCTCTTTATTCTCTTCGCGAATGACTTTGCCATCAGCCCCGACAGTTTCTTTATACAAAATCTTAATTCTCTTACCGTCTGGCTGTAGCTTTTCGCGAGGTAGCACAACCATTTCATCGGTTTGGTTGATTACAAATTCGCGCATGACAGCGTAGGGTGAAGCATTCGGCTTTAAGTTAATCAAACCTAAATTAATTAAACCCTCTCTACGATTATCAAAAATCCTCAGAAAGTTAGTGTTACTAGTGATGATTGAACCATCGGCGGCAAAGGATGTACCTAACTCAAATAACCCCCCAATTGTTAGTTTTCGGTTCGCCACTTCACGAGTCACCAAATTTTTGCAAGCAAAAGCTTCGTCAGTAAATTTGGTTCTGAGTTCAAAAACGCCGCAATTGCTAACGATGGGGCCAAAGTCAGGACGAGAAGCCCGATCAAAAAGAACGACATCTTCGGTTTTGACCAGATCAATATTTGATGAAGTTCCTGCAATCTTAAATATTTTGGCATCGGGATCGGCTCCCAATACCAAAATATTGCGAGTCTGTCCCGCAGGATCTTCTTGAATTTTCCAAGCCGCCAATCCGATATAAATAGAATTGACCGATTCAACGCCATTCATACCCAAGGCTTGAAAAAGACGACGTTGCGAAAAGTTACGCATCCCGACGAGGTTAGTCGATTGGGGGCTAATGATCACCAAATCACCAATTAAATTAGTTTGCAGTCGCACAGCGCTAGTGAAAAGGGCATCACGAAAACCCAGTTGCATGAAAATCAATACAACTGCAAACGTAATTCCTGCGATCGCAACTAGCAATCGACTCTTTTCATAGGTAAGTTGTAGCCAAGCAAGTGGCACTGCAAAAATCATAGATTTAGTAGATTTATTAGTCGTTTATGGGACTTTTATGAGGCATTTATGGGATTGATCGAGCTTTCCTAGGGTTCAATCTTGACTCTAACTTGTAAATTGGTAAGTCCTGAAACCTTACTACTATCATCTAGCTTGATCTTAACCTCGACAATCCGAGCATCGGTTTTAGCCGCAGGATCAGTTCCCAATACATCATTTTTGGCAATCCGTAGACCAATGCTATCGACTTTCCCTGTAATTGTCCCTTCAAATGCTTCACTGATCACCGTCGCTTTCTGCCCAACTTTCACCTTGCCAATGTCAGTTTCATATATTTCTGCAACCACATACATCTGACTGGTATTGCCAATTTCGACCACGCCATTGGTTTGGCTGACAACTTCCCCAGTTTTAGAATTAATCTTGAGAATCTGCCCATCAATCGGCGCACGCACTTGTGCTAAATCGAGATCAACTTCTGCGCTCTTGACATTGACCAAAGCTGTTTGTAACTTCGCCTCAGCCAGTTGAATATCCGTGGGTCGGACTTCCCTCACACTACTCAGCAATCCTTGCGACTGTCGTAACTGGAACTGCGCCTGTTGGATTTGCTGCTGAGCCTGCACAAGCTGCCCTTGTAAAGTCTCCACCTTAAAACGATAGGTATCGAGAACAGTCTGCGAGATTGCTCCCTCTTTATAAACTGCCAGAAATCGATTGTAGTCACGTCCTGCAATTTCCAGTTCCGCTTGAATTCTGGCGGCATTGGCTTCCAAGGATTTAATATTGGCGGCAGCCGCAAGCACATTTCCTTCCTGAGCAACGATATCACCACTTTTTGCCCCTGCTCTGACATTAGCCAAATTGCGATCGCTTTCTTGGGCTTGGCTCTGGGCTTGCAGTAAGGCGGCAACCGCACGGTCATAACTATCGAGAATAGCGATGACCTGTCCCTGTTTGACTATATCTCCTTCTTTAACCATCAATTTGATGATCCGCGATGTCCCCAGTGCTGATGGTGAAGCAACTTTGACGACCTCTCCCTGTGGTTCTAGGCGGCCTAAGGCACTAATTTCCCTTACTAGTTCTTTAGTAGTGTTGCTAACATTAGCAGGCTCAGTTGTGGTGGGGGTGCTGCCAAAACGACCAAACACAAACCAAGCACTACCACCCATGACCGCTAATGCAATTGCGATCGCAGGAATTAAGAATTTATTAGAGCTTTTAGGCTCTAGAGCATTTTTCATAGTGCTAGCCTTATTTCTGGAAGAGTTACTTGTACTCTCAGATATATTACTGACTTCTTCCGCCTGTTCATCCAACTGCATATTTTCTTTATTCTATAGTGAAGCACAGGGTGGTATTTCCCAACCCAAAGCCGGAAACAAAGCCCTGTAACTCGCTCTGTTGCAAATTTATATTACTCAAGCAAGATTTCAAAACTAGCCAATATGCTACCAAGCTATACCAGTTTGTCTATACCTGAGACATCCTACGCTTAGGTTAGATTAATAGTTTGTAACAGTTTGTTTCTTAATGAAGCAATTAAATCAAATCATTCATTGAGTCAAACACTATAACGCCAATGTGGAAATCTGGGAAACTTTTATTTCTCTAGAAAACCAAAAAAACTGCGAGGAAACATATGCCTAGACTTGTGGGGAAGAAAAATAATTCTGTTCTATATACTGGCTTAGCTATGTTGATAGCTGCTGTAGGAATCATCGCATTAGAATACTTTGGCGTAGTTGATTTGATCCCTAATTTTGGGAAAGAGACTGAAGTAAGACGGGATTCTATTAATCAACCAGTAAAGACCAGTAAACCTGTCAATTAAGATTAATTTTCATCAAATTTAGGAGAATATTGTAATGCGTGATGGAAAAGGAATGATTGGTAAGCCTATAGTTGCTTACGATTCTGGAGAAGAGTTCAAGAATATTGTAGACTTGATTTTTGATCAAGAAAGCAATCAGTTATTGGGGTTTCTTGTTGATGAAGGTGGTTGGTTTAGCAATGCTTTGGTACTACCTTTAACGAATATTCAGGCGATTGGTGCTGACGCAGTGATTGTTGCTTCTAGAGATGCGATCGATTCTGCTCAAGAATTCCCTGAAATTCAAAGCATTTTAGAAAGAGACAATATCTTGAAAGGTACAAGAATTATGACCATTGACGGTCGTGATTTGGGAACAATGGTAGACCTTTACTTTGACGATACTAGTGGTGCGATCGAAGGATACGAAGTGTCTGGCGGCATTTTTGCCGATGCTTATTCTGGACGCTCTTTTGTACCTGCCCCTGACACCCTTAAAATTGGTGAAGATATTGCCTTTGTTCCTTCCGAAACTGCTGACTTGATGCAAGAGCAAGTTGGTGGGATTAGAGGAGCGATGCAAACTGCTAGTGGAAAAGTGCAAGAAATGGCTCAGTTTACAGGTGAGAAAGCTCAAGAAGCAGCTCAATTTACTGGCGAGAAGTTTCAAGAAGCGACGACATTTGCAGGTACTAGCTTTACTAATGCTGTCATTGATCCTGAAGAGCAGGAAATTTTTGTATTAGGGAAAGTTGCTCAAAAAACTTTAGAGACTAATGATGGGATACCTTTAATTTTAGAAGGACAGGTAGTTAATCAATCGCATGTCTTGGCAGCGCGAAACCTGAAAATGACTAATGAGCTATATCACATCGCTGGAGGAAGTGCTACCACTCGGTTAGGCGAAAACTTGACAGACGCATTAACAGGCATGGGCGCAAATATTGGCATTGATCAGACTCAGGGTAGGCGTGTTAGTAGGATGATTTTTGCAGATGAAGGTTCAGTTGTGGCGGTAGAAGGGCAAATCGTAACTCCAAAGGTAATTGAAAGAGCGAAAGAACATCATCGAGAACAAGCTTTGTTAGAAGCAGTTGGATTAACTACAGGTGATGCCCTCAAGGTTACTGGCTCTAATGTCGGGCAACAGGTCAAAGATGGCGCGAAGGGATTATGGGAGCAGGTGAAAGAAACTGCCAGCAATCTGCAAGAACATGGAACTCAAGCGATTGAAGAAAAGAGAATTAAAGGCGCTTTGGGGCGACCTGTAACGCGCGTGATTCTCGATCGCAATGATGAGGTGATTTTAAATGTCGGTGAATTGATTACGCATCAGGCGATCGCCATTTCCCGTGATGCTGATGTCCTAGAAGTCTTACTGGACTCAGTTTATACAGAGACTCCCAACCTATCTCTAGACGATTTACGCGCTCCTGATTCTGGCAAAGCCGCCTTAAATTAATTAATGCATTATCTAATATTAGCCACAGATTACGATGGAACCTTAGCGAAGGATGGACAGGTATCAGGGGAAACTCTCGATGCTCTTAAGCGCCTCCAAAAATCAGGACGCAAGCTGATTTTAGTGACAGGCAGACAACTCGAAGATCTGATCGCGGTCTTTCCTGAGACTAGTCTATTCGATTGTGTTGTGGCTGAAAATGGAGCCGTAATCTATTTTCCTACCACTCGTGAAGAATTACTACTCGGTGACTTGCCGCCTGAGAAATTTATCAATGCTTTGCGATCGCGTAATATCGATCCTCTATCAGTCGGCAAAGTGATCGTGGCGACATGGGAACCCAATGAAACTGAAGTGCTAACCGCCATTAGAGAACTGGGATTAGATCTACAGGTCATTTTTAACAAAGGTGCAGTAATGATTTTGCCCGCAGGCGTTAACAAAGCTTCAGGGCTAAGCGCAGCGCTTGATAAAATGGGTCTATCTGTTCGTAACACCGTTGCCGTTGGTGATGCCGAGAATGATCTAGCTTTTCTAAAACTATGTGAGTTCTCTGTTGCCGTCGCTAATGCTTTACCATCGGTCAAGAATGAAGTAGATTGGGTGACGGAAGCGAGTCGCGGAGAAGGTGTAGTTGAATTAATTGAGAGATTATTAACCTTAGACCTGACCGAAGATCTCCGCGAATCCTCGATTTTGCCCAATCGTCACCGTATCTTATTAGGTACACTCGATGGCGATCGCGAAGCATATATTCAGCCACTTAATCGCAATATTTTGTTGGCGGGAATCTCTGGTGGCGGCAAATCAACGTTAGCGACAGGATTAATTGAGCGGTTTATTAATAAGAGCTATCAGGTCTGCATTATTGATCCTGAAGGAGACTATCAAAGTTTTGATCAAACGGTAATCTTGGGCAATGCTCAACAGATTCCTACTGCCGCAGAGGTTTTAATGGTTTTAAGTAAGCCAGAACAAAACCTAATCGTTAATTTAATGGGAGTGAAAGTTGATGATCGCCCATTATTCCTTGCTCAATTACTACCTTCTCTATTGGAAATGCGGGTGCGAACTGGACGACCCCATTGGATTGTTATTGATGAAGTGCATCATATGTTTCCCTCATCTTGGGATGCGGCGGTAACTTTGCCACAGTCAGTTAATGGCATTCTCATGGTCACAGTGCATCCTGAACACGTCGCAACTTCAGCTTTGTCTCTCATCGATACATTAATTGCTGTTAAGTCACCGATGCAGACCTTCACTGATTTCTGTAATACGGTAGGACATCAGCTACCCAATGCTCCACTTCCCACACAACTGGCTTCAGGATCGGCGGTTGCTTGGTTTATCAAAACTGAAGATCAACCATTTCAATTTAAAGTAACTCTCCCTGTGCAAGAACGTCAACGGCATATGCGGAATTATGCTGAAGGGAATTTGGGCAATGATCGCTGTTTCTTTTTTAGAGGTGAGAATGATCAATTAAATCTCAAAGCCCAGAACCTGATCATGTTTAACCAACTTGCCGCAGGCGTTGACGATCGCACTTGGTTACATCATTTACATTCACAAGATTACTCAAAGTGGCTCCAAAATTCGATTAAAGATGAATCCTTAGCGAAGGAGGTCAGTGAGATCGAAACAACTGTAGATATTTCGCCCACTGATAGTCGCGATCGCATTAAATCAGCCATTGAGAAACGCTACACCTTACCTGCCTAATCAGTTGCCGATCTATCAAGTTTCAATGCGTTCCTATACAAATCAAGTAGGTTAGCAATTTTGGTATACATGATTTCAAACAGCGCCCAGTTAAAGTCTTCTTAGTAAGATAACAACCTTAAAACACAGCCGTGATAATCGCTTGTGTTTTGAGGTGATAGACAGGAGATTCATAATGAGAATTGCCCAAATTGCACCACTATGGGAGCAGGTTCCTCCCCCCGCCTATGGCGGTACTGAACTTGTGGTCAGCTTACTCACCGAAGAATTAGTTAAGCGTGGTCATGATGTTACTCTATTCGCTTCAGGAGATTCCACAACTTCAGCCAAATTAGAATCAGTCCATCCTAGAGCCTTACGCTTAGATAATAGTGTTAAAGATCCAAATATCTATGACATGTTGAATATGAGTCGCGTTTATGAGAATGCTGATCAATTCGACATTATCCATTCCCATGTTGGTTGTGTCGCATTACCCTACACAAATTTAGTAAAAACGCCCACAATTCATACTCTCCATGGCATTTTTACAGATGACAATGAGAAACTATTTAGCCATGTGCGAAATCAACCATTCATTAGTATTTCTAACTCACAGAGGGATACAGATTTAGGTTTAAACTATGTATCCACAGTTTATAACGGTATTGCTCCTAATACTTATAACTTATAACTTCTATCCCCAGCCAGAACAGCCACCGTATCTGGCTTTTTTGGGCCGAATGTCGCCCGAAAAAGGAACACACTTAGCCATTGAAATTGCAAAGCGTTCTGGATGGCATCTCAAGATGGCTGGAAAAGTTGACGCTGTAGATGTGGAATACTTTGAGAGCCAAATTCTACCCCATATTGATGGCGAGCAAATTACATTTCTTGGCGAGGCAAATCATCATCAGAAAAGTATTCTCATGGGTGGAGCCGTGGCTACTCTCTTCCCAATTACATGGAAAGAACCATTTGGGTTAGTAATGATTGAATCAATGGTTACAGGAACACCTGTGATCGCCATGAATTTAGGCTCTGCACCTGAGGTGATTGCTCATGGGGTCAGTGGATTTCTCTGCCAGACTGTTGCTGAATGTGTAGATGCGATCGCAATTGTTGATCAGCTAGATCGCCGTGCTTGTCGAGATCATGTCCTGATGAACTTCACGGCAAAACGTATGGCAGATGGTTATGAAGCAGTATATCGAAAGATTTTGGCAGAGAAATATTCTCGAAACGGTCAGAAGCGCGATTTGGTAATGCAAACCCATTAAAGAATTAGTGACGCAAAGCGCCACCAATTCTTTAATACAAAAAGAGAGGAATATTATGTTGAGTTTGAATAGACAGGCGATCGCGCTCATTTCCGATCATGCTGATCCTGCGGCGGATGTGGGATGCGAAGAGGCAGGTGGACAAAATGTATATGTCCGTCATGTGGGCGAAACCCTTGCAGCGCTTGGTTGGCAAGTAGATATGTTTACACGTAAAGTCCATGCTTATGATGACGTGATTGTGCAGCATTCACCCCACTGTCGAACGATCCGACTCAAAGCTGGTGCGGAGGCTTATATTCCTAGAGATCGCTTGTTTGAGCATATGCCAGAGTTTGTGCATTCATTTCAAGCATTTCAAAGAACTCAGGGTATGAATTATCCCTTAATTCATACTAATTACTGGCTCTCAGCTTGGGCAGGAATGGAATTGCGAAAAACCAGTAATATCCAGTTGGTGCATACTTATCATTCCTTAGGAGCCGTGAAATATCAATCTTTAGTAGAAATTCCTCAAATTGCCAATACTCGTTTGAGGGTTGAGCGAGAGATTTTAGAACGTGCTAATTGTGTTGTGTCAACTAGTCCCCAAGAGCAAGAGACTTTGCGATCGCTGGTTTCCCATCGTGGTCAAATTGAGGTTATTCCCTGTGGCACTGATACGGCTAACTTTCGCTTAACCTCCAAGGCTCATGCTCGCGCTAAATTGAAACTAGATAGCCGCGAGAAAATTATGCTCTATGTCGGTAGATTTGATGAACGTAAAGGGATCGAGACTTTGGTAAGAGCCTTTGCCCTACTCAAAAGTCATGATCTCCAAAATCTCAAACTGATCATTGTTGGCGGTAGTTCCGAAAATATGCCCGATGGTGATGAGAGAAAAAGGATTGAACATATTGTTAATGAATTAGGACTGCAAGATTTTACAGTTTTTGCGGGTCGAATTGGGCATGATATTTTACCAATTTACTATACTGCGGCGGATGTATGCGTGATTCCTAGCCATTATGAACCATTTGGATTAGTGGCGATTGAAGCAATGGCTTGCGGTGTCCCTGTGGTTGCCTCTAATGTCGGTGGCTTGAAATTTACGATTATTCCTGAAGAAACAGGGCTATTAGTTGAGCCAAGAGATATCGAAGCTTTTGCTAATGGTATTCATCGGATTCTGTTTGATGAATTATGGGTTAGGAAAATGCGGAAGCAAGCATCAGCAAATGTGAATCAGCGCTTTAGCTGGGCAGGAGTTACCATTCAACTGAGTGAACTCTATCGTCATGTGTTAGCGCGATCGATTATGCATGAGCAAGCTTGGAGTTACAAGATGCCAAGTATTACTAGATCGGCGTAGGTTTATCAATTTGCATGTTCCTTATATTCCCTCGGTGTGAGTATAAGGAAAATCTTCAATTCCACATCATCAGGGCTTACGCAAAAACGAATTGAAATCTACATTTTGCCATAGTGGTAATTCCTGAACTGCTATTACATTTCGTTCTTTTGCGTAAGCCCTAATCCTAAATAACTCAAAGAGAAATCACCATGAAAACTATCAACATTGGACTTACTGATACTCAGCGTCAAGGCGTAATTGACCTACTCAATCATGATCTAGCAGACAGCTATTTGCTACTAGTCAAAACCAAGAAATACCATTGGGATGTAGTTGGCCCCCAATTTATGACTTTGCATAAACTATGGCAAGCACATTATGAAGCTCTTACGATTAATGTCGATTTGATTGCAGAACGGATTAGAACGCTCGGTGGCTATCCTGTCGGCACAATGGAAGGATTCCTCAAAATCTGTTCTCTCAAAGAAGATGCTGGTAAAATCCCTACAGCTACTGGGATGGTATCGCATTTGCTAGCGGATCATGAACAAGTTGTCCGCAATCTTCGTGAACATATTGAGCAATGTAGCAGCAAGTTTAAAGATGACGGAACCGCAGACTTTCTCACAGGTTTGATGGAGCAGCATGAACAAATTTCATGGATGCTGCGTTCTTTTGTTGAAGGTGAAGGGGTTGAATCCAACGGTGCAAAGCCAGAACCTAATAAAAAAACTGTTGGAGTTTAAAAAACTCTTCAAACCCTAAGTAGAGAGTGGCGGAGCTTCGCTCCGCCACTCTCTACTTAGGGTTTATGTCTTTACCTTGAAAACCCAGAGCAACCCAATAATTAAACATATGTCTATTTTTCCCTTAGCACCCCTAATTATCTTGCTGCTTGGATTAGTTTCTACAGCATTGCTTGGCTTCGGCTTGTATTTTGTAATTGGTTGGTTTCTGGGTTCGATTACAGTTGTCGCTGTATTTGTCTCAGGTATCGTCATGTTAGTTTTTAGCTTATTAGGACGCTTTGTGATTCTATGGCTGCTGGCTAGTCCCGCCGAGAATGAACCAACACCTTCGCGTTCTAGAGAGGTTGAACAAATTCAGAGACCCGATGGAACAGATATTCATGTTGAATTCTTTGGCGATCGCGATGCTCCACCAATCATTTTTACACACGGATGGAGTTGTAATAGTACGCATTGGTACTACATCAAACAAGCTTTAGAAAATGAATTTCGATTAATCCTCTGGGATGTGCCGGGGACAGGAAAATCGGGACAAGTTCCTGATAATGACTATAGTATGAAGAATTTAGCAACTGACCTTGAAGCTGTCCTAGATTTAGCAGGAGATAAACCTGCACTTATCTTTGGACATAGTATGGGAGGCATGATTTTATTAACATTCTGTCGTCTATTTCCCCAACATTTAGGAACGCGCGTGGCAGGTATTGGCTTAGTTACAGCAAATTGAGATCAAGAGCACCACAAAGAACTTACCTAAGGCGCTGAAAAACGATACCGCAGTGATGGAACCAATTGAGAGCATTATCGGCAGTGAT
>NZ_JACJQB010000062.1 GCF_014696385.1 Pseudanabaena mucicola FACHB-723
AAGTGGCTCAATTAGTCTCACAGTAATTAGTTCGGATATGGTGATTCTTAGAATCTTCCCATTAGTTCGGATATGTGTAAATAATTCTGCATGGCTACTTAGAGTCTCTTACCCTAGAAGTTGACACCATAAGTTTGCAGCATCGGCAAACTTATGGTCATAATCACACTAAAAACAATCATTTTTGAAATTTGAGACCTAAATCGTCTCAGAGACATCATAGAGCAGATAATGTTTAATTATTTGTTGTAAAAACAAAACGAATGAGTATTTATGCTTGGTTTGTCTAACGTGTTTTCAAGGTTTCAAGGTTTTGCTTGGCGCGTTGTTATATATTGAAGGGGTATCTGCCCGTTAGTTAGCTATCGTTATGCAAAAATGGTTTAATACTGCTGGTCCTTGTAAGCCTGACATTCACTACATGCTGTCAGCTATCGAGCGCTTGCCTGAAATCAAACAGCTAATTGCTCAAGAAAATTACTTTGTGATCCATGCCCCAAGGCAGGTGGGTAAAACTACAGCGATGTTGGCACTTGCTCAAGACCTAACGGCTAGTGGTCAATATACGGCGGTGATGTTGTCTGTGGAAGTGGGGGCGGCTTTCTCGGATGATTTGGGAGCAGCCGAACTGGCTATTTTAGGTGAGTGGAAGCAATCGATACGGTTTCGTCTTCCAAAAGATCTGCAACCTAATGAATGGTTAGATTCTGAAGCAGGAGCAAGAATTGGTACAAACTTGAGTAATTGGGCAGAACAATCATCGCGTCCACTAGTTGTCTTTTTGGATGAAATTGATGCTCTAAGTAATGAAACGTTAATTTCTGTTTTGAGACAAATCCGATCTGGTTTTCCCAATCGTCCACAGGGATTTCCGCAGTCAGTGGCACTGGTGGGGATGCGTGACGTGCGTAACTATAAATATGCTTCAGGTGGGAGTGATCGCCTAAATACCTCCAGTCCTTTTAATATTAAAGTGCGCTCCTTTACGTTAAGTAACTTTACCCTTGAGGATGTGAGGAATCTCTATCAGCAACATACGGATGCGACTGGTCAAGTATTTGCTCCTGAAGCTGTCAACTTAGCATTTCATTTGACTCAGGGTCAGCCTTGGTTAGTTAATGCGATCGCTAAGGAAATTGTTGAATATATTACGAAAGATCCATCTATTCCTATTACTGCTGAGTTAGTGAATCAAGCTAAGGAAATACTTATTAAGAGACAAGATACGCATCTGGATAGCCTTGCGGAAAGACTAAGAGAAGATCGAGTCAGAGCAGTGATTCAGCCTATTCTCGCTGGGCAGGAACTGCCAGATGTACCACAGGATGATATTCGCTACGTTTTAGATTTAGGACTTTGTACTAACGAAAATGGTTTGGCGATCGCTAATCCTATTTATCAGGAAGTGCTTCCCAGAGTGCTTGCCTATGTAACTACTGCTTCTATTGGGTATCTTCAACCAATCTGGCTTAGTGAGCAAGGTGAATTTTTGCCTGATCGCTTGTTGGAAGCGTTCTTATTATTCTGGCGGCAGCATGGAGAGCCTTTATTTGGAAGTACACCCTATCCAGAGATTGCGCCTCATATTGTATTGATGGCTTTTCTGCACCGTGTTGTTAATGGTGGTGGCACTTTGGAGAGGGAATATGCCATTGGTTCGGGAAGAATGGATATCTGTTTGCGCTATGGCAAGCAAACTTTGGCGATGGAGTTGAAAGTATGGGCTGATAAAAAGCCAGATCCAATTAAGGAAGGTTTGCCACAGTTGGATAAGTATTTGTCGGGTTTGAGTTTGGATACGGGTTGGTTGGTGATCTTCGATCGCCGCAAGGGTTTGCCGCCACTAAGTGATCGCACTACGACTGAAAATATCATTAGCCCCGCAGGTCGAGAAATCATCGTCATTCGGGGGTAGATAACTAATTCAATACAAGCCGATATGTCGATTCTAGAGCCAATTTTAGTTATTTACGGTGAACCGCCTAAAGCGATCGCCACTACAGACTTACGCCAAGCAAGGGTTAATGAATTTTTAGCATCGAGGTCATTGCAACCTAAGAGTCGTAAGGCTTATCAGGCAGACTTGCGGATATTTATGGATTGAGGCGATCTTGCTTGGGCAGATGTGAGTCGTCGCAAAGTGACACAGTTTAAAACTTTTTTACTGAAGGAACGTGCACTAGCGTTGAGTTCGGTGAATTTGGTACTGCGGACTCTGAAGTCGTTTTATCGATGGATGTTGCTCTCGGAATATGTGGTCGCAGATCCCACCATTGGCATTCAGCAGGAGCGATTGACCGACCCTGTGGCTAAGGATTTGGAGGATGAGGAGGTGTTGCGAATTTATGAGGCGATTTCGTTAGGTAAAGTGATGTTGCACGGGTTGAGTGCGGAAGAGGTTTGTCGTCTGAATGTTGAGGATTACGTGAATGGGGAATTGGTGATTAAAGAGGCAAAGTGGAATAGTAAGGGAGAAGTACCTTTGACGAAGTTAGGTATTCAGGATTTGGATGCTTATTTGCTTTGGTGGACAGAACAAGAAGGAAAATTATTGAATGAAAGTCCTTTGTTTCTGTCTTGCTCTAATCGTAGTCAGGGTAAGCGGTTAACTTATTGGGGAATTCGTCATGTGATAGATGATTTGGCTGAGAAGACGGGGATTAATTTGCATTCGCATCGGGGAAGACATACATTTGCAACGAATTTGATTGTGAAGTATGAGTTAGATCCTTCTTTGGCGATGGAGTTGACTCGACATCGGGATGTGAGAAGTTTTAGGCGTTATACCAATCGCAAGAATAAGATTGCGGCGAAGCGTGCATTCTTATTCTTGCGGCAGAAAAATTGGAATAACTGAGAAGGTAATTATAGGGGGTCGAGTAGCGGCGGATACTGTAAGCTAAGTCAAAAGGGAAATATGGGACAATTTAGATAAGAGATAATTCCTAGTGATCGCCTTATTCATATCCAAAAGCATCATACGCCGTTATATACCACTGTATCGTTTCGGTATCGTGATGAAGTGGTTTCCACTAATGGAGAGAATAATACCTATCACGCAGGTTCCTATCTTGGCGATGGATTACATGAAGGTGCGAGTATTTCAGACCTTCATGTCGCCCAACTAGTTGGCGTAGAAAAATTGTGCGTAAAGAATTGAATTCATTTCATACAATCACTTCAGTTTATACACTACCTATACGCGATCTCAACTAGCACGACTAGAAACTAATGAATGTAGACAGATTCGCCATGAAAAATAATATGCCAACACTTGACATGGATAATGACTCTAAAGCATATATGTTGGGGGGTGGAATTGGCTCTTTAGCCGCCGCTTTTAGGATTCGTGATGGTAGATTCTCTGGGTCAAATATTTCCGTTTTAGAAGTGAATCTAATTCTAGGTGGAAGTATGGATGGCATTGGGAACCCAGTAAATGGTTATGCGATGCGCGGAGGTCGGATGTTAACCACTGACAATTATGATAAAAAATCGCAGGAGTCAAAATGAAAATATTAATGGTACTAACCTCGCACGATAGGCTTGGTAATACGGGTAAAAAAACTGGATTCTGGCTTGAAGAATTCGCTGCCCCCTACTATACGTTTAAAGACACAGGTGCGATTGTTACCCTAGTATCACCGCTTGGTGGTCAGCCGCCCCTCGATCCTAAGAGCGATACCCCAGATTCCCAGACTAAAGACACTCAACGCTTCAAGGCAGATTCCGCAACCCAATCTGCGCTCGCACACACACTTAAATTAAGCGAGGTTGCCGCTGACGATTTCGATGCTGTATTTTACCCTGGTGGTCATGGTCCGCTCTGGGACTTAGTTGAAGACAAATCCTCCATCGATCTTATCGAGTTCATGCTAGCCGCAGGTAAACCAGTCGCCCTTGTTTGTCATGCTCCCGGAGTACTCCGTTATGTTAAGGGTCTCGACGGCTCTCCCATCGTCCAAGGTAAGGTAGTCACAGGCTTTACCAATACCGAGGAGCAAGCAGCAGGATTAACCGACATTGTTCCGTTTCTAGTCGAAGACATGCTCCGAACGAATGGTGGGAACTATTCAAAAGTAGCTGACTGGCAGCCCCATGTTGTTAAAGATGGACTACTAATTACTGGGCAAAATCCCGCATCTTCTGCGCCAGCCGCGAAGGAACTGCTGGAACAGGTCAGTCTGCTTGGTAGTGCCTAGAATTAGCTTTTTTAGTGTCCAGTAGCGGAAACCGTGAGTTCGGTTTGCAGCTTTAGTCAAAGTATTTAAGTACGTTTATCCAAACAAATAATCCAAATAATCAGGAGAAAAACCAATGCAAACGAATGCCTACGCTGCCCAAAATGCCACAACTCCCCTTGTGCCCTTTAGCTTTGAACGACGCGATCTTGGCAATGAGGATGTGCAGATCGAAATTCTCTATTGCGGCGTGTGTCACTCCGATCTGCACACCGTCCGCAGCGAATGGGGTAGTGCTACCTACCCTTGCGTCCCCGGTCACGAAATCGTTGGTCGAGTCGTAAAAGTTGGCAAAGATGTCAACAAGTTTAAGGAAGGCGATACGGTTGGGGTGGGTTGTATGGTCGATTCCTGCCGTACTTGTGCTAACTGTAAGGACAACCTAGAGCAGTTCTGCGAGAAAGGTACGATTTTTACTTACAACTCCCCTGACAAACACACTGGCGGAATCACCTACGGTGGATACTCCGAGAGCATTGTGGTGAGAAAAGAATTTGTACTAAAAATTCCAGAGAATTTGGATCTTGCGGCAACTGCTCCATTGCTGTGCGCTGGGATTACGACTTATTCGCCCTTACGCTTTCACAATGTAAGCAAGGGTCAGAAAGTAGGCGTTGTTGGACTCGGTGGACTAGGACATATGGGGGTGAAATTGGCGAAAGCTCTCGGTGCACATGTTGTGGTTTTCACTACCTCACCGAGCAAAGTTGAAGATGCGCTGCGGCTCGGAGCCGATGAAGTCGTGAATTCTAAAAATGAAGACGAGATGCAGAAACACCTAAATAGTTTCCACTTCATCCTCGATACTGTGTCTGCAAAGCATGATATCAATGCTTATCTCCTCCTGTTGAGACGGGACGGTAACCTCACTCAAGTCGGAGTTCCACCCGAGCCGCTTTTGCTTTCGGTGAGCAGCCTAATTTTTGGTCGGCGCAGTATGAGTGGTTCTCTGATTGGTGGCATTAAGGAAACCCAAGAGATGTTGGATTTCTGCGGGAAGCACAATGTTACTGCCGATATTGAACTTATCCCCATCCAAAACATCAATGAAGCCTACGATCGCCTCGTTAAAAGTGACGTGAAATATCGCTTCGTCATTGATATGGCTTCATTAAAACAGACTGCATAAGTGATCGCTAGTTCAGTTTGAAGCTTGATTCTTAATCGCAAATAAATGCTTAAATTCAAAGGAGAAAATGTATGACAAACCCACAATCGCACTCATTAAAAGGTGCAGACTCAGCCGATGACGCTAAGAATGATTCCCATCGAGCAGAAGTAAATGGCGATGAAGCCGTTGGCGGTAGCACCGCAGTTCCCAATCAAAATGACATAGAAGAAATGGCGAAAGCAGTAGGAATTGAAGTAGATGATGACACCCCCCTTGCTACTGATGAAATGCTCCAAAAGCGCGATCGCGATCGCTGGGAATTAGATCTCGCATCGGCTGATGAACATTAATTAAACATACAGCCTATTGAGGCTTTGAGTAGTACAGAAATATTTTTGAAAGCGTCTCTCCGCAACGCTTTCAAAAATATTTCTGGGTTTTAAGTCAGCGCAAAGCACTGTAACGAGTAAATAGTTACAGGAGAAATTTATACCTACTAAAATCCGCGATCGCAAATAAATCTTGCTTAAATAAATCATTAGGAAAAAATTATGACAGATATCATTAGCCGCGAAATTCAATTAGTTTCTCGTCCCAACGGGATGCCAACCGCAGCTAACTTTGCGATCGCGCAGACCAAACTAGAACCACTTCAAGATGGACAAGTGCTGGTTCGCAATCTTTATATGTCCGTCGATCCCTATATGCGTGGTCGCATGAGCGACAGTAAATCCTATGTTCCGCCCTTTGTATTAGGTAAACCCCTTGATGGCGGTGCAGTTGGTGAGGTGATCGAGTCTCGCACTAAGGAATTTAAGCAGGGAGATGTTGTTGTTTCTAGCTTTGGCTGGCGAGAATACTTTATCGCTGCACCGAAAGCGTTGCATTTGGTCAGTTCAGACATCCAAGCACTTTCAGTTTATCTTGGCGCATTGGGTATGACGGGCATGACCGCGTGGGCTGGTTTGAATTTAGTAGAAGTCAAAGCTGGCGACGTGATTTTTATTTCAGGAGCAGCAGGAGCAGTGGGCAGTGTCGCTGGACAACTCGCCAAATTGCGTGGATGTCGGGTGATTGGAGCAGCAGGCTCTACGGAAAAGGTCAAATTTTTACAGGAAGAATGTGGATTTGATATCGCATTCAACTACAAGACTGCTCCCATCATTGAACAATTAAACCAAGCAGTTCCCGATGGCATTGATGTCTATTTCGATAATGTCGGTGGTGAAACTCTGGAAGCTGCCCTCTCCGTATTACGCATCCATGGCAGGATCATCGCTTGTGGTGGCATCTCTGGCTACAACGAAGAAAGTCCACAAGCTGGACCTTCTAATCTTTTTAACATGATCACTAAGCGATTGACGATGAAAGGGCTAATTGTTAGTGACTTCCTTGATCTTCAGAGCGAGTTTGAAAAGGAAGTGGGTAGCTCCGAGATGGCAAACTGAAGAATAAAGAAACCGTAGTGGTAGGCATCGAGCAAGCAGTGAGCGCATTCATCGGACTCTTTGCTGGTAAAAATGTTGGCAAGATGGTAGTGAAGTTAGATTAGGAATCAGGATGGGCAGCACCATCTCGCCACCAATCCTAATATCTTTAGGTGAAGGTTTGTATCTTATTCAATCAATTCATTCAGGAAATCAAGTGATCGCCTGTAACAGTGGCTCCATAAAGCAATTTCTTGGTTCGTTTAATCAGAAATTACTGTAAGCCAGAGGTGTTAATTCATCTCTAGTAAATATTTCTCAAATTAAGGAGTACATCATGAGTTTAGAAAATAAAGCTAAAGCAGCTGCTGAAGATGTCAAAGATAAATTTGAGTTGGACGGGAAAGTTATAGGCAAGATCAATCAAGGATCTGAATTTCCTCAGTCTCCTGATCATCCCGATCCCATTGGGAAATTAACTACCAATATTTCCTTTGAAGGAGTAGTAATCGAAAATGCCGACAAAGTAGTTTTTAGAATTACTGAGGTCAATGATCACGGAAATACGCAGATCGAACAAATGAGAGAGAGAGGAATGCAAGCAATTACCGTAGGTCAAATTTTTTCGATTGATGAACTAACTGGATGGGATATTACAGCCTCTTAAGGATTCAAGTACAAAAAGTTTAAAAGCGCCGCTTTACGGAGCTTTTAAACTTTTCTCTGGATTTCATGTCAGCACAAAGCGGTGTAAACCAATTTAAATTAAGGAAATTTAGAATGTCGTTAAAACATAAAAATGCGATCGGTATACTTCCCGATCGTCAAAGTATTGAGTCCGCGATCGCACAACTCAGAGAGACGGAATTTCCAATGAGTAAAATTTCGGTAGTTGTCGAGCATATTAATCCAACAGATACAACCATAGGAGGTTTAACAGAGCCAGTCGTGCAGTCTGAGAGGGAGTTTGCACGAGATCGTACCCAAGCTCAAATCGGACATGGCGCTTTAGACGCAGGAGTTTTAGGAAGCGTTGTCGGTGGTGTCGTTGCAGGACTCTCTACCCTAGCATTTCCCGCAGGTGGTGGTGCTGTCTTGTTAGTGGGAATGGCAGCAGGAGCATTTTATGGAACTTTATCGGGCGGGTTGCTAGGAGGTGCGATCGGTGCTGGTATTTCCGAAGAACAGGCTAAACATTACAGCGATCTTTTAGCGCAAGGAAATTATTTAGTAGCAATCGAGGGAACTGATACTGAAATTGATCAGGCTGAGTCAGTTCTGAAAACTAAAAATATTCAAGATTGGATAACTTTTGAGAAGTTCTAGTATTAGATTTTGATCTTAGAGCTATTTCAGAAGTGAGAGGCTTTTAAATTATTGTAGTTCATAGCGTTCTTTTAATGAGCAGTAAGAAAAATATGGATGTAAGTCCGTAAAGCTTTAAAAGGTTGTGATACAAGTCATTCAACCTATACATTGCACATACATTATTTCGGACATCCTGATGTCATGTTAATAGCAAGTGACAATCATTATTTAGATAGAACTTGTAGTAACTTGAAATAAATATAGGTGTTCGACAGTTTTTTGCAGAATAGTAATCAATAAATTCAAATCGTCAATATTTAAAAATAGTGGTAACTCTATGTATTACATGATTGAAACTGAGAAGTCATTTAACCAAGCAGTAACAGACCTTGAATTATCAGTTGTGAAGCATGGCTATGGAGTCTTGCATATTCATGATTTGGGAAACACCCTGCGAAGTAAAGGAATTGAATTTGCTGAAGAGTGCAAAATTTTTGAAGTCTGCAATCCAGTGCAAGCAGCAAAAGTTCTCACAATCGATATGTGCCTAAATATGGCTCTGCCATGTCGAATTTCCGTGTTTACGGAAAAAAGTATTACCAAGATCGGGATGATTAAGCCAGAGAAAATGCTGGCGGCGTTGTCTCAAAAACCAGCGCTATCTGAAATTGCTAAAGAGGTTGAGAAAAAGACTATTGAGATAATTGATGAAGCTCAATAAATTTCTGCTCAATTGCAATTGGGTGGTGCGGCAGGGCAAATATAATGATATTTAAGACAAATAGAATTACAATTTTTTGTGGAAATATGACAGTTCATCAATTTAATAATTTATTCCCAATCAAGAAACTTGACGATTTGATTCGTCCGTTTATTGTACCACCAGAACAAAAAATTTCTCTTGCCAAGGACTATGACCCTGCTTACAAAGCTGATCACCTCAAAAAGTCGAAAGCTAAAGGTCAATTAAAAGAAGGTATTGAGGCGTTAGCTGAATATCAAGATGTTCTTTACGCCGAAAACACCCATGCTGTGCTAATTATCTTTCAGGCTATGGATGCGGCTGGTAAAGATAGCACGATTAAACATGTAATGTCGGGTATTAATCCTCAAGGATGTCAGGTACATAGCTTTAAAGCTCCATCGATAGAAGAGTTGAATCATGACTATTTGTAGCGATGTTCTAAGGTCTTACCCGAAAGAGGAAAAATTGGAATTTTTAATCGCTCTTACTACGAAGAAATCTTAGTAACAAGAGTGCATCCAGAAATCCTAGAGCAGCGACCTATTTCTGTGAGTTTAATTGACAAGGATATTTGGAAGCGTCGCTTTGAAGAAATCAACAATTTTGAGAAGTATCTAGTTGATAATGGCACAATCGTTCTCAAGTTTTTTCTCAATGTATCTAAAGAGGAGCAGAAAGAACGTTTTCTAGAACGGATTAATCGCCCCGAAAAGAATTGGAAATTCTCTGTGAATGATGCGAAAGTGCGAAGCTTTTGGGATGACTATATGACTGTCTATGAGGATATGTTCAATCACACTAGTACAAAATATGCTCCTTGGTACATTATCCCCGCCGATCGCAAATGGTTCACGCGGCTAGTCGTAGCTGGCATTATTTACACTCAGTTAAAGGAACTGAACCTCAAGTATCCTAAGGTCAGCAAAGAAAAGCATCAAGAACTTCTAGAAGCAAAAAAAATTCTGGAGAGCCAGAAATAATGATAAGAATTGGTTGATTAAGCGATCGCAACTCGCAAATTACAATCCGCCGATCCTGCCGATATGTTTTAGCTTTGAGGTTTACTCCATGAATTGGCTTTGTTGCATGAATAAAAAGAAGAGAAAAGATAGGGAATATTTAGGATAGATAATTAAGGAGCAACAGGATAAGAGAGAGGTTTAGCGAGTTGAATCATGCGATTGAGCGCAGCACACTTGATGAACAACTCAACCGCCTGATTGTCAAATTTACGAGAACATAGAGTACCACCAAAGATTTTTTTGAAACGAAACATCGTCGTTTCTGCCAAAGACCGTCGATGATAACCTGAGTCACGTTTCCATTTTTTACGCCCATGTTTGCGGATATAGCGGAGATTTTGGTCACGGGGATGGGGTGGTGCACTGGTATTGCCATGCTGCCAGATTTTGGCATCTTTGCGGGGAGGAATCACGGCTTTAGCACCATGTTGAGCAATCTCGTCATAACAATGGCGGGTAGTGATCAAGAGGTAAGGATAGACTAGAAGAGAGATCAACAAGCAAAGAAAAGAGAACTAAAAATGAGATGCCCTAAATGTGAAAGTGAAAATATTGTCCTTAACGGCTTAACACGTCATGGAAAGCAAAATCATAAATGTCGAGATTGTGACCGTCAATTTAGTTTAGAACCAAAGAATAAGCCAATCTCAGATGAAACCAAAGCATTGATTGAAAAGCTAATGCTAGAACGAGTATCACTAAGAGCAATAGTAAGGATTACAGGTGTTTCACTACAATGGCTACAAAGCTATGTAAATGGTAAATTTCGTGGAGTAGCACGGAATTTAGAAGTTAGTGTCAAAAAAAAGGCAAGTTGACGATTCAGTGTGATGAAATGTGGTCTTTTGTTGGCAACAAGGGCAATAAGCAATGGGTTTGGATTGCCATAGATCAATTGACTAGAGAAATAGTTGGAATTTATGTGGGCAGTCGAGATGAAAATAGTGCTAGGTGTTTATGGGTTTCTTTGCCTGCCGTTTACCGCCAATGTGCAGTAGCTTATACAGATTTCTGGACAGCATATGCACTAGTAATCCCTGCTAATCGCCATCGTCCTGTTGGTAAAGAAACTGGTCATACTGCCTACATTGAGAGACTTAACTGCACTCTGAGGCAGAGAGTTGGACGACTTGTAAGAAAGACCCTCTCGTTTTCCAAAAAGTTAGAAAATCATATCGGTGCTATTTTCTTTTTTGCTCACCATTACAACTCATCCTTACCTCTCTAACACTACCAAAAATAATTAGATTGTGCGATTAATTTAAGTAGTCCTAGTTGACACTTGGCGCTGCATAGGACTACTTAAGCGGTATTTTAAGTGGTTCCTGCCTGATCCCAAGCATCACGAACTGCGTCTTTGACTTTAACCCACGCTAGTTCTGTGCCACTTCTTTGAGCTAACAGAGCTTCATAATCTCGCTTGAGTTCAGTTTCTGCTTCATCAAAGCTCTTGCCAAGATAGCGATCATAACCTTCATGTCCTATCTGATAGGCAAGTTGATAGTCTTCGTACTTAGCTTTTTGCTCAACATACTGACGAGAACCATAATTGTTTCGCCAGTAATTATCATCGAAGTTAGCAATCGTTAGGGTCTGATTAGTCATGGTTATCTGGATAAATATCTAAGAGGGGTGGATTATGCTGAATTAGCTGAATTGCCTCGCGCTGTTTGACTGTAATCTGAATTCTGATTGAGTTTTACTGGAGTAGAAGACCGTGGAGAGTCACAAGCAGTTGTAAAAGTCAAAACCAACATTAGTGCGATCGCTATTCTCAGCTTAAGCAATTTACAGATAGCTAGGACTTGCACCTAAGCCTGATGGGACGGCACAAGCCCTAGCAAATCTATTGAGAAGCTGCTGCTAGTCGCTGATCTTGAATCTTGCTTTTGGCAGTTTTAAAATCCGTCGCGAGTTGTTTCTGCTGATCGTCTACAGCCGTTGCGAGAAGATCCACCGCAGCTTTAAATGCTACCGTATCTTCAGAGTTCATCGCTTTGATCTGTTCAAGCGTTTGCTTCATTTGTGTTTGTTCGTCATACAACTTCTGAACTCCATTGTAGTAAGGACGTACAACGGAATAGATGACCTGCTCCTCAGCATCAGAGTGAGCGCTCAAATCTTGGTAGACTTGACCAAAATACTCCTCTAGCTTTTGAGGATCATCGGTGGCTTTGATCTGAGAGAACAGAGAATATACCTTAACGTGATCGAGTCGAATCAGATCACAGATATTAATCTCATGGTCGTTGCGACTGATGATGCTACCAGCAATACCACTTACAGCAAATTGAGACCAAACGCACCACAGCAATTTAGAATAAAAGGAAAAAATGGCAGCCCCCTATTCGCTAGATTTACGAGAACGGATACTAAGTGCAT
>NZ_JACJQB010000063.1 GCF_014696385.1 Pseudanabaena mucicola FACHB-723
GAAGACGGGTGGCGGCGCTTCGCGCCGCCACCCGTCTTCTGGTTTTGATTTGTACTTGCTAACTCTCGCTTTACTATATAGTTATCTCTGGATGTTTCTTTAGCGAAAATATCCTAAATTTAACGAATATCGAGCATTGTTATCCAGAAATTCTTAGGGAAGACGAGATTTTATTGCAGTTTGAAGAGCGGCACGGGTAAAATAATTAGTTAACAGAACGTAATAGTTTAGATATATCCATGCAATCGGCAGTACGAATTGAAAATCTCAAGAAAACTTATGGCGATACTATTGCCGTAGATGGAATTTCTCTAAAAGTTACACAGGGACAAATTTATGGTTTGCTAGGGCCTAATGGTGCAGGTAAAACTACAACTATGCGTTGTCTTTGTACTTTGACAGCGCCTGATTCGGGTGTGATCGAGGTGGCTGGGGTAACGGAGGCAAGAGCGATCCGTAATCGGTTGGGCTATGTGGCGCAAGAGGTTGCCCTAGACAAAGTATTAACTGGTCGTGAGTTGTTAAAGTTTCAGGCGGCTTTGTACCATATTCCACCTAAGCAAATTTGCGATCGCATTGATAGCGTTTTAAATTTATTGCAGCTAGAGCCATATGCCGACAAATTGTCAGGCACATATTCAGGGGGTCTGAAAAAACGCCTCGATCTTGCGGCAGGTTTATTACATCAACCATCGGTCTTAGTTCTTGACGAGCCAACTGTGGGTTTAGACATTCAAAGTCGCATTGCCATCTGGGAATTTCTCCGCAAGTTGAGAGCATCAGGGGTAACCGTCTTAATTAGTAGTCACTATCTCGAAGAAATTGATGCTCTTGCGGATCGTGTTGCCATTATCGATAAGGGCAAAATTATTGCTGAAGGCACAACAGAGGAACTCAAGAGTAAAGTTGGAGGCGATCGGATTACGGTGAGGATTCGTGAGTTTGCTGATCGCCAAGAAGCCGAACATGCCCAGAGAATTTTACAACAATTGCCAATTGTGCAGAGCATTACGATTAATTCAGCGCAGGGTAATGCGGTGAACTTATTTGTGAAACCAGAACCCAATGCTATTAGTGAAATTCAAAATATGTTAGCGGCGGTGGATATTAATGTATTCAGTCTTTCCCAATCCCGTCCTAGCCTTGATGATGTGTTTTTAGCCGCCACAGGACAGACAATTCTTGATGCTGAAATCGCGCAATCGGAAATCTTGACTTCTACCAAAGGCAAAAAAAAGAAGAACTAAATATATCCAGCAAAAAGCTCTGGATGAAAGCCATTACAAGCATCGTAAAACATTGCTTGTAATGGCTTGGATGCATTAGATATGCATAGAACCTGCGGCGTACATTCCCTTAGAAATTGCTTTGTTCACTAGGGAATTTGCTCCTACTAAAGTTTGGGATGGAATATGGGCATCCTTGCCAATGGTTGCATCTTCTCCCACATAACAAGGTGCATTTAAAACAGCACCCTCAGAGACTTGGGCAGTTTTGGCAACCCAGACTCCTTTGCTTCTCTGCTCAACGCGATCGCCAAAATCAAAATCTACTTTCTCTTCCAAAACATCAATTTGGGCTTGAAAATACTTTTCAGGAGTTCCCATATCCATCCAGTAACCATCCCAGACAAAACCCATCATTTTGAGGTCGCGTTCTAAAACATTTGGGAAGACTTTGCGCTCAAAGCTCAAGGGTTCTCCTGTGGCATAAATATCAAAGATTTTTGGTTCTAATACATAGGTTCCTGCATTAATTGTATTAATTCCCTGAGCCAAAAAGTCTAAAGCCTGCTCAGCATTGGGCTTTTCGCGAAATGCTTGTACTTGATTTTGTTGATTAATTTCCACCAAGCCAAAGGGGGTGATGTCTTCGACTCGCGTCAAAGTTAATGTTGCATCGGCTTGATTGTCCTTATGAAACTTTATGAGCGATTTTAAGTCTAAATCCGTAAGAATATCGGCATTGAACACAATCAATGACTCACCTGTGAAATATGGTTCTGCTAGCTTAATCGCACCTGCTGTATCCAATGGAGTTGATTCTTCGACATACCGAATTTTCACGCCAAGGCGCTCACCATCGCCAAAATAATCCATTACTTGTCGCGCTTGATACTGCACATTTAGTAAAATGTCGCACACATCAGCTTCACGACAACGATTAACCATCCATTCTAAAAATGGACGATCGACTAGAGGTAGCATTGGCTTAGGACATCCATAGGTCAAGGGTCGGAGACGAGTTCCTTTCCCACCAGCAATAATTACAGCTTGCATAGAGTTGTTGACTGCGGTATATGTTGTTTGTTGAGCATTATAGAAGTTATGGAGTGGCGTGTGAGCAATAGACCGATAACTGCATCCAAAGTTCGGTCAGCCGATGCCACTAGTCGCGCTGATTCGCCCATTAATTCCATCGAACCGATTCAACTTGATGCAGCACAGCCTGCGATCGCAAAAACTATCAATACAATTAGACGTATCCCCTTTGCCAAAATCGGCTTTACCCTGTCCCTGCTCATCGCCGTTGGGACTGGTGCTTTTATTGGTCGAGTTGTTCCGATTACTGCCCTAGATTGGGGTGGCTTATTGACAGGACGCAAGCCCGAAGAAGTTTTGATGGAAGGTTTAGGTCGTAAGTTAGATCGTCCTTATCAAATCCTCGTTATGGGTGTAGATCGGGTACTTGAAGCTCCATCTGGTTCCCCTGAGTCCTTTAATGGTCGTAGCGATACGATGCTGTTAATTCGGTTTGATCCCAAGACTCGCGCTGTGAATATGTTGTCAATTCCCCGCGACACTCAAGTGCCAATTCCTGAATATGGCGTTACCAAGATTAATGCCGCCAATGTTTATGGTGGTGCAGCCCTTGCCCAAGAAGTAGTTTCAGAGACCCTTAATGGTGTCGAAATTGATCGCTATGTGCGTGTAGATACCCATGGCTTAGCAGCGCTAGTTGATGCAATGGGTGGCATTGAAATAAATGTGCCAAAACGGATGAAATATCGGGACAATACTCAAAAGCTAAATATTGACCTTTATCCCGGAGTGCAGACCCTCAATGGCGAACAGGCTGAGGGATTTTCACGATTTCGTCATGATGAGGATGGTGATATTGGTAGGATCAAGCGGCAGCAAACAGTCTTAAAGGCAATTAAGGACAAGA
This sequence comes from Pseudanabaena mucicola FACHB-723, assembly GCF_014696385.1. Taxonomy (GTDB): domain Bacteria; phylum Cyanobacteriota; class Cyanobacteriia; order Pseudanabaenales; family Pseudanabaenaceae; genus Pseudanabaena. The sequence continues at coordinate 3,169 of NZ_JACJQB010000063.1, forward strand.
TTGCTAGTCCTGCGGTGGTGTGGAGTCTGCCAGAACTAATTAATGTCATGCAGCAGCATATAGATTCTGATCTTAGTTTTGACGAAATGATGGCAATCGCGACTTTTAGTATGACCATCAAGCCTGAAAAAATCAAAGCTAATAGTTTAAAAGGGCGACCTAGTGACCCCAATGAATTTCGGTTTAGCTATTGGATTGTCTCCCCTGAAGACATTGAGCAAGCGATCGCAGGAAAATTTACGACTAAAAAAGACATTCAATAAAAAAGCAGCGCTAGGCACTGCTTTTTTGTTTGTTTTAGGACGGGCCAGGAGGGATTCGAACCCCCGACACCGTGGTCCGTAGCCACGTGCTCTAGTCCACTGAGCTACAAGCCCTTAACTCGCGAATCTAATAATAACATAGTGTGCAATGTTGGCAAGCAAAAAAATAAATATTTTTCTTTGAATGTCTTAAAGATTTACTGCCTAAAGGTTTTGAGCTTTTTAATTGCATTACATATACTTGCAGAGATAAAAGCTTCCGCTTCGCATTACCTTTTCCTGATTAAGGGTTTAAAGTATAGAAGGCAATGTTCTTTAGTTGGTTTTTGTGCAAGAAGATTTTCGGTTAATTGTTGATTTAGTAACTGTTCTTGCAGCAGCCTCGTTTGGCGGATTACTAGCGGCGGCTCTGCGATTACCAGTGTTACTAGGCTATATCTTTGGTGGTATTGTCGTTGGACCGACGGGCTTGGGTCTGATTAAAGAGTTGATTCAAGTGGAAACTCTTGCCCAGTTTGGGGTTGCCTTTTTGTTGTTTGCCCTTGGTGTCGAATTTTCACTCAAGCAATTAAACAAGGTGCGAGCGATTGCCCTTGGTGGTGGCACTTTACAGGTTTTGCTCACCATTGCTCTGACCACAGCCGTATCTGTACTGGTGGGATGGGTGGAGACTCCCACGCAGGGAATTTTCTTGGGTGGGATTTTGTCACTGTCATCAACGGCGGTGGTATTGCGAAGCCTGATGGAAAACAATGAAACTGAGTCGGCACAAGGACAGGTAACTCTGGGGATGTTGATCATCCAAGATCTTGCCTTGGGCTTGATGTTAGCGGTGTTGCCTGCACTCGATCATCCTGAATCCGTTGGCATCGAAGTGATTAAAGCTCTGTCGGTGACTGCTTTATTTGCAGGCGGAGCAATTGCCGCAGGGATTTGGCTGATACCGCCATTTTTGCGCTGGGTAGCGAGTACCGAGAGCCGTGAATTATTTTTATTAAGTGTAATTGTGCTTTGCTTGGGGATTGCGCTCCTGACTGAGCAATTGGGCTTGTCGATCGAGATGGGCGCATTTGTGGCAGGGTTGATGATTTCTGAGGTGGAATATGCCGATCAAGCACTTACCTATGTCGAACCTTTACGAGATGTGTTTGCCACCTTATTTTTTGCGGCGATAGGGATGCTGATCGATCCTGTGTTTTTGATTCAAAACTGGGAATTGATTTTGAGCTTGGTAGCGATTGTGATGCTTGGCAAATTCTTGATTGTTGTACCTTTGGTCAGTATTTTCCGCTACCCTTTGAGAGTTGCTATTTTTGCAGGTTTAGGTTTAGCCCAAATTGGTGAATTTTCGTTTGTACTTGCTAGCGAAGGACAGAAATTAGGCTTAGTTTCACGGCGAGTATATCTGTTAATTTTGGGAACAACCGCGGTTACTTTGATGGTTACACCATTCTTGCTCAAGGCGACACCACAGATTTTGCAATTATTAGAAAAAGTGCCGTTTTTACAGGCTTGGATGAATAAGCTCGATATGCCTCAAGAGCTTTCGGCTAATGCTGAAGAACTGCATGATCATGTGGTGGTGTGCGGTTATGGGCGGATTGGTCAAGGTATTGTTTCGTTGTTGCAGTCTAAAGGCTATCCCGTATTAGTGATTGAGGAGTCGGAATCAAAGCTACAAATGTTGCGATCGCAAAATATCCCTTATCTCTATGGCAACTGCGCGAGTCCCTTTGTACTAGAAAAAGCAGAAATTGATCAGGCGAGATCTATGTTAATCGCAATCTCTGACCCGATTGCCACTAGACTCGCTGTACAAAGAGCGATCGCAATTTCTCCAGAAATCGATATTGTGGTTAGAGCCAAAAAAGATGCCGATATTGATACTCTCTATCAACTGGGAGCAAAGGAAGTTGTCCATCCTACCTTTGAGGCGAGTTTGGAGCTAACTACACACCTTTTACTCTGTCTAGGTGAAAGCACAAACTCAATTCAGGCAGAAATTATGGCAGTGCGCCGTAGTCGTTATGCAAATTTCCGTCCTGATATTGCCTGTGTATTACCAACAACGGCGCTTTCTTTATTGCCGCCACCGATGCCAGAGACTAATAACAAGGCTTCGTGAGGATGGTGCAATGAAATTAAGATGTTCCAAAATATGGCAACTTGCTCGCATTTCCCTAGTTAGCGGCACAGCGATCTATTTAGCTGCTTGCCAAGGATCAAATTTGGGTAGTTCCTTAGAAACTGCGATCGCACCCGCTCCTTCTGATACTCCTGAAGTGGTCAGCCCCACACCAGTAATATCCAAAACGCCAATTGTAACTACTCAACCAACTATTGAGACAACCACTAAACCAACTACAAAAACAACCACATCAACAAATCCACCGATAACCTCAGTTATCTCTATAGATCTAGCCAAGCTCAAATCAATTGCTTTGGGATCTGAAACTTTGACTGTTTCCCCAGTCACCAATATTTCGATAAAGTCATTGTTTGATATAGATTTCAGTAAAGCACCGCCACCAGTTAAGCAATTTAGCGATCTCGACACAGCACCCGCACCCTTGAGAGGTTGGATCAGCGATCTTTATCAACTAGGGACAATTACACCGAAGACAGGGCAAGAATTTAAACCCAACATTTTAGTGGCGCGTCGCGAATATGCTCGATGGTTACTCGAAACCAATAATCGCCTTTATAAAAATCAACCGAGTCGCCAAATTCGCCTTGCCCAACCAACAGAAAAACCAATATTTGTCGATGTTCCTAATCAGCATCCTGATTTTGCTGTCATTCAAGGCTTAGCTAATGCAGGACTAATTGGCAGTAGCGATCGCTTTTTTCCGGGAGAACCACTATCTCGTCAAGAATTAGTGCAGTGGAAAATTCCCCTCGATCTACGTCAACCACTTCCCAGAGCTACCTTAGAAAATATTCGTCAGTCATGGGGATTTCAAGATAGCGATCGCATTAGTGACGATGCTCTTAGCGCTATTTTTGCCGATGCTCAACTACGCGACATTTCCAATATTCGGCGTAGTTTTGGCTTTACAACCCTATTACAACCCCAAAAGCCCGTAACTCGCGCCGAAGCGGCCGCCTCACTTTGGTACTTTGGTACGGCCACCGATGGCATATCGGCAAGCAGGGCTTTAGATTTACAAAAATGACTGAGAATTGTCAGCGATATGGCACAGTTTTGATCAATTGGATATAGAGACGCTAGAATATGAGTAATTGTTATTGTTGAGAAAAACTAATAGATCATGTCGCAGTATCAACGTATCGAGTACTTAATCGGGAAAGATGGCAAAATCGTTGAGCGGGCGATCGATATGTCTGGTAGTGAATGCGTTGCAATCACCGCCATAATTGAGGCAGATTTGGGAAAAGTCGTCACTCGTGAACTATTACCTAGTTACTACGAGCAATCTGAATATATTCTTGATTGCAATGCGGTCGAGCAAATTCAGTACGATCAATATCCTTAAATCTCAGTAGATATTTGCAAACGTTATGTGTGGGATTTTGAAGGATTTTCAAAACTAAAAATAGCATAGCCATTTTTAGTTTTGGTCTTACTGCTAGCCTGTCAGTTGGCTGGGCTTGAGAATTTATTTCAATAAAAGTAAAGATGCTTGCCCTAATCTGGGTAAAATTATGGTTAAGAAATTAAGAATTGTTAAAGATTTGCTTATGTAGAGATTTGCCATGGTAACTCAAACTCCGCCATTGATATCAGAGTCGAGCGCAACTAGTAGGCTGCGAAATATTTTTGCTTCCGTCGATGCCATGAGTTGTCCGCATAGGTTAAATTTTCATCTGCATACGGTGCATTCCGATGGAAAAATGCAGCCTGTGGACTTAATTCAACAGGCGATCTCTTTGCGCGTGTCAGATCTGGCAATTACCGATCACCATGCTGTCTCAGGGTATTACATTGCTAAGCAATATCTAGAGCGTTTTGCTTGCCAATCCAGTGCTCCCCAATCCTTGCCAACTTTATGGACGGGGATTGAAGTCAATGCCAGTCTCATTTTTACGGAAGTGCATATTCTGGGCTATAGCTTTGATCCTGCCCATGAGGCAATGAAACCCTATCTGCAAAACAAAACCACCGCAGGTCTGGATTATCAAGCAATTAGCGTGATCAAGTCGATTCATTTAGCGGGAGGGTTAGCAGTTTTAGCTCACCCCGCTCGTTATCGGCGTACACCTGAAGACTTGATTCCTGCGGCGGCTGCCCTTGGTATTGATGGTGTTGAAACTTATTATGGTTACGATAACAGCGATCCTTGGAAGCCTAGCCCGCGACAAACTGAAGAAATTCGCCATCTCGCCGATATGCATGGATTAATGCACACCTGTGGCACTGATTCCCACGGATTTAAAATTAGCAAAAGACTATAAGAAGCCTTGCCTAGCAAGACTTCTTATTTATTGCAAGTTGATGGCAAGGCAGCCTTGGCTTGGTAAATTCCCCCACAATCAAATTACACAGCAGACAAAATGACCGAAACACAAACAACACCAAAAGTAATTGTCGTGGGCGCAGGCTGGGCTGGCTTAGGTGCAACCTATCAACTTGCCAAACAGGGCTATGACGTAACTTTGCTAGAGGCAGGTGCTCAGGCTGGTGGATTGGTAGCTGGTTGGAAAACCGAGGGTGGGCGATCGGTCGAAGCTGGTATACATGGATTTTGGTATCCCTATCGCAATATTTTCTCGCTAGTTAAAGAATTAGAGCTTGATCCCTTTACCCCATGGACGCGGTCGGCACAATATTCCCCCGCAGGTTTGGAGGTGGAGTCACCGATTTTCCAAGACTTGCCTCGCTTACCATCGCCCCTTGGTACATTTGCCTATACGCAGTTTAAACGATTACCCCTCAGTGATCGACTTTCGGCATTACCCCTAATGTATGCAGTCGTTGATTTTGACAATTCCGATGAGGCTTGGAAGCGTTACGACGGCATGACCGCCAGAGAGCTTTTCTATCAATATGGCGTATCCGAGCGCCTCTATCGTGAATCCTTTGAGCCAATGCTATTGGTCGGACTTTTTGCCCCCGGTGAGCAATGTTCAGCAGCAGCAGCTTTGGGAATGTTGTACTACTTTATTTTGGCGCATCAAGCCGATTTTGATGTGGTCTGGTGTCGTGGCACAGTTGGCGAGAAAATCTTTAAACCTTGGTGCGATCGCATTCAAGAGTTGGGTGGCAAAATCCTCACCAATCGTCGTGTGAGTGATGTGCGCGTTAATACTGATGGACAGGTGACGAGCGTAATTTGCGGTGACGAAAGCTTTGATGCCGATGCAGTCATTTTCTCGGTTGGTATTGCAGGAATGCAAAAGATTATCACCAGTAGCCCTGCTTTGCAAAAACGCCGCGAGTTTCGTAATCTCATGAACTTAGGGGCTGTTGATGTGCTAGCAGTACGCCTATGGTGCGATCGCAAAATCAAGATTCCCCGCCCATCTAATGCTTGTTTTGGCTTTGACCAAACCACGGGTTGGACATTTTTTGACCTGAATGCGCTCCATGATGAATACGCCGATGAGACTGTCTCTGTCATTGAAGTTGACTTCTATCACGCCAATCAATTTCTACCCCTCGATAATCAGGAAATTATTGCGATCGTCCAAAAATATCTTACCGACTGTATTCCCGAATTTAACAACGCTAAAATCATCGACAGCAGTGTAATACGCTTACCGCGTGCGGTCACCCATTTCTCCCCTGGTAGCTATCAGCATTTACTAAGAGGGATCACTAGTTTTCCAAATCTGTACATGAGCGGCGATTGGATTATTACCAATCATGGTTCTTGGTCACAGGAAAAAGCCTATGTCACAGGTTTAGAAGCCGCTAATCTGGTAATCCAGCAGTTTAATCAAGGAAACATGACACAGATCTTACCGATTGAGTCTGATGAGCCACATATTCAAATTGCGCGATCGTTGAATCAAACCGTAAAAAATGTGGCAAAATCCATTATTAGCAGTCTATGGATTACATAATTTGCCATTAATCAATGTAAAATTAGATACGGTTAGACCAACCCCAATAAAATTTTATGCTCTTAACAGAACAGGCTCCCTCGGCTCCTAAAAACACCGTCGGTTGTGTCTTAGTCGTCGAAGACGAAGCGATTATTCAAGACGCGATCGCACTAGCTTTACAAGAGGAGGGCTATAGCGTATTACTGGCTGAGGATGGGTATAACGCTTTGCAAGTTGCTAAAACTGCCGCAAAGCTAGATTTGGTGATTTTAGATGTGATGTTACCTTCCATTAATGGACTAGACTTCTGCCGCATTTTGCGTCACGAAGGTAACAACGTACCTGTATTAATGATCAGTGCTAGGGGTAATGAGTCTGATCGTATTGTTGGCTTAGAAGTCGGCGCTGATGACTACCTAAGTAAACCTTTTGGGATGAGAGAGTTGGTAGCTCGTTGCCGTGCATTGCTTCGCCGCAGTCGCCGTGATTTCTTGACAGCCAATAACAATTCTAACAATGCCACAACAGTTTATAAGTTTGGTGATATCACCATGTACCCTGACGAATGTCGGGTCACAATTAATGAGATGGAAGTTAATTTATCGCCTAAGGAATTTCGCTTACTTGACTTATTTATGAGCCATCCCCGTCGGGTATGGTCACGGGAACAGCTATTAGAAAAAGTTTGGGGTGTAGATTTCGTAGGCGATAGCAAAACCGTAGATGTGCATATTCGCTGGTTGCGAGAAAAAATTGAAGTAGATCCTAGCGATCCTAAGCATATTGTTACAGTTAGAGGATTCGGTTATCGTCTTGGCTAAAGGCAATAGGCTTGTATCGACTGCTATGCAAGTGATACACGCTTATTGTTTGTAAGGCTGTTGATTGATTAAGTAAATATAAAGATTCAGCCATTTGTCCCTTCAAGTCACAGTGGCTATTTTGTTATGATTGGCATAGATTGTTCGTTATCTAAATTAACAAACATAAATTTTTAGGCGCTTAGACTTGTTGTTGTATCGTCAATTTTAATTTATGAAATTTATGGAATTTGATTGGCTTCGCTTTACGCTAGCCGTTCGTAATTTACGTTAAAAAAGCTTTTATAGCCCAATTTACGGGGGACTACATAGCATTCATTGACTTTTACTTTTGTCTATATTTCAGTTAATAGATTTGTTTTAAAATTAGCTTCAGATTTCTGTTTTCTGTTTAACGACTAGTTAGGGTTGTTCATTCATGCTTCAGGGATTAGTGTATGAGTACATTTGTAAATGTTTTAGAAGAAATTGTTGTCAATGAAATCTATAACCAAATGAATGAACTAAGACCAGAATTGCAACAGAAAATTAAAGTTGCAGAGGTTTTGGCATATACATTAAATCGTTTACCCCCAATGTTTGCCACCTCAATGACTGGATGGAAGTATCAATATGATCGTGCGCTTAATGAACTACATCCTCGTATCGTTCAGTTAATCAAGAGAGGAAATCAGATTGTAATTTTTGGCGATCCAATTCATGATGTTACACCACTTCCAAATCAACTATTTCTGAATAGTTCAGGGCTATTGTATCAGTTAAGTAAATTATTTGGAAAGAAATATTTACGCTGGCGAGATGTTCCTAATCTAGTTCAAGACATATTAAATCAATCTTCTAATAAACTCAATGATAGTTATCAGTTTGATACAGTAATTCAGGCTGAAGAAGAGACTGTAATCCAAGAAGTTAGTCACCTCAATAGACATCAAAAAGCGCTACTTGCTTCCTCCAAAAGATTTATGAGTAAGCAATCATCTAAAATAAAAATATATGAGCAGAAGGCGAACTCTTGGGCAGAAGAAAAAAAATTGCGTGATGTGATTGCAATTGAACATAGGGCTTTGGAATCCTATACTCTCCGTGCTGAATTAGGGATAACCAATGTTTTAGAGCATCTTGTGTTTTTAGCGATTGAGAGGTGTACAACCCCAGCAATATTACAGAAAATTAATCAGAGTGAAGTAGCAGCTTATGCGTTAAATCGTTTACCTCCAATGTATGCAACTAGTATGCGTGGATTTAAGTATTTACGACAAAAAGCAATTTCGGAAATTCCCCGTGCCTTAATCGGTCAAACGCGCAACGGTATCTTAAAGTCACTGCAAATCTCTAAGTCTGATGTCCCTAAAATTCATGCCCATCAATTTGCGCAAGAATATGAGCAAGCAGTGATCGCTCTCCAAGAAATTTTAGGCCGTGCCGATATCTCGATGTACAACATTGTGCCAATTATTCGACAGTTACAGCAAATTGAGATCAAGAGCACCACAAAGAACTTACCTAAGGCGCTGAAAAACGATACCGCAGTGATGGAACCAATTGAGAGCATTATCGGCAGTGAT
>NZ_JACJQB010000064.1 GCF_014696385.1 Pseudanabaena mucicola FACHB-723
AAGTGGCTCAATTAGTCTCACAGTAATTAGTTCGGATATGGTGATTCTTAGAATCTTCCCATTAGTTCGGATATGTGTAAATAATTCTGCATGGCTACTTAGATATTAGCGATCGCAAAAATGCTGAAGCTAATTTGCGGAAGAACAATCAAGAATTAAAAAGACTAATTAATCTTGATGCACTTACGCAAATTGCCAACAGACGTTGTTTTAACGAGCGGATCACTATCGAATGGCAGAGATTGCACCGCGAACAGCAACCATTATCGTTACTAATGTTTGATGTTGACTACTTCAAACGCTACAACGATCTGTATGGACATCAAATAGGGGATGAATGCCTGATTAAAATTGCTCAAGCTGTCGATAATTTACTGCATCGTTCTGCCGACCTCGTCGCTCGTTATGGAGGCGAAGAGTTTATTGTAATCTTGCCCAATACCAATCTTAAAGGTGCAATTACAGTTGCAGAACATGTGCATCAGGCAATCCGCGATCTCCAAATTCCACACCAAGATTCTAGTGTTAGCAATATTGTCAGTGTCAGTGTGGGCATCACTTCTGAGATTCCTAGCCTTGCTCGCTCGCCCTATGACTTAATTCATCAAGCTGACCAAGCGCTCTATGATGCCAAACAACAAGGGCGAAATTGTTCAGTATTATTTACGCCATCAGTTCAATAGCATCTTGTGCCATCTGCGTAGTAGATAGCACAAGATCAAGCTAAAAAACTATTTCAAGAATTTAACTAGAGCTTCTGCCTTATCCCAAGCCGCACCATTCTTTAAAATTTCTGAAGCAAGTCTCACGCCTTCCTGCCAACTACTTGCTGCCCCACCAATTCGCAGAGCTAAGCCGCTATTTAGGGCAACACAGTCAGTTTGGGCTGGGGTTCCTTTGCCCTGTAAAACTGCCTGCAAAATGTCAGCATTTTCCTGAACATTGCCACCCTTAAGGCTATCAATTGAGGCATGAATTAATCCTAGCTCTTGCGGTGCAATCGCTTCTTCAGTAACCTGCCCATGACTCAAAAATGAGATATCTGTCAAGTCACCTAAACCCGCTTCATCCATACCTTCACGGCTATGCAATACCACTGCTTGTTGCAGATCTAACAGACGCAAAGCCTCGGCAACAGTATGGGTGAGTGGCTTATTGTACACTCCCAAAACTTGAGCAGTCGGACGGAGAGGATTAACAAGGGGACCGATTAAATTAAAAACTGTGCGAACTCCTAAGCTGCGGCGAATTGCCCCCACGGCTTTCATGGCAGGATGCCAGTTCGGGGCAAATAGAAAGGTAATCCCCACGGCAGGGAGTGCTTCATAGATTTTTTTCGTCGATGAGCCTAAATGTACCCCAATCGCTTCTAATACATCTGCCGAGCCAGAGCGACTAGAAACAGCACGATTGCCGTGTTTTGCGACAGGAATACCTGCGGCTGCAACGACAAAGGCAACGGAAGTAGAAATATTGAAGGTGGATGCGCCATCGCCACCGGTGCCACAGGTATCAATTAGGGGCTTGTTGCGATCGACAATATGCGCGAGGAACTGATTAAACTTCTGTCCTTCGCTTTGGGATTGTAATACTTTTGCCATTGCGGCTAATTCTGGAGCTTCAATTCCCTTACATTGCAAAGCGATCAAAATTGCTCCCGATAGTTCTGGTGCGATCGCACCTTCTAGCCAACCTTGCATTAGCGATGTTGCTTGCTCAGGGGCTAGCGGTTGTCTATCAATAAGCTGCTTTAGCAGTTGTGACCAGTTTTGCTCCATGATTCCCTTGTGATGCTTTAGATAACACTTTATACTGCTTAAAAGAATACAATGCTTTGCTATGACTTTTCAATTGCATTGACACAGCCTAAACTGCGCGATTCCTTTTATCAAATAGACATAAAATTGTCTGGGCAATCAACTGCAAATCGTACCAAATACTCCATCTTTTACGGTATTGAATGTCATAATTAACCACCTCTGCAAAGCTTCGGACATTAGAGCGACCATTGACTTGCCACACACCCGTAATCCCTGGTTTTACATCTAGTCGATTCCATTCGGTATAGCGTTCATCATCATATTCCACTTCTAGCTCATAGGAATTAATCTCTTGAAAGGTGGGAGGACGAGTACCAACTAGGCTCATATCGCCAACCAGAACATTCCAAAATTGAGGAAATTCATCGAGACTAGTCTTTCTTAAAAACTTGCCAATCCTAGTTACACGGGGATCATCGGCATTTTTAAAGAATTTATCGCCAGATAGATCATTGCCATTTGAGCTTTTGGTTTGCGAACTTGCTTGTACTTGATTTTCCACCTTATGTCTGAGTTGTTCTGCATTTTGCACCATTGAGCGGAATTTCCAGATTCGGAAAGGCTTGCTTAACAGTCCACAACGAACTTGGACAAAGAAAATTCCGCCTTTACTCTCACACACAATTGCGATCGCAATTGGTACAAATATCAAGGCTGTCAAACCCAAACCGATGAGAGAGCCAACAATATCTAATATTCTCTTGAGGAAACTACGAACAGAAGGATGGACTGGGACACTGGGATCGATATCAATAAAGGGGAAAAAGAATTTTAAGACGAGATAAAATATTTTGAGTACAGGAATATTTTTGAGTAGTTTTTGTGTCCGAAATAGAAACAATCCAAATGTAGTAATATTCCTGACTTTAGTCATTTGAATCGAATTCGAGAAACGAAACGTGTTAGTAGATTTCTCAAGTACAAAGGCTGATTTGATTGTAGATCTTTCAATTAAATTACTAATTGGTTCACTCACACTCCAAAACACTAGTTCCGTTTTCCTTTCACTTGCCAATTCTAAACATTGATTTAAAGCCCCTAACCCTGAAGTATCAATATTAGTAGTGTGACTCATGTCAATCACAATTCTTGTGTAAAACTCTTCGGCATGACATATCGTTTGAAAATCATTTAAAAATTCTCTAACCGTCGAGAATACTAGTTGCTCAGGACTAAATATAAATGCAACTTGCTCAAAGCTAACTATTGAAGCTTGCTTATAGTCCCTATTTTTGCTATGAGTTAGGAGCTTATCCTCTATATTTTCAGTGACAGGAATATAGATGGATTTTGGATAACGATTAGCAACAATTTCACTCCTCACCACAATGAGATCAAGCACTTGTAATTTCATCAAGATAGAAGTTGCCAAGCTAACATCATGAAACCGAGTTTTTGATTCGATGCAGATCACCTTACTACCACATAACCATCGAGCTAATAGCAGATAGGGAACAGAAAAGAAGGAACTGGTCGTAATTACGACATCTGGCTTTTGGCGAAGTACAACGCTAAAAGCAGATAGAAAGTTGCGGATAAAATTAATAAAGTTATTCTTAAAAGTGGGATACCCCCAATATCGCAAGCTATCTTCAATTTCTCTTTCGGTAGTCGTTGTACGGAGGGATACCCAAACTCGATTGGGATAGTTTTGCCAGAATGGTTTCAAGCTTTGCATATAGCGAAAATAGCCCCCCGCCGCACAAACCAGCATTAATTTTTGCGGTTGATATTGGGCTTGCAAGTATTCACATAACTGTGTTTCCCCTATCTTTGGCTTTACATTAAAGGACTGTTGCAGTTTGATGAATTTGACTAAGTCTCCGGGAGATCTTGCGATCGCAATACCGCAACGCTCAAAATCCTCAGCCACTTCCATTTGATGATTATCACTGTTTTCGCGAAACCGATGCAGCCTTGGCACAAGTACATAGGGAACATCTTTATCTTCTAGTAATTGAGCAACACTCTCATCACAATGACTAATGATGAGACTTGCCTGATCAACGAATTTTAAAAAATCCTGTTCGGGCAGGTTACGATAGGCTCTTGCCCCATCAGGTAAATAGGTCGATGCGCCATACTGGACTAAGACTTCTTCGTTGATAAGTTGATACTTAATTAATACCTCAACCCAATGCATCAGAGCATTGAATTGATATTGTTCCGTACCAACTGTAATTAAAAGCATTTTTCAAATCTTACTAGGTCAAAATCAAGCAAATTGTCTATCTCTAGATGACAATAATAACCCTAAAGTTAACTAGCTGGGGTTATCAGACGATAGAATATACAAAATAATCATGTAATCACTCAAAAAAGTATGACTAAAGCTATTTGGAATGGTGTTGTGTTAGCAGAAAGTGATCGCTGTGAAGTTGTAGAAGGAAATCAATATTTCCCTGCGGATTCACTCAATCTAGAATACTTCAAACCTAGCAACACCCATACAACTTGCGGCTGGAAAGGTGTTGCCAGCTATTACAGCATTGAAGTTAATGGGGAGACAAATAAAGATGCAGCTTGGTATTATCCAGAGCCAAAGGATGCTGCTAAACAAATTAAGGGATATGTTGCTTTTTGGCGAGGAGTAAAGGTACAAGCCTAGAATTTTGTGCCGACTGCGTGGTGGTCGGCACAAAATTCTAGTTGGTTAGGTGCTGACGGCTTTGATATGCGTATGTCTTGCCGTCTTTGATGGCACTCGATGTAAGGAACTGCGAGGCAACACCCTCAAAACTTCATCAATTGTAGTGATCCCCGCGTTTAGCTTTTCAATTGCTGAACTACGAAAAGACATAAAATCAATCTCATTAAGGTAGCAATTCATTTGAGCAATCGTTCCTTCGTAAATCATTTGTCGAAAAGTATCGTCAATATCAATCAATTCCACAACGGCTTCCCTCCCAATATAGCCAGTCGAAAAACATTTTTCGCAGCCCTTACCCTTGCGCCAATGGGTGAGATCAAGATCTTCAGAATTGAGGCGAATTGCCTGTAATTCAAGATTAGTCGGCTGATAAGCAACCGCACAATGGGGACAGTTTTTGCGAACGAGACGCTGGGCGACCACCCCTAACAAAGCATCGCTAATTAATCCTGGATCGGGGCCCAAATCCTTAAGTCGCGGAATGGCGCTAGCGGCATCGTTGGTATGCATGGTGGACAGCACTAAATGTCCTGTGAGCGCAGCCCTTACAACCGTTTCGGCGGTTTCAGGATCACGCACTTCACCAACCATAACAATATCGGGATCTTGTCGTAAAATAGCCCGTAGTCCTGCGGCAAAGGTCATGCCCGCGGGTTCACATACTTGGGTTTGGGTAATATTGGGCAAGATATATTCAACGGGGTCTTCTACGGTGATGACGTTGACATGTTCTTGAGCAATGGCTTGCAAGCTGGTGTAAAGGGTACTGGTTTTACCTGAGCCTGTGGGGCCAGTCATGATGATCAGACCTTGGGGCTGGCGCAACCAACTTTCATAAATTTTTAGGGTGCGATCGCAAAATCCTAGATATTCCAAATGGTTAGAAAAAGGATTGTCACGGGGCAGCAGCCGAATGACTGCTTTTTCGCCACAGACACAGGGCAATGTACTCACCCGCATATCGAGATTGTTATACAGACTGTCATCACTGGTATATTCTTTGCCGATTCTGCCATCTTGAGGTCGGCGACTATCGGCAATATCCATGTCCGACATCACCTTCAGAGCTACGATGATTTTACGACTAATTTCGAGGGGCAAGGTTTTGATATCGCGCAAAATTCCATCAATGCGATAGCGCACCCGCAATCCTGTTGGGGTTGGCTCTAGATGGATGTCACTGGCTCGATGTTGCAATGCGATTGAAATTAATGCATTGATCCGTCGAGTTTGATCAACAGCCTGAGCCAAATAGAGATCGGTAACTTCGCTAATATCAGCCTGTTCAGTTTCGCCTGTGAGCGGATTGATCGCCTGTGCTGAATGAATCGCGTTGGGGTTAGGAATATTTTGGCGGCGAAACCATTTGCGATAACTTTCACTAGCGATCGCAATTACCTTCACCTCAGTTAAAGTCCGATCGCAAATTAGCTTGATCTGCTGATTACTGACATTTTGGGGACTGCCAATGTAAAAGCAGTTGCGCCACAGCAATAGGGGGATCACAGGAGGCAACACGGTGCGGTCTTCAAATTCTCGAAAAAAACGATTCGTTAATTCCTGATCTAGAGAGTCGAGATGTACCTTGCCATCACCATCAACCAAAAATTGGAGAGCTTGTTCACAGGAACTAATGTTGCCATGACGTAACCGCTTCCATACTGATTCCCCTAATGACTGCCCTGATATTTCACTCATATTTGCGTTGTAAGCCCTATGTCAGAACTTACCCATATCCTACAGCAAATGTAGCAAAGCAAGTTTTGCCATAAAGAGCAATTGCTGATCAGCAATTGCTCTGGGTGTGACATCAGCGCAGAGCGCGATAATTAGTTCATTTGGTCAAACTTTTTATTGAATATTTTTTTCGCTTGGTCATAAACCTCAACCGTGATTGGCGAGAAACTATTTTCCTGAGCATATTTTTCAATTTTTTTCCGCGCAAACGGTCTTACAAAAAAGGGAATATCCTTCAGTTTTGCCTCAGCTTCGGCAGTCCATGTAATCTTGTCACTCATTGCTCTTGCGCTTTTATTGGTGTTTTGGGGATTGATTATACCATTGGCATAGTTGTGATGGAGGAGTCATCGACAAATGCTCAGATCGATAAAAGCCCTTGGTGTCTAGCTTCGCATCACTAAACAAGATCCATTCAGTCCGCCCACCCCGTTCATCGGTAATGGTTCGCGTTATCTTTCCATCACTAATTGCCAAATGTCCTTCCTCATCCCATGTAAATTCATGCTTGGGAATATTCATCCATTGGCGACCACCCCAAGATATAGCGAGAGCCTCTCCCTTGACCAGACTGCCATTCACCTGACCGCGTACACAAATAAAATTATCGGTGCGAGGATAGCCATAGTATCCACTCACACGCTCACCTGTTTTCACAAAATTAAAGCAAACCCCAGTATCCCCACCATGCCAATCTAGGGGTTGGGGTTGGCTACAAAGTTGATAATTTCCATCGGCTAAGTTGGCTAAAGATGCAGAAATAACAGATTGGGAATTACTGTCAGCATAAGCATTTACACTTAAGCTGATGATGAATGCTCCTAAAACAGTGCCACAAAACCTGAAAAGACGATTCTTGCATAACACAATTGCATCACCTCCCCATAATTAGAAAATTCAGGAAGTTTAGGAAGTTGCTGACACCTCTATTTTACGACTTTTGAGACCCTTATCACTTTGCTTGCGAGGTGAGTTCTCACAAGATTCCCATGGTATAATTACTATTATTGATAAACAGACATATTCATGGAGGAACTACCGATATGAATACCATCAACCTCGAAAACATGCCCGCCAGCAATAGTTATGGTGTAGAGAGTAAGTTACCTCCTATAGAAGCTCCACCAACAAAAGAATACTCTGCTAGTGGTTACACAGTGGATGAACGCGGCATCCTCAACAATTTTGCCGTTATGCCACAAATGTATGTCGAAGAGCCAATTACTCCCACTACTGAAGAAAAACTCCAACTGCGATCGCAATTAGTATTTGCCATTTTGATCACTGCCGCCGCGATCCTAATCGCACTTTTGGTCAGCTAATCAGTGATTAAAACCTGCATTATAAAAGTAGGGACAATTCATGAATTGTCCCTACTTTTGTATAAAGCTTACAAGTGTTACAAACTAATACTTTTACCCAAGATTAGTAATTTGCATGATCGCAAATTGGTATAAATAGAATCAGGGAAATCGGCACTATTAATTGCTAATAATTGCTAAATTCCTTTCGTTAAACTAAGGAGGGTAGTATGGACAAAAACTTAACAAATCCAATGTGTGCGAATGATCCCGCCCATGACATTTGGAAAGAACAGCGTCATCCCCTTGATTGTATTTTTCATCCCCGTTCTGTTGCCGTAATTGGAGCAAGTGAGCGAGAGGGTAGTGTTGGACGCACCCTATTATGGAACCTAATTCGCAGTCCCTTTGGGGGAACAGTTTTCCCTGTTAATCCACAGCGCCATAGTATCTTGGGGATTAAATCCTATCCTAATATTGCTAGCGTTCCTGAAATCGTCGATCTTGTGATTATTGCCACTCCTGCGGCGACAGTTCCACAGGTGATTCGTGAATGTGTTGCCGTGGGCGTAAAAGGAGCGATTATTGTGTCAGCAGGTTTTAAAGAAATTGGGGAAGCGGGAGCAGCTCTAGAGCAGGAAGTTTTAGCCGAAGCAAGGCGGGGTGGGATGCGAATTATTGGTCCCAACTGTTTGGGAGTAATGAACCCACTGGTAGGACTAAATGCGACTTTTGCGGGTTCAGTGGCAAGGGCGGGGAATGTGGCATTTATCAGTCAAAGTGGCGCACTTTGTACCTCCATTTTAGATTGGAGTCTTGGTGAAAATGTGGGATTTAGTGCCTTTGTTTCCATTGGTTCTATGTTAGATGTTGGTTGGGGTGATTTAATTGAATACCTTGGCGATGATCCCCATACCCACAGCATTGTGTTGTACATGGAATCAATTGGTGATGCCCACGCATTTTTGTCGGCGGCTCGCGAAGTTGCGATCGACAAACCAATTATTGTTCTCAAAGTTGGTTTTACCGAAGCTGCAGCTAAGGCGGCGGCTTCCCATACAGGCGCTCTCACAGGTAGCGATGCGGTTCTTAATGCTGCCTTCCGTCGTTGTGGTGTGTTGCGAGTCCATACCATCTCCGACCTATTTGATATGGCAGAAATCCTTGCAAAACAACCGCGCCCCAAGGGTAATCGTCTGTCTATTGTCACCAATGCAGGTGGGCCGGGGGCAATTGCCACCGATGCCCTAATCAGTGGCGGTGGTGAGTTATCGGAACTTGCACCCGAAACATTACAGCAACTCGATCAGTTTCTGCCGCCGCAATGGAGTCATCATAATCCCATTGATATTTTGGGAGATGCCAGTAGCGATCGCTATGCCCAAACCTTAGAAGCGATTGCTAATGATCCCAATAGTGACGGTCTGCTAGTAATTTTGACACCGCAAGCGATGACTAATCCCACGCAGACGGCAGAGAAGCTCAAAGCCTATAGCCAACTGGGTAAACCATTACTATCGAGTTGGATGGGTGGCGCAGAGGTTGCCGTCGGCACACAGGTTCTTAATCAGGCGAACATTCCCACCTTCCCCTATCCCGATACGGCGGTCAGATTGTTTAATTACATGTGGCAATATAGCTACAATTTGCGCGGTATTTACGAAACTCCATCGCTACCCCTAGACTCTGATCTCCATGCACCTGACCGTAATCTGGCTGCCAAGATTTTGGCACAAGCAACTAGTTGCGATCGCAGTTTGTTAACGGAATACGAATCGAAGCAATTACTGACTGCCTATGGTATCCCCACCGTTCCCACCGAAATCGCCACCAGTGATCTAGAAGCCGTCGAAATTGCTGATCGCTTTGGTTATCCTGTGGTGCTAAAGCTGCACTCAAAAATAATTACCCATAAAACCGATGTTGGGGGCGTGCGCCTCAATCTCTGCGATGCGGGCGCAGTCAGCCGAGCCTTTGCTGCAATAGCCACCAAAGTGCGATCGATCGATGCCAAAGCTTTCTTGGGTGTTACCGTACAGCCCATGGTGAAAATGGAGGGCTACGAACTAATTCTCGGTAGCAGCCTTGATCCACAGTTTGGCGAAGTGATGCTCTTTGGTATGGGTGGTCAACTGGTAGAAATTTTTAAAGATCGCTCACTCGCTTTACCGCCACTAAATACGACCCTAGCGCGGCGGATGATGGAACAGACCCATATCTATAAAGCCTTACAAGGGGTTCGTGGTCGCGCCGCCATTGACATGGATAAACTGGAGCAACTATTGGTTAACTTTAGTCAATTGATTGTCGAGCAACCCCAAATTCGGGAAATTGATATTAATCCTTTGACGGTTTCACCAGAAGGGATGATCGCCCTTGATGCGCGGGTATTACTGCACACCAGCGCAGATATTACCAAACGACCAGTTCCCGCGATTCGTCCCTATCCCACCAAGTACATGCAGTCATGGTCATCTCGTACAGGCGATCAGATCATGATTCGTCCGATTCGTCCTGAAGATGAGCCACTGATGGTGAAATTTCATAAAAATCTGTCAGAAGAGAGCGTTTATCTGCGCTATGCCCATACTGTCAAGCTCAAGCAGCGTATTTCTCACGAAAGGCTAACTCGCATCTGCTTTATTGACTACGATCGCGCCATGATTTTAGCTGCCGACTACAAAAATCCGCAAACTTCAGAGCATGAAATTTTGGCCGTGGCGAGACTCAGCAAATTGCATGGAACTAATGAAGCCGAATTTGCGCTCATCGTTGGCGATCAATATCAGCACCAAGGTTTAGGTACGGAGTTAATGAGAAGACTACTCGCAGTTGGGAAAGAGGAAAAAATGGATGCCATCATTGGTTACATTCTGACCAGTAATCAAACCATGCAAAGCATTTGTCGGAAGCTTGGTTTCCAAATTCATCCCGATTCGGAAGCAGGCATGTTAAAAGCAATATTTGAATTATAAATCAGCGAGTTGCGGCGCTTCGCGCCGCAACTCGCTGATGAAATTAATTGGCTGAGCCACGATAAATTCGTTCGGCTTGGAAGTAGGGCAACCATGCAGGTAAATCACCTAAATTACGCCGAGCGGTCTGGTCAGTTTCCGTTTCAGGAATAGGTGGCGCACTAGTAGTTACATAGTTCTCATGGGGTGCATCAGAAAGAATAGTTTGCGGTACATCAAACTCATCGGTGACAGGATTGTAGGAAAGCACTTCGCCTGTCTCAATGTCATAGATCCAGCCGTAGATCGCCATCTTATTTTGATGGAGCTTAGAGCGAACCACAGGATAGGTTTTGAGGTTCTCAATTTGAGTGACGACATTTTCTGCCATCGTCATCGCCAATAGCTCATCACCTTTTAAATCACCATAGTTTTCATGGATGAGGCGACGGGTGGACTCAGCATGTTGCAACCATTCGTACACGAGCGGCATCTCAGTGCGCAGTTTTTCCAGCTTGAGTAAGCCCTTCATTGCGCCACAGTTGGAATGACCGCAAATAATTACCTGTTCAATACCGAGGGCATGGATGGCATATTCGATCGCAGCGCCTTCTCCGCCATTTGCAGAACCAAAGGGTGGCACTAAATTTCCTGCATTGCGAATAATAAACAAGTCACCCACCCCAGATTGGGTAATCAGGTGTGGCACAATCCGCGAATCAGAACAGGTGATAAACAATACTCTCGGCTTTTGTCCATCGGCGAGTTGTTCAAAAACCTCTTGATTGGCAGGGAAATAGGAGGATTGAAATTTGTGTAAACCCTTTAGTAGCTTTCTCATATATCGGTAATGACCTAGGATGCTTCAGATGCAGCAAGCTGTAACCAAGTGAAAATCTTGTTTATTGCTATGTTTTGTCTATCCTTCAGTTTATAGCGATTTGGCTACTTTCATACTTGTGGAGCTAAGTACAGGACAAAAAGTTGCAAAAGTAGAGAGAAAGGGGTTTTATAAAAGATAACCACATCTAACCATAAAACCCCTATCAAAGAGATTAACCTATTCCGAGAAATGTTGCAGCAGCATCTGCAATGGAATGCAGCAAGACTAGCATTTGTGTCGGCATTTCTGATCGCGCTAATACGAGTAAGGACA